>JOHN01000061.1 GCA_000719695.1 Streptomyces sp. NRRL F-6131
CTCCTGGAGAACGCATGCCCGCCCAGCACCCCCTCCCCAGCCCCCAGCCCCACCCCGAGGCCACCCGCACCGAGGTCCTGCTCGACGCGCGCATCGTCCTCGGCGAGGAACACTCCCTCGACATCCCCGTCCGCCTCGGCTACCGCGACGACGACCCGTTCGCCGTCGCCCTCGAATTCCTCGGCCCCGCGGCCGAGGCGGGCACCTGGCAGCTCTCCCGCGAACTCCTCTGGGAAGGCCTGCAGAAACCCGCCGGCCTCGGCGACGTCCGCATCTGGCCGCCCTGCCCCTGCCACGGCCGCACCTCCCTGCGCGTGATGCTCCGCGGCGACGACGGCACCGTCCTCCTCGACCTCCCGTCCCGCCAGGTACGCCGCTGGCTGCGCCGCGAGAGCTTCACCCTGGTCCCCCGGGGCACCGAGGCCGACCGGATCGACTGGGCCACCGAACTGCAGGGCCTCGTCGACTGATCCACCGGCCGCTCCCCGTCACCCGACAGACGTCCCGCGGCAAGCTTTCCGCACCCGGGGGAACGGGCGTTCCGGCCGATCGACCGGGAACGCCCACGGCTCACTCGGACGCTCGGACGCCCGGACGGGCCCCGGCCGGGCGTCCGGCACCGAGCGACGAGTTCACGCCTCCACGACGGGAACCGCCGTCGGCGCGGTGAGGAGGACGGGTACGGGCATCTCGGCCCCGAAACCCGCTCCACGCAGCACGGCGACCGCATCGCGGACATCGGCCGCGAGCAGAGCGGCACACCTGGTGGCGTGACCGATCGCCGGTCCCAGCGCGTGCTCCACGGATTCGGCGCGGTCGACCGCGTCCATGTGCACCCGCAGCCGGTCACAGGCATCCGACAGCGCCGCGCCCACCTGGCGGAAGGCTCTTCGATCGTGTTCCAGCCGGGAGGCAGAACCGGCGAAACGGCCCGCGTCCTCGGCGGCCGCGAGTCCTGCGGCCCAAGCCAGGACGGGAACCTCGCCCTGGCGCAGCGCATCGTCGAGCAGAAGGGTCAACCGCGCCACCTCCGGCGCGGCCTCGGCCAGCGAGAGGCGGGAGGCCAGCCCCAGGCTCTCCTCCAGCGATGCATGGAGCTCGGCCAGAACGGGCCCGGCCGAAGGCGGCAGTCCCGCCGACCGCCGTACCAGCAGTTCGCCGACCAGCCCGGCGATCGGGCCCGACCACTCCACCGGGCCGTCGTCCTCGTTGAGCGGTACGGCATGCGCAGGCCGCCCGCCGAGGACCGGCGCGCTCTCCGGAGCGCCCGGAAGTTCGCCCCAGAAGGTGGTCAGGACCGTGTCGGTCCGGGCGCAGATCGCGTACGGCAGGACCGCACGCCGGGCGGCGGACCCGGCATCGAGGATCAGGCCGAGGTTGTCGTTGAGCAACTGCAGCCCGCGGGTGATCACCGGCAGACCGTACGCAACCGCCGTCTCCAGGCGTTCGACGATCTTCTCCCTGTGGTCACCGGGGCTTCGGAGCAACGCGCAGGCCGAGATCACCTGGGCGTCGGCGGACCAGTCGTAGGCATCGGCGAGGTGCTCCGCCCAAGGGGCGAGCCGATCGTCGTCGGCATCGAGCAGGTAGTAGCCGAGGGCGAGATCGAGCAGGACAGGACGCGACGAGGGCCAGATCGAGGAGTCGCTGCCGATCGCCTCGGCCTCGACTACGGCGCCGGCTCCCGCCAGATCGCCGCGGCGCAGGCAGTCGAGAAGCGTGGCGGCGTTCCCCGGCTCGGGTCCGAGGCGGTCCCCGGTGACCCAGAGCTTCGTGACGCCCGGCAGTAGGACGAAGCTGGCCGGACCTCCCGACGGGCTGACCTGGGCCACGTTGGTGGACTTGGCGAGGCCGCCGGTCAGCAAGGTACCGGAGGCGGTCTGCTGCGGGGTGAGATGGACGCTCGGGACGAACCGGCCCGCCTGACCGTCCCAGGTCCAGCCTGCGGCCCACGAGGATCCGGGGAACAGCCGCCTGCCCGGTGCGGACTGCGGCTGCGAACCGGGTAGCACGGTGAGCGGCAACGGCAGCCAGGGGCCCTCCCCGTCCACTTCGGCGTAGCCGACGAGCCGCTCCCCGCTGGTCAGCCGGCCGCGCACGCTGTAGCCGACCTCCGCGGGCAGTTCCACCCTGACCGGCACGCCGCTCACCACGACGGCGCTGGCCTGTGTCTCCGGCCCGTGGGCGGTGATTCTGGCCGTGCCGACCACCGTGCCGGGCGAGATTCCGGGCAGTTCGACCAGCAGTTCTGCGCCGGTTGTCCAGGTGCTCACGTGCTCTGCTCACCCGCCCTTCGGCTTCGGGGTCAGTTGAACCTGATGGGAATCAGGCGGCAGGCCGGCAGTATCGGGACGCCCTCCAAGGTCACCGTCTTCTGGGTCCCGTGGTTCCAGTTCGCCGTGATTCGGTACGAGGATGCCTCCGTCTCGGCCTCCCAAACACCGGGCTCCGGTCGTGGGTGTCTCACTCCGGTCTGGAGGCACTCCAGCTCCCAGTCTGCACTGGGACGGGCCGAATGGGGATGGCAGTCGAGGCGGAACGGCACCATCGGGATGTCCGGGCAATGCCGCAGGACGGTGTTGCGAGCGCAGTCGCCGGCCGTCGGATTGAGGTCGTCCCCGAGTTCGGGCCAGAACCAGTCGAGCACCTCCGCCATCATCACAGGCAGGCTTCTGGTTCGGATTTCCCAGGCGTTGTCGGTGCCGAAGGTCGCCCCGAGCCCGTTCAGCGTCTTGACGAGGGCCTGCGCGTACGGAGTGGGCTCGCCCGGCGGCACTCTGCTCGCGAAGCCGTTGGGCGCCGGCCTGAGCACCGGGTTGTTCGGCGTGGTGGCTTTGCGCCGCTTCCGAAGAACGGCCTCGTCGGGGTTCTCGTCGATCAGGTTGTGCGGGTTGATCCTCTGGGAACCGAGTTCGGCGGGTTCATTGGAGCAGACGTCGAGGAAGAAGCACTGTGTGAGAGCGTTGCACGTCAACATCGCGTCGCGGGTCCTGTTGAAGTCGATCACGCGGTCCGGCCAGGTGCTGATCTCCGCGGCGAAGTCCTCGACCAGCAGGTAGTGCTGCGAGCCGCCCCACCCGTGCCCGCAGAAGTACAGCAGCGCGATGTTGCCGGGATCGCCGTTGCACCGGTCCACCCAGCCCTGCCAGGCAGTTCGGACGTTGTCGTAGAGCGCCGGCTTCGGATCCAGCCGCGGCAGATCGGCCGGCCAGGGACTGGGGGAGTCCGATGACAGGAGAACCTCGATCGTGCCGAGTTTGACGGTGCTCGCGTCCCAGCCCGCCTCGATCAGCCACCGGGCCACGTGCACGGCGGAGAGCGGCGCGCAGGGCAACGGCGTTTCCAGTTCCTTGAGCAGTCTCCTCCCGGACGCACGCAGCGGCGCCGCCTTGCCGCAGTTCTGGTACGTACCGACACCGATCACCAGAGCGTGTATGCAGGGATCGGAGACACCCTTGATCTCGTGAACGGTCATGTTGTCGCCGCCTTCACGCGCTTGGCCAGCCGACGGTGAAAGTTGGGCTGTTTGAAGTACGCCGAGTGCGCCCAGAGTGCCCCGGACTCGTACCGGACATCCTCGACCCCCTCGAACACCGGTTCTGCGGAGTAGCAGAGGATGTCACTGGGGTCGACCACGTTGATCCAGGTCCGGATGTTCTCTCGTCCTGGGACCAACCGACGGCCCGGCCCGGGCAGTTCCTGCGGCACGCCGTGGAAGGCGGAAAACTCGGCGAAGAGACCGACCTGGGAGCCGACCGTCACCAGGACGTCGATCTCCACCTGTGGTTGGAAGTGACTCGCGATGTCGTAGACGATGTTGCCGCCCATGCTGTGCGCCACGACCACAAGCGGCTCCCCCGCCGGAGCAGCGGCGGCCGCCTTCCGCAGGTCGTCGAGGACGACCGTGACGATCTCGCCGGGGTGCTCGGGCGTGCCGCGCAGTGTGAGGTACTTGAAGACGTCGCCCAGGTAGTCGTGCACCGGCCGGTCGGTGAGGCGGCGCAGGCCGCCGGCCGTCAGTCGGGTCGGGGGAGCGACCAGCGCTGCTCGCAGGGAGTCGGCGGTTTCGAGGAGTCGCCTGCCGGCCGCTCCGAACCGCGAGCCCGCGCCCAGCGACAGCAGCTCGGGGCCGGGCTCCCGCCCGGTCTCCACGAAAGCCTCGACCAGGTCCAGATCGTCGCCCACGTCCTTCCAGAACGGATCGGCGGGGTCGTACCGCCGGTAGCTCTCACAGTACGCGGCGAGCGGGACGGCCAAGGAGGCCAGTTCGTCCAGTTCCTCGTCCTCGCAGGACTCCAGGTCGAGCGCGCTGTACAGCAGGTCCACGGCATCCGCGACACTTTCCCTGGCGGTGTCCAGGACGACGTCCTCGGTACGCCCGGTCGGGGGCGGCTCCGCGGCGGCCAGCTCCTGGAACAGGGAATTCTCGTCGGCCGCTCCCAGCGGCACGTCCGCATCGGGGCGGCACACCCGACCCCATCTGGGCACGGCGCCCGCCCGGCCCCACCAAGGAAGCAGAACCGTCCCCTTCTCAGGGTCCGCACCGATCGCCGGTAACAGGAACCGGGCGAAGAAGCGGCGCCGGAGCGACGCTGCCTTCTGCGCCAGAAACTCGTCGTGGTTACCCACTCCATGAACGAAGACGACCGGCATCGGAACCACCGCCCGAAGGTTTCCCGCTCCCTTTTTCCATCCTCCCCCTCCTCGCACACGGTGAACAGCAGGCGAACCCTCCGAATTCGCAAGGGAGTCCTGTGAACGCGGACTGTGAGGAAGGGCATCGGCGGGCAGGTCCGCGCAGTCCTCTCGTTCGTCGCAATCCCTCCGGTCCGCACGGCCTCAGGACAAACTCTGCCGGCGCGTCAAGGTCAAGCGTGAGGGTCGGAGCCCGGACCAGCGAGGCATCCGACGGCCTCTCCGTCCACGGCTCCCGGTCCGAGCCGACGGCCGGCGTCGTCCGGCGGGCCGCTGCCGTGCGGGTGTCCGTCGTCGATCTGACCGCTCGCCCCGGTCCGGCCGACGGCCTCCCGCCCGCGGGCGGGGCCGCTCTCCGCCGTGCCCGCGAGGTCCAGCACGTGCCCGGTCCAGGTGCGGAAGGTGCGCAGGCCCACGCGGTCGTAGAAGCCTCCGGCCACCATGGTGTTGGTGGAGTCGACGTCCGCGACGGCCCACCGGTAGCCCTGGGCCTTCGCCCGGGCGAGCGCGTGGGTGAACACGGCGCGGTACAGGCCTCGGCCGTGCAGGTCCGGGCGGGTGCCCGCGTTGGCGAGGTAGAGCTCGCGTTCGGCGCCCGCGTCGGCGAGTTCGGTGCAGAGCAGGTAGCAGAGGATCTCCCGGCGCTCGGCGGACAGCAGGAGGAAGGACGACGCGGGGCGGAAGTACGGGCTGCCGGTCACGGAATGACGCCAGGTCGCGGCCGTCATCCGCACACTGCCCCGGGTGTCGGCGAAGATCTCGTTCCGGGCCGCCAACAGCTCCGCGTCGTACCGGTCCTCGAACGGCACGATCACGCTGCCGCGCAGCGGCAACGGCGCGACGGCCGACGCGTACGGCGCCAGGTCGATCCGCATGCCCCGGTAGCTGTGTGCCCTTCGGTACCCCGCGGCATCCAACTCCCCCGCGAGCCACCGCTGACGGCCGTGCGTCCGGGCGTGGAGCTCCAGCGGGGTGCCGGTGAACCGCTCCCGGTGTCTTCGGGCGGCCGCGCGACGGCACCAGGCGAGGAGGTACTCGGCCGTCTCCGAGGTCCGGTGGGCCGGGTGGACCGCGATCTCCACGATCATCTCGTGGACGGGGTCCGCCTGTTCACGCGTCCGGGTGACCGCGTGTGCCACCTGCACCGGTCCGGCCCAGGCGGAGATCGTGCCGGCGGCCAGGTCGATGCCCGAAGCGGCCCAGCCGTCGAGGACGTCCTGCTCGCCCCGCCGGTCGCCCGTCCCGTCGGCGCGCTCGCAGACGGCCAGCAGCTCCGCGGTGCGGCGCGCGTCGGCGCGGGCGAGCGGGCGCCACACCGGCTCATTCACCGCGGGCCTCCGCGAACCCGCGCCCACCGGGCACCACGACCTGGCCGTCGGTGACCAGCATGAACCGCTCCAGCCCGGGCACCAGCACATTGACCACGGCGGCGTCCGGGGTGACGTGGTGGTCGCGCTGGTACGCCGCGAAGCCGCGCTCCCGCAGGAGCCCCAGGAGTCGGTCGAGATGCCCGTGCGGGGTGTCCGGCGCCGCGGTCGGCTCGAACGGGCGCACCTCGGCGGCCTCCAGCGCGGTGCCGAAGTCGGACAGGTAGCAGGCGTGGAGTCCCGGGTAGGGGCCGGTGTCGTCGCGCTGCGCGGGCAGCAGGTCCGCGTACTCCTCCCGCAGGCCGATGGTGCTGTGCAGCTGGACGAGTTCGCTCAGCGCTCTGGAGATCGCGTACCGGCGGGAGAGCGACGCGCCCCACCCGCAGATCCGCGCGGGCCGCCCCGGGGGCGGCGCCTGGTAGGCCGTGTACGCCGGCACGCCCAGGTCGGTGGTCATGTCGATCAGGTGCACCGGTCGGCCGGTGCGGGCGGTGGCGAAGTCGAGGAGGGCGGTGAGATCGGCGGTCAGCGTGGCCGGGTCGACCACGACCAGCCGCCGCGGCCGATCCCGCAGGAACTGTCCGATCAGCAGCAGGGACAGCGCGTCGCGCTCGATCAGCTCGTTGATCGCGTGCACGGCGGCTTCGACCGGATCGGCCCCGGCGGCCCAGCCGTTGTTGACCGAGTAGCGGCCCACCGACCGGTAGTCGTAGGAGTCGCCGACCTGTCGGCGCAGGTCCTCGCCCGCCGGTCTGAGGTATTCGGGCATGGACAGGAAGAGCGGGACGTCGGTGTCCGGGTCGCCGTCCAGTGACCGGTACGGCAGGCATCCCAGCGGGTGGTCGGGCGCCTGGGCCAGGAGCGCGGCGGCGATGTCGCGTCGGAGCGGACCACGGGCGACGCCGTGGGCGCCGGCCAACCGGACCGGCGCGCCGACCAGTCCGTCGACCCCGCTGAGAAAGTGTTCCAGGGCCTCGAACAGCGCACCCGCCCGGGCCTCCGCCCGACCGCCCTTGCCCAGTCCGAGCCCGGTGCGCAGCGGCACTCCGGCTCGGCGCAGGACGCACCGCCAGGTCCCGGGGCTGCCGTCGAGGATCGGGGCGAGATCGGCCTCCAGTCCCAGGGCCGCGATCGCGGCCGCGGCCCTTCCGGACGCCGCGTCGGGGAGGAGGCTGCGTTCCCCGGACTGGGGAGGTGCGGTGTGCGTGGGGGTGGTGGTCACGGCCGTCCCGTCTGCTCGGTGGGGCGTCGGCCCGCGGTGGACGGTGTGCGACCGCCGCGGCCCGACGCTCCTGGCTGCTCATGCCCTCGGGTTGGTGTCAGCCCTCGTCGCCGGACTCACCCGAGTCGGACTGGCCGTCCTTCGCGAGCTCGGCGATGACGCGCTGCTCGGCGACCGACAGCACGACCTCGTCCGGGTGGAACTTGTCGCGGTCCTGGAATCCGCCCATGGAAACTACCTCCTGGAACTGGGGAGCCGGCCACCGGTCGGCGGCCCGACTCCGGTCGCACAGCACAGCGTGCGTGTGCGCCGCAACCGATCGTGACCGACCGGTCGCGGTATGTGAATGCTCGCCCGTACGGGTAACTTGCGCGAGAGTCCGCCCTCGGGCGCGCGCCGCCGTCCACGCCGCCTCCCCGGGAGCCGGGCGTCCCCGTCCAGGACCGCCGGTGCCGGATACCGCGTTCGGGTGAAAGGAGTCACTCTCCCGGCGTCCGACCGCCGGAGCGCCCCGCCGGCCTTCGGCCGCCGACCGGAGCGGTGTCCTCCGGGGTGCGCACGGGCGCCGGGCCCGCGTTCCGGCCCCGGCCGACGCCGGGTTCCCGGTTGTCGGAGGACAGTTGCCCGCCCTTGCGGATTGCGCGACAGTCCCGCCATGGACCTCCTGCCCGCGCCGCCCCCGCACCCGATGGGGGGCGACCCGATCGCCGAGGCACTCGAACTCGCCGGCGCCCGCTGTTCGCTGACCCGTGGCCTCACCTTCACCGGCCCCTGGTCGCTGGCGCTTCCCGCGCCCGGCAGGCTGAAGCTCCACGCGGTCCTCGAAGGCAGCAGCTGGCTGCTGATGGACGGGCTCGCCACGCCGGTCCTGCTGGAGGCCGGTGATGTCGTGGTCCTCGTCGGCGACCGGCGGTACGTGCTGGCGAGCGCACCGGGCCTGCCTCCGACCGAGGCCCTGCCGCTGCTGAAGGCGACCGCGGAGCCCTTCCACCACACCGGGCCTCCGGGCACCCCGGAGACCGTCGCGATCGGCGGCCACATCGAGCTCGAAGCCACCGGAAGGGACCTGTTCCTCGACGCTCTGCCGCCCCTGCTGCACATGCGGGCCACGACGCCCGAGGCTCCGGCCGCCTGCTGGCTCCTCACCCAGGCGTTCCACGAGATGCGTGCGGACCGACCCGGCGCCACGTTCGCGGCGAACCACTTGGCCCGGCTGCTCTTCGTCCAGGTCCTGCGCGCCTTCATGCGCGAGGCCCACACGTTCCCCACCGGCTGGCTGCGGGCGCTGAGTGACGCGCGCATCGGCCCGGCGCTGCGGCTCATGCACGGAGACCCGGCCCACCCGTGGACCCTGGCCGAGCTGGCCACGGCGGCGGCCATGTCGCGCACCAGCTTCGCGACCCGGTTCAGGACCGTCGCCGACGCTCCGCCCCTGACCTACCTCTGCAACTGGCGCATACGGCTGGCCCGACACGGCCTGCGGTACGACGACAGGCCGGTCGCCGCTCTGGCCGCCGCCC
Source organism: Streptomyces sp. NRRL F-6131 (assembly GCA_000719695.1). GTDB lineage: Bacteria > Actinomycetota > Actinomycetes > Streptomycetales > Streptomycetaceae > Kitasatospora. The sequence continues at coordinate 8,805 of JOHN01000061.1, forward strand.
TCGGGTACTCCTCGGAGAGCGCCTTCAGCAACGCCTTCAAACGCGTCACCGGCACAGCCCCGCTCCACTACCGCCGCACGGTACGGGAGGGTGGCGCCGAACCGTCGTCACCGTTCGGACCGTCGTCACCGTTCGGACCGGCGTCACCGTTCGGACCGGCGTCACCGTTCGGACCGTAGCCCCTTCGCGCCCCGGTCCGGCGGTGCGCCGGTGCCGCGCCGGCCCGCGCCGCCCGCGACCGCCCGCGACCGCCCGCGACCGCCCGCGCCTGCGGACGTCGTCCGCCGGTGGCAGCCCCGGCTCACGCCGGTCGGTCGGACAGCTCCGTCCACAGGTCGAGAAAGGCCCGCAGGGGCGCACACGGCCGGGTGCCCGCCCGCCACACGAACACCTTCCGCAACCGGATGGCGGGCTCCAGCGGAACGACGACGAAGCGCCGGTCGGCGCCAGAACTGCCGTCGGCGGCGGAACTCCGGTCGGCGGCGAGGACCGGACTCGCGCGGGAGGTCAGGGCGATACCGATCCGCTCGGCCACCAGCGCGAGCTGGAGGGCGACGTCGTTGGTCGCGTAGGCGATGTCCAGCCGCAGCCCCTGCGCGGCGAAGGCCTCGCGGATGAACGCGTGCACTCCACTGTCGGGGCCGTAGCTGATGAGCGGGCCGCGGACCGCCTCGTCGAGGGTCATCGGTCGGTCCGGGGACCGGCTTCCGGCCGGGAGGACCGCGACGATCCGGTCCTCCAGGAGCACGCGCGAGGCCACCGCGGCGGGTTCGCCGTCCGGCGGTCCCGCGACCACGGCCGCGTCGATCTCCCCGTCGCGGACCTTCGCCAGCAGCGACGGGCTCGACGCCCCGACGAGACTCACCGCGACCCGCGGGTACCGACGGTGGTACTCCCCCAGCAACCGGGGGATGCCGGTGCCCTCCAGACCGCCGACGGTCCCCAGCGCGAACGAGCCGCCGAGCAGGCCCGAGCGGTCGGCGAACTCCAGCACGGCCGACGCGGCCGCAGCCAGACAGGCACGGGCGTGCGGCAGCAGCGCGGCACCGCCGGAGGTGAGGACCACCTGCCGGGGCAGCCGTTCGAACAGCGGCTCCCCCAACTCCTTCTCCAGGGACTGGATCTGCTGGCTGATCGCGGGCTGCACGACATGACAGCGGGCCGCCGCCTTCGTGAACGACCGCTCCTCCGCCACCGCGACGAAATACTCAAGCGTGCGGAGCTCCATGACCGACAAACTATCAACTCTGCAGCCGAGCAGCAGGGTTGCGCCGTTCTGCCGCGTCCGCGACCGCATCCGCATCCGCATCCGCATCCGTACGACGGTACGACGGAACGAAGATTCCCGGCGATCAGCGATCGTGACGGTCGCCATCACCGCTGCGTATTGGACGCGCGCGGCCGGCTCCCCGAGGCTGGTGGCAGGGTGTCGGCCAGCCCGTGACTCCGGCGAAGGGCGAGGACAGGCAGATGAGAGTGACCGTCGTCGGCGGCGGCATCGCCGGACTGACCTGCGCCCTGAGCCTGCACGCCGCCGGCTTCGCACCACGGGTGTACGAGGCGGCGCGCACGGTCGAGGCGGTCGGCGTCGGGATCAACCTGTTGCCGCACGCCGTCCGGGAGCTCTCGGAACTCGGCCTGGACGGCGAGTTGGCGTCCGTGGCACTGCCCCCGCAGCTGCTGAGCTACCGCGACCGGACGGGTGGGACGGTCTGGGAGGAACGGCTGGGACGCGCCGCCGGGTACCACTGGCCGCAGTACTCCGTGCACCGCGGCCGTCTGCAGATGCTGCTGCTCGCGGCGGTGCGCGAGCGACTGGGTCCGGACTCGGTCCGGACCGGCCTGCTGTTCCGGAGCTTCGAGCAGAGCGCCCGCGGCGTCCGCGCCCACTTCCTGGACCGGTCGAGCGGTCTGCCCGTGGTCGACGACACCGATGTGCTGGTCGGCGCCGACGGCATCGACTCCGTGGTCCGCAGCCGGCTGTACCCGGACGAGAGCCCCCCGCACGGGAACGGCGTCCACATGTGGCGCGGGGTCGCACAGCTCCCGCATGTCCTCGACGGCCGCTCGATCGTGGTGGCCGGCGGCACCCCCGGCGCGAAGTTCGTCGCCTACCCGATCGAGGACCCCGCGACCGCGGCCGCCGACGCCCTGGTCAACTGGGTGCTGGAGGTGCGGCACGACCGGTCCACCCCGCCCGCGGGCGGCCCCGGCCGTCGTGTCACCGCGGTGGAGGCCCGCGCCGGGCTGTCGTCGTGGAACCTGCCCTGGATCGACCTGACGGCGCTCGCCGAACGCTCCTCGGTGATCGTCGAGTACCCGATGATCGACCGTGACCCCCTGCCGCGCTGGAGCTTCGGACGGGTCACCCTCCTCGGCGACGCCGCGCACCCGATGTTCCCCATGGGCATGAACGGAGGATCGCAGTCCGTGGTCGACAGCCGGGTGCTGGCCTGGTGCCTGGCGCGCGAGGACGACGCCGTGGCCGCGCTCGACCTCTACGACCGGATGCGTCGGCCGACCGTCAACGCGATCGTGCTGGCCAACCGGGACCTGGGACCGGAGAAGACCATCGCCCGAGCCGAGGAGCACGGCGGGGCGCTGCCCGTCAGGGAGGCCGAGGAGATCGCGGCCCGCTACAAGCAACTGGGCGGGGCCACCGTGGCCCAGGTCAACACCCACCCCTCCTGGACGGTCGCCCCTGCCATCGCCGCCGGCAAGGAGCCGCTCCGCGGGTGAGCCCGACCGACCGCGCTTCGGCGCGGTGCCGCGTGGTCACCGCTGTGCGACACGGCCGACGGCTGAGCAGCCGACCGAGGTCTCGGGCCTCGGCGCGGTCTCGGCGATCGACACGAGACGCGAGCTGCTCGCCGTTCGCCGCTCGCCCCATCGGCCCCAGTTCCTGATGCCCGGCGGCCGCCAGGTCCGGGCCGATGCCCTACAGCGGCGGTGCCGGCCTGCTCCAGGCCGTGACACGGCCCGGCCGGGGCCCAGAGGACGCCTCCCTCGTCCAGGTCGCCGCCGACGACCTCCGGACACGACCCCACCCAGGCGGCCCTCGAAGCCCGACAACCCGCCACGCCCGCCGCCCCCGCCGCCCCGGAATCAGGACCCGCGCCCGCACCGGCAACTGCCCGCACACCAGCAGACACGAACCGAAGGACACTCAGCGGCCTGGCCGATGTGGCCCGGAACCACCATGCGACCACCAACTGACCGAACAACAGAAAGAGACGGCACCGGGTTTCCCAAGTGCCGTCTCGCACAACCACCGCTCTAACCTGGCCTCGCTGAGCCCGGCGGTTCGCCCCGTAGCCGTTCCACGATGTGCACTTCGGCGTGCTGCTTACTGCACAGAACACATCGCCCCTGCGGCAGAGCGAGTCTCGCAAGGACGTTCTGGCACGAGCTCGGGCTCCCCGTTGTAGGTTTGGCCCAGTCATCAGCGCGGCCCGCCGGGCTTCCCTTCCGGGACATGCCCCCACCCGCACGAGTCACTTCGTGCTGCCTGGGAGCATGTCTTGCTGTTCCGCGACTCCGCGTCCGCGGTCGCCGCCGAGAGCCTGGCCGGATCACTGTTCGTGCGTCTCATCGACCAGTTCGTCCACCAGCACGGCCACAAGCCGAGCCCGTCCGAGGTGCGCTCCTGGGAGCGGAGCATCCCGGTCCTGACCAATGCGCTCCTGGACGCCGGACTCGGCACGGTGGAGGTGCTCCTCGAGTACTCCCTGCCGCTCAACAGCAAGCGCGCCGACGTCATACTCGCCGGCGTCCACCCGGGCACCGGCGAGCCGTCGTACGTGGTGGTCGAGCTCAAGCAGTGGAGCAGCGCGCTTCCGGAGGACGGTGAGCCGCTGCTCTGTCGGGTCGACGCGTACACCCGGCCGGTGCTGAACCCGATCGCGCAGGTCCGCGGCTACTGCGACTACCTCATCTCCTTCAACGGCGCGCTCGCGGCTCATCCCGAGCGGCTGTCCGGCGTGGCCTTCCTGCACAACGCGACGGAGTTCGGCGTCCAGGGCCTCTACGAGGTGCCGCAGGACGAGCGCGGCCGGCTCTTCACCGCCGAGCGCCGCGGGGAGTTCGTCCAGTACCTCCGCTCGAAGCTGAAGCCGGTCTCCGGCGCGGAGGCGGCGGACCAGTTGCTCGCGGGCAAGGTGGCCCCGTCCAAGCAGCTGATGGCGGTGGCCGCCGAGGAGGTCCGCGAGCGCGAGCAGTTCGTCCTGCTGGACGAGCAGCGGGTCGCCTACGAGCTGGTGCTGCGCGCGGTCCGCCAGGCGCAGCGGTCCGATCACAAGGAGGTCGTCGTCATCACGGGCGGCCCGGGGACCGGGAAGAGCGTCATCGCGCTGTCCCTCCTGGGCGATCTGTACCGGCGCGGGGTCACGGCTCTGCACGCGACCGGGTCCAGCTCGTTCACCACCACCATGCGTCGGATCGCCGGTGCGCGGAAGCGTGAGGTCCAGGACCTGTTCAAGTACTTCAACAGCTTCATGACCGCCGAGCGCAACGGTCTGGACGTGCTGATCTGCGACGAGGCCCACCGGATCCGGGAGACGTCGGCCAACCGCTACACCCGGGCCGCCCAGCGCACCGGCAAGGCCCAGATCGAGGAGCTGATCGACGCCGCCCGGGTGCCGGTGTTCCTGTTGGACGAGCACCAGGTCGTCCGGCCCGGCGAGATGGGCACCGTGGCCCGGATCCGGGCCGCCGCCGCGGTGAAGGGCCTGGAGTGCCGGGTGGTGGAGCTGGACAGCCAGTTCCGCTGCGGCGGCAGCGACGCCTACTTGAACTGGGTGGTGCGGCTGCTGGGCCTCGAGGCCGGCGGCCCGGTCGGCTGGGAGCCCGACGGCAAGGTCGCCCTGGAGGTCGTGGACAGCCCCCAGGAGCTGGAGGCGTTCCTCGAGGCCCGGCGCGCCGAAGGGTATGGGGCTCGCATGTCGGCCGGGTACTGCTGGAAGTGGACGACGAAGGTGGCTCCGGGGGACCCGCTCCCCCTCGACGTGCGCATCGGTGACTGGGCCCGACCGTGGAACGTGTACGGCGACCGCTCGATCGCCGGAGCCCCGCCCGCCGCGCTGTGGGCAACCGACCCCGCCGGCTTCGGCCAGGTCGGCTGCGTCTACACCGCGCAGGGCTTCGAGTACGACTGGAGCGGCGTCATCCTCGAGCCGGACCTCGTCTGGCGCACCGACCGGTGGGTCACCGACCGGACGGCGTCCAAGGACCCGGTGTTCCGCAAGTCCACCAGCGATGCCGACATCGACCGTCTGATCCGCAACACCTACAAGGTGCTGCTGACGCGGGGAATGATCGGCACCGTCGTGTACTCGACGGACCCGGAGACGCGCGCCAAGCTTCGGGAGCTGGTCGCCGGGCAGCAGGCAGGACGGATCGCGACGGAGCAGAGCCACCCACGGCCGATGACGGCTCACTGATTCCGGGCGGATCACACGGCGCCGTCCGGTCTGCACAGTCGGGAACGGCCACCCGAAACGGATCCGTACGGCGCACGATCGCTGTCAGCCCGTGTACGCCGGGGCCAGGGGCTCCCGGGCCTCACCCCGGAAGACCTGTTCGGCGTGCCACTGCCGGTGCCGGCCCGCGACCGGAGGAACCCCCGCCTGCGGGCCGATGACCGGCCGTCCGGCCAGGGCGAGCACATGCTGTCTGCTGGCCTCGCTGCGCCCGACGAAGCGCTGCGAAACGAGTATCCGGCGGCCCTCCCCCAGGCCCAGCACGCCCTTGTCGAAGAGCTTGTGGTGCAGCGAGCACAGGCACAGGCCGTTGTCGACCTCGTCCGGCCCGTCGTACGACCACCAGCGCACGTGCGCCGCCTCCAGGCCGACGGTGCTCGCACCCAGCATCCCGTCGTAGCCGCAGAAGGCGCACTGGAACTCGTACGCGGTCAGGACGAGTTCACGCATCCGCCGGTCCCGCTGCCGTCGCGCCGCCCGCCCCGTCCCGCCCGGGCCGCTTCCGGTAACGCCCGCGGCCTCGACCGGGTCCAGGTCGAGGCCTACGGCCTCGCACAGGTCGGCATGCAGTGACGGCGGGAAGTGGAAATCCAGCAGCACCCGCGCCAACCGGCCCAGGAGCGCCGGCTCCCTCCGCAGAGCCGTTCGCAACTCGGACGCGAGCCGTCCGGTCGCCCCGCTGGAGCGCAGGACCCGCACGCCACTTCCCGGGCTCCCGAGCCCCTGGTCGGTCCTGACCTCCCAGACGCCGTCACTGACCAGATGATGGAACGGGTACGCGGGCGTGGTCGGATGGGACGGCCCGTACTCCTCGAGCAGCCGCTTCAGCTCCTGCTCGACAGCGCTGTACCGCAGTTCGCCGTCGGCATCGCGCTGGAAGCTGCCCAGCGCGTACAGCAGCAACAACGGTTTGTGCGGCGCCCGAACGTCATTGTTTGTCCACCGTCTCAGCTTCGCCACCCGCTCCAGCCAGTCCATGGCCGCCCAGCGTATTCCGCAGCACCGACGCCGCCTCAGCTGAGGGGCTTCATGGCAGTGGGGCCGTAGGTGTTCTGGCCAGCCCTTGGTGAAGCCGCTGGGTGACGCACGACGGTTGACGCCGTTTGCGCGCGGTAGTGGTCACCTTCGATCAGTGCTCAGCAGTTCGTCACCGGTAGCCACGAGGCGGGGCCGATATCCGATCGGGACGGAATTCGGCCGCCGTGACGGTGCACCGATCATGCAGGGACGGGTTGGCTGCCAGTGCGGCCGGCCCCGGATTCCGGCGCCTCCCTTTTTCCGGCCCCGCCTTTTCCGGCCCCGCCGGGAATTCACTCCCGGAACACCGGCCCCGCCCTCCCCATCCGAAACCGGGAAATCCCGCCGGGATCGGCCCGCGGGCGCCTCCTGCGCCGTTTCGGAGCAACGGGCAAACCCTCCGTGCTAGCGTCGGCGGGCGAGTCCTGACGGTCGATTCACACCCGGCGAGGGGCTGTAAAGGGGGAGGTCCTCATGGCGGAGGGATTCACGGTGGACCTGGCGGCCTTGGAAAAGGCCGCCTCCGGGATCACCGGCACGGTGGCGAAGCTCCAGTTCAGAAAGGTGAAGGACCTCGATCCCAGGAAGGACGAGATCGGGCACGGACACCTGGCCGACGTTCTGGAGAAGTTCTGCACCCGCTGGGAGATCGGCGTCGAACACCTGATCAAGGACGCCGCCCAGGTCTCGCAGCGCCTGACCGCGAGCGTCAAGGCCTACCGCGCGGTCGACGGAACCCTCTTCGGTCAGCCGGGCGGCACGGTGACCCGTCCTGGCGGCGAGGACCCCGGGGTGAAGTAGTGGCCAAGAACCTCGGGCAGACCGGCGACCCCGGGGAACTCGTCCCGGGGAACCCCGAAACGATCGCCTCGACCGTCGCCTGGCTCAAGAGCTACGGCGACATCCTGCACTCGACCGGCGAGGGCCTCAAGCGCATCGACACCGTCGAGGGCTGGTCCGGCAAGGCCGGCGACGCGTTCCGGCACGCCTTCCACGGCGAGCCCAAGAAGTGGCTGGTGGCCGGCGACTGCTTCCACGACGCCTCCACGGCGCTGGCCGACTACCGGTGGACGCTGGCCTGGGCCCAGGAACGGGCCGCCGACGCGATCCGGCATTGGAACGAGGGCCAGAGCGCCACGAGCAACGCCAGGTCCGAGCACCAGGACGCGGAGCGCAACGCCGGGCACGAACTGCCCTTCACCGATCCCGGCGAGAGCGCCCGGGCGGCCGCGAACCAGACCCTCAAGACCGCGCGGGAGCAGCTCAAGAGCGCGGGCGACACCGCGGCGCGCACGATCGCCAAGGCCCGCGACAAGGCTCCCGAGGAGCCCGGCTGGCTGGACAAGGTGGGCGACTTCTTCTCCGACGCCGGCGACTTCGCCCTGGACCTCGGCAGGACCGCCGTCGAGGACCTGGCCTCGGTGGGCAACGCGATGATCCACGACCCGGGCGCGGTGCTGGAGGTCGCGGGCGGCCTCGGCCTGGCCGCCCTGGGCGCCGGCGGTGAGGTACTGGGCGCCGGCCTCGACCTCACCGGCGCGGGCGCGGTGATCGGCGTGCCCGTGAACGTGGTCTCCGCCGGGGTGATCGCCACCGGCCTGGGCATGGCCGGCATCGGCGCGGGGCCAGATCATCGAGGACGCGGCGGGCCCCGACCGGGTCCACATGGAGGGGAACGGCGGGGGCGGGGGCGGCGGCGCGGGCGAGGTCCGCACCCAGCCGTCCAGGGCCCCCGACCCCAACGCCACGCCGCAGGGGTCCACCACCCGGATCAACCCGGAGGACGCCGCCGAGAACCGGCTCGCGCTCCAGCGCGAGAACGAGTCGGCGGAGATCCTGGCGAAGCAGGGCTACCACGTCGAGCAGAACCCGTCGGTCCCCGGTCCGAAGAATCCCGACTACCGGATCGAGGGCGAGATCTTCGACTGCGTCTCACCCAGCAGCCGGAGCGCCCGGAACGTCGGTTCGAGGATCGAGGAGAAGGTCCTGGAAGGCCAGACCAGCCGAATCGTCGTCAACCTCGCGGATTCCCCGGTGGAGGTCTCGGCCCTCAAGGCCCAGCTCCACGACTGGCCGATCGAAGGGCTCCAGGAGGCCGTGGTGATCGACCGGCAGGGCAATATCCTGCACATCTACCCCTAGCGCATCCGAACGGATCCCAGCCATGTCAATCTCCCACAGCTTCAACCTGGCCACGCCACTGTCGGTCGCCGAGGTGGCCGACGTGCTGGACGACGTCGCGCGGGGCGCCAGGCTGTTCGATGCGACCACGGCGGCGGCGACGGACCTGCTCACCGACGGCGTCGTCACCAGGTACGGCACCTGGATCCGGGTCTTCGCCCCCAACCCCCGGCCGTGGAACCCACTGGTCACCGACCTCCACATCACCCCGACCGTCTCGGTGGCCTTCCGGCTGGACAAGACCACCGACCTGTCGGGGCAGGAGGACGACGTCGTCCGGGTGGTCGCGGGCCTCCTGGACCGGATCCCGGGCGACGCGGTGCTCCAGTACCACTACGAGATCATCTGGCTCCTGCGGCGCGACGGCCGGCTCAGCCTCAACGCGCGGGACGACCTCTGGCCGCCCGACCGCCTGGCCGTCGTCCCCCACCCCTTCACCCGCGAGACCCACGTCTTCTCCGACGAGGACTGATCCCACGCCCCGCGCACCGACGTCGACGGCCCCGCACCCGGGAGGTGAGGGGCCGTCGACGGCACGGTGGGGATCAGAGCAGGCCGAGGGCCGGCATCAGGCAGTGGACGGCGAAGACGGCGGCCAGGGCCTGCGGCACAACGGTCGGGCGGCCCTGCTGGGCCTCGACCCGTTCGGGAAGTTCACCATCCCCACCAACCCGCAGCCCTTTCTCGCCCAGCGCTAGACGGCCTCAACTACCTCACCGAAGCCCTCGACCTCGCCGCATCCGGCAAGGCTTGGCCGCGTAGGCGCAGTCGGTGAGTCGACGGCGAGCACAGTGGTGCCCCCGGCTTCGCTACAAAGTGTCCTGTCGGCCGGAAGGGGGCTTCATGAGGTCATTGAGGAGGGTGTCCGCGACGGCTACTTCGTAGAGGGCCTGGTTGGTGCGTTGCATGGCTTCGGCGAGCTGCGGATCCCATGGGGTTGGATAGGGCTTGCCGTTGAGCGAAATGCGGTCGTCCTCGCCGGTGGCAGCGGCGCCGGCCAGGTAGTCGCTGGCGGTCATGCGCCAGGGGCGGGCCCGGTAGCGGTTGATGAGCTGGTTGGTCATGTCGATGCCGGGCCAGTCGAAGTCACCGTGGTAGCGGAGCGTTCCCCCACCTCGGCTGATTGCGGGCTTTGGTCGATGGCGTAGAGCGCGTCGCCGCGTTCGTGGTCCCGGGCCCAGTGCTGGGTGGAGCCGTCGGACAGGCCCAGGGCTCCGCGGTGGACGAGCCAGTCGATGACGTAGACGACGGCATCCTTGTGTCCCGGGACGGTGGGGTCGAAGCCCAGGTGCTCGATGCTGTTGGCGTACGGGGTGAGTTCCCGCACGAGGTCGGCGAGGTTGATCTCGATGCGTGAGTGGTTCAGGCAGGCGAGGACCAGGCAGAGGTAGGCGAGGCGGCGCCGGTCGAAGGGCCGCTTGCTGCTGCCGGCCGCGGTGAAGTCCTGGCTGCCGTCGAGGCTGTCGAGGCGGCGGGTCAGCCGGGCGTGGTAGGAGGTGGCGTGCAGGGTGTAGCCCAGAAGGGAGCGGAAGTCCTTCGCCAGCTCGTCGGCCCAGGGTAGTACGGAGGCCAGTGCGCCCTTCCGTGGATAGCTGTCGGTGACGAGGCTGTACCGCAGCATCAGACGCGCTGCCTGCTGGTAGGAGCCGAGCTGGGCAGTCTCGACGGTCGCGGCGACGCGGTGTGTTGTCATCAGCTGGGCTCCCGGGTGCGGGCGCTTCGGCGGGCCGAGATGATCTCCAGGTGGAACCCGGGAAGGTGCAGGGTTCCGTTGACGGTCCGCAGTTGACTCCCCCTTTGGTCGGTGATCAGGCGCAGCGTCATGACATCGCTGGCTCCGGTCGACGGGTGCAGGCGGCCGGCGACCACGGTGCGGCTCTCCAGGGCGCGGGTGAGCAGTTTCAGTACCGCCCGCGTCTCTGCTTCGTCGAGGATCCTGTCGTGGGCGCCGTGCTCGAGCAGCCCGCTGGCGGCGGCTCTGTCCACGGCCCGGCTCTGGAGATGCTTTTGCCTCAGCGGTGCGCGGATTCCTCGGCTGGTGCGTACTGGTTGCGGCGCGCCGGGGGGCGGGGCGTTTGCCGTGCTTGAACTGGCTGATGCTGATCTCGACGCCGGGAGCGTCTCACCAGGTGGAGCGGCTGGAGATCTGGTCGTCATCGTCGTGGGCGCCGGCCAGGTGGCGCACGGAGCGCAGGTCGAACGCCGCGGCCATCAGCGCGTTCGCCGCTGGCCGGTCCGGGGCTCCGGCGACCCAGGCCGCCAGGTGGCGGAGCTGGGTGGTGCGGCTGACGCCAGTGCGCCGGGACTCGGTAACCTGCCGCAGGAGAGCGATGACGCCCGAGATCGCGTCGCGGGTGGCGCTCTGCAGCTGGACGGCCTTCGGTTCAACGGGATATTCAGCGACAAACCACTGACGCAGCCTCGTCCAGCGTCGTCGCCAGTCTTCCCTGCGAGGAGCCACACTCATCATGGGCCGCCCGTCCACGTCGGCAACGCGGTCGAGCATCGTTTCGATGCCACTGTCCTCGACCTCGCGGACCGCGTCGAGCAGGCGGGGGGTGTAGCGCTCGAGCTCCGCGGAGAAGTCGCTCATGTGTGCGAGCAGGGTGTGCTTGTGGCGCAAGAACGTCTCGGGCGAGATATCGGTGGTGCGGGCCACGTCGTTCAGCGCGAGGTAGAACCGAGCGGAACGCTGGTCATGTCCTCCAGGACCGCGTCCAGTCGGGAGAGCTTCCGGTAGATCTCCTCGCGGTCCGCGCTGCGGTTCGCCGTCGCCAGGGCCGTCAGGTCGGCGAGGATGTCGGCGAAGACAAGCCGCGAAAGGTTGGCGTCCTCCACCCGGACCCCAATCACGGCCTCCACGGCCGTGTAGGCCCGGTATCCGATCTCCGTGAACTGGTAGACCGACTGCCGGTTGCGGTACGCGGCAAGCGCTCCGGCACGGGATGCATCCTCGACCTGGTGAAGGACCTTGCCGCCTTCCCGTCCCCGATCCTGCTCACCCGAGAGAACATCCAGCATGTTCCGCAGGTTCAGATCGCCGGGCGCCGGCACATCGGCGCACGTCTCGCCGTGTTGGGTCAGCGCCCGGGCCACATCAGCTGTGTGAACTTGCACCTGGTGAACCGAACGCAAGACATTCATCGCCCGCAAGACCCACAAGTAGGCCTTCGAATCGTCGCGTTGGGTGAAGTTGAAGAGCCTGAGTCGGTCTCCCACCGCGAGCGAGTCGAGGTCGAATGATGTCAACGCCGTGTCACTCGGACCCTCGCGTTCTGCCATCCAGGCCACTTCCCCTTCCCTCGTCGGCTCTCGCTCCACGGTGGCACGCCCCAGTGACATTCACGGCCCGATCAGGCCATCAGCAGCCAGGCGAACCCGGGTAGCGCTCGATCCGAGAGCTGGCTCACCCGTCGCTCGACGCCCATGTCCACCCCGTGCTCGACAGAGACCCACACCCTCCACTCGCATCTCCCCGCCCCGAGCCAGTGCATGATCCGTACCGTAACCGCTGGCACCAGCAGTGTGCCGGGAGATCGGCCAACCGGCAGGCTCGCCAACCAACTTCACGCGTGGATCTCGGGCCACAACCCGACTGCGGCGCGAAGGAGGGACGATCACCCAGGGCCGAAACGGGGAAGGGGCGCCGATGACGACGCCCCTTCCGTGCGGAACACCGGCGACCTGTGGCCCCGGCTCAGACTGTGGCCGTCGTCAGGCGGCATCCGGCAACTGCTCCGACGACACCGCCGGTTCGCTCGCCAGCTGGAACCCGCAGTCTCCCGGACGCCGGCCCAGCCTCTGCAGCGTCAGGGCCGCGAGCAAACCGGCCCCAGGTCCCTTCACGGGAGCGCGTTCGGTCCCGACGAAGAAAGTCCCGTCCGCGTTCGGCTCCGCGCCACCCGAGTCGCCTCGGGAGGCGAGCGCGACACAGAAGCCCCACAAGTCGACGCGCAGACCGCTCGGCAGGTTCGGGTCGACGAAGACGAGCGGACGACTTTCACCGTCCTTGTCGTAGCCGAAGGCGACCGCGGCGCCGATGCCGTCGGGCAATGCGGGCGCATCCTCGGGCAGGTCCTCGGCCAGCCCATGATGGCGATCAACGATGATCGCCTTCAACTCGTCGATCACCTCCTCGTCGGTGCGCCAGCCATCCAGCGGGGCCCAGCGGCTCTCCTCATAGAGCGCCGCGATGTCCGGTGCGGCGTGCCGGTCAGCGTCGGCACCCGCGTCGGTCGCTGTGCCTTCGCGCTTTCTGGGGGCGCTGATGATTTCGAACTCACCGTCGGACTCGTACGCCGGCGCGGCACACAGGCCCGTGCCGGGCTTCCCGAGGTAGTGCCCGATGAGCTTGCGGATGAGCCGCGAGACGTCCTGGTCGCTCTGACCGGGCCGCACATAGATTCGCAGGCCATTCGACGGATCGCCGAGCATCGCGCCGAGCGCGTTGTACGGCATCTCCGCTTCGCGAACGGTGGCGTTCAGAAGGTCCAGAAGGACCTCCAGCGGGAGGGCCCAGGCGTCGTGTGCACGCAGCACGTCGGCCCGCTCGCAGACCTGTCGCTCCTCCGAGGTCGTACGGGCCTCGGAGGCTCGCTGCTCGAAGCTGGGGGCATTGTCGGCCATGTCGTGTCCCTTCATCGCGGTGACCATCGATGAATTCAGTTTCTGCACGACCGACAGGCCGCATGGCCTAATCTGGGAAAGCGTATTCAGCTGCGCTCGGACTCCGCCACGCTCCGGGAGCGTCGTCAGTTGCCGCCGAGGGTTCAAACCACATCAGGGTCGCCGGTCCTGGGCCGCAGCGAGGCGTCCGTGCTGCGGCGGAGCATAGGCAGACAGAGCTCTGGGGAAGGCGGCTCGACATCCTCCAAGCGAGTGGCTGTCGGCCCGAGTGACCATGAGATGATCGCGCGGGAGTTCGCTTGGCAGTCTGCGTGGGGGTAAGCCGTGGTCGAGGACGCCGTGTTGCGAGGGTATCTCCTGGAGGAGGCCCTGGCCTGGCTCCTGCGCTCCTCCGGCTATCGCCTGCTCGTGCACGAGAGCCAGGATCCCGAGGAACTGGTGACCGACGGGAACACGCTCCGGGTCCGCGGCCGGGGCGCACTGCACCAGGTGGACGCCCTGGGGCAGTTCGTGTTCACGCCGGCGTTCTCGATGCCGGTCCGGCTGTTCCTGGAAGCGAAGTTCTACCAGCGCCCCTGCGGACTGGAGTTCGTGCGCAACGCCCATGGCGTGCTGCACGACGTGAACGAGAACTTCGTGATGCACGCAGGCAGGAGGCCACGACAGCGGCACCAGTACGTGTACGCCCTGTTCTCGACCTCAGGATTCACGGCAGAGGCCCAGAAGTACGCCGTGGCACATCAGATCTCGCTGGTGGACTTGTCGGGTGCCTCCTTCTCGTGGCTGCTGGGGACGATCGGCACCACCGCCTGGACGTTGGGGCAGGCACAGTCCAGCCTCGGTTCGACACCGTTCCCGGTGACGTGGATGCGTACGGAGCTGCGCAAGAAGCTGGAGACCTGGACGGCGTCCCCGGGATGGCTGCCCACCGACGTGCCGACGAACGTCACGTTCCGGGAGCAGGCCACGGCGACGATCGACGCCTTCGCCGCCGCGCTGCGGCAGAACAGCGATGCCGAGTTGCTGCTGGGCTTCCCTTCAGCGCCGTTCATCCTGCCTCTGGCCGTCAAGAACCGCCCGGCCTTCACCTCGTACGCGGACACACAGCCGGACCATGCGGTGCGGATCCGGCGACGGGGCAGCGGCGGCTCCGCGGAGTGGACCTTGTCACCGTTGGGCCAGGAGGGCGCGTACGAACTCACCTTCAAGCTGCCGGAGCAGGTGGAGGACTGGATCAGCGACATCGAGGAGAAGGAACGGCGGCGCACCTTGGAGGTGAAGGAGCAGTTCCTGTCCACGATCACGATCTACCGGATGAACGGTGGTGGCGTGCGCGCGTACCAGCTGCGCTACGAGCCGAGTTCCCTCTCCCGCTCCTGAGCCGGCGGAGCGTCGTGGTCGGCCTCACCACCCGGCGAGGCCGACCACGGTGTCAGACCGGCAGGCAGGGGCTGGGCTTGCCGTGCCAGCTGATGCTCAGTGCGTCACGGGCTCGGGTGGTGGCCACGAACAGGAGGGACCGGGCCTTGCGCAGCTCACGCCCGTAGCGGACCGGGTCCTCGGTGCGGTAGCGGGCGATGGCCTGGGTACGGGGGATGATGCCGTCGCTGGCGGCCACGATGGCGAGGCGCTGGTACTCAAGGCCCTTGAAGCGGTGCATGGTGCCGACGTGGATCTCGCCGTCGCCGCTGGGGCCGTCCTTGGTGAGTTCGGCACACGTGATGCCGGCTTTGGTGGTCAGGTAGTACATGGTCTGGTTGACCAGGTCGCGGTCGGCGACGCACACGGCGATGTGGCCGCTCGGGTCCCTGGGTGAGCCGTTCTCGTCCGTGGAGAGTTCCTCACGCCACGCGGTCAGGGTTGCGGCGAGGCCGGCGAGTTCCTCGTCCCAGGTCCTGTGGGGCGTGAAGGCAGGGGTGGGACCGTGGAGGACGGAACGGTATCCGGCCAGGTCGTCGGTGCCGTCGTCCAGGTCGTCGTAGCCCACCTTCCCGCCGAGGGTGGCGGGTTCGACCACCCGCAGGGCCTTGGCGAGGATCTCCTTGGTGGTGCGGTAGCTGAGCGTCAGGCGGGAGGACCGGCCGCGGATGTGCACTCCCAGGGCGCCGAGGGCGACCTGGTGGTCGTAGATGCGCTGGTGGGTGTCGCCCGCGATGAACATGTCGTTGTCGGACTTCGGGTCGACCATGGCCCGGAGCATCTTCCAGTGTGCGGGGCTGAGGTCCTGGGCCTCGTCGACGACGATGTGCCGGTAGCGGTAGTTGATGTAGCGCATGCCGGAGCTGTTGTCCCGGTGGAGCAGGTCCTTGCCGTCGACCTCCTCCTTGTAGGCGCGCCGGTCCTCGATCTTCGCGGCGCGTTCCATCTCGAAGCGGGCCGCGCGCTCGGACGCCTGGCCCCAGGTCTCCACGCCGAGCTTGTCGAGGCGGGCGGTGAACTGCTCGACGATCTTCCAGATGTGATTGCGTTCCGGCCGGGTGAGCGAACGGCCGCGGCCGGCCCGGCGGGCCTGGAAGTAGGCGGAGCGGGTGGGGACGGACTGGCCGAGGATGACCTGCTCCCACTCCTCCAGGAGGAACTCGGGCTCCCAATCGCGCTCGTCGAGTTCGGCGAGGAGCTGACGCATTTCGTTCAGTGCCACGTGGTCGTAGACGCGCTGGCGCCCCCGGCCGGGGGCGGTGTTCTCGCCCAGGACCCTGGCGGCGAGTTGGTCGATGTGGGCGATCTCGACGCGGGCGAGGAGTTCGGGCTCGATGAGCGAGGCCAGGCGCAGGCGCAGGTCGGTGGTGAGGTTCTTGGTGAACGTGGTCAGCAGGATCGCCTTGTTGCTGCCGGGGGGCAGCTGCTCGGCGAGGTGCTTGACCCGGTGCAGGGCGACGATGGTCTTGCCGGTGCCCGGACCGCCCGAGACGCGGGCGGGGCCCGTGTAGTGGCGGTGGACGATACGTTCCTGGGTGGGGTGGAGGAACACCTTCCACGCCCGGAAGTCGCCCTGGTCGATGGCGGCCTGCACGTCGTCGTCGACGGCGGTGACCTTGGTGCGGCTCAGGGCCGCGGCGAAGTCACCGAGGTCCGGCGCCTGCCCGAGCTCGACGGGCTGGGTGATCTCCTTGCGGACCTCGTCGATGGACATGCCGGCGGCGAGTCCGTAGAGGACGTCCTTGGACAGAAGGGGCGCGCCCTCGACGAGCTGGTCCAGCTCGTCGCTGTCGCTGACGGCGAGGGCCAGTTCCACGAGCTGGTCGGCCACACCGAGGTCCCGCAACTGGTCGACGCTGTACGCGGCCAATAGCGGCGTCCGAACCGGGAGGGGTTCCTCCGGCGTCGGCTCCGCCTCGGTCCGGGAAGCGCCCTGGTCCGGTTCGGCCGGGGTGAGGGTGATGCCGACACGACGGAGGGCGCTGTCACCGACGACGGCGAGGTCGACGAACTCGATCTCACCCGTGACGCGGTTGACCGCGACCTGGAGTTCCTCGTAGACGTCCTTGCGGTGCCGGACGGCGATGACAAGCCAGCTCTCGGTGCCGTCGGCATCGACCCCGGCCGGCGTCAGCAGGGCACGGTAGGAATCATTGACCCGTGCCGACCAGATGCGGGAGTCGCCCTTGAGCTTCTTCAGCTTGAGTCCGGGCTGATCCGGCTTGTTCCGGAAGACGTGGCAGAAGTCGTAGAACTGTGCCTTCACCGAGCGGTCGAGCTTGTACAGCTCCTGTTCGGCCTTGCGGTACAGGCTGAGCCGGGCGGTCATCGGATGGTGCCTTCCGTGTCGGGGAGCCGGTCGAGCAGGTCGTCGAGGTGGTCGAGCCAGCCGGCGGCGGTCCTCACCACCCAGCCGTCCTCGACGTAGGCCGCGTCGCGCCGCTGGGCCTCGTCGTCCTCGCCGCCGTGGTGGGCGGCGACGACGACGATCTTGACGGCGGGAGTCTGCCAGGCGAAGTCGGCCGGCCAGCGGCTCGGGCCGAGCTCGTACCCGAAGACCGGGGCCCGCTTGCCGCGTTCGGCGAGCGTCTCGGCGAGGCGGAGCAGGTCGGGTGCCTCCGCCGCGTCCTCGCGCAGGATCTCCAGGATGTCCTCGTCCCAGGCCGCGTCCCGGACGATCTTCTTGAGGGCGGCTTCCAGCGGGGTGTCCGCGCTCGGCTCCGAGGGGACGGCCGGCCGGGCCGGCTCGGGTACGGACGCGGGTGCGAGCGCCGCCGTGAGCGAGTCGAGTTCGCCCAGGCCGCCGCACACGGCGAGGACCTCCACTTCGAACTCCCCGGCGGTGCTGGCCGCGAGCTGGACCCCGTCACCGCCTGCGAGGGAGAGGAACTGGGTGATGTTGGTCCAGTACAGCCAGGACCGCCACCGCAGCTTGTGCTCCTCGGTGTCCAGCACCTCGCCGCTGTCGTCGAGGACGGTCAGCGCGGTCCACCGCAGGTCCTCGGGGTCGGCCGCGTCCAGGGCGAACACGATCGGCAGACCGTGCTCGTCCTGGGTGTGGAAGACGTGGACGGGGCCGATGCCGCCGGCGTCGGCCGCGATCGGCTCATCCTTGCGCCGCCCCGGTCCGAGGGAGGCGAGCTGCTCGCGCAGCGCGGTCACGAGTTCGCTGCGCCGTCCGGTCGCGGCCACGGGGGTCGTGGCGGGAACAGCGGTGAGACCGGTGACCAGGGCGCGGGCCCTGCGGGCCCAGCGGCCGGTATCCGGGTCCCGCAGATAGGCGATGAGGGTCTCGATCGGGTTGGCGAGGACGGTCTCGCCGAAGTGCGCACGGTTGCCGCCGTACTGCTCGTAGGCGGCCCTGGCCTGCTCCTGGGCGGTGCCCCGGTACGGGGGCCAGACCGGCTTGGTACGCCCCGCACGCCCCTCAAACAGCTCGACATCTGCCCAGGTGATCTGGAAGACGACCTGTCCGTCGGCGCGCAGCCGGGTGCGCTGGGCGGCGTTCCTGGCGATGAGGTTGTGCTCCCCGCTGGCGTGGAAGCGGAAGCCCTCCGTGTAGACGTGCACGCTCTGCGCGGGACCGTTGACCCGGGTGAAGGTGAAGTCCGTACGCGTACGGCCGAGTTCCCGCTGGGCGGTGAGCCTCCAGTGCACCACCTCCGACCCGTCCGTGAACCGCAGGTGCCCGCTGGCGTGGCCGTCCTCGTCCAGGGCGGCGTCATCGGTGACCTTCACCCAGCCCCGCAGTGCGGCCAGGAAGCGCGCCTCCAGGTCGGACTCGACCTGAGCGTCCAGCCCGATCAGCCCGGTGTGCTCCACATCGCTGACGTCCCAGCCGTCCGCACCGTCCTCCTTGAACAGCAGCGACTCCAGCATGCCGAGCGCGGCCTGCCGGGAGACCACGTCCTGGAACTGCTCGGGGGTGTAACGGTGCAGGCAGCGGTGGCAGGCCCGCCGCTGCTCCTCGGCGCACGGACACGCCTTCAGCTGCTCGTACGCCCGGACGAGGGTGTCGCGGAAGGCGTGACGGTCGGTGAGCCGGTCCAGGTAGCCGGTGCCCCCGGGGAGGGAGTCGAACAGCACCAGGAACCAGCGGCGCTCGCCGCTGCCGGTGTCCGGCATGGAGGCCACCGTGGTGTCCAGGTGCTGCGGGTCGCCGCCGAAGTGCAGGTCGACGCCGAGCCGCAGGGCGGCCCGGAAGGAGTGCACCCGTGCGTCCACGTCCGCGGCCACGGCCGGGATGAGGATCCGCAGTGCCTCGGTCTGCAGCTCGTGTGCGAGCAGCACCTGCTCCTGCGTCACGCCCTCCTTCTTGCCACGGCGCAGCGGGCACCACGGACGGTGGTGCTTGAGCTGCGGGGCGCGGGCCGCCGCCGATTCCAGGGCGTCGGTGTCGTGGTCGAAGACGGGACGGCCGTCCGCGCTCGCGGCACCGCAGGCGGTGCACACGTGGAACGGGTTCAGCCGGACCAGATGGCCGGCGAAGTCGTCACGGGCGGGAGCGTCGTAGCGTACCGGCCCGACGTTGATCCGGCGGATCACGGCCGTGCGGCAGAAGTCCACGCCGAAGGTCTCACGGTCGTGCCGCCAGGACTTCCCCCGTTCGATGTTCTCGATGGGGATGTCCACCGCGTCCACGACGGTGTACGAGCGGCGGTCGCGGTCGTCCTTGTCGTCACGGATCCGGGCGTCCTCGCGCTTGTCCCGGGACGTCACCGTGGCCGGTTCGACGACCCGGAACAGGCAGGAGCCGTCGTCGGCGATCTGGGCCGTCCTGCAACGGGGGCACGGCGAGCGGTCGTCGGTGGCACCCTCGGTGCGTACGTACCCGCAGCCCGGGCACACCCGCCAGGTACGCCACTCCTGGCGCCCGCCCGTGGCCAGCTCCAGGCCGGTGATCTCGTGCCGGTAGCCGTTGACGTAGAACGTGTTGCCCGGCGCCAGCTCCTGGATCGCGAAGCGGCGGGGCCGCTCGTAGGACAGGGTCTCGGAGGTGAACACCACCTTGCCGGTCTTGGGGTCGATGCCGTCCTCGCCGTACAGGGTCGCCGACAGCGTCGTCGAGGAGTCGATCAGCGCGTAGTTCGGAAGCAGTCCCAGGTCGCACAGGGCGCTCTGCGCCGAGATGTCGCCCAGGTGGAGCAGCTGACGGCCCACCCCGCGCCGCTCGGCGTCCAACTCCGCCTTCTGACGGGCCTGCTCGGGATCGCTGTCGTGCAGCTCGCCGTGGGCTGCGTCGATCTCCCGCAGCCTCGCCCGCAATGCCTCCTCGGCACGGCGCCACTCGCGCTCCGCCTTCTCCACGGCACTGCGCAGGCCGTGCGCCGCGTACGCCCTCAGGTCCGCCCGGGCCTGCTCGCTGACGCCGGTCGGGAAGAGCCGCAGGAACCCCTCGGCAAGTTCCTCACCCTGGTCGAGGGCCGTCTCCACCAGGTCCGCCAGATAACCGGACGGGCCGAACAGGCGCGGCGCCTTGTGCGGCAGCGCACGCAGCACGATGCCGTCCGTCCGTACGAGCCGGCCGGCCGCGGCGAGGTCCAGCAGGTGCGCCAGGTACTGGCGGCGCAGGATCTCGACGGCCGAGAGGTAGCACCCGGGCGGCACGATCGTGCCCGCGATCAGGTCCTTCGGCCGTTCGAGGAAGTACAGGTCCCGGCGCCGCCGGTCGGGGATGGTCAGCAGGAAGGCGTTGCCGGTGCGTCGGCCGGCGCGGCCGACCTGCTGGGCGTACGAGGCGGGGCGGCGTGGCAGTGCGGCCAGCACGACGGCTGACAGGTCACCGATGTCGATACCCATCTCCAGCGTGGGCGTGCAGGACAGCACGTTGGGGTCCTTGAACCCGCCGCCGCGCTTGAACGCCTCCTCGACCTGCTCGCGCTGGTGGCGCGTCAGCATGCCCGTGTGCTCGGCGGTGACCACCTGGTAAGTGCCCGCGCCGAGGTACAGCTGTCGGTAGTAGTCCTGCCGGTAGTCGCGGTCGCGGTGGTGTATCCCCAGCCCCTCGGGCCGGTCGCCGGCCACCAGGCGGCCCTTGCGGCAGCGGTAGGAGGGGCAGGGCTGGTCGTGCCACTGGTCCAGGAGCGAGGGGTGGACCGTCTGCTCCCAGAAGCACACCGGGCACCGCACGTACGAGACTCGCACCTGTTCGTCGTCCAGCAGCCTGGCCTCGACGTTGCCGGGCTTGAGCCCGTACACCCGCACCGAGGTGTCGTTCGGGGTGCGCACCGACAGCAGCCCCATCGAGGCGAGTTCGGGCAGCAACCGGCTCCACAACTCGGGCGCCAGCTCTCGCGGCAGCTCCAGGCACCGCCCCACCCACCGCTCGTACCAGGACAGCCGGCCGGTCGCGAAGTCGAACTCGCTGCCGTTCTTGACCTGTCCGAGCAGGAAGACGGGGGCCGCGATGCCCTTCGGGAACGCCCGCATGCCCGGAGCCCGTTTGCCCCAGACGAAGTACCGGCTGGTGCCGGCCTCGTCGATGTACTTGTCCAGCCACTGGTGCGCGACCGCACCGCGGGTGCGCAGCCGCTCCAGGAAGATCCGCACGAACGCCAGGTATCGGGCGTCGTCCTGCACCACGAGCGGCAGCCCGTCCCGCACGCACTCCTCATGAAGACGCCTGACCAGCGCGATCACGGCCGCCGGGTCGTCGATGCGCACCTGCGCGGCGGCGGTGCGGGTCAGCTCCAGCGTGCGGCCGTTGCGGGAGCGGAAGCCGAACTCCATCAGCGCCTCGAACGCCAGCCGCTGACCGATCAGCCGCCACGTCTTCAGGTCCCCGCCGCGGCCCTGGCCGGACAGGAGGCGGTCCACACCCTTGAAACCGTGCAGGTCCGGCGGCACGACCGCGGAGAGCGTGTCCGGGTCCGTGGTGGCGGTGACGACATTGGCGATCAGATCGTTCAGTGCGGTCGGCTCGTCGTGGTGCAGGTGCTCGGCGAGGAGGGCACGGAGCGAGAAGGTGTACGAGCGGTTGGCGACGAATCCGGCCCGGTGTGCGGCGTCCTGCACCGAGTCGTTGAACATCAGCGTCTTGTCCTCGTGCAGCTGCTCGTCGAGCTCGCCACCGGTGAACAACTGCGTGATGGACGCCGCGGCCATCGCGGCGGCGCCCGTACCGAGGTAGCGGATCGCGTTGCGCTCACCGCACGCCGGGCACCAGTCCTCCTTGGCCGCCGTGTTCGCCGTCTCGCCGAAGTTCACCAGGACGAACGCCGAGTCACGGGCCGTCAGCCGGGGCGCCTTGGTCTCCCGGTCGTAGTCGTTCAGCGGATCGGGCAGCCGCAGTCGCTTGCGGGTACCGTCCAGCACCATCAGCACCCCGCCCGCGCCCTGGGACGCGGCCGAGCCGGCCTTGCCACTGGCCGCCGTGAGCGGCGCGGCACCCGAACCCTCCCGGGCCTGTTGGTCCGTCGCGGCAATCAGGTTCCGTACCCGCGCCTTGTCCTGGCCCAGTGACGCCCGCCGGATCTTGTACGTGTCGAACTGAACGTCGTGGTCGTCGCTCTCCGGGGAGAACACCGCCCAGCCCGACCTTCCGCAGTCACGGCAGTAGATCGCCGGCAGGAACAGGTTCGCGCTCTGCCCCGAGGTCGCGGTCGTGACCGGCGCCGTACGCCCGCCGTCGGCGGCGCTCGCGTCGGCCATGCCGGCCGCGTCCCAGCGGAACTCCGCTTTCGGCCACGGCAGCACCCCGCGCAGCAGCCGCGACACAGAGCGCGCCCACTGGTGCACCTCGACGTGCACGAAGGGCCTGGGCTCGGTGGGGGACGACTTCGGATCCCGGGCGTACGAGAGCAGCGCGACGAACCGCGCCAGCGCCTCAGCCGCCTTCTCCGGCTGCCGCGCCACCGCCTCGGACCAACCGGCTGCGCCGGCCCGCCACATCACGTCCAGGACCTCGGCGCTGGTCTTCACCCCGCCGCCCAGGGCCTGCATCACCGCACGGGTGAAGAGATGCCGCCTGAGGTTCCTGCCGAGCACGAACGGATCGAGATCACGGACGTCCGTCACCTTCTCGATCAGATCCAGCAGTGCCTCGTCGCCGGTCGCCGGATCGGGCAGTGCCAGCAGCTCGTCGGGGGTCGGCATCGGCTGCATGGTCACCTCCCCGAGTGGGATGAATTCCTCGACGGTGAGCCGGTTCTCGCTGACGATGGAGTCCGCGGTGAACTCCGTTCCGAAGACGTGGGAGGCCACCTCCAGCAGCTGCGCCGTACCGTCCTCGTCCGTCCCGGATGCGAGCGTCGCCGATGTCGCCACCGGGCAGATCTTTCCGAGCGGACGGCCGTCTTCACTGGCCCCCACGGCGGCGGCGAGCCGGCGCAGCAGGATCCCGACGTCCGTGCCCTGGGCGCCGTCGTAGGTGTGGAACTCGTCCACGACGACGTAGCGGATGTCCGAGTCTCGCCACAGGGCGGCGTCGTCGGAGCGCTGGAGGAGGAGGTCCAGCATCTTGTAGTTCGTTATCAGGATGTCCGGCGGGGACAACTGCATGTCGGAGCGCCGGGTCTGCACCGTCTCGTACTGAGTGGACGCGCGCTCACCGATGTACAGGCCCGCCGAGAGCATTCCCAACTCGGCGGTGTTCTGCATGAGCAAGTCGTTGATGCGCTGCGCCTGGTCGGTGGCCAGGGCGTTCATCGGGTACAGGAAAACCGCCTTCACCCCGGCCTTTCCTGCGGCGCGTTCCCGACGACAGTGGTCCAGCACGGGATAGAGGAAGGACTCCGTCTTACCGGACCCGGTCCCGGTGGTGACCAGCGTCGGCAGCGGGGTGTGACCGTGCGCCGAACTCAGCCGCTCGAATGCAATCGCCTGATGCGCGTACGGCCGAAAGCCCGCCCGCTGCCACTCCAGATGCTTGCGCCACTCGTCGCCGGCAACCGTGAACGGCGTCCGGATCCGCAGGTACGGACCCCGGAACATCCCGGAGGTCTCGTCCCCGAGGAACCGGTGCAGCGCTTCGCGTGCCCCCTCGTCGGTGAGGGCGTACGTCGTCGACAGGTACTGCAGCAGGCTCTCCTTGAGCCCCCGCGCTTGCAGCGTCGGCCTCACGGCTTCGGCACCTCCTGCTTCACCGGGTCCCACTCACCACGGGCGACGGCCTCGTCGAGCCGCTTCTGGAAGTAGGCATGAGCTTCGCGCATCTCCGCCTCGCGGTCGGCCTTGTAGAACGGGGCGGTGTACCCCTCCGGCACGGGTGCGTCGGCGGGGTTCGCCTGATGCGCCTCGAACTGCGCCCAACTCTCCTTCGTCTGCCGCTGCCCGATCGTGCGGGCGTTGCTCGCGATCTTCCAACCTTCGGCATCGAACCAGGTCACGGCCTCGTACTTCTGCAGCACGGGGAAGCGCCCCCGGTACGCGGCGATCAGCGCGTCCGCATCCATGCCGAGCCACACGGCAACCAGCGCGTCGATCTCGACCAGCGCGGAACGGCGGGCCCTCTCGCTGCGGAGGGGCGTCTCGGAACGCCAGTCCGGGCTGACCTCGTTGAGTGGCTGGAGTCTGGGCCAGTCGCGCGCCCACGGCTCAGAGGCGGCCCAGGTGGGGTCGTAGAGCTCCGCCCAGAGGTCGGCGTAGGCGCGGGTAAGGCAGTTGAGACGGAGGGCACGAAGGAGGAGGGCGGAGGCCAATGGGTGATCAGGGGCTGGGGTGGGCATCCCATTAGCACGGCCAACATCAAGGTGACCCGTGCCTGTTACGCGCAACAAGTAGTCGATGGGAAGGGCGGCCCACATACCAGCCTGGAGAACAGTTCTGCGATTATCTGAAATCCATGCGCTGCGAACCACATTAGTGTGCGCCGCACCAGGTGGAATGATGGCAGGATAGAGACTGCGTTCCGTGTTCGGCGCGATCATTTCTCGCCAGGCAAGCCGATAGAAGACGACGTACCGCCTGCGAGCGCGCCGCACCAAACCGGCATCGATCTTCGCCACAGTGACCTGATCCTCGGGAATGCGTTCGACACGTGCGATCCGGCTACGTTCACGGGCAACGGCCTTCCGGCTGCACCGGAGGCGTGCAAGGGCGCGGTGATCGACCCAACGGTCCTGCTCGGCGAGGTACGCGTGGTTTCTCCCGGGCGCCCTTACGTACTCGGAGTCAGACACGAAGTCCGGTGCGAGGGCCACGAGATCTGCACCGTAGGGGTCGTTGCTATTCGCGTCATGCCGCTTAAAGACTGGGGTGGCGACACTCAGCTGGGTGCCCTTGAGGATCACCCGGCGCCAGCGGTCCGGCTGGTACTCCTGGCCCGTCGACAGGTCGGGCCGGTTGTAGTCGATGAGGTTGTCTTTCTTGGCGCCACTCTCGTGGTAGCCCGGCGAGATCTGTGGGGACAGAAGCCCAAGTCTCAATGGATATCCCGCTAGAGCCTCGACCGCTGCTGCTTCTGCCGTGCTCACTGGAAACAGGAGCCGAGCCCGATCCACCGGCTGGTCCACCTCGTTCAGCAAGCGCTGCCAGACGGAGAGCTGTTGCTCGTTCACCCTAACGACGCGAGCCCGGTGTGGACGTTCGTCGAACTCGCCGTTGCGGTACCGGACTCCCGGCACCTCGCCTGAACCGTCGTGCTCGGCGGAGTACCGAAGCGCATCCGTAGAGACAAGCCAAGAAAGGTGATCGAATGAGATATCCGCTGGCTGCCCATAGACATGCACACCAAAGTGCGCAGTGTGTCCAACAGGTTCGGGGAAAAACCTCTGCCCAGCGTTGACGAAGTCGCCATGAATCCGTAGCCGCCGGTACGCCGACTCTCGAAGAGCCCCCTCCTTATCACCTGTGAAATGCGTGTCAGGGTGCACCATCCCGGCGGTGCCGTCCGATGAAGTGTGATCCCACACCTGGGACATGAATGCCCGATACAGGTCAGGCTGGGTGCCCGTCAGCAGCGGATACATCTGCGCCGAGCCGAACACAGCGACCTGGGCGGTGGTGCTCGTCAACTCGCCAAGCACGTATCGGTGTGCGTTTT
Organism: Streptomyces sp. NRRL F-6131; assembly: GCA_000719695.1. Taxonomy (GTDB): domain Bacteria; phylum Actinomycetota; class Actinomycetes; order Streptomycetales; family Streptomycetaceae; genus Kitasatospora. The sequence continues at coordinate 34,506 of JOHN01000061.1, forward strand.
CGGATGCCAGCAACGTTCGACGCCAGCGGTCCTTTTCGCTCGCCGACGCCTTGTCCTCCAACTCGAACCACGGCTCGCGCTCCGCCAGTACAGCCGACTCATTCCAGCGAGGCCGCACCCACGGCGGGTTCCCCACCTGGAGGTCGAAGCCGCCTCCTTGGGCAAAGACGAGAGCGAACTCCAACTCCCAGTGCAGGAATCCCTGGCCCTCCGCAATATCGCGCACCTCCCAGAGCCACGGAAAGCGGTCCTCCGGGTTACCGGCGTCCATGCCCATGAAGCCGGGCAGCGTCTCCTCGAATGTCTTGAGCTCATCAAGGTCCCTGAAGGTGTCGATGAGCGTGCCCTCCGGCACGTCATCCGTGCCGAGCATGGCCTCCAGGAACTCCAGCCAGTCATCGAGGTCCTTGAGCGGGACGATCGGTCGACGCTCCGGAGCCTTCGGCTTAGGAGCCGTCGCCTGCACTCTGCCTCGCGACGTGATCTCCTTGATCTCCACGACGGCGTCGTCCGCGCTCAGTTCGAGGTCCGCGAAGCTGGTCTGCTCCGGGCCGAATGCGAACAGGGCCGGCGCCTCGACGAATCGCGGCATGGGCGTGGGCGTCGGGGCAGCCAGCGGTTCCGGTTCGGAGGCGACGGGCGCCTCCACCACCAGCGGCCCGCCGTCGAGCAGTCGGCTGAGGCTCTGCGCTCCCGCCACCCGGCTGCCCGCCGAGTACTCCCCCGCCGTCCCGTCGAGCAGCCCCGCCTTGTCGACGGGCCAGAACCACAGCGCACACCAGGCGTCCATGATCTTCTTCAGGCGCCAGTACGGAGTGTCCGCCGCATTGAACAGGTCCTCGAGCACCTGCTCCTTGCTCACCGCCTCCTCCGGTCGCCGCAGGAAGGCGTACTCGGGGTCAGCCGGATCGGCCCCCCACACGTCTATCCGCCGCGCGATCGCCCGCTCCGAAAGCTCCATCCGCTTCACCACGAGCGACCACAAAAACTCAGCCCGCCGAGCAGCATCCCGGAGACGCGTGAACTGCGACACCGGCTCCTTCTTCGCCCTGCCGGCCTTGCCCCGCTTCGGGGCCCGAAGGATCCCCTTCTTCCACGCCGCGAGCTGCTCGACGCCCTCCTTCGCCAGCTCCTTCGCCTCCTTCGAACCCGCGACCGCAGCCCACCCCGGGCTCGGCAGCAGAAACTGGTGGACCGCGTCCTGAGGCAATGCCTGCGGCTCGCCCTCCTTGAGGAAGGGCAACGGAACGGGAGCCAACGCACCCTTGGCCTTGAGCCACTCCTTACCGGTCACATCATCGGCCGCATACACAGCACGCCGCGCACCGATGAGGCTGTTACCTCGCCGCAGGTGGAGACCGAACCACGGGGCCCGCATGCCGGGGTGCATGGTGTTGAGCCAGAGCGACACCTCTGCCAGCTCGACGCCCGTCGCATTGAGGTCCACGCCGTACGCGTTGTGCAGCGCGATGTACGCCTTGGCCTTCTGCTTCTCGGTGAGGGTGTCGGCGGTCGGGATGGTGACACCCAACTCGTCCTGCCTGCGCCGCAGGTACTCGTCCGCGACCTGGTTGATGGCCTCGTTGAGGAAGGCCCCGGACCCCAGAGCGGGCTCGCAGATCTTGTACGTCAGCAGTTCGGACGCACGGGTCTTGACGACCTCACCGTCCGCGTCGCGCTCCTGGTCGAGGCGGTGCTTCAGCGTGAGCTCGACGGTGACCTGGGTCAGCGACTCGGGGGTGTAGTACGAGGCGGAGGTCTCGCGGTCGCGGCCGGCGAGGCGGTAGACGAAGGAGCCCTCCTCGTACTTCTTGACGCCGCGCAGGCCCTTCCGGGCGTCGTCCTCGTCGTAGTGGACCAGGGTGGCGTCGGGGTACTGGTCCTGCTTGTGCGAGGGGATCAGCCAGGAGCCCTTCTCCGGGTCGCCGCCCTTGGCGACCTCGCAGAGTTCCTCCTCGGCGATGATGCCGGTGTACGACATCAAGCCCTCGTATACGGCGCCGAGTTGGTTGATTCCGAGGTTCCGGTAGGAGACGAAGCCGCCCCGCTCCCCGCGCTTGCCCTTCTTCATGGTGAGCAAGCGCAGCACCTCGTGCAGGGCGGCGTTGCGCAGGCGCAGGTCGAGCCACCTCGGCGCCTCGTCCTCGTCGCTGCGGGGGTCGAGGACGCCCCGGCCGATGAGGCGTACCGCGCCGGGTTCGAAGAGTTCGCTGCGCAGGGGTTCGAAGCGCAGGCCGCGGTCCTCGCTGCGGCGGGCCGCCTTGGCCTTCCGGGTCTCCTCGTCGTCACCGGGCTGCTCGTCCGTGGCCTCGGTGCCGTAGGGACGGTGGCCGAAGTTGACCTTGTTGAACAGAACGTCCAGGGATTCGTGCAGATGGAAGCCCTTGCGCGCCTCCTCCTCGACGAGTTCCTCGTCCCGTTCGACGAGCTCGCGCAGACGGGCCATGGAGTACCCGGCTTCGTAACTGCCGTCGTCGGCGGGGAGGATGCCGAGTTCGGGGCGGGCCTCGGCGTAGAGGAGGAACAGGATGCGGTAGAGGTAGCGCAGGGATTCGCGGGTGAGTTCCCGGGCGAAGGGGATCTTGGGGCTCTCGATGTCGGCCGGAGTGACGCCGTTCCGCGGTTCGGCCATCCGCGCCAGGACCTCGTTGGCGATGATCTCCACCGAGCGCTGGAGGCCGTGGCGCAGTTCGCCGGAGACGCCTGCGGCGTTGGTGCCGGAGGACTTCAGCAGGGCGTCGATGGCCCGGCTCTGGTCGTTCTCGCCCGGCCGGAGCATGTCCAGGCTGAACAGGGCAGCGATGGTGGCGAGTTCGCCCTGCTGGTTGCGGTCGTTGCGTTCCAGGGCCGCGTCGAGGTTGACGGCCAGGTAGCGGCCTTCGCTCCAGGCGCTGCGGTCCGCGAGGACGAGGACACCCCCGCAGAGCAGCAGGACGAACCGGGGGTGGGGTCCGCCGGCCTCGCCGATCTCGCTCTGGAACAGCCAGGACGCGAGGGCCGGGCCGGTCTCGTAGGTCTCGCTCGCGCTGACCCGCAACTGGTGCAGCAGCCGTCCGGGGCCGTCGGCGTCGAGGGCCGAATCGTTGTCGGCAGCCCAGCCGCAGTCCAGGGCGATGATCCCGTGGCCGTGGTAGGCCACGGTCAGGCTGTGGTCGCGTCCGGCCCGGTGGACGGTGATCTCGGCCTGGCCGGCCCCGAACCCGAGCGCGTCCAGGACCGTTCGGTGCCACTCGGCAAGGCGCTTGCGCCACTCGGGGTTGTTGTGGGTGTGCGGCCGGATCTCGTCTTCGGCGTCGAGCTCGGCCGCCTCGGCGAAGTAGCCGCGCACGTCCTCGGAGAGGTAGGTGCCGCGCAGGGCGCGGAGCAGCTCCCGCGGGGTCTTCCGCGGGTCGTTGTCGTCGCCTTCGCGCAGCGCCCAGGTGGCGAACAGGCCCTTCTTCAGGTCGGTGCCGAGCTGTTCGGCGAAGTAGTGCGCGGCGAGGTACTCGCCGCGGTTGCTGAAGGAGTCGAAGTCGGTGCTCATCGGTGGGTGCCTCCCTCAGCGGCGTTGAGCGGTTCCAAGACGGCGAGCAGGCGCAGCATCGGCTTGCCCGTGGTCTGCAGGGACTTGAGCAGGGTCAGCCGCGTGCTGGCGCTGCGATTCACTCCCTGCTTGCCCGTCCCGTCGGACGAGAACAGGGCTTCCTGCTGCCAGTGCACGACGCGCTTGCGGTACGGGGTCAGGAGCGCCTCGATCTCCTCGCCGTGCCGCTCCTTCAGGTTCAGGAGGTGCTGTTCCGCCCGATCGACGGCGGCGGGCACGAGCGCGGCCAGTGCGTCGGGATCGCGCGGTGCGGCGCGGCCGGGCATCGCCGGGCCCACGCCGTAGTCCTCCAGGACCTCCGGGGTCACCGGGGTCACCTGAAGGGCGTCCGGTTCGCCGTTGACGGCCATCCACTCGACGATGGTGGGCCGTCCCAGCGCGTTGGAGCAGATGCCCTGGACCAGGAAGGTCGGCGAGGTGACGGCTGCGGCGAGCACGGGGGCCTGGTGCCGGCCGATCTCGACGAGCACCTTGTCGGTCAGCCAGTCCACGACCGGGTGGACGTCGGTGACGTAGGAGACGTTCGGCCACTGCGACTTGGACGATTCCCGGGCCGCTTTGAGACGCCTGGCCGCGAGGTCCTTGGAGAAGGTGATCCGCATCCGGCCCGGCTCGCCCTTCCGGGGCATGATCCGTTGCTCGTCGAGGTACGACTTCGGCAGTGCCTTGAGCCGGTACAGCAGGTCGCGCGGCGGTTCGAAGGCGATGGTGCCGTCGTCGTCCCGGCGCAGCGAGAGCTGGTCCTCCGGGTTGGGCCGGCAGATCTGGCGCAGCGCCTCGTCGAAGTAGTCGGCGGTGGAGGCGAAGAGCCGCGGCACGTACGCGCGCCGGACCTCGGGGTGCTCGGGGACGGCGCCCACCTGGCCGAGGAGTCCGGACAGGAAGGCGACTCCTCCCTGCTGCGACTGCTTGATGGACTCTTCGACCGTCCGGCCCGCGATGAGGTCCTGGGTGAGGCGGTTCTCCTCCTCCTTCGCCCGGTACAGGCCGGTGACGGCCTCCACCGAGCCCTCGATCTTGTGCGCTTCCTCCTCGCGCGCCAGCAGCTTCTCGCCCACGAGACGGTCGTCCAGGGTGCGCGGCTCCCCGCTCGCCTCGTCCGTCCTCCAGGGGACGTCGCTGGTGAGGATCAGGGCCCGGAACTCGGGCTGGTGCTTCTGGCCGTAACGGTCGATGCGGCCGTTACGCTGCTCGATGCGGATCAGGGACCACGGCAGGTCGAAGTGGATCAGCCGGTGGCACTCTTCGTGGAGGTTGACGCCTTCGGAGGCGACGTCGCCGGTGAACAGGATGCGGACGGGATCGTCGCGCAGCCCGAACTTCTCGACGAGTGCCTGCTGTTCCTCGTCGCTGGTGGCGTCCCCGTGCATGACCTGGACCGCTCCACCGAAGGCCAGCCAGGGCTTGTTCTCGTCGGAGCCGGCCCCGCGCGGGAAGCCGAGCGCGGCCGGGACGGTCTGCGCGAGCCACTTCAGAGTGGGGATGCGCTCGGAGAACACGACGACGCGGGTCTCCGAGCCGGGGCCGACGCCCATGGCGCGCAGCTCCTCCAGGAGGGCCGCCAGCTTCGCCGAGTCCTCATCGCGGATCTGCTCGGCCAGGTCCCGGAGGTCCATGAGGGCCGCTCGCTCGGTCTGCCTGGCCGCCTCCCGGACCGCCGGGTCGACGGGGCGTGCCATCGTCTGCCCGCGTCGTCCCGACTCGGCGGCCGGCTGCCTGTCGAGTGTCGCCAGCCGCGTCCTGACGGTCTCCAGCAGCGCCTTGTGCGAGGAGAGGAAGGACTTCAGCAACTGGTACGGCACGAGCTGGTGCCGGCTGACCGACGGCTGGTTCGGATCGGCGGGGATCCAGCGCGTGGCCAGCTCCCGGAAGACCGCGAGCTCCCTCTCGCCCGCCGGGACGCGGATCGGCAGGGACGGTCCGCGGTCCGCCCAGGCGCCCTTCAACGAGTCCCGGACCTCCGCCGTCGTCTTCGTGCGCCGGATGTAGAGGTGTTCGAGGTCGGCCACCTCGTACTTCGACGGGTTGGCGATCGCCGCCTCGTCCAGCATCTTGATCAGCTCGGCGAACGACTCGGCACGGCCGTTGTGGGGAGTCGCCGACGCCAGCACCAGGGCATCGGCCTTCCTGGCCAGCAGGCGCGCGAGGTCGTTGTTCTTGGTGCCCCGGTTGACCAGGTTGTGCGACTCGTCGATGACGACGGCGTCCCAGTCGGTGTGCTCCAGGTGGTGCGCGTACACGTCGCTCTTGAGCGTGTCCACGGAGATGATCGCGCGCTTGAAGTACGCGAACGGGTTCCGCCCGGCCGGGATGTCCTGCTGGATGCGCTGGATGCCGGTGGAGTCCAGGCGGACCAGCGGGATCGCGAACCGGGTCCACAGCTCCCGCTGGAACTGCTCCAGCACGTGCTGGGGGGTGACGACCAAGATCCGCTCGCCGCGCCCGCGCCGGATGAGCTCGGCCAGCAGCACCCCGATCTCCAGTGTCTTGCCCAGGCCCACCACGTCGGCAATCAGGATCCGCGGTTGGGGGTTCTTCTCCAACGACAGCGCCAGCTCGGCGGGCCGCAGCTGGTGCACCTGCTGGTCCATGAGGAACCCGTCTGCCAGCGCCAGCCCGTGCTCGGTCTGCGGCAGGAAGGTCTTGCGCATTACCGCTTCCAGGAACAGCCGGCCCCGCCGGTGGTTGGGGGAATCGTCCGGGACGAGCTCGGTCTCCCGCGGGTCCAGCACCTGGATGGCGTCGAGCCGGCTGTAGAAGACGGCGTCCGTGCCCCGCACGAAGGACGAGACGCCGGTGACCTCTACCATCCACCCGTCCGTGCCGACGTCCGTGGAGTTCCGGACGAGCCACAGCTCGTCGCGGACCAGGACCTGGGATCCCGGGGCGTAGCCCGCAGGGCCGGCGGTCGGCCGCAGAGCCGCGGCCTCCTCCGGCTTCCAGGCGTCCCACACCGCATCGCCCTGACCGCCCACGGCCTCCGCCTCGACGCTCAACATCCGCTCCGATCCCTCACCGGCGGCCTCGGGCGGCCACTCACACCCTGCGCGCCTTCCACGGACGGATTACGCCGTCCGGGCGCGCCATTGCGACAAAGACTCTCACCCCGCGCCGTCGGCGCAGGAGTCACAGAACCGGACCGACGGCGTACAAGGAGCGCAGTTCGTCCGCGATCCGCCGTGACGCCGGGGGGCGCCCTCGCGACGAGCGTGCCTCCGGGCGGGCGTTCCGTTCCCGGGCACTCGCCGCCGGCCCCGGCCGGGGAGCCTCCAGCTCCTCCGGTTCCGCCACCGGCTCCACCTCGTCACCCGAGGGTCGTGAAGCCCGTGCGGGGTCGTCGAGCGGGCTCGCTGGTCCTTCGCCCCCGGCCGGGTCGGGCCGGTCCCGGAGGATATCTTCGAACTGCACCGTCAGCGCCTCATCGGTGGCCGATGCCGCACGGTCGGCCCTGGTGTGGGCGATCAGAGTGAGCCGCGCGGCAGCCGGGCTCGCCCCCGTGCCGGAGAGGATCGCCGCACACGCATCGGAGACGGCTTGCAGGGTCGGCCGCTCCTCCGGCACGTGGGCAAGCATCGACTCCAGCAGCGGAACCAGCGGCGCGGGCACACCCGAGACGTCGGGAGCGATCTCGGGGTTGGTGACCTGCGCCGCTATCGCCTCCCACCGTGACCCGTCGTACGGGTAGTGGCGGGCCGCGGCATACAGCAGGACCGTGCCCAGCGCGTACACATCCGCCGCGGGCGACACCTGCGGATGACCGCCGGCCTGCTCCGGCGGCATGCACCGCACGGTGCCGATGATCATTCCGCTGTGCGACAGCGTCTCCTGCGAGGCGTCCATGAACGCGCCCAGCCCGAAGTCGATGATCATCGGTCCGTCGTCACCCATGACGACGTTCTGCGGCTTCAGGTCCCGGTGGAGCAGCCCCGCGGCGTGCACCGCCGACAGCCCCTCCGCGAGCAACGCCCCGAGGCTGGCCACCAGCGGCAGCGGAAGCACGCCGTCGCTGTCCACGCAGGCCAGCAACGTGCGACCGGCCACGTACTCCATGGCCAGCCACGGCCGGTCCGCGTAAGGGTCGGCATCCAGGAAGCGGGCCACGCGGTTCGTGCCGATCACGGTGCGGGCGATCAGCGCCTCCTTCTCGAAGCGCGCACGCGTCAGCGGATCGAGCTTGTCACTGCGGATCACCTTCACTGCCACCGGATCACCCGCCGGCGTGTAGGCGAGATAGACCTCACCCATCCCGCCCGAGCCGAGTTCCCGCGCCACCGAGTACCGGCCGATCCGCGTGGGCACCCCACTCATCCGTACCGACTCACCTTTCCGCCGCGCGCCACCTGATCGGCGCCTTCGTCCTCGACCACCTTAATCGGCCGAGCGATCAGCCCGACGGCTTTCAGTCTGTTTGCAATAGTGAGCAGCTTCGCGCTGACCGGCTGTGACCGTTCAGGAGGCTTCACCGTTACTGCACGTGGTCGCACATGAGAACCAGCCCTCGCGCCGTGAGGTCGACGCGGTGAGCCCCCAGCAACCACGACACTCGCGGGCCACCGTGACTGGACGAGCTGAATAGGGGCGGCGGTCCGGCTGCCTTTGGGTGGGCACGTGCGCACCCACCCAAAGGCTCACCCGCCCTACAACCGCTCCGACGTACCAATGCCGTGGAGATCCATGCCCTGGCGGAGGGTCCGGCCGGTGAGCTGGCAGAGCAGCAGCCGGGTTTCCATGACCTCGCCGCTGGAGGCCATGAGGACGGGGCAGTGCTCGTAGAAGACGGTGTACGCCGCCGCGAGGCTGTGCAGGTAGGCGCAGAGGCGGTGGGGTTCGAAGGTCTCGGTGACGAGGACGATGGTGGCGCCGAACTCGTCGAGGAGGAGTCCGAGGGCGCGTTCGGCCGGCTCCAGGGCCAGGTCCTGGTGGGCAATCGGGGTGACGCCGTCCGGGGCCTTGCGCAGGATGGACTGGATGCGGGCGTAGGCGTACTGGAGGTAGATGCCGGTGTCGCCGTTGGGGGAGACCATGCAGTCGGCGTCGAAGATGTAGTCGCGGGTGCGGGAGGTCGACAGGTCGGCGTACTTGACCGCGCCGATGCCGACCTGCTTGGCCCGGTCTTCGAGTTCCTCGCTGGCGAGCTGGGGGCACTTCTCGGCGACGACGGTGCGGGCCCGGTCGACGGCTTCGTCGAGGAGGTCCATGAGGCGGACGGTCTCGCCGAAGCGAGTCCTGAAGGGCTTGCCGTCCTTGCCGAGGACGGTGCGGAGCCGAGGTGCAGGGCGCGGACGTCGTCGGGGAGCCAGCCGGCGCGGCGGGCGGTCTCGAAGACCATCTGGAAGTGCAGGGCCTGCCGGCTGTCCACGATATAAAGGAGTTGGTCGGCGCCGAGCATGCCGACGCGGTCGCGGATGGCCGCGAGATCGGTGGTGGCTTAGCCGTAGCCACCGTCGCTCTTCTGGCCGATGAGCGGGGTCGGTTCGCCGTCGGGGCCCTTGATGTCGTCGAAGAAGACGCACAGGGCTCCGTCGGAGCGGACGGCTACGCCGGAGGCTTCGAGGTCGGTACACACGTCGGCGAGCATGGGGTTGTAGTAGCTCTCGCCGACGGCGTCGGTGTCTTCGAGGAGGACGCCGAGACGTCCGTAGACGGCTTCGAAGTAGACCTTCGACTCGTCGACCATGCCCTGCCAGGACGCGACGGTCTCAGCGTGGCCTGCCCGCAGCTCGACGACGCGCCGGCGAGCCCGGTCGGCGAAGTCTGCGTCGCTGTCGAACTTCGGTCGCGACGCCTTGTACAGGCGGTTGAGGCGGGACATCGACGGCCCGGACTCGTCCGGCTCGGTGCCTTCGTCGAGCTCGGCGGGGTGCTCGATGAGGTACTGGATGAGCATGCCGAACTGGGTGCCCCAGTCGCCGAGGTGGTTGCGCCGGATGACCTTCTCGCCGGTGAACTCGAGGGCGCGCACGAGCGCGTCCCCGATGATCGTGGAGCGCAGGTGGCCGACGTGCATCTCCTTGGCGATGTTCGGCTGGCTGTAGTCGATCACCGTGACGCCGGGCTCGGCGTTGCTGCCGACACCGAGGCGGGCGTCGGCTGCGCGGGCGGCCAGCCTTCGAGGATCGCAGCGTCAGTGACCGTGACGTTGATCCTGGCGGCAGAGCGCACCGGCATCATGCTGGACGAGACCCTGACCGTTGCCGAGTACCTGCCCGAGTGGCTGGTCTCCAAGCAGGACGTCCTCGAGGCCCCCACCTATGCCGGCTACCACCGCCACGTCCACCACGACCTCATACCCGCCTTCGGCCCCCTGCGCCTGCACGCCATGCACGACCGGCACGTCACCCCTGGTCCCGCAAACAGCCGGCCGCGGACGCCCCACCGTCCACCGCTGCTGCACCGTCCTCTCCAGTGCCATGAACGCCGCCGTCAGCGCCGACCTGCTGGCCCACAATCCCGCCCGCACCGCCGCACTGAAGCGCCCCCCGCACCCGAGCGCCGGTGCTGGACACCGCAACAGGCATCCGCCTTCCTGCACCACAACGCCGAGACCTACAACGACGTCTACGCCGACATCTTCGAGGTCATCCTCGGCACCGGAATGCGCCGCGGCGAGGTCCTCGGTCTGCACTGGCCGAAGTCCACTTCTGCCGGCGCGTCCTGTTGGTGCGCTGGACCCTCGCATCGATCAACAACGCCCGCCTGCACCTTCAAGCACCCAAGACCCGCGCCAGCCGCAACTGGGTCAGCCTCTCCACCGCGTCACGGCCGCACTACGCCGCCAGGCCACCCGCCACCGCAGCGTGCATCCCGAACTGCCCCGTCCGGACGGCATGGTCTTCACCCGCCCGGACGACAAACCCATCAACCCCGAACGACTCCTGCACACCCTGCGCCAGCGCTCGGCCGAGATCGGCCTCCCCAAGATCGGCCTTCACGACCTGCGCCACACCGCCGCCACCATCATGATCAGCTCCCAGGTGCCACTCACCGTCGTCTCCAAGACTCTGCGGCACTCCACCCTGGCCACCACCGTCAACATCTACAGCCATCTGCTCCCTCAGGCCGCCCGCGAAGCCGTCACTGCTCTCGCCGCCGCGCTCGACCGGGCAAACCTTCCACGCGAGATCAACTGACGCTTCGCCAGGCGTCGCGATCACCCTGGCCTCACCTCGGCCACAAACCGCCAGGTCAGAGAGACGGACACGACCACCCCGCGACCACCGATCCCCGGAAACGACTGAGAGCGGGCCCTTGGTTTCCCAAGTACCCGCTCTCACAACCGACTTCACAGTCGGGACGACAGGATTTGAACCTGCGACCCCTTGACCCCCAGTCAAGTGCGCTACCAAGCTGCGCCACGTCCCGTGGTCTCGTGGCCCGGGCGGAGCCTGGGGGGCTCTGCTTCGGGTTTCTCGACCTTGTCGGCCGGTTGTCCCGGCGACGAGGAAAACAATACAGCACGTCGGGGGGTGCTCGCTGCAGGGTTGGCGGGGTGGGGAGGGGG
>JOHN01000062.1 GCA_000719695.1 Streptomyces sp. NRRL F-6131
GTGATCGAGGCGGGGGGAGAGGGGGGAGAGGGGGTCCTGGTGGGCCGGAGATCCGGCCCGCCGCGGATCGGCGCCGCGGATCGACGCCGGGGATGGGCGCCGGGGATGGGCGCCGGGGCCGACGCCGGGTCAGTGCGGGAGGCGGAGCGACAGGCCGTCGAGGACGACCTCCAGGCCGTAGGTGAACTTCTGGTCGCGCAGCCGGGCGGGGTTCTCGACGGCGTCGGCCACGGCCGCCGCGAAGGCGTCGGCGAGGAAGTCGTGCCCGGCCACCGCCTCCTGGGCGGAGGGCATCATCCGGGCGATGAACTCGGCCTCGGTCTGGCCGCTCCGGGCCACGGTGGTGAGGAAGGCGGCCTCCGTGGTGCTCATCCCCAGGACGAAGGAGAGCACGGTGTCGATGGCCCGTGAGGGCTCCGGGAAGCCGGCGGCCGAGAACAGCCTGGCCATCCGCTCCGAGACGTTCACCAGGTTGGGGCCCAGGTAGACCAGGCCGGCCTGGCCGATCACGGTGCCCAGCCAGCGGTGGCGCAGCGTGGTGGCGCGGAAGGACTCGCAGGTCGCGGTGACGTCGGCGCGCCAGTCGGCGGTGCCGGGGTCCGGTACGGGGATCTCGCCGAAGACCTCGTCCACCGCGAGTTCGATCAGCTCGTCCTTGGTCGCGACGTGCCGGTAGAGGGAGGTCGCTCCGGCATGGAGGCGGGCGCCGAGCTTGCGCATCGAGAGCGACTCGACGCCGTCGGCGTCGAGCATCGCGATCGCCTCGCGGACGATCGCGTCCCGGCTGAGCACGGGCTGTTCGGGCTCGCGCTGGGGGCGGGCCCACACGGACGGGATCGGGTTCGTCTTGGCGGCCACCGGCTGGTCCTCCTGAGGATCGGCGAAGGAAATCCCTGCGTACACCGTTCGCATTAGCGTACAGGAATCAGGGTTGCGCACACTGTACGCACTGTGGAACAGTGTGCGCATCGACGGAACATCGTACGCACCGGGCGTACTGCGGAGGGGAAAAGACATGGAAGGCCGTAACCCACGGCGCTGGTGGATCCTGATCGTGCTGTGCCTCAGCACGCTCGTCCTGGTGGTCGACAGCATGGCGCTCACCGTGGCGGTGCCGTCGATGACCGAGGACCTCAAGGCCACCGCGCAGGACACGCAGTGGATCCTCGACTCCTACATCCTGGTCTTCGCCGGCCTGCTGCTGACCTCCGGAAGCCTCGGCGACCGGTTCGGCCGCCGCAAGGTGATGATCATCGGTCTGCTGCTCTTCGGCGCTGCCTCGCTGGCGGCGACGCTCTGCACCAACCCCGGTGAGGTCATCGCGAGCCGGGTGGCGATGGGCGTCGGCGGTGCGCTGATCATGCCCTCGACCCTGTCGATCCTGATCACCGTCTTCGAGGAGGACGAGCGGGGCAAGGCCATGGCGGCCTGGGGCTCGGTCTCCATGCTCGGCCTGGTCGGCAGCCCGGTGCTGGGGGGCGTGCTGATCGACCACTTCTCCTGGCACTCGATCTTCTTCATCAACGTGCCGGTGGTGGCCCTCGCGATCACGGCCGCACTGGCCCTGATGCCCGAGTCCAAGGGCCCCTGGCAGAAGCCGGACCCGCTGGGCGCCGTCCTCTCCGCGGTCGGCATGACGGCGATGATCTGGTGGATCATCGAGATCCCGAAGCACGGCGCCTTCGGCGGCGACTCGCTGATCTCCCTGGCGGTCGGAGTGGTGGCCCTGGTCGCCTTCGTGATCTGGGAGAACACGGTGGCGGAGCCGATGGTGCCGCTGGCGCTCTTCAAGAAGCGCAACTTCAGCGGCGGCTCGCTCTCACTGACCCTGGTGCAGATCGGCAACGGCGGTCTGCTGCTCGTCCTCACCCAGTACCTGCAGTTCGTGCTGGACTACTCGCCGGTCAAGGCCGGACTGGCCTTCGTGCCGATGGCGATCGCCGCACTGGTCGGCAACGGCGCCGGCGCCGGTCTGAGCGCCAAGGTCGGCCACCGCCCGCTGGTCCTGGTCGGCATGGCGATGATGGCCGGCTCCTTCGCCCTGCTCAGCACGGTCGACGCGGACACCGGCTTCACCGTCCCGGCGGTGGCGCTCGCCCTGCTCGGCCTGGGGGCCGGCCTCGCGATGCCGGCCGCGGTCGGCGCGCTGATGGGCGAGATCCCGCCCGAGAAGGCGGGCGTCGGCTCCGCCCTGAACGACACCATCCAGCAGGCCGGCACCGCGCTCGGCATCGCGATCCTCGGATCGCTGCTGGCCAGCGGCTACGCCGACAAGATGCCGGCCGGATCCTCCGAGCAGGCCAAGCAGTCGATCGTCGGCGCGCTGGCCGAGGCCAAGGGCGAGCCGGGTCTGGTGCACGCCGCCCGGGAGGCCTTCACCTCGGCGATGTCGACCACGCTCACGGTGAGCGCGGTGGGTGTCGTGGCGGCGGGCCTGCTGGCCGCGGTGGTGCTGCGGAACAAGAAGCCGGGCGCCACCGAGGCGCCGGAGGCCCCGAAGGGGGACGTCGCCGAGCTGGCGGTCTGACGGGCGGTGAGGAACGACGAAGGCCGGCACCCCGGGGAGGGGCGCCGGCCTTCGGCGTCTCTGCCGTGCAGTCCGTGCAGTCCGTGCAGTCCGTGCAGTCCGCGCGGTCTGCGAAGACCGCGCAGCGCGTGCAGTCCATCCGTGCGGCCCGTTGGGCTCAGAGGACGATGTAGTCGGTCTTGTCGTTCCAGCTGCCGCCGTAGGGGTAGCCGAGACCGGTGAGGTTGTAGCAGTTGCCGTTCCACAGGTAGACCGACGGGTCCGGCTGCAGGGTGCGGTCGTCGTAGAGCGTCAGGTCCCCGCCGTAGCGGAACACGCAGGCGGAGGTGGCCCGGTCGCGGAAGGACCAGTCCGAGAGGTACTTGGTCCCGGGCTCCGACCAGCGCAGCAGCAGACCGGAGAAGTTGATGTCCTCCCAGAGGCAGGCCCAGCCGGACGGGCAGTCCGAGGTGGACTGCGCCACCTGGCCGCCGTTGGCGGCGACGTCGGCACCCTTGGCGGCCTGCACGGCCCTTGCCGCCTCCGGGTCGAGGGTGGTGAGCGCCTGGTCGGCCTCGGCGACGCTGTCGTGGCAGTACACCGCACCGCCCTTCACCTCGGTGCAGACACTGGCGCCGGCCCAGCCCTTGGAGAGGTCGATCTGCTTGCCCCGGTAGGTGGCGATCACCGGCTTGGACGGCGTTGCCTTCGCCGGGCCGGCGGACTGCTGGGCGTCGGCGGACGGAGCAGCCGGGACGGACGGCGCGGGCGTCGCCGTGGCCGCCGGAGCCGCGAGCGCGAAGGCGCCCGCGGCAGCGGTGACGACGGCGAGCGTGCGGAAGGAACGCACGGTCAACTTCTCCCCTGGTGAGTCGTGGCAGGACGGTGCTGCCACGACCCAACGCCGGATCCGCCGTTCGCACAATAGTTCCGACGAGGACCGGACAATGGCTGACCGAATTCGGTCAGTGGCTTGATTCTGCGGTCTCGATGGCGACGCCCTCGCCCGGAGCGCCCACGATGCCCTGCGCGACCAGGGCGACGGAGTCCACTTCCTCCCCGGCGCGCCCCCACGGCCCGTCCTTGACGAGCACCGTGCGCCGGCCGAGCAGCCGCATGGTCCGCTGGTCGAAGATCCACTCGAAGCGGGTGCCGTCGTGCACCCGTGCGACGGCCACCCCGTGGCGGCCGACCGCGTCGACCGCGTCCGGGACGGTCGTCACACCCGGGATCCGCGCCGCCACCCGGTACAGGGCGGCGGAGACGGCGGGCGGCGCGACCGTGCCGCAGAGCAGGTCGCCGATGGCGACGAAGGCCTCCTGGTCGGGGCCGGTGGTCGAACCTGAACCGGCGCCGTGGTTGCGCCGGGCGTCGGCGTAGATGATCTTCGCCAGGGCCTCGGGATCGCTCGGCAGAGCCGCCAGCATGCGGTAGGTGGGGGCACTCAGGGAGACCGGATCGGGCGCGGGCAGCGGCTGATCGCCGCCGTCCCGGCGCTGGAGGCCCGGGCGGGCGCCGTTCACCGCCGTCCACCGCTCGATGTTCGTGGTGGTGGTGCTGCGCTGCATCGACCCGTCGGCGGACTCCGCCAGTGCGGTGCTGTGGCCGACGATCCTGACGTAGGTGTACTGGCCGTCCTGGGCCGACGGCTGGGGTTGGGCCCAGGCGACCTTGGCGACCCGGTCGAGGAGTTCCACGGAGGCGGCGGTGGCGGGCGGCGCCGGTTCCTCCGGGGAGGAGCCGGGGGCGAGGGTCATCGCGGTGACGGCCGCCGCGGTGGCGACCGCGGCCACCACCACCAGGCTCCGCCACCGGGCGGTGAGGCCGGAGAAGGGGCGCGGCCGGGCGAACTCGGCGAGCAGGAAGTCCCGGCGGGCGGCCAGCTGGGAGGGGGAGGGCTCCGGGTGGGGCGGCGGGGGGAGCAGCCGGGCGAGGTCACGGCGCTCGCAGTGTTCGTCCCACTCGGTGTGGTCGGTGCGTGGGTTGGTCATGGCCGCCTTTCCTGGTGGTGGCCCACGGACTGATGGCTGATGGCGAGACCGGCGGGCGTCGGCGGGGCGGAGGGGACCGGTGGGGCCGGAGGATCCTCGGCGTCGACGATCCGGCGGAGCTTGTCCCGGACCCGGGAGAGCCGGGAGCGGACCGTGCCGACGGGTATGCCCAGCGCCTGGGCGGCCTCCGAGTAGCCGAGCCCCGACCAGACGACGAGGGTGAAGACCTCGCGCTCAGGACCGCCGAGTTGGTCGAGCGCGCGGACGGCGGCCGCGGCCGTGTTGGCGTCGGTGATCCGGCCGACGACCTCGTCGGCGAAGTCGGGGATCGGGTCGCGGCGGGGCAGCCGGGACATCGCGTCCCGGTGCCGGCGCGCGGTGCGGGCGGTGTTGCGGAGCACGTTGGTGGCGATGGCCAGCAGCCAGGCGCGGGGGTGGAGCACCTCGTCACGGAGCTTCCTGCGGAGCCGCCAGGCTTCGAGGAAGGTCAGTGAGACGACGTCGTCCGCGAGGTCGCGGTCCCCGGTGGATCTGTACGCGTGCGCGAAGACCGTGCGAGCGTGCTGATCGTAGAGCTCGGCGAACACCTGGCGCTCGCCGGCCTGCGTCTGCTTACTGGACAAGGAGGACTCCACGCAGATCTGGTGTCCGCAGGGCGGAGAGGGTTCCAGAGAATCTTGGGGAAGTTGAGAAGACCGGCGCCCCGGGGCGGGGCGCCGGCCTGGAGGGGAGGGTCAGACGTCGAACTCCCCGTTGCGGATCCCGGCGACGAGGTCGCGCCACTCGGCGAGGGTCAGTTGGGCTGTCGAGGAGGGCAGGAGGCTGCTCCGGACGTAGACGGCGTCATCGGTGATGGCCACCTCCGGGCAGTTGGTCGCGTCGGCGCAGGCTGATGGCCGGTTCCAGGTCAACGGTTCCATGGCTCAGATTCCCTTCTTGATGCGGTTGATCAGATCGAGCGATTGCTTCGGGGAGAGCGATCGCTCAATCATTCGATCTATGATCCGCCGATAGTTGTCCACCTGGTTGCGTTCATGGAGGAACACCGGTCCGCCGACCGCGTCGAGTTGGACGGTGTCGAGCCGTGGGACCGGTCCCGTGGCGTGGACGATCGCTTGTCCTGCGCCTTTGAAGCCGTCTGCCTCGAACGCAACGACGTGGACGGTCACGTGCGGCAGCTGCGCGAGTTCCAGAACTCTGTCCAACTGCCTTCGGGTGACTTCCGCCCCGCCGAAGCGCATCCGGAGCGCGGCTTCGTGAACCACGGCCGTGTAGGGATGAGCGCCCTGCTCCATGAGGATCTCGGAGCGACGCACGCGGTTCTCCACTCGCGATTCCAAGAGCCTTGGTCGCAGCGGTGGATAGGCCTCCTGGAAGATTGCCCTGCTGTACTCCTCGGTCTGCATCGCCCCGGGCGGGTGGCAGATCTGGTAGGTCATCATGCCCTGGGCGAAGAACTCGAGCTCCGATGTGTCGAGGAAGCCCGTCGGGACGGATCCCCGGTACTCCTCCCACCAACCCTTGTGGCGCTCGCCCGCCATCCGGGCGAGCGCATCGATGTACTCGGTATCTCCCTCTTCGTACTCGGCGGCGAGAGCTCGAACGCGATCAGGCGTGACCGGGTAGTAGCCCTTCTCGATCTGCGTGATCTTTGTTCTGTCGAGGCCGAAGAGGGCGGCGGCCTGAGTCGTGGTGCGGCCGGCACAATCTCGCATTTTGCGCAGCTCGATACCCAGCCGCTCCTGCCTGACCGTGGGGATGGCGCGTGGTGGCATGCGTCAAGCATCTCCATGGGTGGCCGATCAGTCCAGCCGCATGCGGGTGGCACCCGTTTTCCAGTTTACGTGGCACATGTGAGTTCAAATGCTCTACAGTCTGTGATGCACCGCTCACTGGACGGAGTGTCATCAACAGTCCGGAACAGGGCAGTTGGCACCCTCGTGCCTCCGTCCGGTGTGCCTCCACCTGCACCGCTGGGAGTCCCCATGTGTAACCGCAACACCCCCTCCCTCACCGTCGCCCGCGAGGCCCTCCGCTCCGCCATGGCCCTCGCCGGCTTCCGTGCCGACGCCATCGCCGACGCCGAACTCGCCCTCGCCGAACTGATCGTCAACGCCTGGCGCCACGGCCGTACGGCCGCGCCCGTCGTGCTCGTCCTCATCCTCGGCCGGACGCTCCGCGTCTCCGTCGGCGACGACTCCTCCGACCTCCCCGAGCGCCGCGCCCTCGTCGACCTCGCCGAGTCCGGCCGGGGGCTCCAGCTCGTCCAGGGCCTCACTCACCGTTGGGGCACCGAGCCCCAGAAGCGGGGCAAGTTGGTGTGGTTCGAACTCGACCACGCCGCGTGACCATGATCGGACTGCTGATCCTCATCATCGCCGCCGCTGTCATCGGCGCCGTCTGCCGGCTCCGGTCGGACTTCCTTCACGACCGCCACCGCGAGGGCGACCACCGCATATTCGAGTAGCCGCAAGCTCCCGCGCGCCCGGCCTGACCGGCTGCCCGGTCGGCCAGGTCGGGGGCGCACCTCATCGTCCCCGCGGCGAGACGCTCCCGTCCATCTGCCGATCGGCGGGAGCAGGTTCCTCCCCGAAGCGCAGCCGAAGCCCCGACGGGCCGTGCTGCTGGTGTCGGAAGATCAGGCCCCGGCGAGGACCTCGCGGATCACGTGTCGGGCGTTGTCAGCCATCGCCGGGTTGGTGTCGCGGTAGTACGGCAGGGCGTTCAGGGCCTGGGAGAGGGCGCGACCGCGGCCGCGACGCCAGGTGGCGTCGTCCACGTCGAGGGCCGCGCGGTAGGCCGCGCGGGCGTCGGACGGGAGCAGGTTCCAGGCCGGCATCAGGTCGCAGGACGGATCGCCCACCCCCGCGCAGCCGAAGTCGATCACCGCTGTCAGCCGTCCGTCCCCGTCCACCAGCAGGTTGCCCGGCATCAGGTCGGAGTGCAGCCACACCGTCCGCCCGTCCCAGGCGGGGGCGCCCAGCGCGTCCTCCCAGACGGCGGCCGCGGCGTCGCAGTCGACGCCCTCGTCGGGCAGTGCCCGCAGTTCCTCGATCGCGGCCCTGGTCGACTCGTCGAGCAGCTCGATCGGACCGCCCCGGTAGGCGGGAGGGGCGTCCGGCAGGGTGAGGGTCCGCACCGCCGTGACGAAGCCGGCGAGGTCCTCGGCCAGTCGCACCGGTTCGCGCAGCGCGTCCGGCCGGGGGTTGGCGCCCTCCTGCCAGCGGTACACCGACCACGGCCACGGGTAGCCTTCGGCCGGCCCGCCCGCGCCGAGCACCTCCGGGACGGTGACGGGCAGGAGCGGTGCCAGTCTCGGCAGCCACTCCTGCTCCATCGCCACGTCGGGCGCCCCCCGGTCCACCAGCGGCAGCCGGACCACCATCGTGTCGCCCAGCCGGTACATGGCGTTGACGGTGCCCCCGGAGGGGAACCGCGTCACCGGCAGCCCGGCCCACTGCGGGAACCGGCCGGCGACCAGCCGCCGGACGAGGTCCTCGTCGATCGGGTGCTGGCCTGGGTGCAGTTCCACGGTGTCGCTGTTCATGGGGCACCATCCGACCGGCGCGCGGTCCCGCGGGCAACTGCTTTTCGCCCGCGGGGCTCTCAGCGGCCGGCGCCCCGCAGGGACGACAGCGCCTCCGCGGCAGCGGCGGCCGCGCCCGCCGGTGCCGTCGCGCCGCAGAGCGTCTTCACGGCGAGGGCGACGATCGCCGTCTCCAGGTTCGACTGGTCCGCGCCCTCGTACGGGTTGTACGACAGCGCCACCTGCCGCTTCCCGTCCGCCGTGCCGAACAGCAGCGTGCCCCAGCCCGGCAGGCCCCCGTCGTGGCCCCACAGCGGGCCGCAGCCGAAGTCGGCCTGTGCCACGCCGAGCCCGTAGAAGCTGTGGCCCGACCCGGTCGGCACCGTCCGGGTCAGCTCCGCCTGTTCGGCCGGCCGCAGCAGCTTGCCGCCGAACAGGGCGGCGTGGAACCGGTTGAGGTCGGCGGTGGTGGAGATGCCGTTGCTGGCCGCGTCGCCGACGGTCGGGTTGACCCGGGTGATGTCCGCCGGGCCCTCCGCCAGCTTGGCGTAGGCGTGCGCGTGCGGGCCGGGAACCCCGGTCTCCGAGCCGGGGAACGTCGTGTCGGCCAGGTGCAGCGGGCGGACGATCCGCCGCTCCACCTCGCTCTGCCAGCTGTGCCCGGTGAGTCGGCGGATCAGCTCTCCGGCGAGCACGTAGTTGGTGTTCGAGTAGTGCCAGCCCTGGCCGGGAGCGAAGTACGGCGCGTGCGCGACACCGACCGCGATCAACTGCTCCGGCCGGTAGTCCTGCCAACGCCGGTCCCCGAGGGCGTAGTCGCGCAGGCTCGCCTCGTCCTGGTAGAAGAACCGCGGGTCGTCCAGGTAGTCGTACAGGCCGCTGGTGTGGTTGAGCAGGTGGCGGACGCTGATCGCGCCGCCGTTGGGGACGACGCCTGGCAGGTGCCGCTCGACCGGGTCGTCCAGCCGCAGCCGTCCCTCGGCGACCAGCTGCAGCACCACCGTCGACACGAACGCCTTGGTGACGCTGCCGATCCGGAACCGGCCGTCCGCCCTGACCGGCTGCCCGGTGGCCAGGTCGGACGTGCCCGTTGCGCCGCGCCAGAGCCGCCGGCCGTCCTCCCGGACCTCGGCGAACGCGGCCGTCGAGGATCCGTCCGCGACGAACGCCCGCAGTTCGGCCCGGGCGTCGACCCCGCCGCCGCGGGCGTCGACCCCGGCGGCCGGGGCGGGCGCCGCCACCGCCACCGCCGGGGCGACCGTGCCGACGACGGCCGCCGCCAGGACGACGGCGGCCAGCCGCGTCCCCGGTCGGCCCCGCTCCCCCGGCGCGCGGAACCGCCCGGTGTTCCGAGTGAACCTCATGGTGAACCACCCCTCCCGGCCCGGACCTCGGGCCTCGTCACCCAGGCTGACAGCTGCCCCGGCCGCCCCGCGTCATCCTGCGGACCGGCCCCGGCGGCCCCCGGCCGTCCGACGGAGGTAGTCGGCACCCCGGTCGAACGGCGGGGGTCCCGGGCCGGCCGCTCGGCGTCACCGGGCTTGACACCGCCGTGCCGGGCCACGGCTCAACGCGGACTCTGCGAGGGCGAGTTCGGTCCCGCTGCCGTTGCCGTTGCCGTTGCCGTCGCCGCCGACTGCGGGCCGCAGGCCGCCCGCTCGATGAAGGTGTCCAGCGCGATGTCGGACGCGTCGGTCTCCGGCCCCGGGAGGGTGTACGAGAGCGCGAACTGCCGCGCGCCGTCCGGCGATCCGAGCAGCCACGTGCTGTAGCCGGGGAAGCCGCCGCTGTGGCCCCACACCTCGCCGCAGGAGAGTTCGTACCGGGCCACGCCCAGCCCGTAGGTCCCCCCGCTCGTAGGGGCGGGGACGGCCGTCGTCATGTCCTTCAGTCGGGCCGCCGACAGCAGCCGGCCGCCGAACAGGGCTTCGTGGAAGCGGGTCAGGTCGGTGGTGGTGGAGATGCCGTTGCCGGCCGCGCCGGCGAGGGTCGGGTTGACCTGGGTGATGTCGGCGGGCCCCTCCGGCAGCTGGGCGTAGGCGTGGGCGTGCGGTCCGGGGATGTCCGCCCGGGAGCCGGGGAACGTCGTGTCGGCCAGGTGCAGCGGGCGGACGATCCGCCGCTCCACCTCGCTCTGCCAGCTGTGTCCGGTGACCTTGCGGATCAGCTCTCCGGCGAGCACGTAGTTGGTGTTCGAGTAGTGCCAGCCCTGGCCCGGGGCGAAGTAGGGCGCGGTCGTCACCCCCACCTCGATCAGCTGCGCCGGGCTCCAGGTCGTCCAGCGGCCCTCGGCGCGGAAGGCCCGCAGGCTCGCCTCGTCGTGGAAGAGGAACCGCGGGTCGTCCAGGTAGTTGAACAGGCCGCTGGTGTGGTTGAGCAGGTGGCGGACGCTGATCGCGCCGCCGTTGGGGACGACGCCCGGCAGGTGGCGTTCGATCGGGTCGTCGAGCCGCAGCCGGCCCTCGTCGACGAGCTGCAGGACGACGGTCGCCACGAAGGTCTTGGTGACGCTGCCGATCCGGAACCGGCCGTCGGCGCGCGCCGGGCGCCCGGTGTCGAGGTCGGAGACGCCGGCGGCGTCGCGCCAGACCCGGCGGCCGTTCTCGCGCACCTCGCCGAGCGCGGCCGTGGAGCCGCCGGGCTCGACGAGGGCCCGCAGCGCCGGGGTCAGGTCGGTCCGCGCGGCGGCGGCCGCCGCGCTCGGGCCGCTCCCGCCACCGCCCGCCGCCGTCGCCACCGCCGCCGTCGGAGCGAGCGTGACCACGGCGGCCCCGGCCAGCGCGACGGCGGCGAACCGCACGCCCCGCCGGCCGGTGCGCCGACCGGCGGTGGGCGCGGTCCTACGGGTGATGTTCATGTGAATCCCCTCCCAGGGCCCGAACTCCGGGCCCCTGGAGACACGTTCGCATCCGTACCGGACCGCCCGCGTCATCCTCCGGAACGCATCGCACCGCTTCCCGGGGACTGCTCCGACCACGACCGCGGGCTGACATCGGCCGCCCCCGAATCACCGCGCGGAGGCTTGACGGCGCGTCACCCCGCAGCTCGACGCCCCCCGCGGCCCGGCGCGGCCCGACCGCTCAGCGCAGCCGCGAGGAGGACAGGATCGACGCCAGGTGCGCGACCACCATCCCCCAGGTGATCACGGCGATGCCCGCCACCGTCGCCTGCGTCGGATCGGTGCTGCCCACCGCCACGTCCACGACCGCCGCCGCCAGCAGCACCAGCGAGGCCTCGATGCCGTTGGTCACCCGGTGGATCTTGAGCACCGACGCCAGCCGGCGCGCCGTCGCCATGCCCTGCGACCGCGGCTGCGTCGACTCCTCGTCGGCCGGCGCCATCCCGCTGCGCGCCCGCGCGACGTCCACCAGATCGGTCGACGCCTTCAGCAGCACCACGCCCAGCGCCGCCGCCAGACCCACCGACACCCACAGCTCCGACCCGCCCCGAGCCGCCCGGACGCCCGCGCCGATCATCAGCGCCGCGTCCGCCAGGTACGCGCCGAGCCGGTCCACGTACACCCCGGCCGTGCTGAACTGCCGCTTCCAACGCGCCACCTCGCCGTCCACGCAGTCGAACAGCAGGAAGCCCTGGAACAGCACCGCCGCCAGCACCGCGCCCACCGGCCCGGGCACCACCAGCGCCGCCCCCGCCCCGACCCCGCAGACCACCATCAGCCAGGTCAGCGTGTTCGGCGACACCGACGTCCGCACCAGCTGCCGGGTGACCCGCAACGACACGTCGCGCATGTAGAGCCGGCCCGCCCAGTGCTCCCCGTTGCGGCTCGCCAGCTTCGCCTGCGGCTGGCAGACCTCCCGCAACTCGGCCAACGCCGGAGCAGCGACCGCCATGACGCAACCCTTCCCTTCACCTGTGCGCACCCGCGGGTGCCTGTGTGATCGTCCGGCCGACGGCCCAAACGATCACACAGGCTAGAGGAGGTCCGGAGCCGCCCCCGACCCGGCCTCAGGCCAGCGCCACCGCCACAGGCTCCGGCGCCCCGTCCCGGTACAGCCAGGCGCGCTCGGCGGCCGACCAGGCGGTGGTGGTCACCAGGTAGATCCCGGCCGCCAGCGGGACGAGCGCGGCGAACAGCACCGTGCCGAAGGACAGGTACGGCAGCAACGCCAGCCCCGGCTGCGGCGGCGCGTCCTGCGCCGCCTGCTCGGCCTGCCTGGCCTGCGCGCGCCGGGCCCGCCCGAAGTTGACGTACGCCAGCGCCACCAGCCCCGCGTACAGCACGGCGAACACCGCCCACTGGCCCGCGCCCTGCACCGAGCCCACGTGCAGCCCCAGCGGGGCGCCGAACAGGGTGTGGCCGAGCAGGTCGTTCGGGGTGGTGAACAGCCGGTACATCACCGAGAAGAACGGGATCTGCACCAGCATCGGCAGGCACCCCGCGAAGGGCGAGGCCTGCTCCTCCCGGTACAGCTCGGCGAGCGCGGCCCGGAGCTTCTCCGGGCGGCCCTTGTGCGTGCGGTTCAGCTCGGCGATCCGCGGCGCCAGCCGGGCCCGCGCCTTCTCGCCGCGCGCGGCCGCCCGCGCCAGCGGGTGCAGAGCCAGCCGGACGCAGACGGTGAACAGGACGATCGCCAGCGCCGTCGGGACGACCTGCGCGAGCGCGGCGACGACGTCGTGGGCCAGGCCGACGGCCGGGTCGAGGATTGCGAAGACGGACATGGTGGAGCGAGCCCTCCGGGGTCTCGGGGAACGAGTGATCGACGGAGGACGGCCGCACAGGGCCCAGGGGGAAGGAATCCGGGGTTGCTACGCGGCCGCCGGGGCCGCTCCCGGCGCCCTCGGGCGTCGCCTGCCCCGGGCGTCCGGATCACGCTGCGGAAGGAACGCCGTCCGGAACGCGCGCCTGCGCAACGCCCCGGCCCGCACACTCGCCGGCGCCCGCGCCCCCAGCAGCCGCGCGACGACCAGCGCCCCCGCGACCGCCCCGGCCACCAGCAGCACGGCGGCCGCAGCCGCCACCGAGGTCAGCGACCCGCCACCCTCGGCGAGCCACTCCCCGCTCAGCACCCGGAGCAGCCCGAGCAGCATCGCGACCACCGTCACGTCCCTGCCTCCTCTGCGCTCCGGACCATGCTGCTGACGATGATGCCAGACGGGAGGACCGACCGGACATCCGTTCAGGGGGTGCGGACGGCACTGACCCACACCTGGCTGGTCCCGTCGCTTCGAGGGGCGAGGCACACGAGGGTGGTGGTCACGTGCCCGGACGGCCGGGATTCGAAGCTGCCACAGGTCGTCGCGGATTCGGCGCGGGGGTCGGGTGCGCCGATGTGGAGGAGCCCGTCGGCAGCGTCTGCGTCGCCGGGCGCAGCGGCGCGCCACTGCGTGACAGCGAGGCCGTCCCTGAACGTGCTCGTCTGCTCGCCCGGCAGTCGGAACGCGATGACGCCCAGGTCGTACTGGAAGCCGTTCTGGTGCCCCCACCGCACATCGACCGCCGAGGCCGGCACCGGCACGTGTGCGAGATCCGAGACCTGCTCCGCCGTCGCCGACATCCACGCACCTGGCCGTCCACTGTCGTCGGCCGGATTCCGGTCCGCTTCGTACGCCCAGTACAGGAGCCCCAGAGCGGCCACCGGCAGAGCCACGACACCCGCCACCAGTACCCTCACCGGCCATCGTCGACGGCTGTGCGGTCTCATCGGTCTTCCCGGCCCGGATCGCTCCGCGAACCGTCGCGGGTTCCGTCCTGCCCCTCCACCGTTCCGGGCAGGTCCGCTGCCGGGTCGGAGAGTGCGACGGTCACCGGGGTGCTCCGGCCGACCAGGTCGAACTCCTTGGCCAGGCCGGTCTGGTGGAGTGCGGCCATGTCGCTGTCCTTGATGTTGGTGCCCGCGATCGGAGTGCTCTTGCCGGGGTCCCAGTTGTAGCGGTCCCAGATGTGGACCTGGTACTGGATCGACACCTGCGGCTTTCCGTTCGGTCCGGGCCGGGCGGTGACCACACCGGACGTGGCGTAGGCGTGGCTGCCGATGGCCAGGAACCAGTTGCGCTGGGCGTACGCGTCCGGGGTGTAGTGCGCCGCGGCCTCGATCGGGACCGCCACCGGAGAGCCGCCCGACTGGGCGAAGGCGTCCAGTGCCATCTGCCGCCACATCGCCCGGTTGGCACTGATCTGCCCGTCCACCAGGGAGCGGAGCTTCGGGTCGTCGCCCAGTAGCCGGTCCACGTCGACGTTCAGCGGTTCACCGCTTCCGGCCAGGAAGTGTTCCATGTGACGGGCGGCGTCGGTGAGCCCGGCGAAGGTCCCGCCCCCCACCAACAGCGTCTGGGCTGCCACCCCGATCGCGTAGTTCCCCGGGCCGGGCGGACGTTGGGCGAAGTCACCCGCTCCGTCGTCCGGGGCGTGCCACTCGTACTCGACCGGGCCCAGGACTCCGGCCTTGAGCAGCCGCTCCCCGTCCGACGCCAGCAATCCCGCGCGGACGCTCGGGTCGAGCGCCCCCCACCAGGCCCGCAAGGCCTTCGGGTCACTCGGCATCCCCGCCGCCCGGACGAGATCACCGGCGGCGTTCGCCACCGCCCCCGGGCGGGTGGTCGGGTCGACGTCGGCGGGGTCGAGGGCGCGGAGGGCGGTGGTGGCGGCGGTGTCGGCCTCGGTGGCGGTGGTGAGGGCGCGGCGGATGGCTTCGACGTGCTGTTGGAGCTCGTCCCACCTGCGCCGCTGGTAGGCGATCGCGTCCGGGTCGTTGCGGTCCTCGGGCGGCAGCGGGGGCAGGGTGACGGTGCCGTCGGCGGTCACCGTGGCGCCGAGGGCCTCGGCGTCGCCGACGGCGCGCAGGAGGTCCTGGCGGGCCCTGGTGAGGGCGGCGTCGGCCCGGCGGAGGGCGGCGGTGACGGCGAGGGCCTCGTAGTGGAAGGCGGTCAGCTCGTCGGCGAGCAGGCCGATCTCGCGGGTGGCCTCGTCGGCCGCGACGCCGGTCCAGGCGCGGGCGCCGGTGGGGGCGAGGGGGCCGGGGCCGGCGCCGGTGAGCGGCTGCAGGACGCCGGACCGCACCTGGCCGGCGAGCTGTTCGGCCTGTCCGGCGATCCCGTTCCAGGTGTCCCCGGCCTTGGACAGCGTTTCGAAGGAGGCGTCCCGCAGCTGCGCGAAGGTCACCACGGCCGGCTCACGGTGCCTTGAAGGCGGAGGCGGCGGAGGTGTCCGTGGACCGGTAGGCGGCGGCGGTGGCCTCCAGCCGGTCCGCGGTCAGTCCGAGCCGGGTGTCGAGGCTGGTCCAGCGGGCCGTCCACCAGGTGAGGACCTGGCTGAGCGCGGCGCCCGAGCCGTAGCCCCGCGCCGTGAGGGCCTGGGCGGCCGCGCCGGTGTCCGGTGCGGCGTGGGCGACGGCGTGCCGCAGTTCGCCCTGGAGGCGGCGCGACACCTCGGCGGCCCGGCGGAGCGCGGGGGGTTCGACGTGGACCGGGGCGCCGGTGGAGGGGCCGGCGGCCCACGGGCCGGGGCCGCCGGTGGGGCGGGGGAGGCCCGGCGGTGGGCCGTCCTGGCCGTAGAGCCACGGATTCCGCTGCGCTTCGGCGGTGTCGGCCACGATCGGTGCCCCCCAGCGTGATTGGTCGTCTCCGTACGGTAACGCGGTCGGGCTGCCGGGGCGGGGGGTTTCCGGTGGATCCGCGGTGCGCGGGGTGTAGCCGCGGGTGCTACACGGGGCTACCTTGGAGAGCATGAAGACGATTACCCAGCGGGAGTTCCGGAACAATTCCGCCGCGGTGATGGACGCGGTGGAGGCGGGGGAGACCTTCCACATCACCAGGAACGGGGTCGAGGTCGCGGAGCTGCGGCCGGTGGCGGGGCGCCGCAGGCTCACCGCGGAGGAACTGGTGGCGCGGCACGTGAAGCTGCCGCGGGTGGACTACCAGCAGATGCGCAAGGAGTCCGAGGAGTACTTCGGGCCGGAGGAGCTGGTCGGGGACGAGGACGGCGACCCGTTCGAGCGGCCGCGTGGCTGAGCGGCGGCGGGCGGCCCGGCGGCGGCCCGCCGGGGTGCTGGACACCTGTGTCTACATCGACCTGGCGCTGCTGAGCCCGGCCGACCTGCCGGCGGTGCCGGAGCTGACGGCGATCACCTTCGCCGAGTTGCAGCAGGGCGTGTCGATGGCCCGCGACCCGGTCAGCCGGGCGGCGCGGATGGAGGTGCTGGGCGCGGCGATGGCGGACTTCGAGCCGTTGCCGTTCGACGGGGCCGCCGCCGCCCGGTACGGGACGCTGGTGACGCTCACGATCGCCGCCGGGCGCCAGCCGCGTCCGCGCCGGATCGATCTGATGATCGCCGCGATCGCCTCGGCCCACGGCCTGCCGCTGTACACGCGCAACGTCGCGGACTTCAAGGGGCTGGGCTCGGCGGTGGAGGTCATCGGGATCTGAGCGGCCCGCCGCGCCGTGCCGGGCCGCGCCGCGCCCGCGCCGCATCGGCACGGGCACGGGCGCGGACATGGGCGCGGCGGACGCCGGGGTCAGGCCGGGGCGCCGTCGAGCCGGACGGTGGTGCCGGTGGCGGCCGAGGTGCGGGCGGCCTCCAGGACGGTGAGGGTGGCGACGGCGTCGCGCGGGTCGACCGGGGGCGGGGTGCCGGGGGTGGCCAGGGCGGCGGCGACGGCCGCGTAGAAGACGGGGTAGTCGCCGGGGTCGGTGGGCTGGGCGGTGGTGGACCCGTCGTTGCCGAGGGTGCCGTACTGGGCGGGGTCGTCGGCGCCCCAGGGCAGGGTGCCGTCGGGGCGCAGGCCGGTTCGGAGGGCGGCCTCCTGCGGGTCCATGCCGCGCTTGGCGTACCCGGCGGCGTCGCCGAGGACCCGCAGTCGGGGGCCGACGAGCGGGGCGACGGCGCTGGTCCACAGGTGGGAGCGGGTGCCGTTGGCGTGGGTGAGGGCGAGGAAGGCGTCGTCGTCGACCACCGCGCCGTCGCGCCGCACGTCGATCTCCGCGTACACCGTGTCGACGGGGCCGAAGAGCGTGAGCGCCTGGTCGACGAGGTGGCTGCCGAGGTCGTAGAGGGTGCCGCCGACCTCGGCCGGGTCGGCGAGCTCGCGCCAGCCGGGCTTGGGCTTGGGCCGGAAGCGCTCGAAGCGGGACTCGAAGCGGTGCACCCGGCCGAGCGCGCCCTCGCGGACCAGACGGGCGGCGGTGAGGAAGTCGCCGTCCCAGCGGCGGTTCTGGAAGACGGTGAGCAGGGTGCCGCTCGACTCGGCGAGGTCGCAGAGGTCGAGGGCCTCGGCGGCGGTGCCGGCGAGCGGCTTGTCGACCACGGTGGCCAGTCCGGCGGACAGGGCAGCGCGGGCGAGCGGGGCGTGGGTGCGGTTGGGGGAGGCGATGACGACCAGGTCGAGCGCGTCGGGGTCGGCGAGCAACTGTTCGGGGGTGTCGACGGCGCGGGCCCCCGGGTGCTCCTGCCGCAGTTGGGCCCGGCGGTCGGGATTGGCGGTGACCACCGCGTCCAGCCGTAGTCCGGGAGTGGTGGCGATCAGGGGGGCGTGGAAGGCGGAGCCGGCCAGGCCGTAGCCGATCAGACCGACGCGGAACGGCGGCCGGGAGCCGGGAGGGCCGGGGGGTGCGGGGCGCGCGGAGGTGGTCATGCGCTCTACTCAACCACGGTGCGCCCGGTTGGCCCCGGTTTCGGCGCCGGGTGACGGCCCGTCCGGGGAACGGGGGCCGTCCCTCCGCGGGACGGCCCCCGGAACCGTCAGATCAGGTCGACCAGATCGGCGATCGAGTCGACCACCCGGGTCGGCCGGTACGGGAAGCGGTCCACCTCGGAGGCCAGGGTCAGGCCCGTGAGGACCAGGAAGGTCGACATGCCGGCCTCCATGCCCGAGACGATGTCGGTGTCCATCCGGTCGCCGATCATCGCGCTGTTCTCGGAGTGCGCGCCGATGGCGTTCAGACCGGCGCGCATCATCAGGGGGTTGGGCTTGCCCACGAAGTAGGGCTCGACGCCCGTGGCCTTGGTGATCAGTGCCGCCACCGCGCCGGTGGCGGGCAGCGCGCCCTCGGCGGACGGGCCGGTCTCGTCCGGGTTGGTGGCGATGAACCGGGCGCCGTCGTTGATCAGGCGGACGGCCTTGGTCATCGCCTCGAACGAGTACGTCCGGGTCTCGCCGAGGACGACGAAGTCGGGGGCGGTGTCGGTGAGGACGTACCCGACGTCGTGCAGCGCGGTGGTCAGGCCGGCCTCGCCGATCACGTACGCGGTGCCGTTGGGGCGCTGGTCGGAGAGGAACTTCGCGGTCGCCAGCGCGGAGGTCCAGATGTGCTCGGCGGGAACGTCCAGGCCCATCCGGGACAGCCGGGCGTGCAGGTCGCGCTGGGTGTAGATGGAGTTGTTGGTGAGCACGAGGAAGGGCTTCCCGGACTCGCGCAGCCGCTTGATGAAGGCGTCGGCCCCGGGGATCGGCACGCCCTCGTGGATGAGGACCCCGTCCATGTCGGTCAGCCAGGTCTCGATGGGCTTGCGGTCTGCCACTGTGGTGTCTCCTAGGTCTTGCGATGGTTCGAAATCGCACCGGACCGGACACCAGCGGCCGGCCGGGCGCCACTGGCTGCCCCAACTCCGGCCAGCCTAGTCGTCCGCCCCCGCCGCTCACAGGCCCGACCACCGAGCGGACCGGCCCCCGGTCCGGGCCCCGCAGCAGCGGAGGGGCCGGACCGGGGGCCGGTGGATCACGGCGGTCGATCACGCCGGTGGATCACGGCGGTGGCTCCGGGCCGGGGCCACCGTCAGGGGTCGGTCAGGCGGTGGTCCACCGCTGGTTCGGGTAGGTGTGGCAGCTCCACATCCAGAGCGCGACCATGTTGGCGGAGCCGGCCGTCGGGTCGTCGACGCAGCGACCGGCGACGGGGTTGTACAGCGTGCCGTCGCCCCGGAGCTCCCACTTCTGGTTGTCGGCGCCGGTGCAGCTGCGCACCGTCACCGGGCTGCCGTCGGCCGTGCCGTCGGCCGTCACGCACTTCTCGTAGACCCGGACGGTCTTGTCGGTGCGCAGGTCGTAGCGCTGGTTGAGGCCGTTCCAGCAGTCGTACAGCTGGATCTGCGAGCCCTCGTCCGGGCCGTTGGCGTCCATGCACTTGCCGTTGTTGGCCCCGGAGTGCAGGTTGACCGGCCGGTTGGCGGTGCTGGTCCACTTCTGGTTGTTGTAGCCGTGGCAGTCCCACAGCCACAACTGGAGGCCGTCGGTGCCGCCGGCGCCCGGGTCGTCGAGGCAGCGGTTGGAGTCGGGGTTGTGCAGGGTGCCGTCCGGCCGCAGCGTCCACCGCTGGCCGGGGGCCTCCGGAACGCAGGTGCGCAGGTTGACGGCGCTGCCGTTGTCCCTGCCGTCGGCGGTCACGCACTTGTCGAGGGTGCGCAGGGTGCCGTCGGTGCGGAAGGTGAAGTGCTGGTTGTCGCCGTTCCAGCAGTTGTAGAGCTGGAGCCGGCTGCCGTCGCTGTCGCCGTTGGCGTCCACGCACTTGTTGCCGTTGGCGCCGGAGTGGAGGCTGATCGTGCCTCCGGGGTAGCCGAGCGCGGCGGCGGAGAGGAAGCCGGTCACCGGGTTGTCGGCCTTGCCGGTGGCGGTGACGCCGCTCCAGACGCTGAGGACGCCGCTGGTGTCACGGGCCCACAGGTCGGGGACCCCGTCGCCGCTGACGTCGCCCGAGGAGGTCAGCTTCGGGAAGTCCGCCGCGGACGCGTGGCCGATGAGGGTGCGGCTGCTCTCGTCGACCAGCGCGGTGATGTCGGGCTTGCCGTCGGGCCCCTTGCGGCTCGCGTACTGGTAGACGTCGCCGCTGCCGTTCTCGCGCACCCAGAGGTCGATCAGGCCGTCGCCGGTGGCGTCACCGGGGGCGATCAGGGTGCGGTTGGACCAGTCGGCGGTGCTCAGCGGCGTGGCGGAGAGGTAGGTCCCGGTCGCGTTGTAGCCGCGGAAGAGCCAGAGACCGGTCTTGCCGGTGCCGTCGTCCTCCTGGGTCAGGATGTCGTAGCGGCGCTTGTCGGCGGTTGGGTCGGGAATGCCGATGGTGTCGATGTCACCGATCGCCAGGACGCCCTTGACGCGGCTCCAGTCGTTCTTGTTGTAGTTCGCGCAGCTGGCACCGGGGACGCCGGCGGTGGTGCAGGAGAGCGGCCGCCGCGCGAGCGTCGCCTTGGCACTGGTGAAGTAGAGGTTGCCGGCAGCCGCCAGTCCGCCTTCCCAGACCGAGTTGCGGTAGGCGTACAGGTTCGAGTCGGCGTAGACGATGAGGTCGTCGATGCGGATGCCGTTGCCGCCGCGGTGGGTGACCAGCACCTTGTCCCAGCCGATCCCGTCCGGGCTGTTGGCCTTGCTGGAGGCCATCGGGCCGCCGAAGCTCGGCTCGACGCCGGCCGGGTACAGCATCAGGTTGCCGTTGGTGTCCGGGAGGACGAGGTCGACGACCGCGTCGCCGGTGATGTCGCCGAGCACGGTCTTCGCGTTCGGGTCGGACGGCGCGTAGAAGGCGTAGGTGTTCTCCTGGGAGCGGTTGCCCGCCCGGTCGACCGCCTGCACCCGCAGGATGTTGGTGCCCCACATGGTGGGCGTCAGTTTGATGACGGCGGAGCCGTCGCCGGAGGCGTCGGCCCGGTTGGCGCCGCCCACGGGGATGGTCGAGTTGAACGCGTACTCGTAGTAGAGGACGCCGCTGGCGTTGTCGTTCGCGCGGAGCGTGAACGCGCCGGACTCGCCGATGTGCTTCTCCGAGCCGGGCAGGGTGCCGGACGGCGGGTAGTCCGCCGAGGTCACGGTCGGCACGTCCGGCGGGGTGAGGTCCAGGCCGAACATGCAGCCGTTGGACCAGCCGGAGGGGATCTCGCCGTCACCGGTCTGCACGCGCCAGTAGTAGGTGTGGCCGTCCTGCAGGTTGCCGGGGGTGGCGTAGGCCTCGTGGTTGCTGTTGCCGAGGTTGCCCCAGCCGCTGTCCCAGGTCAGCGGTTCGTCGGCGGTGGCGACGTCGCGCACCTCGAAGTGCGCGTCGATCTGGTTGCCGTCCGGGTCGCCGACCCAGGCCGCCAGGCGGATGCCGGTCGCGGCGTTGGTCGCGCCGATCCAGCCGCAGCCGTTCCCGTTGGGGTTCTGCGGGGCCGGGCTCATCCACAGGCTCCACGGAGCGTACGGGGCACGGTTGTACTCGACGTAGACGTACGGCAGCTTGCTCGGGGTGCGGGTGAACCGCTTGAAGCCGTTGTTGCCGTCCTGCTTGGCCTCGTTGGCCGCGAACAGTCCGAAGGTCAGCGAGCCACGCCAGTTGTTGTCCGCCAGGTGCTGGCGGATGTCCCACTCGCCGGTCGTCGTGGCACTCGGGCAGCCCTTGCCGCCGGCGCTGTTGAGGTCGTCGGTGCCGAGCGGTCCCCAGTCCCCGGGCCGGCTGTTCCAGTTGGTGCCGTTGCCGATGGGCTCGGTGGCGTGCAGAGTGACGCCGAAGGTGGCGGCGCAGTCGTTGGCCGCGCCGTACGACTGGGTGGCGACCAGGCTGGCCTTGCGGATCACCTTGTCACGCAGGTCGCCGGCGTCGACCTGGAAGTAGTAGCGCTCCAGGCCCTTCTTGACCTGCCACTGCTGGTACCCGACGCCCGGGTCGTAGGTGTCGCCGTAGTCGTTGTAGTGGGTCTTGTCCGGGTACGCCTCCTGGACCCAGGTCCACGCCTGGGTGCCGCGGTTGGTGGGCGTCCAGGTGGGGTCGATGTAGACCGGATAGGCGGTGGTCGGCGCGTCGAGGAAGCCGGCGTCGGGGGTCACGGTCAGTGAGCCGCCGACCGGGGTGGCGACGAGCTGCGAGACCTTGGCACCGAGACCGGGGCCGTCGGCGTCGGAGAACGCCTTCGGACCGTTCGGGTCGGACGGTGCGGACGTCGGGGCGGCCGCGGGTGCTGCCAGGGCCGCACGGGCGCCGGACTTCGCCGCGACGGCGGCGGCCGGCGCTGCGGGAGCCGTCGCCGACGAGCTGGAGTCCCACATGGTGGGAGCGGGCGCGTGGAAGACCACACGGCCCGCGGCGTCGGTGGCGTTGAGGTTCCCGCCGGCGTCGGCGGTCACCGAGACGCCCTCGGCCCGCATGCCGAGGGTGAGGGCCTTGACCTTCGGGTCCCTGGCGGCCTCGGGGGTCTTGACGACCAGGACCTGGGCGAAGCCGCCCGCCTGGTTGGCGGTGACCTTCAGGTCCACTCCGGGGGCGACCTCGGGGTAGGTCGCGCTCTCGGCGTCCAGAACGGGTGCGGGGAGCTTCCCGGGCCAGCTGAGCGCGAGCGTGCGGCCGTCCTGTTCGAGAGTCGCGAGCGGGCCCGAGCCGCCTCCGGAGAGGGTGAGGTGATTGCTGGTCACCTTGGGGCGGACGGTACCGTCGGCGGCCCGGGCCAGGGTCGGGTCCAGGTCCTTCCAGATCCCGTCCTGCTTGGCGCGCGCGGGGGCCACGGTGCGCCGCAGGCCGAGCGTGCCGTCAGGGTTCGCGACGACCGTGTCGGTCTCGGTGGTCAGCGAGGGGACCTCGACCGGCTTGCCGGTGCGCCTGGCCTCGGCCGTCGCGGCCGACTCGGCCGTGCGGTGCGCGGCGTCGGCGGCCGCGGCCTCGGCGGCCCGGGCGGCGGCTGCCGGATCGGCGCCGGCCGGAGCGGTGGCCGACGCGGCGGGCGCGTCCGCCGCGAACGCGGGCGCGGTGGCACCGAGCGCGCCGACGGTCAGCACGAGTCCGATCGACGCGGCGAGCACCGATCTGTGTCGATCAATGCGGTACGGGGATATCGACCCCATGGGAGAGAACTCCTCGTCAGGCGGCTTATCGCCGTGCGGTTATTGGCGAACGGGAACCTAACATCCGTGACCGACGTCCATTTTGACGGAGGGTCTCACTCTCTGTGGTGCGTCTCACATTCGAGTGCACCGAGTGACGACTTTCCTGGTCAGGCCGATGGAGAGTGTGCGATCGGTAGCGGCTCAATCGGTGCCATGCGGGCCAAAAATGGGTAAAGCGCCCGCCCCTCATGACTCTTCGTAATGTCATGAGTGACGGCTCGAAGGGCATCAGTTCGTCGGCCGTCGGACTCGTTCCGATTACCGATGGATCACGTTATCCGGTGGACGTTAGGCTCCGCCCGAAAAATCTCCGTTCAGCAGGCCTCCCGACGGGAGGTCTGCTTCGGCATGCCAAGGAGCAAGTCGTGTTGGCATCATCAGGGGGTTTCCGCGCCGGCGGGCGGTCACGAGGAAGACGACGGCTCAGCACCGTCGCCGTCCTCGTACTGTCGATGCTCGCCGGCGTCGGGCCCGCACACGCGGCGGAGTGGAAGCCGCGCAATCCCAAGGTCTGGTCGCCCCGCGACCTCGACAGGACCGTCGCAGTGGGTGGCCACAACGCCGCACCCGTCAAGCCCACGCCGCCCCGGGGCGACGGCGCGCCTGCCTGGAAGCCCAAGACCATCAGCTGGCCGGCCGCGGTGGACACCGAGGTCGACCTCGCGCCGAAGACCGCGACACCGAAGAGCGTCCGGGAATCGGCCTTCGCCGCCGCCCCGGCCGCCGTGCCGGCCGATGGCCGGGCGGGGGCAGCACCGGTCTGGGTGAGCTCGCCGGCCGGGGCGGCCGTCGCCGCCGCTCCCGCCGCCCCCGAAGCCCTCCGGGCAGAGCGGTCGGCACCCGCCGGGAACAAGGTCCGGGTGACGGTCGCCGACCGCCCGGCTGCCGAGAAGGCGGGCGTCAACGGCCTGCTGCTGTCGGTGCGTCCGGGGTCGGGCGGCAGCGCCGGCGCCCCGGTCAAGGTCGACGTGGACGTCTCCTCGATCGAGGGCGCGTTCGGCGGTGACTGGCTGTCCCGGGCGCGCCTGGTGGCGCTGCCGGAGTGCGCGCTGACGACCCCCGAGCGGCCCGAGTGCCGCATGCAGACGCCGGTCGAGACCCGCCGTACGCCGTCCCGGCCCGGTCTGCTGAGCACCGACGTCGAGGTCGCGGCCGGATCGGCGTCCTTCTCGCCCGCGGCCGCCGAGTTCGGCGCCCGCTCGCTGGCCGCCGCGCCGTCGGGTGCCATGGTCCTGGCGGCTTCGGCGGCCCCCGGCGGCGCCGCGGGCACCTTCGCGGCCACCGGACTGGCACCGTCCGGCACCTGGACCGTCGGTGGCAACACCGGCGGCTTCAACTGGTCGTACCCGATCGCCGTCCCGGACGGCCTCGGCGGATCCAAGCCGAGCGTCAGTCTGTCGTACAGCTCGCAGGCGGTCGACGGCCGCACCGCGGCGACCAACAACCAGTCGTCCTGGATCGGCGAGGGCTGGGAGTACACCCCCGGCTTCGTGGAGCGGCGCTTCAAGCCCTGCGCCAAGGACGGCCAGGCGGGCTCCGGCGAGCAGTGCCTCGCCGGCTGGAACGCCACCATCTCGCTGAACGGCCGCTCCTCCGTCCTGGTGCGCGACGACGCGACCGGTACCTGGCGGCTGGAGGGCGACGACGCCTCACGCGTCGAGCTGCTGACCGGCGCCGCCAACGGGGACAACAACGGCGAGTACTGGCGGGTCACCACGACCGACGGCACGCAGTACTACTTCGGCGCCGGCCGCAAGCCCGGCGCGGGCGCAGGCTCCCCGGCCACCAACTCGGCCTGGACGACGCCGGTGTACGGCAACAACGCGGGCGAGGAGTGCCACCAGTCCACCTTCGACGCCTCCTGGTGCGACCAGGCCTGGCGCTGGATGCTGGACTTCGTCGTGGACCCGCGCGGCGGCGTGGTGTCCCACTGGTACGAGAAGGAGACCAACCACTACCAGCGGGGCGTCTCCGCCCAGAACCCGTCCGGTACCCGCACCCCGTACGTGCGCGGCGGCTACCTGACCCGGATCGCCTACGGTTCGAAGCTCACCGACGCCGACGGCGTGAAGCCGACCGGCCAGGTGCTGTTCGGCACCGCCGAGCGCTGCCTGCCCGACGCCGGCTTCGACTGCGCGCCCGCCAAGCTGACCACGGCCAACGCGGGCAGGTGGCCGGACGTGCCGTTCGACCAGAACTGCGCCGCCACCGGCACCTGCACGAACTACCAGGCGACGTTCTGGTCCACCAAGCGCCTGGTGAAGATCACCACCCAGGTCCTCAACGGCGGCGGCTACGCCGACGTCGACTCCTACGCGCTCACCCACGAGTACCCGGACCCGAAGGACCACACCGCCCCGGCGCTCTGGTTGTCCTCGATCGTCCACACCGGCCACGACGGCGCGAACAAGATCGAGCAGCCGGGCATCACCTTCGCCGGAACCCTCCTCAACAACCGCGTCGACTCCAGCTCCGACAGCCGCCCCGCACTCAACCGGCGCCGCGTCACCGGCGTGACCGCGGAGACCGGCAAGGTCACCGAGGTCGTCTACGCAGCACAGGACTGCGCTCCCAACGCGCTTCCGGGCAGCCAGGACGGCAACGACAAGCGCTGCTACCCGGTCTACTGGAACGCCGACGACAAGAGCCCGCTCGACCCGACCCTCGACTGGTTCCACAAGTACGTGGTCTCCCAGGTCAACGAGCGTGACCCGTTCGGCGGCTCGCCCGCCCGCACCACCACCTACGAGTACCTGGGCGGCGCCGCCTGGCACCGTGACGACGACGAGTACACCGACCCCAAGCGTCGCACCTGGAACCAGTTCCGCGGTTACGAGCAGGTCGTCACGCGCAGCGGCGCGGCTCCCGACCCGATCGGCAAGGCCGTCTCCTTCTACCTGCGCGGCATGGACGGGGACTACAAGGCCGACGGTTCCAAGCGGTCCGTGACCTACACCGACATCGGCGGTGCCACGGTCAAGGACGCCAACCCGCTCGCCGGCTCGCTCCGTGAGCGGCAGACCTACACCGCCGACGGCGGTACCGTGGTCGCGGTCGCGAAGTCCGACCCGTGGCTCTCCGAGCCCACCGCCAAGCACGAGCGCGGCACCGGTCTGCCCCGGCTGGACGCGCGGATGCTGCGCAACGGCACGGGCAAGGACAGCGCGCTGCGCTCGGACGGCAGTTGGCAGTCGACGTCCAAGACCGCGGTGTTCGACGAGTACGGCATGCCCAAGCGGGTCGTCGACCGCGCGGACGGCCTGCCCGACCTCTGTGTCGCCACCAAGTACGCCCGCAACACCACGGCGTGGATGGTGGACCGGGTCGCCGAGACGATCCAGGGCCAGGGCGACTGCGCCACCGACCCGACCGAGGGCAACACGCTCGGGCGCAACCGCGCCTACTTCGACGGCCAGGCCTTCAACACCCTGAACGGCCCCGGCCAGGTGACGCGCACCGAGGAACTGGACGGCTTCTCGGGCGGCCAGCCGGTGTTCTCGCTGGTCTCCACCGTCGGCTACGACGCCTACGGCCGGGTCACCACCAGTACCGACGCGGCGGGCGCGACCACCACCACGGCCTACGAGCCGGCGAGCGGAGCCCTGCCGACCAGTGTCAAGGTGACCAACGCCAAGGGCTGGAGCAGCACCACCGCATTCCACCCGACCCGCGAGGTCCCGCTCAGGTCGACCGACCACAACGGCCGCACGTCCGAGCAGACCATCGACGCCCTCGGTCGGACCACGGCCGCCTGGCAGCCCGGTCGCGTCCCCGGCAGGGACCTCGCCGACACCGTGGTCGAGTACCAGCTGAGCAACACCGGCACCAGCTCCGTCACCACCAAGGCCCTGCGTGAGGGCGCCAAGAGCTACATGGTCGGCGTCACCATCCTGAACGCCTTCGGCGAGCCGGTGCAGAACCAGTCCACGCCGGCCAACGCCGCCGCGGACTCGCGGGTCATCAGCGACACCTTCTACAACAGCCACGGCCAGGTGGTGAAGACCAACCAGCCGTACGTCAACCGCACCGGCAACCCGGGCACGACCAGGTTCGTCGCCAACGACAACGAGGTCCCCGGTCAGACCGCGTCGTTCTACGACGGCCTCGGCCGTCCGGTCGTCCAGACGTTCTCGTCCAAGGCGATCGAGCAGTGGCGTTCCACCGTTTCCTACCCGGGCGTGGACCGCACCGACGCCACCCCGCCGCAGGGCGGCACCCCCACCACCACGTTCGTGGACACCCGGGGACGCACGACCGAACTGCGCCAGTACCAGGGCGGCACGCCGCAGGGCGGGTACGACGCCACCCGGTACACGTACGACGTCGAGGGCAAGCTGAGCCAGGTCACCGACCAGGTCGGCAACGCCTGGAAGTACGGCTACGACGTGCACGGCCGGCAGACCCGCGCCGAGGACCCGGACAAGGGCACCACGACCACGGTCTACGACGCCGCGGACCGCCCGGTCTCCACGACCGACGCCCGGGGCATCACCGTCGCCGTCAGCTACGACATCCTCGGCCGGCCGCTGTCGCGCAACCTCGACAGCACCACCGGCACCCCGCTGGCCACCTACGAGTACGACACCCTGCTCCCCGGCCTGCCCACCGCCGCGACCAGCTGGTCCGACGGCAAGGGCTACCGCAAGGAGGTCACCGAGTACGACACCGGCTACCGGCCGGTCGGCACCAAGGTGACCGTTCCGGACGGTGAGGGCGCCCTCTCGGGCTCCTACACCACCAGCACCTACTACGACGCCGTCTCCGGCCTGCCGTTCCAGACCGACCTGCCCGAGGCCGGCGGCCTGCCGGCCGAGATGGTCATGACCGGCCGCAACCTCAACGGCCTGCCGGTCTCGATGGGCGGTCTGGACGACTACGTCAACTTCACCAACTACGACGAGCTCGGCCAGCTGGAGCGGATCACCTTCGGCGACGTGCCGAGGCAGGTGGCGCTCACCCACACCTACCAGCCCGGCACGGGGCGCCTGCTGCGCTCGTTCCTCGACAAGGAGGACGGCCGGACGTCGGTGGACATCACCGACTACACCTACAGCCCGGCCGGTGACGTCACCTCCGTCTCCAGCTGGCGCAACGACGGCGCCACCGACACCCAGTGCTTCACCTACGACCACCTGAAGCGCCTCACCCAGGCCTGGACCGACACCGGCGGCACCACCACCCGCCCCGGCCCGTCCGTGCCCGGCATCGGCGGCTGTGCCAACACCACCCCCGCCCCTGCCGCCGTCGGCGGCCCGAACCCCTACTGGCAGTCCTTCAGCTACGACGCCACCGGCAACCGCACCGGCACGGTCGACCACGACCCCACCGGTGACACCGCCAAGGACGTCACCACGACCCACACCTACCCGGCACCCGGCCAGACCCGGCCGCACGCCCCGACCACCACCCGGACCACGACCGGCAACGGCCCGACCGTCACCACCGGTTACACCTACGACCAGACCGGCAACACCCTCACCCGCCCCGACGAGGGCGGCAACACCCAGACGATGACCTGGGACCCGGACGGCCACCTGGCCACCGCCGCCACCAGCGGCGGCACCTCGTCCTACGTGTACGACGCCGACGGCAACCGCCTGCTGCGCCGCGACCCGGGCGGCACCACGCTCTACCTCGGCGGCACCGAGCTGACCCTCAACGCCGCGACCGGCGAGGTCACCGGCACCCGGTACTACCCGACCGCCGGCGGCCCGACCATCGCCCGCACCTCGGACGGACGACTCAGCTACATCGCCTCCGACCTCAACGGCACGGG
This sequence comes from Streptomyces sp. NRRL F-6131, assembly GCA_000719695.1. Classification (GTDB taxonomy): domain Bacteria; phylum Actinomycetota; class Actinomycetes; order Streptomycetales; family Streptomycetaceae; genus Kitasatospora. The sequence continues at coordinate 28,593 of JOHN01000062.1, forward strand.
CACGACGGCGATCGACACCTCCTCCCTCGGGGTGACCCGGCGGGCGTTCAAGCCCTTCGGCGAGGAACGCGGCACCCAGCCGGCGCCCGGCGAGTGGCTCGGTGAGAAGGGCTTCGTCGGCGGCACCCAGGACAAGGCCACCGGCCTGACCCACCTGGGCGCCCGTGAGTACGACCCCAAGCTCGGCCGCTTCCTGTCGGTCGACCCGGTCATCGACACGAGCGACCCGCAGCAGCTCCAGGGCTACCTGTACGCCAACAACAGCCCGCTCACCTTCTCGGACCCGAGCGGTCTCTGGTGGGGCTCCAGCATCGTCAAGAAGGCGACGCAGGCGGTCAGCAAGGCCGTCGACGTGGTCAAGGAGAACTACAGCACCATCTCCAACATCGGCCACACCGTCCTGGACGTGGCCGGCATGGTCCCGGTGATCGGCGACGCCTGCGACATCGTCAACGGCGTCTGGTACGCGGCCGAGGGCGACTGGAAGAACGCGGCCATGTCCCTGGTCGCCGTCGTCCCGGTGATCGGCAGCGCCGCCACCGCGGCCCGCATCGCCTCCAAGGCCGCCAACATCGTCGACGCCGCCTCCGACGTGGCCAAGGCCGTCGAACGCGGCAGCGAAGCCGCCCGCGGCGCCTCCAAGTACGCCCCCTCCACCCCTTCCCGCCCCCGCACCGTCGCAGCCGGCGGCAAGTCCGGCCCCACCCCGGGGACGGGCAAGGCAGGCGGCGGCAAGTCCACGGGCGGCGGAGGCGGCAAGGCCTCCGCTGGCGGTGGCAAGTCGTCCGGTGGTGGCGGCGCTGCCAAGCCGAAGGGCGCCAGCAGCAACGCCGGCGGTCGCGCCGCCCCCGGCTGCAAGAACAGCTTCACCCCCGGAACTCCGGTACTGATGGCCGATGGCACGACCAAGCCGATCGACCAGATCACTACCGGCGACCAGGTTCTCGCCGCCGACCCGGCCACCGGGCGGATCACGGCCGAAGAGGTCACCGCCACCATCATCGGCGACGGCGAGAAGGACCTCTACGAGATCACCATTGATCCGACCACCACCACTCAGACCCCGGAGGTCGCCCACCCCACCGACGACGCGGTCAAGGCCGCAGCCACCTACACCGTCGACGTCACCAAGTCCCAGACTGTAACGGCCACCGACAATCACCCCTTCTGGCTCCCCCAGACCCGCGAATGGCTTACCGCCGACAAGCTCCAGCCCGGCCAGTGGCTGCAGACCTCTACTGGCACCTGGGTGCAGATCAGCAGCATCCGCCACCACACCCAACAACAGCGAGTCCACAACCTCACCGTCAGTGACCTGCACACGTACTATGTGCTGGCAGGCACCACGCCGGTCCTGGTGCATAACTGCGGTGATGGCGATGGCCTGAAGATTTCTGACCAGGCCCGTCAGTTGCTTGCGGACGGCAAGGGTCGGGAAGCTGCGGATGTCCACTACGAGGACATGGTGAGGGCTCGCACGGGAGGGGTTTCGCAGGTTATTAATGGCCGAGAAATTGACGCCGTGACTGACGAGGCATTGATCCAGGTCAAGCGGACATGGACAGCCGTTAATCGTCCGAAAAACTTCTTGAGCAAGTCAACGAGGAATCAGATCAAGGCCACCATCGCGAGCGCCAACGAAATGGGCCTGCGAGCCGAGTACTGGTTCAAGTATGGCGTTCACCCTACTGTTCGAAGTTACATTGAAGATAAGGGTGGAATCGTTGTCTTGGGCCTTGGGGAGTGATGAGAGTGTCCCGATTCTTCAACGTCAGGGGCTTCATTGACTGCGACTATGGCGACTTGAAGGCCATCCGTGACATCGTGGAGAGCTATGAAGGTCGGGCGGCTGAATTTGGTCTCGATGGCGAGGCTGTCCACCTGTATCTGAGTGGCTGGCTGTATCAAGTCAGGGAGATCAACTGGATTTCCCACGCTTTCTTCGGTGCCTCGATGAGGATGGGAGGCGTCGACCTCTTGCTCGACCAGCTGTCATGCATCGCAAGATCATCCACAGAGATCGAAGGAGTGTTCTTTGTGGATGATGACGAGGGGGGCGAGTCGTGCCAATGGAATATCCTCGATGGACGTGTTGAGGTGATTGATAGGCAACCTCGCTGAGATGGTGCTACAGGCGCGATCGCATGGTCGAAGACTGACGGATTTGCCTTCTCGCGCCACGTAGAAGAAGCCCTGCCGATAGATCCATCGGCAGGGCTTCTATGGCGTTTGACGGCAACGCTGACGGCACCGTCAGCGGCCGGGTTCTGCACTTGGCGGGCTGGCAGGGCTCTCGGCGGCTCGGAGCGCGTCGCCGAGGGTGTCGATGGCTTGGCGCTGGAGGCAGAGCCGGACGTGGGCGTAGACGGTGGCGGTGACGCCGATGTGGGAGTGGCCGAGTAGCTCCTTGATCACCACGAGCTCGACGCCCTGTTCGAGGAGCAGGGTCGCGGCGGTGTGTCGGAGATCATGAAACCGTATGCGGCGAAGCCTGGCCGCCCGGCACAGCGCGGTGAAGTGTCGGGTCAGGGTTGACGGGTCGGTGGGTGAGCCGTTGGGCGAGGTGAAGACGTGCCCGCTGTCCGTCCAGCCCGCGCCGGCGGTCGCGCGCTCTCGGTCCTGTTGTTCGCGGTGGCGCTTGAGGGCGTGAATGCATTCGGTGGGGAGGGCGATGCGGCGTTCGGAGCTGACGGTCTTGGTGGGCAGGGTGGTCAGGCCGCCGGTGGGGGTGCGCTGGAGGGTGCGGCGGATGCTGGCGGTGCCGCCGTCGAGGTCGAGGTCTTCCCAGCGCAGGCCGAGGAGTTCGCCCTTGCGCAGGCCGGTGCGGAGCGCGAGGTTGAAGAGGGCCTGCAGCCGGTGGCCTTCGATTGACGCGAGGAAGCGCCGGGCCTCGACGACGGTGAGCGGTTCGAAGCGCCGGGGCCGAGGCGTTCCAGTCTTGATGTTCCGGGCTACGTTGCGCGGCAGCTCGTCCTCCCGGACTGCGTGCTCCAGGACGGACTTGAGGACCGAGTGCACGTAGGTGACGGTGAGAGGGGACAGGCGCTTGTTGCAGCACTGGCCGATGGCGCAGCAGCCCTGCTGCTTGTCGAGCCCACGAGAGCAGCATTGGCAGGTGGTGCGGAGCCGGTCGAGCCAGGTGCGGATGTCCTTGGCTGTGAGATGGGCGATCTTCTTCCGGCCGAGGCCGGGTATGACGTAGAGCCGGGCGCAGGTGCGGTAGCGGGTGTGGGTGTTCTCGCGGAGGCGGTGGATGGCGACGCTGTCCAGCCAGTAGGTGAGGTAGGCGGCCAGGGTGCTGTCGGCTGCGGCGACGGGTCGGCCCTGGTTGCTGGCGGCGATGCGTTCGGCGAGTTTGACGGCGGCTTCCTTGCGGGTGGTCCCATAGACGCGGACGCGTTTGCGGCTGCCGTCGGTGGCGAGGACGTAGCCGGCGGCTTCCCAGCGGCCGTCCTTGCGCTGGTAGATGGTGCCTTCGCCGTTGGCGCGGCTCTTGCGGGGCGTGGTCATCAGGCGGCGTCCTGTTCGAGGCGGATGCGGATGAAGTCGGTGAGGGCGTGGGTGGGGATGCGTCGGGCTCGGCCGAGGGTGAGGGAGGGGAGCTGGTGGGTGCGGAGCAGGTCGTAGACGGCGGTGCGGCCGAGTTGGAGGCGTTCCATGACCTGGGGGACGGTGAGGAGTTCGGTGGCGGCGGTCACGCGACTGCTCCCGTCCGTACAGCCCTCACCGGGTGACCGACCGGCTGACCGGCGGAGTGACCGGGTTGTTGCGGCTGCCGGATTCGGCTCGGGCTCTTGCGGTGTGTCGGTCGCCGCTCGGTGAGGAGTTCGGAGAGGTGCGCGAGTTCGGGCAACAAGCCCGTTCCGGCGTACTGCCAGTGGGAGATGACCAGCGTCGAGCCCGAGTCCCCGCGCTGAACGGTGCTGTCGCGGTGACCGGCGGAGTGACCGGCGGAGTGACCGGGGTGCTGACCGTGACCGGATCGGTGGCCGGTGGTCAGGTCAGTGGAGTGACCGGGCCGGTCACCGATCGGACGGCCGGCGGTCATCTGATCGGCCTGCGGCTCGGCCGACGCCGAGGCCGCCTCCGGCGCGTCGGACCGGCTGGTGCGCCAGGCGGTGCGTTCGGCTCGGAGGTGGGTGAGGGTGGTGGAGTAGTGGCGGGTGCGGGTGGAGAAGTGGCCTCGGAAGCCGAGCATGTGGGCCCACTGGCGCAGGCGGAGGTGCGTGTGCCGGGGCTGGGCTCCGAGGTGCCAGGCGGTGTGGATCATGCGGCGGGCGTGGTCGGTGAGGTCGTGCTGGGCGAGTTCGGCCAGGAAGCGAAGTCGGCGGTCGAGGGTGCCGGTGGTGGTTTCGGCGCCCTTGGTGGCGTATTTGGCGATGTAGGCGGCGACGTGGCGGTCGGTGACGGGGGCGTCGCCAGTGAAGTCGGTGCCTCGGATCGGGCGGACGTCGAGCTGCCGCCCGAACCGGAACACCGAGAGCTCCGACGGCTGTGCTGGGTCGACCTCCTCAGCCCGGGAGGGGTGTTGGTGCTGGACACGGGTGCGCTTGGCGGCGGCGCGGATGGCGTGGTCGAGGAGCTGGGTGGTGGCCCAGGTGGGTGGGGTGCTGGTGGGGCCGGTGGGTCCGTCGATGCGGATGACGGTGTGGAAGTGGATCTGGCCGCGCTTTTGGTACTCGGCGACTTTGGCGTACGACAGGGTCGCGTGGTGGCGCAGGGTGCGCTGGGTCAGTCCGGCGGCCTTGGCGATCTCGCGGCGCAGGTGGGTGGTGAAGCGGGCCCACAGGGCGGGGGCGTGGGCGTTCCACAGCACCGCGCCGGTGTAGTCGTACCGCTGCGGGTTCAGCGGGGTGCCGAGGAGCGGGTCGCCGTCGGCGTGCCGGGTGCCGCAGGTGCAGGGCGTGGTGCCGGGCTGGTTGGGGACGGGGCCGAAGCCGGGGGCGGTGAGGGTGGCGAAGACGCGGGGGTGGGTGGAGACGCTGGTGGGGCCGGTCTTGCCGCCGCGTAGTCCGGCGGCGATGAGCTGGTAGGTGTCGTAGCGGTAGAGGGTGGAGCAGGCGGGGCAGCGGGTGGTGCGGCGGTTGCCGCAGCGCACCAGGAGTTCGCCGGCGGGAAGGTGGCGGGTGTCCAAGTGGTCGAGGATCTGGCCGGTGGCGGCATCGAGGCGGGTGCGGTGCCCTGTCATGCGGATCGGGCGGGCGCAGCCGCCCAGCGAGCCGATCTGCCGGGCGAGGGGCGCGAAGTAACCGGCGGCGGCGAGCTTGGCCAGCCGGGCCGTCAGGCGACCCCGGCGTTCCAGCGCTGAGTCCCTGTTCGCGGACGTGTCGGCGCTCCCGGCGAGCGCCGGTGCGGCGGACGCCCCGTCAGTGGGAGCGGAGGTGGTTGCGGGGGAGGGGAGTTGGAGCTGTGCGGGCATGGGGACAGACCTCCGGCAGGAGCCGGGAGAAGAGGAGAGGTGAACCGAGTGGCCGGCGCGCGACGGAACGGCGGGCGCGGGCGGTGGGCCGGAGGCGTCTGGCCTGGTCAGCGGTGGTGTTCACCGGCGGTGCGTGAAGGTAGCATCGCTTCACGGGCGCATTCAAGTGCATCCCTCCTCATCTGTTTCAGTGGGTGGTTCGGATGCGGGTACTGTGGCCTGGTTTTCCGGTTTGGACGGGCCGGGTTTCGGTGGTAGTGGCGCAGAGAGGGTGGGGTGACCTGCGGTGACGGTGGGGCGGCGGGGGCGTAGACCGGCGGGCGGCACGGTGCTGCTGACGTTCGAGGTCATCGCCGAGGCCCTGCGAGGGCGGATCCGCTCCGGTGGGCTGAAGCCGGGGGACGCGCTGCCGACGCAGGCCGAGTTGATGGCGGAGTACGGGGCCTCCAGCCTGTCCGTGCAGAAGGCCATGGCCCTGCTGAAGCAGGACGGCTACGCGATCTCCCGGCCCGGCAAGGGAGCCTTCGTCGCCCACCCCGACGCCGACACCGACAGCGACTCAGATGATGGGGCGGCGGGGGACACGCCCGTCGGCGGGACGGCGGCCCGCGTCGAGGCACTGGAGCTGGCACTGGCCGAGACGCTTGATCAGCTCACCGCCCTGCGTGCCCGCGTCGAAGCCCTGGAAGCGGGCGGCACCGAGCGAGGCTGCTGACCCGTCGGCCCCTGGACGGCCAGGGGCTGGAGCTGTGCGTCCAGATTTTCTCTACGAGGTTCAAGGCGGTGCCCCGCCCGCCGGAGCGGGCCGCCGTCGCCGACGAGCCTGCCGTTCACTCGCGCGGTCTGCGCCACAAGTGGCGAGCCGCCGCAGCAGCCGGGGCATGATCCGGGGCAGCGGGAGCGGCAACCGGCTGGTCGCCAAGCCGACCGCAACCGGGCTGCTGGCGCAGCAAGTTGTGGGGTAAGCGCTGCTTACCCCGGCACCGACCAGGTCGGAGCAAGTTGTGCCCTATGGACTCCTTGCCCGCGTCGCGGAGCAAGGTGTCGCCTGCGACCGTCCTACGGCCGGATCGCGGGCACGGGGCCGACCAGGGGGCCGACCCTCGACGTGCGCCGCCGAGCTCACCGGGGCGGGGGCTCGCGTCGCCCCCGGCGGGGAGCGAAGCTCCCGGCGGACCCCCTCCAGGCCCCGCCTCCGCGCCGCCGCACCGGCGGGGCACACCGCCGAGCCGGGAGCCTTCCTGTGAGCGCTGACCACCCTGGACCGGGCGGATGGACGGCTGTTCGGGTGGCGGCACGGTCGGGTGAAAGCCCGGTGTCCCCGAGAGTTCCGCCCCGTATGCTGAGCTCTGTCAGCCCGCAGCATGTCCCGGTGGAGGTCCCGATGAGCACACCCGACGCGGACCACCCCGCCTACCCGCCGATCAGGCCCCGCCTCTCGGTCGAGGAACTGCTCGCGGCCAAGAACACCCAGCCGATCAACTCCCTGGACGATCTCGCCGCCGACACTTTCGAGTCGGATCAGGAGCTGGAGGAGTTCCTGGCCTTCACGTACGCCGAGCGTCACCGCGACGTGGCCTGAGCCGCCCCGTGCAGCCCGTCATCCTCGACACCGACGTTGCCTCGCTGACCCACAAGCGCAAGCTCACCGGCCCGCTGGCCACCCGCCTGATCGGCCGCCGCCCGCTGATCACCTTCGTCACCTTCGGCGAGCTGACCAAGTGGACCGAGATCCGCCACTGGGGCACCCGCAGCCGCCAGGAACTGGCCGACTGGCTCTCCGGCATCCCCACCCTGCCCGGCGACGAACCCGTCGCGGCGATGTGGGGCCGACTGTCCGCCGCCGGCATCCAGCGCGGACGCCCGCGCCCGATCAACGACATGTGGATCGCCGCCTGCGCGCTCACCTACGACCTGCCGCTGGCCACCCTCAACCTCAAGGACTATGAGGACTTCCAGACCCACCACGGCCTGCGCATCCTCGGCACTGAGTAGCCGACGCGGCGAACGCCGACGCGCCATCCGAACCACGCCAATGGTCTATACCTCTGACGGCAGCGCTGACGGCAACAACCACGCACACCCGGGTACGTCCACGCACGCCAGCGGAGCACCAAACCGCCATTGACCTGCATAAACGCAGGTGGAGAGGGGTCGCGTAGCACACGTACTATGTGCTGGCAGGGACCACGCCGGTTCTGGTTCACAACACCTCGGGCGATCAATGCCCAATTGGCGGGGCTGATCAGAGTGCAGGTGCGGTTAGTCAAGATGAGCAACTTGAGACGGTACTTTACGGGCCATTCACTCGCCTCTCGAATGGAAGCAGCACGCAGACCACGGGCACTCTTGACCTGGTTGAAGCCTCCGGGGAAATTTGGGGTAATCCCTCCCGCATCTTCTGGCCAGAGGAGGGATAGTGCAGGCCCACGCCAAGCCGCTGCCAGCCAATGCCGGCCCCGGAAGCTTTGAATTCTACACGACAGTCAAGCCTCTCAATTCAAGAACGTCACTTCCGGGTCAGGCTTGGTGGCCCGCCAGCCTAAAGGGAGTGACATCAGCAAATGGGGGGAGACTTGGCCAAGATTCCTATCGTAATATCGCGCACCGTAAGGTGAGTTTTGATTTCGTTGCCATTGAGCCTTTGGGTCCCATCTCGACCGCCAGTGATATGCGCACAGATTAATATTGAAAGAAGTCAAATTGAATCCCTTGGAGGGGTTATTCACTCTACGGGCGACGAGGACCAGGAGGCTGAAATATGTATCATGAGACTTCAGTCCGGGGTTATCGTCGCACTAGTGCAGATCAATGGAAGCTCGGTTCCTGGCTATGCGCTGATGTCCATGCCTGAGCAATCGGCCGAGGACTCGCTCCGGGACTTCATGAATGAGTCAGGGATAGGTCCTGATCTAATTTCTTGGATTCCCGAAGAATCATAGAGTATGCGTCAACGAGTGGCCCCGTCGGAGCAATTCCCCGACGGGGCCACTGTAGTACCGTGCCACCGCCAGCAAATGGGGCTAGGGCGGAGCCGGTGGCTGGACTAGTAGGACGCGCCGAGCAACACCACCTCCGCCCCCGGGAACCCGAAGGACTCTCACGCCTCCACGCGTACTACGTGCTAGCGGGGGCTGTGCCCGTCCTAGTGCACAACTGTGGTGATCAGCCGGTCTTCCGTGGTTCGAGCAGGGGGGTATGCAGGAAGTTCGGGTGTTCCGCGAGCGGGAGTGACGCCGACGTCGTCGGACCCCGGCGTGGCAACGGTTTTCGCAACCCACTCCGAACTCGACAGCTCGGATGCGATCGTTGTGATCGCAATGCCGGCAGATCTCCGTGGAGTTGCGCGGTATCCAGGAGAGTGTATCAAGGCGGAGGCGGAGGTGCAGCTTGATATGCTCCCGATTGATTTCGCGGCAAGGGCGAGCATTCAGATTCCCGCAGCCGCAGCCAGGCAGATTCTCGGTCGCATGGGTATCAGCATTCCAGGCCGGATCGCCAGGGCGGACCTGAATAACGGGATACTCGATGACATACCCAAGTTGACTTCAAGTCAGATTGATCAATTCATCAAGGAGGCCATAAGCTATGGAGGCTAGTGGATCCCTCTTTGTGGACCGCGTGCTCGAAGCATCTGCTAGTCGAATTGTATGCGTTGTACGCTGCATGACTGGCAGCGTGCGACCCGGTGACCGGGTCGGCATTCAAAGGGGGAGATGAGCTTCCCGTCGGGTCGAATCGACCTGCTGGATCCGCCCCATGTGGCAAAGATCGAGCTCATTGGCGCCGGGGCCTCGGAAATTGAAAGTCAAGCTCTGGTGTATGCCTTTACGGCCATGTAGGCCGTGATCGGCGGGCCGCGGAGGAAATGCGAACTGGAGCCGCCCGAGTAGGAGGTGGGGGTGCCCCGCGGCGTTGCCGTGGGGCACCTCCGCGTGCACTAGGTGCTCTGGGGTTCCACTTCGTATCTTGCGTGGCACTGCCATGGCGTTGATTGTCGGATATTCCCTTTCTCGTGGAGCCAAGTGGGCATGGTGGCGAGTTCGATCCGGCGCATCCGAAAGAATCCACCCTGGTCGCCGTCGCCCGGCTTGCTCTAGCCTCGGCACTGCTGTTGCGGGCCCCGGTCCGGCCGATGGCCGGGGCGGGGCCCGTTCGTTGTGTGTCGGGGAGGACGGCATGGGGAACGCGGGGGAAGCGGTGGGGGAGTCGGCGGAGAAGCGGGTGACCTGGGCGGAGTTGTACTTCGACCTGATCTTCGTGTTCGCGATCACGCAGGTGTCGGGGCTGCTGCACCATCGCCACGATCCGGTCGGGATCGTGCAGGCGCTGGTGGTGTTCGTCCCGGTCTACTGGTGCTGGGTCGGCACCACCGTGCAGGCCAACATCCGGGACGTGGACACCGCGCGCGACCGGCTGGGCATCCTCGCGGTCGGGCTGACGGGTCTGATGATGGCGCTCGCCGTGCCGGGCGCCTACGGGAACCGGGGCGTGCTGCTCGGGGCCGGGTACTGGGCGGCGCGGATCGTGCTGCTGCTCCTGGTGGTGCGGATCCCGGGGGCGTGGCGCGGGCCGTACGGGGTCGGTGTGCTGGTCAGCGGGCCGCTGCTGGTCGCGGGCGGGCTGCTGCCGGAGGGGCCGCGGGTGCTGCTCTGGGCGCTGGCGGCGCTCTGCGACCTGGCCGGGCCGGTGGTGTTCCGCCGCAGGCTGGCGAACGTCGCCTACCACCCGGCCCACATGCCGGAGCGGTTCGCGCTGTTCCTGCTGGTCGCGCTCGGCGAGTCGATCGTCGGGATCGGCGCGAGCGCGGCGGCCGTCCCGCTGGACGCGGCCGAACTCGTCGCGGTCACGGCCGCGTTCACCATCTCCGCCGGGCTGTGGTGGCAGTACTTCGTCTTCGCCGCCGACGCCATGCGGCACGCCGTCGCCGTCGCCGACTCGCGCCGGGACATGGTCCGCCGGGTCTTCCAGTACGGACACCTGGCGCTGGCCGCCTCGGTGATCGCGGTGGCGGTCGGCTTCGGCGAGACGGTGGCCGATCCGCGCCGGGCGCTCGGCGCGGGGGCGGTGGGGCTGCTGTACGGGGGCTGCGGGCTGTACCTGCTGACCTTCGGCTACACGCGCTGGATGATGTTCCGGTCGGTCGCGACCACCCGGATCGTGGCGGCGGGGGTGGTGCTGGCGCTCGCCCCGGCGATGGTGCGGTGGCCGGCGCTGGCCGCGCTGGTGGCGCTCGCGGTGGTGATGGTGGTGCTCAACGTCGTCGAGCACCTGATCGTGACCCGGGCGGCCGCCGACGGACCCACCGACGGACCGGCCGGTGAACCCGCCGCCGGACCGGTCGCGGAGACGGCCGCGGAGACGGCCGGGCACCCGGTTGTCGGTGGGCCTGTGTAGCGTTCGGGGTGAAAGAGGGCGTACGGCGCGAGGGGCGCGAAATGCCCGCAGGTCGGGGCGGTGCGGCGGTGAGCGGCCGCCCGGTGGGAGGTGGATGTCGTCGTGACGGACACGGTCGAGGCGGGGACGGTCGAGGCGAACGTGGGCGGGACGGAACCGGGTGGCGCTCTGGGGCTCCCGGAGTCCTGGCAGGCGGTGCTGGGCGAGGAGACGGAGAAGCCGTACTTCGCCGAGCTGGCGGCCTTCGTGGCGGCCGAGCGCGCGGAGCACCAGGTGTTCCCGCCGAGCGGTCAGGAGCTCTCCGCGCTGGAGGCCACGCCGTACGACAAGGTCCGGGTGCTCGTGCTCGGCCAGGACCCGTACCACGACGACGGCCAGGCCCACGGCATGAGCTTCTCGGTGCTGCCCGGCACCAGGACGCCGCCCTCGCTGCGCAACATCTTCAAGGAGCTGGACGCCGACCTCGGCATCCCGGCGCCGGACAACGGTTACCTGATGCACTGGGCCGAGCAGGGCGTGCTGCTGCTCAACGCGGTGCTCACGGTGCGCGCGCACGAGGCCAACTCCCACAAGGGCAAGGGCTGGGAGAAGTTCACCGACGCGGTGATCAAGGCGGTGAGCGCGCGCGAGGAGCCCGTGGTCTTCGTGCTCTGGGGCAACTACGCCAAGAAGAAGCTGCCGCTGATCGACACCGGGAAGCACGTGGTGGTCCAGGGCGCGCACCCGTCGCCGCTCTCCGCCAAGCTGTTCTTCGGCAGCCGGCCGTTCTCGCAGATCAATGCCGCGCTGGAGGGCTTCGGGGTCGACCCGATCGACTGGCGGGTCCCGGACCTCAAGCAGTCCTGAGTCCGCTGGTCATGCCGCCCTCGTCCTGACGGTCCGTCTGCTCGGCTCGGGTCGCCCGCCGTTCACCTTCCGGTGGACGGCGGGCGGTGGCCGGTGTGCGAAGCTGGGGGCCGGCCGGGCCACCGGACCGGGGCTGGGAGGGGCGGTACGTGCGCCGAGTTGGGCGAGGGGCGGGCTTCCGGCCGGCCGTGGGGGCGGTGCTGCTGGGGCTGCTGGCGGGTGTCGCGGGCTGCGCCGGGGGGAGCGGCGGGGCCGAGGGCGGCGCCACCGGGGGCCGGGCCGACAGCGCCAAGGGCGGCTCCGTCGCCGGGACTTCGACGCGACCGGCCGCGCCCGGAACGCCTGCGCCCGGGGCGCTGCCGCAGCTCCCCGGCCAGACCTTCTACGTCTCCGACCAGACCTCCGCCGCCCGCCAGGTGGCCGCCCTGCGCGCCCAGGGGCGGACGGCAGAGGCCGACACCCTGCTGCGGATCGCCGGCCGGCCCTCCTCGCAGTGGCTCACCGACCAGGCCGCCCGGGGCGTCGCCGAGCAGGTGAGCCGCCGCGCGGCGGACGCCGACCGGACGCCGGTCCTCGTCGCGTACAACATCCCGCACCGGGACTGCGGCCTCTACTCGGCCGGGGGCGCCCCCGACGCGGCCGCGTACCGGGCCTGGGTCACCGGCCTGGCGGAGGCGCTCGGGGACCGCCGGGCCTGGGTGGTGCTGGAGCCGGACGCGGTCGCGCACACCCTGGACAGCTGCGGGGTGGCGGGCGACACCGCCGCCGAGCGGTACGGCCTGCTGGCCTTCGCCGTCCAGGAGTTGAAGAAGCGCCCCCAGGTGCGGGTCTACCTGGACGCCGGGAACCCCGGCTGGGCGCAGGACCCGTCCGCGCTGGCCGAGGCGTTGCGCAAGTCCGGGATCGCGGCCGCCGACGGCTTCGCGGTGAACGTCTCCAACTTCTACCCGACCGAGAGCAACGAGGCCTACGGCGCCCGGCTGTCCGCCCTGCTGGACGGCAAGCACTTCGTCGTCGACACCAGCCGCAACGGCAACGGTCCGTTGAGCCCCGGGGCGTGGTGCAACCCGCCCGGCCGCGCGCTCGGCACGCCGCCCACGACGGAGACCGGGCGGCCCGGGGTCGACGCCTACCTCTGGATCAAGAACCCGGGCGAGTCGGACGGCGAGTGCGGTCGCGGCGAGCCCCGGGCGGGCGAGTTCTGGGTCCCGTACGCGCTGGGTCTGGCGACGGCCGGCGCCGCGGGGTAGCGCCGCCGGGCCGCGGCGGGCTCTCGGAGTCGGGGGCTCGGGGAGTCGGGGGCTCAGGCGACGGACCGGGCCGGCGGCAGGAGGACGGCCCCGGTCGCGGCCCGGACCTCGTCGAAGGTCACGCCCGGCGCCGTCTCCACCAGCCGCAGTCCCTCCGGGGTGACGTCGACCACCGCGAGGTCGGTGACGATCCGGTCGACCACCCCCCCGCCCGGTCGCGGGCAGGGAGAGCCGTTCGACGAGCTTCGGCGACCCGTCCCGCGCCGTGTGCTCCATGACCACGATCAGACGGCGGGCGCCGTGCACCAGGTCCATGGCGCCGCCCATGCCCTTGACCGTCCGGCCCGGGACCGTCCAGTTGGCGAGGTCCCCGGCGGACGAGACCTGCATGGCGCCCAGCACCGAGACGTCGATCCGGCCGGACCGGACCATGCCGAAGGAGAACGCCGAGTCGAAGAAGGAGGCCCCGGCGGCGACCGTCACGGTCTCCTTCCCGGCGTTGATCAGATCGGGGTGCTCGTCCCCGTCGGCCGGGTACGGGCCGACGCCGAGGATGCCGTTCTCGGAGTGGAGCACCACGTGGACCCCCGGCGGGAGGTGATCGGGGATCAGCGTCGGCAGGCCGATGCCGAGATTGACGTACTGCCCGTCGCGCAGTTCGCGCGCCGCCCGAGCGGCGAGCGCGTTCCGGCGGTCGAGCGGTTCGCGGGGGGCGGCGGCGTTCGGGGTGGTGGTCGGCATCGGTGCTCAGGCCTCCTGGGGCACGGCGCGGACGGCGCGGACGGTGCTGACGGTGCGGCGTTCGATCCGCCGGTCCTGCGGATCGGCGGCGACCACCCGGTCGACGTAGACCCCCGGGAGGTGGACGGCGTCCGGGTCCAGCGCGCCGGCCGCGACGATCCGGTCCGCCTCGACCAGGGTGATCCGCCCGGCCGTCGCGCAGAGCGGATTGAAGTTCCGGGCGGCGGCGTGGAACACGCAGTTCCCGTGCCGGTCCGCGACCTCGGCCCGGACCAGCGCGAAGTCCGCCGTGATGGCCTCCTCCAGCAGGTAGCGGCGGCCACCGAACTCCCTGACCTCCTTCGGCGGCGAGGCCAGGGCGACCGACCCGTTCGCCGCGTACCGCCAGGGCAGTCCGCCCTCCTCGACCTGGGTGCCGATCCCGGCCGGGGTGTAGAAGGCGGGGATCCCCGCGCCGCCGGCCCGCAGCCGCTCCGCGAGGGTGCCCTGCGGGGTCAGTTCCACCTCCAGCTCGCCGGAGAGGTACTGCCGCGCGAACTCCTTGTTCTCCCCGACGTACGAGGAGACCGTCCGGGCGATCCGGCCGGCCCGCAGGAGCAGCCCGAGGCCGCCGTCGTCCACGCCGCAGTTGTTGGACACCACCCGCAGACCGGTCGTGCCCGCGGCCACGAGTGCGCCGATCAGCGTGCTGGGGATGCCGCAGAGGCCGAAGCCGCCGACGGCGAGCACCGCGCCGTCGGGGATGTCGCCGACGGCGTCGGCGGCGGAGTCCAGGACCTTGTCCAAGGGGTCACCTCGCGAGGGGAGCGGAAGGGGTGAGCGGAAGGGGTGAGGGGCGGGACGGCCGGGGCGTCCGGCGCGTCGGCGACGGCCGTGCCCCTGCCGCACCAACCGTCACGCCGCCGTGCCCGCCACGACCATGGCGGGCGCCGCCACGTCCCGTCGCGGCCCCGTGGGGCACGACCACACCGGACAGCCGCCCGACCGTCGCCGGTCCTCCGCCGGCCCCGCGACATGGCGCCGACCGCCACAGCGACGCGCGCCGATGCGTCCTCCGGGCACATGTCGCGGACCGTCCGCCCCGCCTACGCTGGTCCCGCCGGGCGGCCTGTTCCTCGCCGTGGTCCCGGTACCGCCCGGAGCCCGTTCCACCCGGAGGAGGTCCGGCATGAGCCGACCCGACAGCCCGTCGACGCGTCGGAGCCCCGCGGGTGCGACGCCCTCGCCGTCGACCTCGGAGCCGTCGACCTCGGAGCCGTCGACCTCGGAGCGGTCGATCTCGCAGCGGTCGATCTCGCAGCGGTCGAGCGCCGCTGACGGACCGGCGGTCCCCGAGCGACTGAGCGTCCCCGTCCCCGGTGGGGAGTTGGCCGTGCTCCGCTGGCCGGCCGCGGTGCCGGACGCCCCGACCGTGGTGGCGGTGCACGGCATCACCGCCAACGGTCTCGCCTGGTTCGAGGTCGCCCGCCGCCTCGCCGGGCGGGTCACGCTGCTCGCGCCCGACCTGCGGGGCCGCGGCGACAGCCGCGACCTCGGCGCGCCGTACGGCCTCGCCCGCCACGCCGACGACGTGGCGGCCCTGATCGCCGGGTTCGGCCTGGGTCCGACCGCGGTGATCGGCCACTCCATGGGCGCCTGGGTGGCGGCCCTGGCGGCCGTCCGGCACCCGGAGCTGGTCGGCCGGGTGGTGCTGGTCGACGGCGCGGTCAGCTTCCCCCTGCCCGAGGGCGTGAACGAGCGCGACGCCCTGGCCGCCGTGCTCGGCCCGGCGCTGACCCGGCTGTCGACGACCTTCCCCGACCGGCAGGCGTACCGGGAGTTCTGGCAGCGCCACCCGGCCTTCGCCGCCGACTGGTCGGCCGACATCGACACCTACACCCAGCGCGACCTGGTCGGCGCCGAACCGGAGCTGCGCTCCGCCTGCGTCCTGGCGGCGGTCGAGACCGACGGCGCGCAGGTCCTGCTGGACCGGGAGGCGGCCACCGCCGTGCACCGGCTGCCCTGCCCGGGCACGCTGCTGTGGGCCGAACGCGGTCTGCTGGACGAGCCGCAGGGCCTCTACGACGAGAAGCGGCTCGCGACCGCCGGCCTGGACGACCACCACCCGGTGACGGTGACGCCGGTGCCGGGCAGCAACCACTACTCGATCCTCTGGGGGCGCCCCGGCGCCGAGGCGGTGGTCCGGGCCCTACTGGATCCGTCCTCCGCCGACCTCGCCGCCGGCCCGCCGACCGGCGCCTAGAACGCTGATGAAGATGTTGGGTTCTGGCCCCGCCGCGGGAGCGGTGGGGCCAGACTCGTTTCTGTGGCGATGGGGGAATGGGCCGGGGAGACG
>JOHN01000063.1 GCA_000719695.1 Streptomyces sp. NRRL F-6131
AGGGGTGGTGGCGGGGGTCATGGCGGCGGGTTTCCTCATGGGAGGGTGAGGGGGCGGACCACGCCCGGTGTCACGCGGCCGCCCGGCTCGGCGGCCCTCCTGCGGCTCCGGGCAAGTGGTGGCGGGGAGGGCCGGGCGGCGCCGACTCGTGGAGCGACAGTTCGTGCAGGGCCAGCGTGAGGCGGCGAACGGCCTCGGCCATCAGTTCCATCTGGGCGGCGGCGATCCGGCACGGCTGTTTGTTCAGGTCGTGTCTGCGACGGACCGGCCGGTTCGCTCCTGCTCGGTGGCTCATCGTTGCTCCTGCGACTGTCGACTCTCCCGGGTGCGGCTACCCGGTCGGCCGGGCGGGAAGCATCGCAGCGGCGTCGGGCCTCGCGGGCCGGTGGCGTCCGGGCCTGGGCCGCCGCCTCGCCCGGGCAGGTGGGCCCGCAGCTCGAATGGACCTTCGTCGGCGAGATCGGAACCGCCGAGCAGAAGGTCTTCGACGTCACCTGTTCCTCCCCTCCGCCCCGGGCCTGACAAGCCGGCACCGGGAGACCAGCAGCCGGGTGCCTTCGGCCACCGTCGCAGCGGATCGCAGAGGATGCTGACCCGAACGCACGCGCGGCCGGTGCGGTGTCGTCCGCACCGGCCGCGCGTGCGGCTGTCCGCCGCGTCAGGCCAGGCGGTCCGGAAGCGGGGCGAGCGGGTAGTTGGCCCAGACGAACGCGTCCATCTGGTGCTGGTCGCCGGAGAGGTTGACGACCCGGTCGACCTTGCCCTCGGCGTCGAAGTGCCAGACGAGCGCCCAGGTGGTGTCGACCTTGCCGGTGCCCTCGGTGGTCCAGCCGCGGTGGATGTCCACCACGTACTCGTCGTTGACGCCGAAGAAGATCGGCTCCGCCTTGAAACCGGACTTGCCCAACTGGTCGAAGAAGGCCCGCACCTCGGCCACCCCGTGCTTGGTGCCGGACAGCGGGTGCCGGCCCGGGATGGTCCACTCGATCCCCTCGGCCAGTACCGCGCTCATCGCGTCGACGTCACCCGCGCCGTAGGCCTCGAAGAAGGCCTCGATCGCCGCGACCTTCGGGTCCTTCGCCTCGCTCATGGGTCCCCCTCGGATCCTTGTGCCCCGATCCCCCTGATCGGTGCCGCAGAGATCGTGCTCGAAACGGACGCCCGGCGCCAACGCGGTCCCGGTATGTGAGACGGCGGGTGTCTCCCGTGCCGGGACGAAGGCCCGTCGGTCCTCGTGGGCCGCTCTGCCGGGTCAGGCGGTTCCGCACCCGGTTCCGGGACCGGGACCGGGACCGGGACCGGGAGCGGGGGCGGGGGCGGGGGCGGGAGCGAGGGTGAAGACGCGGTCGAGGCCCACGAAGGTGAACGTGCGCAGGATGGGGGACGGGACGGCGGCCAGTACCAGGTCGGCGCCCGCGGCCAGGGTGTGCCGACGGGCGGCGAGGAGTGCGGTGATGCCGCTGGAGTCGCAGAACGCGAGTCCCGAAAGATCGATGACCAGGCGCCGGCCCGGGGCGAGCGGCAGCCGTTCGAGCTGGGCCCGCAGGATCGGGGCGTGTTCGTGGTCGAGGTCGCCGGTCAGGCGCAGCACCGGTCCGGTCGAGCTGTCGTGGTGAGTGGTGTTCAGCGGGCTCATCGTGGGGGTTTCGCTGCCGGGGTGGTCGGGTGGGGGGCCGGGATCCCGAGGGCCATCAGGGCGGTGTCGTCGTCGAGGCCTTCGCCGAAGCTCTTCAGCAGGCCGGTCAGGGCGTCGATCGTCTCCTGTGCGCCGCAGGGGGCACGGGCGGTGGCGAAGGCGTGCAGGGCGTCCTCCCCGAACAGGCTGGTACGGGTCGGGCCGGTGCGGGCCTCCGTGAGGCCGTCGGTGTAGAGCAGGAGGGTTTCGCCGGGGGCCAGGGTGGTCTGCGTGGTGGTGAAGGGGGCGTCGGGAAGGATGCCGACGAGCAGGCCCCCGCTGGTGTGCAGGAACTCGGCCCGGCCGTCGGCCCGCAGGGCCAGCGCGGGGGGATGCCCGCCGGAGGCGAGGCGGACGGTGCGGTGTCCGTGCGGTCCGGGCGTGACGGTGCCGAACACGGCGGTGCAGTACCGGGGGTCGCCCGCGGCCGTGTACCGCTCGTGCAGGACGGTGTTGAGCGTGGCCAGGACGGCGGCGGGTTCGGAGTCGTGCAGCGCCGCCGCCCGCAGGGTGTAGCGGGTCAGGGAGGTGAGGGAGGCCGCTTCGGGCCCCTTGCCGCAGACGTCGCCGAGGAAGAACCCCCAGCGGTCCCGGCCGAGGGAGAACAGGTCGTAGAAGTCGCCGCCCAGCCGGTCGGGGGAGGCCGTGTGGTAGTAGGCGGCCGTCTCCAGACCGGGCACGGCGGGCAGGGACGAGGGGACGAGGGACTGCTGGAGGACGGCGAGGGCTTCGGTGAGCCGGGCCCGGTCGGTCTCGGCCCGCCGCAGGGCGTCCTCGGCCCTGGCCCGCTGCTGCTCGGCTTCGGCCCGGGCCTGCTCGGCTTCGGCCCGCGCCTTTTCGGCCTCCTCCCGTCGGCGCAGGAGTTCGCCCTCGTAGGCGCGCCGGTCGGAGGCGTCGAAGACGGAGGTGCGGATCAGCAGCGGTTCGCCACCGCCGCCGTGTTTGACCGTGGCGGAGACCAGGACCGGCAGACGGGCGCCGCCCGCACGCTTCATCTCCAGGGCGATGCCCGAGAGTTCGCCCCGCAACCGCAGGAGCGGAGTGAAGTGGGTCTCGTGGTAGATCCTGCCGCCGACGGTCAGCAGGTCGGCGAAGCGCAGGCGCCCGACCACCTCCTCGCGGCGCAGGCCCAACCAGTCCATCAGGGTCGCGTTGACCTTGACGACGGTGCCGTCCATCAGGGTCGACAGGTACCCGCACGGGGCCTGCTCGTAGAGCTCCTCGGCACTGTCCTCCAGGAGCGCCCCGAACGCGGCGTCCGTGGTGAGGTCGCCGGCGTCCGGCCCCGGTTCCGGGTCACCGCCGACGCGGCTCGTCATCGGCCGTCCTCGTCGAGGACGGCCAGGAAGGCGAGGATCGCCTCGACGGTGGCCTCGGGCGCGCTCAGCTGCGGGCAGTGCCCGGTGGCGTCCAGGGTCACCAGGCGGGACGACGGGATCGCCGCGTGCACGAAGGCACCGACCTGCCGGGGCGCGATCACGTCCTGGGCACACTCCAGCACGAGCGTGGGGACCGTCACGCTCTTCAGGTCCTCGCGACTGTCGGACAGGAAGGTGGTGCGGGCGAACACCCGGGCGATGTCCGGATCCGTCGCGCAGAAGCTGTTCGTCAGCTCCTGCCCCAGTTCGGGGCGCTCCGGATTGCCCATGATGACCGGCGCCATCGCGGCCGACCAGCCCAGGTAGTTGGACTCCAGGGAGGCCAGCAGCTCCTCGATGTCCTCCTCGCTGAAACCGCCGTGGTAGCCGTCGTCGTCGAGGTACCGGGGGGAGGGCGCCACCATCACCAGCGAGCCGATCCGCTCGGGCGCCGACCGCGCGGCCAGCACCCCCACCATCGCACTGACCGAGTGCCCCACGAACACCGCCCGGTCCAGGTCCAGCTCCTCACAGACTTCGACGACGTCCCGGGCGTAGCCGTCCAGCGCGGAGTAGCGCCGCTCGTCCCAGGCGGACAGGTCCGAACCGCCGGATCCGACGTAGTCGAAGAGGACCACCCGGTGGTGGCGCACCAGCTCCGGGAGGATCAGGCGCCACATGTTCTGGTCGCAGCCGAACCCGTGGGCCAGGACCACCGCCGGGCCCCGGGCGGGACCCTCGACCGGGCCGAGGAGCGTCACGTTGTTCCTGCGCCGGATGTCCATGCCCGGAATCCTGTCACAGTGCGCGGCGCGGCCCGTAGGCGGTCCGGGCGGGCGGGGGACCCGGTGCGGGGCCCGCGCCGCTCCCGGCCGCACACACGATTCCGGTCGGCCCGGCTCAGCGAGGGTCGGGACGCCAGAACGCGCGAAGGCCCTCCGCGGCGGCCTCGCCCTGTTCCCGGCCGAGCCGGTGGATCTCCTCCCACGACTCGCGGTCCCCGGGGTCGGCGTCCAGGAGGCGCACGGCGGCCGGCTCGGGGGCCAGCACGCGGGCCGACCCGGCCGCGGCACCGGGGCGGCGGTGCGCCAGCGGCTCGACCACCAGTACCGTGCGGGCCCCCGCGGCAAGATCGGCGTTCGTACCGGCCCGCAGGGCTCCGTCCAGGTGGTGACGGCCGTCGACCGCCACGGGCGGGTCGAAGCCGGGGAACGCGCTGGAGGCCGCGACCGCGCGGACCAGCGGCACGCCCGAGGCCGCCTCCCACACGACCGGCTCGCCGCTCTCGGCGTCGACGGCCGGGATCAGCAGCCGGCGCGACGGCCAGGCGTCAGTGCCGATCAGCGCGGCCCGCTGGTCGACCACTCGCTCCTCCGCCGCCGCGTCGACCGTCCCCAGGGCGATGCGGCCGACCCGGCGGCGCTTCTCGGCCGGGTCGGCGCCGGAATCGTCGAGGGCGGCGAACACCGCGCCCGTCACCGCGGGATCCGGGCGGCGCGGCGCGGCCGGCCCGTCCGGGGACCGCCGAACGGGAAGCACGCCCAGGCGCCCGGGGTCTCCCCCGGCCGCGAGGACCGCCCCGACGATCGCACCCGCGGAGGTGCCCACGATCAGGTCGGCCTCACCCAGGTCCAGCCCGGCGCGGCGAAGACCGGCGGCCAGTCCGGCCGTCCAGGCGACACCCAGACGCCCGCCGGGGCCCAGGACCAACGCGCGGTCGACGTCGTACACGTGTGCGATACCCATGGAAGCTCCCCCGTTGTCGACACGCCTTCGCCGCATCCTCGCACGGCCCGACCGGCCCACCCGCACCGGCATCCGCAGGCCCCGTTCCGGTGCGGGACCCCGGCGGCCCGGCGTCGAGGACGCAGCGGGCCCACGCGTCCACGCCCTCGGAGCGACGTCCGGCCGCCCGAACTCCGCGGCACTCGCCGCCGGGGACGGCGAAGGGTTCGGCGCCGGGCGGGCGCGGGAGGCGGCGTCCGCTCAGAAGGCGGAGTTGGCCGTCCAGTGCGCCAGTAGCTCGTCGTCCCCCCGCGCCTCGAAGCGGTCGGCGGAGCGGTCCAGCCGACCGTAGAGGAGGAGCAGCAGGTCCGCGGCGGTGCCCCGGACCGAGGCGTCGGCGTCGGTCTCGTCGTGCCCGGCCCGCGGGTCGAGCCCGAAGCCGTCGGGGCGCAGCCGGACCAGCCAGTCCCCGTCGCCGGGGCCGTCGGTGCGGGTGAACCGGATGGTCCGGTCCGCGCCCCGCAGGGCGGCCGTCCCCGGGGCGAATCCGGCGGCGAAGGGCAGGTTGGCCAGGAACTCCGAGACGCCGTCGGCGGCCAGCGCCGGGTCGATGTCGGGCTCCAGGCCCAGCGCGAGGTCGGCGTCGACGCGGTGCACCAGGGTCTCGAACAGCATCCGGCGCACCCAGAACCGGGCGTGCTGGTCAGCGCCCCAGGCCCACATCGGCGCGTCGAGGTCGGCCGAGGCGAACTCCGCGCCGGCCTGCGCCGCGGCCTCGGCCAGCCAGTCGGGGTAGCCGGCGGACGTCGACGGCCAGTGCAGGTCGACGTCCCTGCTGCGCGGCGGCTGCTGGACCTTCTGCCGCAGCAGCACGGTGAACCAGCGCTGCACGCTGCCGGTGTGGCGCACCAGGTCGGTCAGCGTCCAGCCCGGACAGGTGGGCACCGGGGTGGCCGGGTCGGCGGTCCGGACGGTGGCGACGAAACGCGAGGTCTCGGTCGCGACGGCGGCGGCGTGGTCGAGGGCGGTGGTCACGGGATCGTTCTCCAGAGGGGGGGTCGGTCGGCTTGGGCGAGGGGCCGGGGCCGGCCGGCTCACACGAGGGGCTTGTCGACGACGGCCTTGGCGTGGCTGAACGTGTCGATGGAGTACTCGCCGTGGTAACGGCCCATGCCGCTCTCCCCCACGCCGCCGAAGGGCAGGTCGGGCATGGCCAGGTGGGAGACCGGCAGGCCGAAGGAGAGCGCGCCGGAGGAGGTCTCCTCGGTGAGCCGTCGCTTGGTCCGCTCGGAGTCGGTGAAGGCGTAGAGGGCGAGCGGCTTGTCGCGCTCGTTGATGAAGGCGATCGCCGCGTCGAGGTCGGGCACGGCGACGATCGGCAGGATCGGGCCGAAGATCTCCGCGCGCATCACCGGCGCGTCCGGGGAGACGTCCGCGAGGACGGTCGGGGCGAGGTAGCGCTCGCCGCGGTCGTGGCCGCCGCCGGTGACGAGCCGCCCGTCGCCCAGCAGCGCGGTGAGCCGGTCGAAGTGGCGGTCGTTGACGATCCGCCCGTACTCGGGATCGGCGGCCGGGTCCTCGCCGTGCTGCTCGTGGACGGCGTCGGCCAGGTGCTTCTCCAGCGCGGTGGCGCTCTCACCGATGGCGAGGACGTAGTCGGGGGCCACGCAGGTCTGGCCGGCGTTGAGGAACTTGCCCCGGACGATCCGCCGTGCGGTGACCGCCAGGTCGGCGCCGGGCTCGACCACGACGGGGCTCTTGCCGCCGAGCTCCAGGGTGACGGGGGTGAGGTGGCGGGCGGCGGCCGCCATCACGATCCGGCCGACCGCGCCGTTGCCGGTGTAGAAGATGTGGTCGAACCGCTGCTCCAGCAGGGCGGTGGTCTCGGGGACGGCGCCCTCGACCACGGCCACGGTGTCCGGGTCGAGGTAGCGCGGCAGCAGCGCGGCCATCGCGGCGGAGGTGGCGGGGGCGAGCTCGCTGGGCTTGACGACCACGGTGTTGCCGGCCGCCAGGGCTCCCACCAGCGGGGCCAGCGCGAGCTGGAGCGGGTAGTTCCACGGCGCGACGACCAGGACCACGCCGAGCGGATCGCGGACCACCCAGGCCTCGGCGGGCCGGAAGAAGCCGGGGACGTCGGCGGGCTTCGGCCGGAGCCACTCCTCCAGGTGCGCGACGGTGTGATCGAGCTCGTTCAGCGTGAACCCGATCTCGGTGCGGTAGGCCTCGGCCGCGCTCTTGCCGAGGTCGGCGGCCAGCGCCTGCTGGAACGCACCGACCTCCTCGGTGAGCATCGAGCGCAGGGCCGACAGCTGGTCCAGACGCCGGGCGAGGGGCTTGGTCCGGCCGCTGTCGAAGGTGGCGCGCAGGCGGGCGACGAGGGTGGGGACGTCTGCGGCGGCGGGCTTCGGGGCGTGGGTCATGAGGGTCTCGCGGTCCTTCCGGGGCTTGAAGGCCTAGATGGTTGATGTCTTCAAGTAATTTCGACGGTAGACCTCGATGGTTGAGGATGTCAAGCAATCTCCCTATGCTGGGCTCATGCCCCAGATTCCCCCGTCCGCACCGGCCCCCTCCCCCGAAGAGCTCATGGAACGGCTCGCGCGGGCGGCGGCGGCCTACTACCGCCACTTCGCCACGGTGGCCGCCGGACACGGGCTCACCCTGATGCAGGGCAAGACGCTCAGCCTGCTGACCCGCCCCCGGCCCATGCGCGCCCTCGCCGACCTGCTGGCCTGCGACGCCTCGAACGTCACCGGCATCGTCGACCGGCTCGCGGCGCAGCACCTCGTCCGCCGCGAGGCCGACCCGGCCGACCGCCGGATCAAGAACATCGTGCTGACCGAACAGGGCGAACAGACCGTCCGCCGCATCCGGGCCGAGCTGATGTCCGGCCTCACCGCCCTGGACCACCTCACGCCCGACGAGCGCAACACCCTGCACACCCTCCTGGGCCGCGCCTTCCCCGAGACCGTCACCCCGCAGGCCTGACGTCTCCCGCAGGTCTCGTCGCCGGCGCCGCCTGTGCGCTGAACGCCCGCGGCGTCTTCGCCACCGCCGTCGCCGCGGGGGGCGCGGACCTGCCCGTACCCCACGCGCTCGCCAGGACCGGCACCCCGTCGTGCGTGGACGCCGCCGGTACACGCCACGGATCCCCCGAGGCCCCCGCACCTACGCGATGCTGGACACCGACGGTGACGGCGTGGCCTCCCGCCGCGACATGCCGTCGGGCAGCCGGCGCGAGGTGCGTCAGCAGCCGTGTAGTGCCGCCGCGGACCAGATCCGGCAGCCCCGCTCGGCCAGCAGCTGACGGTCGCGCCCGCCGTGGTCCCGCTCCCGGACCACGGCGGAGCCGGGTCGGGACCACGACGGGACCGGCCGGTGGCGTCCGGGCGGTGGCGTCCGGCCGGTGATGTCCGGGCCGGTGCCGCACCGTTCCGTACCCGCCGGTCGATATTTCGGTGCGGACCGAAGTCCGGAGACCGTAGGTTGATCCACATGGACATTTCAGCTGCGGGCGTGGCCCCGAGGGACGGCAAGGCACTGGCGGCGGCCTCGACGACGGTGGTGCTGTGGGCGTCCGCGTTCGTGGCGATCCGCAGTGCGAACGAGCATTTCGGGCCGGGCGCGCTGGCGCTCGGCCGGCTGCTGGTGGGGGCGGTGGCGCTGCTCGCCCTGCTGCTGTACCGCCGGGAGGGCCTGCCTCCGCGACAGGCCTGGCCGGGCATCGTCACCTCGGGCGTGCTCTGGTTCGGCCTCTACATGGTCGCGCTGAACTGGGGGGAGAAGGAGGTCGACGCCGGCACGGCGGCGATGCTGGTCGGGATCGGACCGGTCCTGATCGCGCTGCTGGGCGGCTGGCTGCTGCGCGAGGGGCTGTCGTCCAAGTTGCTGGCCGGGATGGGCGTCTCGCTGACCGGCGTGGTCGTGGTGGGCCTGTCCATGTCGGGCGGTGGCGGCAGCTCGGTGTTCGGCATCGGGCTCTGCCTTCTCGCGGCGGTCGCCTACGCGGCGGGTGTGGTGAGCCAGAAGCCGGCCCTGCGACACGCCACCCCGCTCCAGGTGACCACGTTCGGCTGTCTGATCGGCGCGGTGGCCTGTCTGCCGTTCGCCCCGCAGTTGGTGACGGACCTCGCGGACGCGCCGCTGTCCGCGACCCTGAACGTCGCCTACCTGGGCCTGTTCCCGACCGCCCTGGCCTTCACCACCTGGGCCTACGCCCTCTCCCGGACCACCGCGGCACGGATGGGCGCGACGACGTACTCGGTGCCGGCCCTGGTCGTGCTGATGGCGTGGCTGCTGCTCGGTGAGACACCCGCGCTCCTCACCCTGGCGGGTGGCGTGCTCTGCCTGGCGGGTGTCGCCGTCACCCGCCGCGGCTGACCGCCATCTGGCGCGGACCGGAAATTATTCGGCGCGCTCCCCGTTGGGAGACCCCAATTGACGGCTCGTCGGCCGCAAGATTTCCTGTTTGAGCGGCGGAACAGCACCGGCTGACCCGGCCAGCCACCGCGCCGTCGTATGCCCTCGGGGTCGGGCGGGCCCGCCCGACCCCGAGGGGGTGTTCAGCCGGACAGTCCGGGGAGTCGGGTCGCGGCCGGCGGCAGGGCGCCGGCCCCGGGGGTGCGTCCGGCGGCGGATTCCTGGAGCGGGTCCGGCCCGGCCTGCGGTTCGTCGCGGGTCGGGTCGGTGGAGTCGACCGGACGGGCCGGATGGGCCGGCGCGGGCTCGGTGCTCCGGGTGGACTCGGCGCGCACGAGCGCGCCCATGGCGGCGAAGACGTCGAAGGGCATGGTGGAACTCCTGCGGTACGGCGTGGACGGTGGTCGCCGGCAGCCGGGCCGGCCCTCGCACGGCCGTCATAGGTGGCCCGTAGGTCCGAAGTGCCCGGCGGGAACCGTCAGCAGCGCAGGACGACGACCCGGGCGCCCCCGTTGTCGGGCCCGGTCCCGCCGGGGCGCGGCGGCCACGGTCGGACGGCCCGCGCC
Organism: Streptomyces sp. NRRL F-6131; assembly: GCA_000719695.1. Taxonomy (GTDB): domain Bacteria; phylum Actinomycetota; class Actinomycetes; order Streptomycetales; family Streptomycetaceae; genus Kitasatospora. The sequence goes on from JOHN01000063.1 coordinate 9,744, forward strand.
GACCCGACGGGGTCGCCCTCGGCCCACGCTTCGGCGCGCGGCGGCGGTGACTGGCCACAACCCGTCGCGCGGACGGGGCCGGTGCGGTGGGCGCAGGGGTGAAACGGCACGGTTCCGTGACCGCGGCGGCGCTCGGCGGGTTCGGGGCACTCCTCGGAGTCCGGGGCGACCGGCCGCAGCGGCTCCGTTCCCGTGGCGGGGACCTCCTGGACCGTGACGCAGCGCGAACCGGCCGCCCACAGCACGGCGCCGGCGGCGTCCGCGCCGCCCAGCAGGACCAGGACGGCGCCCATCAGCGCCGTCACGGCGCAGCGGGCCACCGAGTACCGGTGCCGGGTCGTACGCCGCATGCCGAACCTTCCAGGGTGTGAACCCCAGTCAACCGCCCCGCCCACGCACGGGACCCGTCCGGCTCACCCTCCGGTGGCACGGGTTCACTCTCGTGGGCGTATCGCCGGGCCGGGCGGCCGGCCCCCGGCCCGTCAGGCGCTGTCCCCCACCCAGTCCCACCGACGCGGATCGGTGGGGCGCGGCTCATAGTGGGCCCGGCCGCCGGAACCGAAGCGGCCGATCTCCGTGGGCAGCGCGGCACCGTCGGCGAGGGTCTCGGCGCCCCAGCCGGTGACGTCCAGGAGGAGACCGTCGAGCGGCCCGCCGCACAGCTCCCGGTAGGTGCGGCCGGGCCGCGGCCCGGGGTTCGGGTCGTCATGGTCCGCGCCGTACACCCGGCCGCGCATCAGTGCCTCCTCGTCCATGCCCACCAGCATGGCAAGCGGCACTGACATCGAGCCGGTTCCCCCGGTCCCGGTGGCCCGGCCTGTCGCGTCGGCCGGGGTCCCGGGCCGGCTGACGCCCTGCCGGACCTCCCCGCCACGCACGGCCGCCGCCCCGCTCACCGGGGGCTTTCCCCACCTCGTGCGGGCCCGCTGACCGGAGTTCGGACAGGCCCGCTGACCGGATGGATCGGTTCCTCTTGATCGCGGAGGCTGGGAGCACATCGCCCATGATCGTCCGATCGGAGAACACGTGTTCAGCTCCACGTCCTTGCGCCGCACGACGACCCGCGCCGCCGCGGTGGCACTGGCCGCCGTGGCGTGCGCCGCGCTGACGACCGGCAGCGCCGAAGCCGTCGTCAACGGGAAGGACTCCACCCAGCGTTACCCGTCCATGGTGTCCATCCCGGTGACGGGCGTCGGCGACCCGATGTTCAAGGGCTTCTGCGGCGGATCGCTGATCGACCCGCAGTGGGTGCTCACGGCCGCCCACTGCGTGGACCCGGCGCTCGTCACCCTGGACGGCACCGTCCGGATCGGCAGTGCGTGGAAGAACTCCGGCGGCACCGTCCGGTCCGTCGCGAGGACGGTGTCCCACCCCGGCTACCGGAACGGCGAGGGCACCGCGCCCAACGTCGACGACCTCGCCCTCGTGCGCCTGAGCCGTCCGGCCGCCGAGAAGCCCGTCCGCATCGCCGACCGGCCGGGCAAGCCCGGCACCCCGACCAGGATCCTCGGCTTCGGCACCGTCGTGGAATCGCCCGAACCCACCGACTGGGTCTTCCCCGACCGGCTCCAGGAACTCGACACCCGCCGGGGTGCGGTCTCCGAGTGCGCGCCGGGCTACGCGGACGACACCCGCCTGTGCACGATCAGCCAGGTGCCCAGGGCCATGGCGTGCAACGGCGACTCCGGCGGCCCGCAACTCCAGAGGAACCGGTACGGGCGCTGGGAGCTCATCGGCGTCACCTCGGGCCCCGGCGCCCCTGGCGTGCCCTGCAGCGGGGGTCCGGGCCTCTACACCAGCGCCCCCGCCTACGTGGGCTGGATCCACTCGGTGACGGGCCGCAACGGCTGATCCCGCACCCCGTCGTCCGGCCGGCTCCCGCGGTGGCGGGGGCCGGCCGCCCGTCGGGTCCCCGGTCGTGGTCCCGGCGGGCGCCCCGAAGGCGGTGCGGTCCCAGGGTCACAGGCCGCCGTTGACCGCCGCCGCCCGGGCCGCACCGGCACTGACGTTCCACTTCGCGAGGATCACGTCGTACACGCCGTCGCGCATCAACTCGTCCAGCCCCTTCACGACCGCGTCGCGCAGCGCGGTGTTGTCCTTGTTCACGGCGATCCCGTACGGGCTGGACTGCGACAGCGCCCCCGACACCTCGAAGCGGTTGCCGTCGTCGGTGGTCCTGGCCGCGTACGCCGCCACCGGGAGGTCGTTGAAGTCGGCCACCGCCTTGCCGGCCGCGACCTCGGCGAGGGCCACGGCGTCGTCGTCGAAACGGCGGACCTGCAACGGCTTGCCCGCCCGGTCGCAGACGCCGACCTGGCGGCTGATGATCTCGTCCTGGGTCGTGCCGCGCTGCACGGCGACCGTGCGGCCGCAGAGGTCGTCCAGCGTCCGGATCCCCTTCGGGTTGCCCTTCTGCACGATGATCGAGGTCCAGGCGATGAAGTAGTCCACGAAGTCCACGCCCGGCTGGCCCGTGGGCATGCCGTTCTCGCCGAGCGCGTTGCGGCGCGCGGGCGTGTCGCTGATCCCCGACATCGCCACGTCGAACTGCTTCTTGTTCACCCCCGGTATCAGCTCGTCGAACGGCGTGTCGACGATCTCGATCCGCAGGCCGAGGACCTTGCCCAGGGCTTCCGCGAGGTCGGGGTCGAGGCCGTTCGGCCTGCCGTCCGTGCCGCGGAACGCGACCGGCGGGTAGTTCAGGTCGGAACCGATCCGCAGCACCCCGGCGGCGCGCTGCGCGCCGGGGACGGCCGCCTTGGCACTGTCGGGACCGCTCTTCGGGGCGTCGGCTCCGCCGCAGCCGGTGAGCATCAGGGCGGACGCGGTGGTGAGGGCCGCAGCCGGCAGGACCCGGCGGGTTGGGGACGGGCGGGAGGGACGGGCCACGATCGTGCTCCTCTGTGGGGCGAGGTGGTGCGGCCGGAATCCGTGGAGGACCGGAAGCGAGGGGTGCGGAATCTTCGCATCCATTTCCGGCGCGACGGGCCGTAGGCATGTCACGATCCGCTATCGGGTTCACCCGCGCCCCGGAGGCGGCCGGAGGCCGACCGATCGACCCGCCGACTTACACCCCGCGGGCCTTGGCGCGGCGGACGGAACCCGGCCCCGGCCGCCGGCCCGAGCCCCTACGGGCCGGCGACCGGGGCCTCCGGGCCGCCCCTGCCGGTCGGTGCGCCGGGTCTCGCCCCTCGGATCCCCCGGCCGTCCACGTGGTGGACTCGATCGTGCCCGAATCCCGTCGGGCCGACGCTCCCCCGGATCCAGGGCCGGTGCCGCTCCCGGCCTGGCCGACAAGGCCCTGCGCCCGGCCGGCCGCCGGCCGGGCGACCCGTCAGACGACCGTCCCGCCCGCGTTGCGGATCAGCTGCCGGAGCACCTTCATGGTGACGACGTAGTCGGCGTCGTCGATGCCTTCGTGGAGGGCGGCGCGGATCGCGGGGGCGTTGCGCGTGAGGTCGATCCGGGCCTGCTCGCCCTCCTCGGTGAGCCACAACCGCTCGTCCTCGTCCTTGGTCAGCCAGCCGCGCTCCAGCAGCCCCACGGACTCCGCCGCGAGGTCGTCCTCGGGCCGGATGTAGGTGGCCATGGCCTCCCGCAGCTCGGCGACGGTCATCCCCTTCCCGTCCGGCGAGATGTCGTTCGCCGACAGATTGCGCAGCAACCAGAACTGGGGCTGGGTGTAGCCCTTCTCGAGCTGTCGCGCCCGGGTGAACGCGATGGTCGCTTCGTAGGCCATCCCGGTCCAGTACGCGGCCGGCTGTCCGGCGAGATCGGCATCGGAGATCTGCTCGGTCATCACGGAATGTCCCCTCCTGGTCGTTCGGTGCGAGGCCTGCACACCGGTGCGGGCCGTACGAAGAACGTAAGACCTCAACCGCGCTTGAGGTCAAGCAGTGGATCATCGGGCCCGGCAGGGTGACCCGGATCGCAGAAACTCCGTACGGCGCACGGGTTCAACTTCGTACGTCGCACAGCACAAGCCGGCGACCTCGTACTCCGAGGGGGGATGCGGCGGCGCCTGGACCTGGCCGCGAGCCTGATCTTCGCACCGGCGGTGCTGCTCCTGGACGAGTCGACCACCGGCCTGAACCCGCGCGGGCGCGCCGAGGTGTGGGAGGCGGTGCGCGGTCTGGTCGCCGACGGTGCCACCGTCCTGCTCACCACCCAGTACCTGGAGGAGGCCGACCGGCTCGACCTGGCCGTGCGGGAGGCCGAGGACCTGCCGGCCGCCGTCCGGACCGGTCGCGCGGGGTCGGGTGCAGTCGGATGACTGATGCGCGCGCCGCGCCGGTCGGCGAGAGTCGGGGGTGCCGGGTGATGGCCGGTGGCGGGCGCGGGAGCGTGCCCGCCTGTTCGACGACGTACGGGAACGAGGAATACCAGGATGACGATCGGTCAGCGGTTCGCCGGGGAGTGGAAGACGGTCGTGGCCGCGGGGGTTCTGGCCCTCGCCGTCACGGGTGGCGTGGCCGCGCCGGCCGGCGCCGCGACCCAGGCGGGTTCGGCGGCGGAGCGCCGGAGCAGCGGGAACCAGGACCTGGCCGGCGCCGTGCAGCTGGGAGAGCCGGCACACCCCCGGGACCACCCGGGCGGGCGTCCGCTGATCAAGCACCACTGGGTCGTCCGGCTCCAGTACGCCGCCGTGCAGGCCCTGAACCAGCGGAGCAACTACAGCTGGCAGCGCAACTACAAGGACTGGACGGTCGCCGTCGTCGGCAACAACATCCAGGGCAAGGAGGTCACCAACTACACCAAGATCACCAACCTGTTCTACGGTGAGGGCGGGGTCATCGGTGCCGAAACGGCTCCGACGTCCCAGGTGGCCGTGGCCCACAACACCATCGTGGCCCAGGGGAACGTCAACATCATCACCGAGGTGGTGAACGTCCACCTCATCAGCCCCAAGTGGGAGGACGCCTACAGCGGCCAGTGCCGCGCCCAGGAGGACCTCCGCAACGCGGTGAAGGCCCAGCTCGCCTGCACCCTGGGCTGAGCCTCCGACGAGCCCGGCGCGCGAACGCGGCGCGGCCCGGAGGGCCTGTCAGGCCCTCCGGGCCGCGCGCGTGCGTGCTCGTGCGTGCCGGTTCGTGCGCGTGCGTGCTCGTGCGTGCCGGTTCGTGCGCGTGCGTGCTCGTTCGTGCTCGCGGGCTTGTTCGCGCTCGTCATCGGTGCGGCGGCCGGATCACGCCCATGTGGTGACGGAGAAGTCGACGGTGGGTTGGTTGGCCCAGGAGATGCTGTCGATCTTCGCCATGGCGACCCGTTTCTGGTCGGTGATGACGCAGATGACAGCGCCGGCCACCATGCCCTGATCCGCGGCGTCGCGCTGGCTGTCGAAGCGGGCCGACTCCAGACCGCCACCCGCGGCCGCCGCCCGGCACGACTCGAGGGTGACCGCCACCCCCTGGCGGAGAAGGCCTGCGGATCGTCCCTTCTCCAGTTCCAGGACCGGGGTGATGCAGCCGAACCATCCCATGTCGAAGGCGTTCGCGTCCCGGCTCGGCAGGTCCCGGGCGTTCACCTTCTGAGTCAGCCGGTCCGAGTCGAAGTCGATGTGCACATAGGTGGTGTTGTCGCAGGCCGGTGGCGACAGCCTCATGGGACGGGGCGCGGAGGCGACCGCGGGGGGCGGGGTCGGCGCCGCCGGGGTGCCGGCCGTCGCGGCGACGGTCGTCGGCGAACCGGGCGAACCGGGCGAGCCGGTGGCGGGGGCGGGCTGCGGGTCCGCCGAGGGCCGACTCGGCGGGTTCCCCGCGGTCACGCCGGCCGTCGACGTGACCGGAGGGGCCGCCGGCCCTTTTGCCCCCGTGGTGCTGTCGTGGCCCCACAACCCGAACATTCCAGTGATGAGCGCCGCGGCAACGACGGGAATGCCTCCGTAGAGAGCGCCCATTTTCGCGGCGCGGTACGGATCGGTGGGCGGTGCGGGGGACCCTCCAGGAGGCGGCGCGGGAGACGGGGAGGGGGTGGGCGAACCAGAGGTCACGGCAGCTCTCTCGATCGATGCCAGATCCAGGATTCGCCATCTTTCCATGCACAGATGGCAATTGATTAATCGTCAGTTTTACTGATCAGCGCCATTACGCTTCGATGCGCACGAAGAAGGACCGCCCACGATCGGATCGGGGGCGGTCCGTTGATCGAGGAAACAGCACGGTGCCCGTTCGCGGCGCGGTGAGGGCGGCGGACCCCCGTGGTACCCACCGCCCTCACCCACGGGCCGGAGGTTGGTGAGCACGCGCAGCGTCCGTCGGTGTGCGCGGTTCCGGCCATCGCAGGGGCGTCGGCCGCACCGTGCCGCCCTGCTGGAGAGCCACTCTTCGCGACCGGCCGGGGGCAAATCTTGGACAGACCTTGAATCGCCTGTACGGGGCGGTCGCGCCGTGGCTACGCTGCCCGTGGGGAGGGGTGGTCGGCGGTGGTGGAGTTCGGCCTGCTCGGCACGATCGAGGCTTTCGCGGACGGCCGTGCGGTGGACGTGGGGCACCTTCGGCAGCGGTGCGTGCTGGCCGTCCTGCTGATCGACGTCAACCGGGCGGTGTCCGTCGACGAACTCGTCGACCGTGTCTGGGGGGACCGGGCACCGCAGCGCGTCAAGGGGACGCTGTACGGCTACCTGTCCCGGCTGCGGCAGGCACTGGCTCCGGATCCGGACCTCGCTGCGGAGCCGGCACCGGCTCCGGATTCGGCGGCGCGGATCGTGCGCCGGCCCGGGGGCTACGTCCTGGAAGCGGATCCGCTGTCCGTGGACGTCCACCGGTTCCGTGAGCTGGTCACGTCGGCCCGCACCGCCCCCGACGAACGGGCCGCGGCACTGATGCACCAGGCCCTGGACCTGTGGCGGGGCCAACCGTTCGCCACCGTGGACACCCCCTGGTTCTGCGACCTGCGCCAGGCGCTGGAGCGGGAACGGTTCTCCGCCGAACTGGACCGCATCGACGTCCGACTACGGTGCGGACTCCACGGCGAACTGCTGCCCACGCTCACCGCGCTGGTCGCGGAGCACCCCCTGGACGAGCGGCTGGCCGGCCAGTTCCTCCTCGCCCTCCATCGCGGTGGCCGCTCCGCCGACGCGCTGGCCGGCTACCAGACCATCCGACAGCGGTTGGCGCAGGAGCTGGGCATCGATCCCGGGGTCGCGCTGCAACAACTCCACCAGCGGATCCTCGCCGGCGACCCGGCCCTCGGCGCTCCCGGTGCCCCCACTGCCGAAGCCGCCGGGAACTCCCCCGCAGCCCCGCACTCCCCCGACGCCGCCGTCCGGCACCCGACGCCCCGCCAGCTGCCCGCCGCCCCGCAGCGGTTCGTCGGCCGCCGCGCCGAACTGACCCGGGTCGAGGAGCTCCTGCGCGGGCCGGATCCGGGGACGGCACCGTCCCTGCTGGTGATCGACGGGACGGGCGGCGTGGGCAAGACCTGGCTGGCCGTGCACTGGGCGCGTCAGCAGCTCGACCGCTTCCCCGACGGCCAGCTCCACCTGGACCTGCGCGGGTTCGCCCCCGACGACGAGCCGATGCCCGCGCACCAGGCTCTGGCGTGCCTGCTCGACGGCCTCGGCGTACCGGACAGCACCCTGCCCGCCACCACGGACGCCCGGGTCCGTCTGCTGCGCAGCCTCACCGAGGACAAGCGGATGCTCTTCCTCCTCGACAACGCCCGCGACACGGACCAGGTCGTCCCGTTGCTGCCCACCGGCCCCTCCTGCGCGGTCCTGGTGACCAGCCGCACCCGGTTGAGCGGTCTGGTGACCGCACACGGGGCCCGACCCCTGACCCTGGACGTCCTGACGCCCGCCGAGGCGCACCAGTTGCTCGAACGCCACCTCGGGCACGAGCGGATCCGGGCCGAGCCGCGCGCGGCGGAGGAGATCGTCGCACGCTGCGCCCGGCTGCCGCTGGCGCTCGGCGTGGTCGCCGCACGCGCCACCGCGCACCCGCACTTCCCCCTGTCCGCGCTCGCCACGGAACTGCGCGAGTCCCAGGACGCACTGGACGCCCTCAGCGCCGGTGAGCAGCACACCGACGTCCGTGCCGTGCTGTCGTGGTCCTACCGGGCCCTGACCGCCCCTGCGGCACGCCTCTTCCGCCTCCTCGCCGCACACCCCGGCCCCGACCTCGCGCTGCCCGCGGCGGCGGCCCTGGCGGGCGAACCGGTACGGGCGGCCCGACCGGCACTGGTCGAGCTCGTCCGCGCCCACCTCGTCACCGAGCCCTCGGCCGGCCGCTACGCCTCCCACGACCTGCTGCGGGCCTACGCGTTCGAGTTGGCCGCCGACGATCCCGAACGGCCCGCGGCCCTGCGCCGGCTGGTCGACCACTACCTGCACTCCGCGCACGGCGCCGACCTACTGCTGTCGCCGCACCGCGCGCGATCGGCCCCGCCACCCCTGCCGGACGGCGTCGCGGTGCAGCGGCCCGGGGACCACGCGCAGGCCATGGCCTGGTTCGCCGCCGAGCGCGAGGCGCTCCTCGCCCTGGTCACCACCGCCGGGCGGGCCGGCCTCGACGAGCACTGCTGGCACCTGTCCCGTGCGATCACCACCTACCTGGGACGCCGCGGTCACTGGAACGACCTGACCCGGATCCAGCACACCGCCCTGGAGGCCGCGACCCGACTCGGCGACCGCGACAAGCAGGCCGAGTCCCACCGGGAACTCGGCTGCGCCCACACCGAGACCGGGAACCTCGACCGGGCCCACCGCCACCTGGGGCTCGCCCTGGAACTCCACGACGCGCTCGGCGACGACGCCGGCATCGCCCGCACCGAGGTGATGCTCGGCTGGACCTGCGAACGCGAGGGGCGGCACCGCGACGCCCTGCGGCACGACCGGCGGGCGCTGGAGCTGTTCGAGGCGCTCGGGCACCGCGCCGAACAGGCCCGGGCCCTCAACGCGGTCGGCTGGGACCACGCCCAACTCGGGGACCACCGGGAGGCGGTGGCCTGCGCCGTGCAGGCCCTGCGCCTCCAGGAGGAACTCGGCGACGTCCGCGGCCAGGCCAACACCTGGGACACCCTCGGCTACGCCCACCAGCAGCTCGCCGAACACACCGACGCCGTCCACTGCCACGAACAGAGCCTGCACCTCCACCGCACGGTCGGACACCGCTACGGCGAGGCCGAAGCCCTCAGCCACCTGGGCGACGCCCACCACGCGACCGGCGACCCGACGACCGCCCGCCAGGCCTGGACCCAGGCCCTCCACATCTTCCTCGACCTCGGCAACGCCCAGGAGGAGTCCGCCGACCTCCACACCAAGCTCGCCGGCCTCGACACCCCGACCACCTGACCCTGCTCCTGAGAGCCGACCGCAGTCGCACAACTGTTTCTCCAGGAAGGTCGCGCGACGGTCGGTCGGATGTCGCTCGGCCTGTTCCGTCGCGACTCGCCCGGCCGCACCTGAGTCGAACACCGACTCCTTCAATTCCAAGTGCAGGGCGCCCGAAGGACCTGCCGGAGCCCCCGCACACGTGATCGCTCGAACGCCGTCGTCGGCTGTTCGCCCCACGTCGGTTCACCGATCTCCGCGCCACCGCCACCGCGGGAACTTCCTGGTCAGGAGCCCAACACTGCTGTACATCAAGCCTCTTGAGAGCTCTCGGTCGGACTGGCGGAACGGTCCACGAGGGGGCCCTGGCGGTAGAGTCGGCATAAGTCACCAACCAGCCCGGCTCCGGCCGGTCTCAGCCATGCCCGATCGACTCGCTGGAGGTTCCCCCGGATGACGACTCCCACCGACGACCACCGGCCGCGCCGGCGCAAGCGCCGCACCTGGCCAACCCCTCGCACCCTCGCCGTCCGCGCCCTCCTCGGCGCCGCCCAGGGCGCCGGTGCCCTGCCCGCCGCCCTCCTCATCCACTGGCTCACCACCCGCTGAGCCCCGGCCCTCCCGGACCTCGGGTGGTCCTTCACGGCCGCGAACCGCTGCTCGTGAGCCCAGGCCGGGACCGACCCCGTGCCAGCCGCATTTCCTGCTGCCGCACGCCACCCGGGACACGCCGCCGCACCGCACCGGGAACCACGGGTACGCCGACACCAGCTGGCGCGCGAAGCCCCGTACCGTCCCGAGGCCACCGTTGCCCTCCCGGCCGGCCACGCTTCCCAGAACCTCTCGAGAATCGAACACCGGCTTCCTCGAGAACACCTTTCCCGGGTGCGGGATGGGGAATTCCTGAAACCCCGCTTCACCAACACCGCCTACGGGGCCGGCCTCCGCACGGCCCGCCCCGGCCGGCGCTCCCGACCGGAGCACGCCCGTTCGCCGTCAGGCGCGGACCCCGGGCGCGGGGTCCGGGGCCGCCGTGTCGGGGTGGACCCGGTGGCCGTACGCCCGGACGAGGGCGGTGGCGAGGAGCGCGACGGCTCCCCCGAGCACCATGACGGTGGCCGGGGAGGAACGGTCCACCACGAGGCCGCCGGTCAGGGCGCCGATCGACAGGGTCGCCTGGAAGGACGAGGTGAACAGCACACCGGCCGCCTCCGGGGCGTCCGGGGCCGCGGCGAGGAACCAGGTGAGCGAACAGACCGGCACGGCCCCGTACGCCGCGCCCCAGAGCGTCAGCAGGACGGCGGCGCCCGGGCCGCCGGTACCGAGCAGGGGCATCAGCAGGGCCGCGACGCCGAGCAGCGCGGCGGCCGTGCCGAAGACCGGGCGCAGGGCGCCGGCCGCGCGGCCGCCGGCGAGCGCGTTGCCGAGCATTCCGGCGGCGCCGTACGTGAGCAGGAGGCCGGTGACCAGGCCCGGGCCGGCCTGGGCGGTGGTCTCGAGGAACGGAGTGACGTAGGTGTAGCTGCCGAAGTGGGCCAGCACGATCAGGAAGGTCACGACTAGGCCGGTCCGGGTGCCCCGGCCGGCGAGCAGCCCGCGCAGCACGCCCGGGCCGGTGGTCGTCGGCGGGGGCAGCGGAGGGAGCGACCCCAGCAGGGCGGCCAGGGTCAGCAGGGTCAGCGCGGCCACCACCAGGAAGGCGGCCCGCCAGCCGGCCAGCGAGCCGAGGAACACGCCCGCCGGTACGCCGAGGACCGAGCCGAGCGGGACGGCGGTGAAGAACAGCGTGGTGGCCCGGGCCCGGCGGTGCTCCGGGACGAGCCGTGCGGGGAGCCCGGCGCCGATCGACCAGAAGCCTCCGATGACCAGGCCGAGGGTCACCCGGGCGCTCAGCACGGCCCAGTAGGCGGGGGCGAGGGCGTTGAGGAGGTCGGCCACGACCAGGAGCAGCAGGAGGACGCAGAGCATGCTCCGCCGGTCGGCGCGCCTGGTCGCGACGGTCACCACGGGTGCGGCGACCGCGGCGACGATGCCCGGGAGCGTCATCATCAGCCCGGCGGTGCCGTCGGAGATCCGGAAGGTCGCGCCGATCGGGGTCAGCAGGCCGATCGGCAGGATCTCGGTGGTGACGATGGCGAACACACCCGTGGTGACGGCCAGGACGGCCGGCCAACCGCCCCTGCGGGCAAGGGAGCGCGGGCGGCGGGGGCCGTTGCCCGGCGGGCGCGGTGCGGGACGGAGAGCGGTGTCGGCCATGCGGGAGGTCCTGTTCCGTGCGGGGTGGGTGTCACCCCGGAGTCCACCAGCCGGGCAGGGGCTCGGTCTGGCGCGAATCGGACCTCGACGTCCGGCCGTCCCAACCACCGCCGTCCCAGCCACCGCCGTCAGGGCCGTCGCCGCCGAGCCCCGGGCCCGGCGGACGAGCGAATGACCTGGTGAGCGCGGTCAGACCGGCCTTCAAGGTCGACAAAGCGATGTATGTATGATCACCCGATGCACCACGACCTCATCGACGGCGTCCCCGTCATCTGGACCGAGACGCCCGGCCCCCTCGATGCCACCCTGATGTTCGGCTGCGGGGTCCAGGACGAGACCTTCCGGACCCTCGGGGTGACGCACCTGGTCGAACACCTGGCGATGAGCACGCTGCCCCGGCTGCACTTCGACCACAATGCCTCCGTCAGCCTCTCGATCACCGACTTCACCTGCTCCGGCCGCCCGGAACAGGTCGTCGACTTCCTCGCCCGCGTCTGCGCGGCCCTCACCGCCCTTCCCCTGGAGCGGATCGAGAAGGAGGCCGGAGTGCTGGCCGCCGAGGGCAGCGGAGCGGCCGACCCGGTCACCGGCGAGCTGCTGTCGATCCGTTACGGCACCCAGGGCCTCGGACTGGCCTCCTTCAACGGCCCCGGCCCGGACCGGATCCCGCTGGAGGCCGTCCGGGACACCGTCGCCCGCCACTTCCACGCCGGCAACGCCGTCCTCGCCCTGACCGGCCCACCGCCGGAGGGCCTGCGCCTCCCGCTGCCGCGCGGCCCCCGCACCGCCCGCGCACCGCACCCGGCGCCGCGCCACACCGGCCCGTCCTGGCACCGGGCCGACGTCCCCGGTCCCGGCCTGCTGCTCTCCTGCGACCTCAACGACCAGGCGATGCTCCTGGCCACCCACGTCCTCTCCCAGCGCCTGACCGACACCGTCCGCCACGAGCACGGCCTGAGCTACGACGTCGGCGGCTCCGCCGTCTACGTCGGCCCCGGCCGCGGCGAGCGCAGTGTCCACCTGGACGTCCGCGAGGGCCAGGAGAAGCGCGTCGCCGAACTGCTCTGGCAGGAGGCACTGCGCCTCGCCGAGGAGGAACCGACCGAGGCCGAACTGGCCGAGGAACGGGAGGCCGCCCGGGAGTTCCTCACCGACCCGCGCACCCTCGACATGGAGGTCGCCGAGCGCGCGGCGGACCTGCTGCTCGACGAGACCCATCTGGACGCCGCGACCAAGCTGAAGCTGCAGGCCGAGGTGACCCCGGCGCAGGTGCGGGAGGCGTTCGCGGCGGCGCTGGAGACGGCGCTGCTGCTCGTGCCCTGCCAGGTGGAGCAGCTGGCACTCCGCCGGCCCGACCGGTCGGCGCTGCCGGCCGGCGGCTGCTCCGAGCGCACCGCGCTGCCCGCCGGGCCGCAGTACCGGCCGCCGCTGCTCGCCCGCGCACGGTCCGGCGCGGCCCGCAAGGTCCGGCTGGTGGTGAACGCCGACGGCGCGTGGTGGCAGGACGAGGAGGGCGCGGTCCACGGCTTCCCGTACAGCGAGGTGGTCGGCGTCGAGGTCCACGAGGGCGGCCGCATCCTCCATGGCCTCGGCAACTGCTTCGTCGCCGTGGTCCCGGAGCTCTTCTCCGGCCTCGGCCCGGCCGTCGCCGCCGTCGACGCCGCCGTCCCGGAAGCCCTGCGCTACCCGGTCTCGGCCCTCCGCGCCACCGGCTGACCCGAGCCCGGCGTCCAGCTGTCGGGTGCGGCGGTTGGACGCCGGTTCGTCGTGGGACGGCCGTGGTGGCGGTCTGCGGCGACGTTGTCCGCAGCCTCGTCGAACTTCGGCCGGACCGGCTGTTGCTCAGCGCGGGCGGAGGCTGGCGCCGACGTCCAGCGCCGCGCCGATCTGTTTGAGCGTCGGTTGGTGGGTCACCCGGGTGCCGAGCCGTGCCAGTTCGGCGCCGGCGGCGTGGCCCGGGATGCGGGTCAGGGCGAGTACGGCGGCGGTGGCGACCCGGGGAGCACGTCGGCCGCCGTCGGGGCCCTGGCGCAGGGAGGACTCCACGAGCAGGCCGAGGACCCGGGCGGCGTCGGGGTGCGGGGGCAGGAGTGCGGTCAGCCAGGCGAGGCCCCGGAGGGCCGTGGTGTTGTACGGGTCGGGCGTGTCGTCGTGGCGGGAGTGCGGCGCGTCGAACGGTAGGGTCCGCGGGCTGTCCGTCAGGGACAGCCAGGAGACCACCGCCCCGGACACCTCCTCCGCACCGATCTCCTCGACCGAGGCCCGCGCGGCCTCGTCCCACCGGGCGGACGGTCGGGCCGCGGTCGCCGTGCGGGTGTGCCGCAGCAGCCGGTGCCAGACGGACTCCGCCGTGCCGGCGCGGTCCAGGGCCGCGTCCGCCCAGGCCTCACCCGGGTTGAGCACCGGGTGGACGAGACGGGCGGCCAGGGTGCTGAGCGGTACGGGGTCGCTCTGGGCGGTGTGGGCGCTGCGCCGGACGACGGCGACGGCCGCCGGCGGCAGCGTGCGCCCGGCGGCCAGCTCGGCCTCGGCCGCCCAGACCAGCGGCTGCGGCTCGTCGACGGCGTACCGCCGGCCGTAGCGCTCCAGCAGCTCGCGTCGGGCGTCGTCGACCGCACACGGCGCGAGCCCGGCGGCGATCAGGCCGGGCAGGCTCGAAGGCTGCGCCCCGTACGGGTGATCGACCGGCAGCAGCGCGGCCAGGTGACTGCGGGCACCGTCGGGCATGGCGCGCAGCAGGTCGACGACGACGCGCGCCTCGCCGTCCCAGCGGTGGCCGCCGGCCTCCGCGAGCCACGCCGTGTGGCGGGCGAGTTCCTCCAGGTCCTCGGTGCGGATCAGATGGCGGACCTGCGCGATCGCGCTCGGGTAGTGCGGTGTCAGGCCGTCCGTCATGCTCGCGCCGCTCCCTCCGGGCAGCGTGCCCCGGTGACCGTCCCGGTGGACGTGCCCGCTGCTTCCGTACAGGTGAACTGTAGGACGGGGCACTGACAGCCGGCGGGAGTGGTTGCGGAGCAGCCCGGACCGGCAGGGGCGCTCAGATCTGCCGGTCCGGATCGGAGAAGGTCAGTCCGCCGAGCGAAAGCCGGTGGCGAGCCGGAGCGGGTACGGCCTCGACCTCGCCGGGCGGCTGGCGGAAGTCGGCACCCTGCTCGATCGGCAGCGGCCGGTGCCCACCGGACCGGGCGGGCAGGGGCGAGTCCGAGGACGGCTCGGAGAAGGCGGGCATCGCGAGAGGACGGCGGTCAGTCATGATCGCCATCCTCGCAGCTCGCACGCGGCCTGGGAAACCCATTGCCGTCACCGGCGGAAAGGGTCCGGTCCTGACCTCCCCGAAGTCCGGCATCCCGTCGAACGGGTTGAGCGGACCGTCCACGTCGAGCAGCAGCAACGGCCGACCCGACCCACCCTCTGTGCCCATACCCGGCACCGTACCGTCGCCGCCACGAACCTCACCCGGAGTTTCGGCCGGCCCGGGCCGCGGGCGGCGGGCCGGCGGGCCGGCGGGCTTCACCTGGGTGGGGGAACGGCCGATGGAGTAGGTGGGGCGTGCCGACGGACGGGTGCGGTGCGGGCCCGGGGACGAGGAGGAGTGCGTTGGTGCAGCGGACGTTCGTGGTCGGGACGGCGCCCGGAGCGGTGCCCGGGGTCGGGCACGCCTGGCAGATGATGCGCAGCCCGGTGCGGTTCATGACCGGGCTGGCCGCCCACGGTGACCTGGTGCGGATCAGGATCGGCCCGTCGACGGCGTACGTGCCGTGCCATCCCGAGCTGTTGCGCCGGGTGCTGACCGGCGACCAGGTCTACGACAAGGGCGGGGTCTTCTACGACCGGGCCCGCGACGTCGCCGGGAACGGCCTGGTCACCTGCCCGCACCGGGACCACCGTCGGCAGCGGCGGCTGATGCAGAGCGCCTTCACCCGCCCGCAGCTGCGGCACTACGCCGAGGCGATGCACGCCGAGATCGAGGCCACCACGGGCCGTTGGCAGGACGGCCAGGTGATCGAGGCCTTCCCCGAGCTGTACGGGCTGGCGCTGCGGGTGGTGGCCCGCACGCTGTGGTCGACCGGGCTGGACGAGGGGCTCACCCGGGGTGTGGAGCGGGCCTTCGACACGGTGCTGAACGGGCTGTTCCGGCAGATGTTCCTGCCCCGGACGCTGCGCCGCCTGCCGACCCCGGCCAACCTCCGGTACGGGGCGGCGCTGCGGGAGTTGCACGAGGTGACACAGCGGCTGATCGCCGGGTCCGAGGGGCGTCCGGAGCTGCCGGTCGGTGCGACGTCGGACCTGCTCGGCGCCCTGCTCGCGGCCCGGGACGAGGACGGCGGGCGGCTGACCGACGCCGAGGTCCACGACCAGGTGATCACCGTGATGGCGGCCGGCACCGAGACGGTGGCCGCGACGCTGGTCTGGGTCTTCCACCGGTTGTCCCGGCACCCGGAGGTCGCCGAGGAGTTGTACCGGGAGATCGACACCGTCCTGGGCGGACGCCCGGTGACCTGGGAGGACCTGCCGGCGCTCACCCTGACCGACCGGGTGGTCACCGAGACCCTCCGGCTCCACCCGCCCGGCTGGCTCTTCACCCGTCTCACCACCACCGGCACCGAACTGGCGGGTGTCCCGTTGCCGAGCGGCTCCACCCTGGTGTTCAGCCCCGCCGCCGTCGCCCGCAACCCCGAGGCCTTCCCCCGGCCGGACGAGTTCCGCCCCGACCGCTGGCGTCCCGAGGAGGAGTCGCCGCTCGCCCGTCAGGCGTTCACCGCCTTCGGTGCCGGGGCCCGCAAGTGCCTCGGCGACCTGTACGCGCGCACCGAGGCCACCCTCACCCTCGCCACCGTCCTCACCCGGTGGCGGCTCACCCCCGAGCCGGACGCCGACACCCGCGCCGTCCCGCTCGCCACCGTCTACCGGCCGCGCCGACTGCACCTGCGGCTCTCGGAGCGTGAACCCGCGCGGCGCCGGCCGGCGCCGCGAACGGGCGTGAACACCTGACCGGCCGCGCCGGCGCACTGCCCGCGAGGCCCATCGACCCCAGGGAGCACTGGACCCTTTATTTTCATGCAAGTTGACGCTACGTCAGGTTAACTTGACGGTGTGGGTGAGACATACGACCGGGTCGTCGCCAGGGTGTCGGCCGCGATGGACGCGGTGGACCGGGGGTTGTTGCGGGGGCCGGAGGTGGTGGCGGACGCCTTCGCACTGCTCCGGGAGGCGACGCCGTCGCCGGATCTGCCCGTGGACCTCCCGGCCGTCCGGGCCGTGCTGTGGACGTTCTGGGCGCGGCACGAGGGCCCCGAGGATCCGGACGCGGTGCTGTACGCGCTCGTCGCCCACCCGGCCTTCGGGTATCTGCGGAACCGCGTTCCCGCCACGACGCTTCCTCCCCAGCTCTTCGAGTTGTCGGGCGCGGACGAGTCGTTCCGGGAGGCCCGCTTCGCGCACCTGGCGGCGACGGCCCACGGGCAGGTGCTGGAGAGGCCGGAGGCCCTGGAGCGCGCGCTCGCCTGGTCGGGGCGGGCGCTCGGCATGCTCCCCCAGGACCAGGACGACTACATCGACGTCGTGCTGTACGCCCTCGCCCTCGAGTGCGAGCGGTTCCGGTTGACGGCCGATCCGGACGGGCTGCTCGCCGCCGCCGGGCACGCGCGGGCCGTCCACGCCCAGCTGCTCTCGACCCTCCCGGAGCATCTGCTGCCGGGCGTGCCGGACACCGCCCTGCCGGAGATGCGACGGCTGGTCCTCGCCGTGCTGCTCGACGCGGCCCTGCTGCTCGGTACGCCCTCGGTCGACGAGGCGGAGCGGCTGCTCGCGGCGGCGGCACCCGAGGACCTGCCGCCCACGGCCGTCGAGGACCTGCGGGCCGTCCGACGGACCTGGGAGGAATCCACCGGGTGGGCGGGGCAGTTCGACCTGCGGAGAGGGATGCTCCTCACCGCGGCCGGGGTCGAGGGGGCGAGCGCGCCGCTCCTCGCCTGTGCGGTCCGGCGACTGCGGGCGGCCCTCGCCGCGACGCCGGTCGACCGTCCGGAACTCCCCGCCGTCCGCGACGCGCTGGCGGACGCCCTGGACGCGTTCGCCCGGGAGAGCGGTGACGAGGCCGCCGTCCGGGAGGCGGAGCAGTTGAGGGCGGGACCGTCGGACACGTCGGAGGCGGTGCAGGGGCCGGACGACGGGGAGGCTGAGCGGACGCCGGAACCGGAACCGGAACCGGACGAACTCCAGCGGGCGCGTGAGCTGTTCGAACAGATCAAGGCGTGGGCTGCCGAAACGGGCGGCATCGCCCCGATCCGCATCGAGGCGATGGAGATCCTGCTCTCCCTGCCCGAGGGTCCCGAGAGCGCCCGGCCGGAGGCCGACGAGCAGATCTCCCGGTTCCGCGCCGCCCTCGCGCACGTCCCGGCGGACGACCCGCGGCGCCACCTCTACCTGGCCGCCCTGGCCACCCTCACCGGTTCACGGGCCGGGGAACTCCGGGACTCCGACCCCGCCGCGGCCGGCGTCCTCGGGGCCGAGGCCGAGGCACTGGCGGTCGAGGCGCTGGCGGGCGAGGCACTGGCGCACGGCGCCTGGGGGCCGACCCCGGAGGACGTGCCGCTGCGCGTCCTGCTGGCCCGGCGCCACTACGACTGGGCACTGCCCCTGGCGCTCCACACGGCCGCAGCCGGCGAGGACGACGGCGGCCTCGGCATCCCCGACGTCGCCCGCACGGCCGCCCTGATGGCCCGCGCGACCGATCCGCGCATCCCCGACGTCGGGCAGGTCGGCCCCGACGGCGACCCCGGCGAGGCCGCGGTCCGCGCCGATCTGGACCACCACATCACGGTCGCCCGGGACCTGCTCGCGCAGCTCTCCGGGGAGGACGCCGGCACCCTGGCCCCGCTGTCCGCCGCACTGGCGGAGTTGCTCTCGCTCCGCGTCGCGGACACCGGGGGCCCGTCCGACCTCGACGAGATGGTGGACCTGCTGCGCTTCGCCCACGCCCACGGTCACCCGGTCGACGAGGCCTTCGGCGGGGACCGGTTCCTGGCCCTGGCGATGACCTGGGGCGCGGCGCGGCGCGGTGACCCCGTCGCCGCGCGCGAGGCCGCCGCGGTCCTCGCCGAGTCGGCGTTCCGCACCACCGCCGACGGCGCACCGACCGGCCTCGCCCTGGCTGTCGCGACCGCTCGGGCGGAGTTCCTGGTCGGGATGCAGAACTACCTCCTCGGGCACGATCCCGCGCAACGGGACAAGGCCCGGGAGGCCGCTCTGCGACTGGAGCGCCTCGCCACCGAGGCCGCGATCGAGGCCTCGGTCGGCGCCGCCGAGTCCGCGGCGGAGCCCGCCGCCGCGACGTTCCCGCGAGCACTGCCCACGCCGGCGGAGCTCCGGGCGGAGGCCGCCGACTACCTCAACGCCATCGACGCGACCGGCCCTGGCGGCCTCCTCACCGGCATCACGGACGAGTTCGTCGAACGGTGCCGCGCGGCGTTCGCGGCACGCACGGAGGACGAACCCGTGCGCGTGGTCGCCGCGATGACCCTCATGAACGTCCTGGCCCAGCGCGCCCGCGAGATCTCCCGGACGGACCCCGAGCAGGGCCGGCGGGACCTCGACGAGGCGCTGCGGGTCATCGACGCCGTCGCGCCCGGCACCTCCGAGGACCGGACCGCCGCGGGCCTGCGCTTCCTGGTCTCCGCCATGGCCACCCCGCCCGGGTCCGAACCGGTCGTCGCGGGAGCGGAATCCGGACGCCCGACCGGCATGGAGGCGCTCCGGCACGTGGTGGGCGGTCTGCTCGGCGACTCCGGCGGCGGGGAGTGGACCCCGCCGGGGGACTCCCCGCTCGTAGCCGCCCATCGGGCGGTCGGGCTCGCCGCGCGGGCCCTCAGGTCGACGGAGCCGCAACTCGCCGCCGGTTTCGCCCACGTCGAGGAGTTCGTCGACCAGCTCGCCCGGATCACCGACCGCGGCAGCGACCAGAGGTCGGCGGAGTACGGTCTGACCTCCCTCGAAGCGGGCCTGCGGGGCATCACCGCCATGTTGCTGATGACACTCGCCCATCTGGACGGTCACCGGCGCCTCGCGGCCGCCCGGGACTTCCTGGCGGCCTACGAGGCGTCGGCCGCCGGCCCCGGGCCCCGACCCGCCTTCCCGACCGAGGGCCGGCCCGATCTCACGTTCGGCGTCCTCGACGACCCGGACCTCGGACGGGCCCTGGAGCTGATGGAGCGCGGGCGCGGCGTCCTGCTCTCGCGCCGCATCGAGGCGCGGGTCGACCTCACCGAGCTCCGTTCGGAACATCCGCGACTGGCAACGGAGTTCGAGAGGCTCACCGGTCTGCTGGAGCCGTCGACCGACACCGGCACGACCCCCGAGCGGGCCCGGTTCGAGGCCTCACTGGCCTCCCGCGCCCTGGACGAGCTGATCGAGCAGATCCGCGCCCTCCCGGGCTTCGCCGGCTTCCTCCGTCCGCTCTCCGCGGCGCGCATGCGGGCCCTGGCCCAGGACGGGCCCGTGGTCCTGCTCCACCAGGCGCCCCGGCGTGACGCGCCGCTCCTGTCCGGGATTCCCCCCGTCCGTTGCTACGCGGTCATCGTGACGGCCGAGTCCGTCACCGCGATCGCCCTGGAGCCCGATCAGCAGGAGGTCGCCGACGCGGCGCGTCGGCTGCGCGAGGCCAACGGGACCATCAACGCCCGCGGTGCCGCCCGGAGGGGCCCGTCCGAGCTGGTCGCCGCCTCGGCGGAGGTCGACCGCTGCCTCTCCTGGACCTGGCACCAGGTGGTCCGCCCCGTGCTGGACCGGCTCGGCGGGGCGGCTCCGGTGCCCGACCTCGGGCCGTGGCGGCGGATCTGGTGGGTGCCGACCGGGGACTTCCAGGCCCTCCCGCTGCACGCGGCCCAGTGCACCCTGCCCGACTGCGCGGCCGGGGGCTGCGGGGCCGCGCTCGACGCCGTCGTGTCCTCCTACGTCCCCGGGTTCCAGGTCCTGGCCCACGCGCGCTCGCGCGCCGCACACCGTGGGCCCGCCGAGCGCGTCGAGTCCGCCGTGCCCCTCGGTGCGCCGACGGCGGGCGGGACGACCGCCCTGCTGGTCGCCGCCTCCGAGGAGGAGCTGCCCGGTGTCGCCGGGGCGGCCCACTACGCGGCCGCCCGGCTCCACGCGCCCGGCCCGCTGATCGGCGCCGCCGCGACCAAGGAGGCCGTGCTCGGCGCGCTCGGCAGCACCCCGTGGGCGCACTTCGGCTGCCACGCGACCACCGACCCCGCCGAGCCGTCCGGCGCCCGCCTCCACCTGCCGAGCGGCGAGCAGCTCTCCGTCCTGGAGATCTGCCGGGCCCGCCCGGAGGCCGCCCGGCTGGCCTTCCTCGCGGCCTGCGGCACGGCGCGCGGGTCGGAACGGCTCAGCGACGAGGCGATCCACATCACCAGCGCCTTCCTGATCGCCGGCTTCCCGGCCGCGGTCGGCACGCTCTGGGAGATCGACAGCGACTCGGCGGACCGCGTCACCCGCGACTTCTACCGGCGCGTCACGGCCGACCGCACCGGCTCGAGCGCCCTCGCCCTGCACCACGTCGTCCGCGAGCTGCGCCGACGGATCCCCGGGCGGCCCCACGTGTGGGCGGCGTACGTCCACGCGGGGGCGTGAGCCCGGTCAGGACGAAGCCATCCAGAATCCGACAGATTCGGACAGGTGAAGGCCGGGTAACTGAACGGCCTCAGAGCACCGGGATCCCTCTTGGAACTCAGCTCACTCGGTGAGCCGACGGTGCCAGGCAGGATGACCTCTTGCAGCTTCTGCTGATTGCTCCTCAGGTCGACGCCCCGACAGCTCCAGGTGGAGGGCGCCGGGGCGTTGTCGCCGGGGCAGCACCTGATGGAGAGAGGCCGCCTGCCCGGCTCGGGCAGGCGGCCTCGTTGCCGAGCGGCTGAGCTCCGGTAGCGGTCAGCGGCAGTTCCCGGCGGGAGGGTCGCAGAACTTGACGTTGCCGACGCCCG
The DNA here is from genome assembly GCA_000719695.1 of Streptomyces sp. NRRL F-6131. Classification (GTDB taxonomy): domain Bacteria; phylum Actinomycetota; class Actinomycetes; order Streptomycetales; family Streptomycetaceae; genus Kitasatospora. The sequence goes on from JOHN01000063.1 coordinate 31,248, forward strand.
GGAGGAGAGCGACGGCCGCTCCGTTCGAGCCAATCGTGCGGCGCGGCCCTTTCGGCGCTTGAGCGCCGCACGTCACAAGGTGGTCTCGACGTCGACGTTCCCTTGACGCGGCTTCGAAAACAGAGGTGTCATAGCCGCATCACGTTTGACTCTGTTGGTTTTTGGTCCATTGTGTTTGCTTCACCCTGCACCAGTGCGCGAAACCGAACCGACCAGTCACGTGCCCGCACCACCGTTGGCCCGCCACCCCGGGCTCCCACGTACTGCACCCACCGCACCCCGTCCGTTTCCCTCGGCGGGTGCGGCCCCGAAGGAGTTCCCCATGGTCCGTACCACCAGCCGTAGCACCGGCCGCACCGCCGCCGCAGCGGGACTGCTGCTCGGCCTCGGCCTGATCTCCGCGTGCTCGACCGGGAAGGAGGCGGCGTCCGGCGGCGATGCCCCGGTCGCCAAGGTCGACGGGAAGATCTCGATCACCTATCTGCAGAAGCAGGGTGACCAGGAGTACTTCGTCGGCGAGGCCGCCGGGGCGAAGGCGAAGGCCGCCGAACTGGGCGTGGACCTCAAGGTGGTGAACCTGGGGAACGACGCGAACAAGACGATCAGCGAGGTCCAGGCGGCCGTCGCGCAGAAGTCCAACGGCATCGTCATCGTGGTGCCGGACCCGGCGGTCGGCCCCCAGGTGGTCCAGGCCGCGAAGGACGCCAAGGTGGCGCTGCTGACCTCGGACGACCAGATCTGCACCAACGGCCCCGACCCGTCGGTGTGCGCCAAGGACGACCTGGTGGCCCGGATCGGCTTCTCCGGCCGGCAGATGGGGACGGAGGTCGGAAAGCGCGCCGCCGAGGAGTACAAGAAGGCGGGCTGGAACCCGGCCGAGACCCGGACCATCTCCGCGTGGAAGCAGGACGTCACCGTCTGCGGTGACCGGGTGAAGGCGGCGAAGGAGGCGTTCGGCGCCGCCGCCCCCGGCGTCCAGAACATCGACGTGGCGACCGACAACACCCCGACCGGCGCCCAGGACAAGATCGCCGCGACGGTCACCGCCAACCCGGGCGTGAAGAACTGGGTGGTCTGGGGCTGCAACGACGAGAACGTGCAGGGCGGTGTCACCGCGCTGGAGAACGCCGGCATCGGGGCCGACCGGGTGATCGGCGTCGGCCTGGGCGCCTACCTCGCCTGCAAGAACTGGGGTTCCGGCAAGCCGTCGGGCATGAAGGCGGCGCTGTTCATCAACGGCAAGGACGTCGGCGCCCTTGCCGTCCAGACCATGTACGACAAGCTCAAGAACGGCAAGGACTTCCCGAAGGAGGCCTTCGCGCCCACCACCATGGTCGACGCGACCACGTGGAAGTCCGCCGGCGTCACCTGCAACTGACGCCCCCCGACCGGCCGGTGCCCCCACGGCCGCGCCGACCAGGCCGGCCTCCGGCCCCATCAGCTGCCCCGACCGGGGGCCGGGGGCGTTCGGGACCGGCTCCCCCGCCGCCCGGCGGGCGGTCCCGCCTCCCCGTTCCGCTCCACCCGTTCTCCACCCACCATCCGTCAGACCTCCCGAGGACCCTCCATGAGCAGAGCCCACGAACCGTCTCCCGACCCGCGCCCGCCCACCGATCCGGGCCCCGCGGGATTCGCCGGGGTGCACCAGGTGACCAAGCGGTTCGGTGCGGTGCAGGCCCTCGGCGGTGTCACCCTCGACTTCCCGGCCGGTCAGGTCACCGCCCTGATGGGCGAGAACGGCGCCGGCAAGTCGACCCTCCTGAAGATCCTCACCGGCGACCACCAGCCCACCGAGGGCCATGTCGTCCTCGACGGCAAACCCGTGCAGCTCGCATCGCCGACCGACGCCCGCCGCGCCGGGATCCGGATCATCCCGCAGGAACCCGAGATCGTCCCGCACGTCTCCGTCGCCGAGAACGTCTACGCCGGCGCCATGCCCCGGACCGCCGGTCGCCGCCTGGACCGCGCCGAACTGCGCCGCCGCATCACCGCCGACCTCAAACGCCTCGGCTTCGACAAGGTCCTCGACCCCGACCTCCTCGGCTCGCAACTCACCCCCGCCCAGCGCCAGCTCGTCGAGATCATGCGCGCCCTCACCGGCGAGGCCAAGGTGATCGCCTTCGACGAACCCACCTCCTCGCTCTCCGAGCACGAGGTCGACGCGCTCTTCGCGCTCATCCGCCGCCTGCGCGACCAGGGCGTCGCCGTCGTCTACGTCTCCCACCGCATGCAGGAGATCTTCCAACTCGCCGACCGCATCGCCGTCCTGCGCGACGGCACCCTCGCCGGCGTCCAGGACGCCGCCACCACCACCGAGGGCGACCTCGTACGCCTCATGGTCGGCCGCGACCTGACCGCCATGTTCTCCCGCACCCGCGTCGCCACCGACCGCCTCGTCCTCGACGTGCGCGCGGTGACCACCGACGACGTCCACGACATCAGCCTGCGGATCCACGCCGGCGAAGTCGTCGGCCTCGCCGGACTCATCGGCGCCGGACGCTCCGAACTCGCCCTCGCCCTCGCCGGCGACCTGCCCATCCGCTCCGGCACCGTCACCCTCGACGGCAAGCCCCTGCGCCCCGGCAGCCCCGGCCACGCCATCCGCGCCGGCCTCGGCCTGGCCCCCGAGGAACGCAAGGCCCAGGCCCTCTTCCTGCACCGCTCGATCCGCGACAACACCTCCACCGTCGTCCTGGAACGCCTGCGCCGCTTCCGCTTCGTCAAACGCGCCGCCGAACGCGAACTCGCCCAGGAGTACACCGACCGCCTGCGGGTGCGCACCCCCTCCATCGAGCACGAAGTCCGCAAACTGTCCGGCGGCAACCAGCAGAAGGTCGTCCTCGCCCGCTGGCTCGCCCGCAAACCCAAGGTCCTCATCCTCGACGAACCCACCCGCGGCATCGACATCGGCGCCAAGGCCGAGATCTACAAGATCATCGCCGACCTCGCCGCCGAAGGCGTCGCCGTCCTCGTCGTCTCCTCCGAACTCCCCGAGATCCTCGGCCTCGCCGACCGCATCCTCGTCATGCAGAACGGCCGCATCACCGGCGAACTCGACCGCGCCGACGCCACCGAGGAAGCCGTCCTCCACCTCGCCATGGCCGACGACCTCGCCGCCGCGACCCCACCCGCCCCTGGAGCATCCTCATGAGCACCACCACCGGCACCCCGCCCACCGCCGAGGCCCGCGCCGGCCTGCCGAAGCCCCCCTCGGGCGCGGCGAGGATCCTCGCCTCCGTCGGCGGCCAGAACCTCAGCCTGATCGGCGCCCTCGTCCTCGTCCTCGCCCTCTTCGGCACGCTGAACGACAACTTCCTCAGCCTCACCAACATGCAGGTCATCGCCGAGGCCGCCACCATCACCGGCCTGCTCGCCGTCGTCCAGACCGTCGTCATCATCATCGGCGGCCTCGACATCTCCGTCGGCTCCCAGGCCGGCGTCGCCTCCGTCGTGTCCGCCATGGCCTTCACCGGCACCGGGTCCAACCCCTACCTGGGCATCGCCGCGGCCGTCGGCGTCGGCGTCCTGGTCGGCATCCTCAACGGCCTGGTCATCGTCTACGGCCGCGTCAACCCCACCATCGCCACCCTCGCCGGCCTCGCCGCCTACAAGGGCCTCGCCCAACTCCTCTCCGACGGCCGCGCCCAGGGCTACGTCCTCAACGACGACGTCTTCGTCTTCCTCGGCCGCGGCAAGATCGCCGGACTGCCCGTCATGGTCTGGATCCTCGTCCTCACCGCCCTCGCCGTCCACGTCCTCCTCAAGTACACCGACATCGGCCGCAACATCTACGCCATCGGCGGCAACGACACCGCCGCCCGCCTCGCCGGCATCAACATCAACAAGTACCTGATCGCCGTCTACGCCCTCATCGGCACCGTCGCCGCCGTCGCCGGCATCCTCCTCACCGCCCGCACCGGCTCCGGCCAACCCGTCTCCGGCAGCGAAGGCCTCGAACTCAAGGCCATCACCGCCGCCGCCCTCGGCGGCTGCGCCCTCAAGGGCGGCAAGGGCGGCATCGGCGGCACCCTCCTCGCCGTCGCCCTGCTCGGCGCCCTGGAGAACGGACTGACCGTCCAGGGCGTCAACTCCTTCTGGCAGAACGTCGCCCAGGGCACCCTCCTCGTCATCGCCGTCGTCATCCAGCAGCGCCGCAGCGGCGAACGCCCCATCGGCCTCCCCGCCTGACCGCTTGACCCACTGACCCACTGACCCCACCCACTTCCCGTCCGCCCCCGGGCTCGGGAGACGGGGGGCGGGCGTCCGGGAGGCGGGCGGTCGGCGGCTACTTCACCGAACCGGCGGTCAGGCCGGAGACCACCTTCCGCTCGATGAGCGCGAAGAGGACGACGACGGGCACGATGGCGATGACCGAGCCGGCGAACAGGAAGTTCCACTGGACGGTGTAGTTGCCGATGAAGCTGTTGATGCCCACCGTCAGCGGCTGGTTCTCCGGGACCGTGGACAGGGTCAGTCCCATGACGAACTCGTTCCAGGCCGCGATGAAGGTGAAGATCATCGCGGTGACGACCCCGGGCATCGCCAGCGGCAGGGTGATCCGCAGCAGCGCCCCTCCCCTGCCGAGGCCGTCGATCATGGCGGACTCCTCCAGGGCCACCGGGATCGAGGCGAAGTAGGCGGTGAGGATCCAGATGGCGAAGGCCAGGTTGAAGGCCGCGTTGCAGAGGATCAGGGTCCACACCGAGTTCAGCATGTCCAGTTGGTAGAACTCGCGGTAGAGACCCACCAGGAGGGAGGTGGGCTGGAACATCTGGGTGACGAGCACCAGCAGGAGGAAGAGCTTCCGGCCGCGGAACCTCACCCGGGCGGTGTAGTACGCGGCGGGGACCGCGACCAGCAGGACCAGCAGGGTGGATCCCGCGGCGACCAGCAGGGTGACCCGGAGGTTGTCGCCGAGGTGCGACTCCCGCCACACGTCCACGAAGTTCGCCCACTTGAACTCCGACGGCAGGTACGTGGCGTCGCGCAGTTCGCTCGCCGGCCGCAGCGCGGTGATCACCATCTCGGCGTACGGGAGGAGGAACACGGCCGCCACGAGCCAGGCGAGGGCGGCGATCACCAGGGTGCGGGGGCGCAGGGTGCGGGGGGCCCGCGGGTCCCGCGTCCGGCCACCGCCGGCGGAGCCGCGACGGGGCGTCGCGGCGGGCGGGGCGGTCCGCGGCGGGGTGAGGGTGGACCGGGCCATCAGTTCTCCTCCTGGTTCCAGCGGCTGGCCTTGAGGAAGACGGCGACCATGACGACGACGAGGGCGAAGTTCACCACGGACATGGCGGCGGACTCCCCGATGTCCGAGTTCTTGAGCTGGTACATGAACACGGTGGTGGTGGCGGTGTCGCTGTCCGGGCCGCCGTGGGTCATGCTCCAGATGATCGGGAAGGAGTTGAAGACGTTGATCAGGTTGATGACCACCCCCACCAGGAAAGCCGGCCGCAGCAGCGGGAGGGTGATGCGCAGATAGGTCTGCCAGGGGCCGGCGCCGTCGACCCTGGCCGCCTCGTAGACCTCACCGGGGACGGTCTGCAGTCCCGCGAGCAGGGTGTAGGTGGTGAAGGGCAGGGAGACGAAGACGGCGACGAACATCATCCAGGGCCAGGCCGTCGAGGGGTCGCCGAGCCAGTCCCGGGGGCCGTCGACGAGACCCAGGTCGGTCATCACGGTGTTGAGGACGCCCGCGGTCTGATTGAGCATCCACTTGAAGCCGATGGCGGTCATCACGACCGACGCGGCCCAGGGGGCGACGAGGGCCCAGCGGGTGAGCCGCCGGCCGGGGAACCTCTGGTTGAAGAGCTGGGCCAGCGCCAGGGAGACCAGCATGGTCGCACCGACCACGACCACGGTCCACACCACGGTCGACAGGACGACCGAGGGCAGTGACGGTTCCTCGAACAGCTGCTGGTACTTGTCGAACCCGGCCGAGCCCCGGACGAATCCGCTGCGGCTGATCTTCAGGAACGAGGTGCGGACCATCTCGTAGACCGGCCAGAGGACGACCACGACGATCAGCAGGACGGCCGGCCCGATCCAGGGCAGCGGCCCCAGCCGGGCCAGGCCGCCCCGGCCCCTGCCCCTGCCCCTGCCCTTGCGGACCGGGCCCGAGTTGGTTGAAGTGGTGGACACGAGGGAGTGCCTGCCTTCCGTGACGGTGCGGTGCGCCGGGCTGCCTACTTGTCGGAGACCGCCGCCTCGGCCTTCTTCTGCAACTCCCCCAGCACCTTGGCGGGATCGGTCACGGCCGTGCCGCCGCTCTTCTTGATCTCGGCGGAGACGGCGTCCCAGGCGGTGTCGCCCAGCGGGTAGAAGACCGCGTTCGGCAGCAGCGAGAAGAAGGGTTCGAGGTCCGGGTGCTTGCCGCTCCCGGTCATCTCCTGGAGCGTGTCCTTCGTGACCGGCATCAGGTTGTACAGCTCGTCGAACTTCAGCGTGTTCTCCTTGGCGTACGCGAAGTCGAGGAACGCGCGGACCTGGTCCTTGTGACCGTTGTCCTTGAACGCCATCATCCAGTCGGCGACACCGAGGGTGGACTTCAGCGCACCGGCCTTCCCGGGGATCGGTGCGACGCCGTAGTCGACCTTGCCCTCCTTGGACATCTGGATCAGCGAGGGGTGACCGTTGAGCATCGCGACCTTGCCGGCCGCGAAGTCGGCGAAGGCGGTCTTGCGGTCCGTCGTCGCGGGGTTGGCGTAGGTGAGGCCGGGATCGACGAGGTTCGTCCTGAGCCAGCTGAACGCCTCGACGTTGGCCGGGCTGTTCAGCGTGTACGCGCCCTTGGCGTCGGTGAGCCCACCGCCGTTGCCGAGCTCCCAGATCAGGGACTCGCCCTGGGCCTCCTCGGGACCGAGCGGCAACCCGTAGGGGGTCACTCCCGGCACCTTCGCCTTGATCTTCTCCGCGGCCGCCTTGACGTCGTCCCAGCTCTTCGGAGCCTCCGTGACGCCCGCCTGGGCGAAGACGGCCTTGTTGTAGAAGAACGCCCTGGCCGAGGAGACGAAGGGGATGCCGTAGGGCTTGCCGTCGACCTCGCCGGCCTTGGCGAAGCTGTCGATCAGGTTGGTCCGGGTCTTCTCCGACAGCACCTCGTCGGCCCGGTACAGCAGGTCGTCGGCGACCTTGTCCGCGTAGCCGCCGGTCTGCAGGACGTCGGGCACGTTGCCGCTCTGGATCATCGTCTTGACCTGCGAGTCGATGTCGTTCCAGTTGATCACCTGGACGTCGACCTTGATCTTCGGGTTGGCGGCGGTGAACCGCTCCGCCACGTCCTTCCAGTAGGCCGCCGAGCTGTTCGAGGCCTTGTCGCCGTAGTCGGCGGCCACCAGCTTCAGTGTCACGTCCTTGCCCTCGGACGACGTGCCGCCGCCGCTGCCGCAGGCCGTGAGGGTGAGCGCCCCGAGGGCGCAGGCACTGGCCGCCGCGAAAGAACGCTTGGTCATCATCAGTATCGCCTTGTCTCCTGGCCGGTCTCGACGACGCAGCCCAGTGGGGGGTCTGGAAACTGCCACAGAGTTCGGAGCGTGCATACACGTGGAAGATCCAACCGCGTTTCGCTCATAAACGAGCATCTGATGTGGCCAAAGTAAACACGAGAAGACGGGTTCCGGGCCAGGCCCGTTACGCAAAAGATGCCAAGCCGACAGGTCCCGTGCCCCCGGCCGGACGGGCCGGTGGGCGGACGGGCGGTGCCGGAAAATGCGTCGGGCCCGTGCCCGCGATCCGGTGGACCGCGGGCACGGGCCCGGTGAGTACGCCTCTGCGGCGTGGGCGCGGCGGGGGGCCTCAGACCCCGATGACCTCGATGCCCGCCTCGGTGAAGCGTGCGGCCATGTCGGGAGTGAGGCCGGAGTCGGTGACGAGCACGTCGATCCGGTCCAGGCCGCAGATTCTCGCGAAGGCGCGTCTGCCGATCTTCGAGGAGTCCGTCGCGAGGATCACCTTCCGGGCGCGCTCGGCGAGGAGCCGGCTGATCCCGGCCTCGTCCTCGTGGTGCGTCATCACGCCGAGCCGCGGATCGACGCCGTCCACGCCCAGCACCGCGACGTCGAGGACGACCTGGTTCAGCACGCCCTCCGTCAGCGGGCCGACCAGCTCATAGGTCTGGGGGCGGGCGACGCCACCGGTCACGACCAGCTTGAACTGCGGGCGGACGGCCAACTCCCCCGCGATGTTGAGGGAGTTGGTGACGACCGTGTAGACCGGGCCGGGCGCGGCCTCGCCCCGCTCGGTCGGCCCTCCACCGGCCCGGAGCACCAGGGCGCGGGCCACCTCCGTGGTGGTGGTCCCGCCGTTCAGGCCGATCACGTCCCCCTCGCCCAGCAGGTCGGCCACGGCGGTCGCGATCCGCTGCTTGTCCGAGACCCGCCGCGAGGACTTGTAGCGCATCGGCAGCTCGTAGGAGACGCCGTGCGCGATCGCCCCGCCCCGGGTCCGGACGAGCAGTCGCTGCTCGGCCAGCTCGTCGAGGTCGCGCCGGATGGTCGCCGGTGACACCGCGACCGAAACGGCCGCCTCGTCGACGTCCAGCCTGCCCTCGACCGCGAGCAGTTCGAGCAGCTTGCTCCACCGCTCCTGCTTGGACATCCGCAGCATCCCCTCTTCGTCCTGCGACTCCGGTGCCGCACACCCGTCGGGGCGGTGACCGCCGTGAACGGCCGACCGGCCGCTCCCCGGAAGTATGCGCGAAGTTGATCGTAGCGCCGCGGCATCGCGCATCGCGTGGCGCGCACGACTTGCGCACGTCAAACAACATACGACCGGCCGACCCCCTGGACTGGACGGGCCTTCGGCTGGATACTTCGCTCATATGTCTTGAAGGATCTCGCACTTTTTACGCTCCTTCCGAGCACGTTCGATCATCAAGGATGGTTCTGCCGCCATGATCAGCAACCCCTCGTCGAGTTCGAGTTCGAGTTCGAGTCCGCCGCCCACGCCCACCCCCCTCCGGGCGCGCGTGGTGGCCGTGCCCGCGCCCCCGGCGGACGCGGAGACCGACGACTCCCGCGTGCCCGGGTGCGTGATCGGCCTGGACGTCGGCGGCACCGGCATGAAGGGCGCCGTCCTGGACCACGCCATGCGGCCGCTGGCCACCGTGCACCGCCCCACGCCCCGCGCCGACGGGCCCGCCGCGGTGCTCGACGCCGTCGCCGACACCCTCCTCGGACTGCACCGCTCGGCCACCGGGCTCGGACTGCCGGTGCACCACCTGGGCGTGGCCGTTCCGGGCATCGTCGACGACCACCTGCAACGCGCCGTCCGGTCGGTGAACCTGGGCTGGCGCGATCTGCCCCTCGCCGCGCTCCTGGAAGAACGCACCGGCCTCCCCGTCACCCTGGGCCACGACGTCCGCGCGGGCGGCGAGGCCGAATGCGCCATGGGGGCGGCCCGCGGAGCCCGGGACGTGCTCTTCGTGGCCATCGGCACCGGCGTCGCCGCGGCCCTCGTCTGCGACGGCAGGCCGGTCGTCGCCGGCGGGTTCGCCGGCGAACTCGGCCACATCGTCGTCGAGTCCGGCGCCGGCACATGCGGGTGCGGCGCCTCCGGCTGCCTGGAGACCGTGGCCTCCGCCGCCGCCGTCGCGTCCGCCTACACCGCGCGCACCGGTCGGCCGGTGGCCGGCGCGGCGGACGTCGCCGCCCTGACCGCACAGGGTGACCCGGTGGCCAGGGCGGTCTGGGACCGGGCCGCGGCCGGGCTCGTGGAGGCACTCACCACCGCCGTCACCCTGCTCTCGCCGGAACTGATCGTCCTGGGCGGCGGGCTCGCCGAGGCCGACCGGCTCCTGCTCGACCCCGTCCGCGCGGGCCTGGGCGAACGCCTCACCTTCCAGCGCCGCCCGCTCGTCGTCCGGGCCGAACTGGGGGCCCGCGCCGCCTGCCTCGGCGCGGGCCTCGCGGCCTGGCGGGCGGCCGGACACGCCGTAGCTCCCGCGCGGACCGGAGGGCCCGTCCGGTGATCCTCACCGTCACGCTCAACGCCGCGCTCGACGTCACCTGGAGCGTCGACAGCCTGCGGCCCCGGACGTCCCACCGCGTCGACACCGCGCACGAGCGGGCGGGCGGCAAGGGCGTCAACGTCGCCCGGGTGCTCGACGCGCTCGGACACGACGTGGTGGCCACCGGTCTGGTGGGCGGGGCCACCGGCCACCGGATCCTCGACGAGCTGCGCGCCGCCCGGATCCGGAGCGAGTTCTTCGAGGTGGCCGGCGAATCGCGCCGGACCGTCGCGGTCGTCTCGCGCGACGACGGCGACGCCACCGTCTTCAACGGGCGCGGGCCGTTCGTGACCACGGCCGAGTGGCAGCTCTTCCACCGGCACTACGCCGCCATGGTCACGGACGCCCAGGTGGTCGTGCTCAGCGGCAGCAGTCCGCCGGGCCTGCCCCCGGACGCCTACGCGCAGCTCCTCCGCACGGCCTCGGCGGCCGGCGCGCGCACCGTGCTCGACACCAGCGGCTCCGGCCTCCTCCACGCCCTGGAGGCCCGACCCGACGTGGTCAAACCCAACGCCGACGAGATCGCCGCGGCGACCGGCCACCCGGACCTTCCCCGCGCGGCCGCCGCGCTGACCGCCCTGGGGGCCCGCGCGGTCGTCGCCTCCGCCGGTCCCGACGGCCTCTACGCCGTGACACCGGAAGGGACTTGGCGGGCGGCCCCGCCCGAGCGGCTGGCCGGCAATCCCACCGGGGCCGGCGACGCCTGCGTGGCCGCGCTCGCCGCCGGACAGGAAGCCGGCTCCGCCTGGCCGGACGTCCTGCGCACGGCGGTGGCCCTGTCGGCCGCCGCCGTGCCCTGCCCGGTCGCCGGCGAGGTCAGCACCGCGGTCTACCGGCGTCTCCTTCCCGGGGTCCGCGTCGAGGCGCTCCCGGGCGGCGCCTCCGCTTCTCCTCGCCCCACGCTTTGATTGGTAGTGATTGATTCAGCTGCTTTTCGAGCAACTGTTGACAGACAGAGTGATCGTGAAACAGCATGCTGACCATCCGACACCCCTTCGCCCCGACTTCGATCCCAAGGACCCCCATGACGACGTTCGAGACCTCCCGCACCTCGGCCGAGATCGCCTCGCAGCCCGACACCTGGACTCGGGCCGTCGGCGCGGCCGGCTCGCACACCGCGGCCCTGCCCCGCCGGGGCGAGCGGGTCGCCGTGGTCGGCTGCGGCACCTCCTGGTTCATGGCCCACGCCTACGCACAGCTGCGGGAGAGCGGCGGCCACGGCGAGACCGACGCCTTCGCCGCCTCCGAGTTCCCCCCCGGCCGCGGCTACGACCGCGTCGTGGCCCTGACCCGCTCCGGCACCACCACCGAGGTCGTCGACCTGCTGACGAAGCTCCGCGGCACCGTCCCCACCACCGCGCTCACCGCCGACCCGGCCACCCCCGTGATGACGGTCGCCGACCACGCCGTCGTGCTCGACTTCGCCGACGAGGAGTCGGTCGTCCAGACCCGGTTCGCCACCACCGCGCTCGTCCTGCTGCGCGCCCACCTGGAGGCCGAAGGCACCCTGCCCGCCGGGGTCCGCCCGCTCGCCGAGGCCGTCCGCGACGCCCGGTCCGCTCTCGACGCCCCGCTGGGCCCGGAGTTGAGCGGCGCCGAGCAGTTCACCTTCCTCGGCACCGGCTGGACGTACGGCCTCGCCCTCGAAGCCGGCCTGAAGATGCGCGAGGCCGCCGGGGCCTGGACCGAGGCCTACCCCGCCATGGAGTACCGCCACGGTCCCATCAGCATCACCGGCCCGGGCCGGGTCGCCTGGCTCTTCGGCCCCGCCCCGCTGGGGCTCGCCGACGACATCGCCAGGGTGGGCGGCCACCTCCACCAGACCTCCGGGTCCGAGCCCGGCTCGCTCGACCCGCTCGCCGACCTGATCGTCGCCCAGCGCCTGGCCGTACTCCTCGCCGAGGCGCGCGGCTTCGACCCCGACCGGCCGCGCAACCTGACCCGCTCCGTGATCCTCGGCCCCGCCACCGCGTGAGCGCCCGAGCGTACGGCCGTCACCGCACGTACGGCCGTCACCGCCCGTACGCCCGTCACCGCCCGCACCTCCCTCGCCCGCACCGCCTCGGAGAACCCTCATGCCTCTGACACCCACCGGCGACATCGTCGGCCCCGCCCACACCGACGGCCACGGCGTCGGGGCGTTCAACGTCGTGCAGATCGAGCACGCCGAGGCGATCGTCACCGGAGCCGAGCAGGCCGGCCGGCCCGTCATCCTCCAGATCAGCGAGAACACCGCCCGCTACCACGGCTCCCTCGCCCCGATCGCCCTGGCGTCCCTCTCCCTCGCCCGGACCTCCACGGTGCCGGTGGCCGTCCACCTCGACCACGCCGAGTCGCCCGAACTCGTCCACGAGGCCGTCCGGTTGGGCTTCACCTCCGTCATGTTCGACGCGTCCGGGCTCGACTACGCCGCCAACGTGGCCGCCACCCGGGCGATCACCGAGCACTGCCATCGGGCCGGCGTCTGGGTCGAGGCCGAGCTGGGCGAGATCGGCGGCAAGGACGGCGCCCACGCCCCCGGGGTCCGCACCGACCCCGCCGAGGCGCGCGCGTTCGCCGCGGCGACGGCCGTCGACGCCCTGGCCGTCGCCGTGGGCAGCTCCCACGCCATGCTCACCCGGGACGCCGCACTGGACCTCGAGCTGATAGCCCGCCTGCGCGGTGAACTCGACGTGCCCCTGGTCCTGCACGGCTCCTCGGGCGTCGGCGACGCCGACCTCGCCAAGGCCGTCGCGGCCGGCATGACGAAGATCAACATATCCACCCACCTCAACAAGCTCTTCACCCGCACCGTGTGCGACCGTCTACGGGCGGCGCCCGACACCGCCGACCCGCGCAGCTACCTCGGACCGGCCCGTGACACGGTGGCGGCCGAGGTGACCCGCCTCCTGCACGTCCTCGCCGGCCGCTGACCGTGTCGGGCCGCAGACCGCACCGGCGGCCGGGGCACCCGCCCCGGCCGCCGTCGAAGAACCGCGCGCACGGGTCCACCCCGTCCCCCGAAAGGTCGTGACCGCGTGACCGCGAACCGACTCGCACTGTCCGGCGCCCGGCTGGTCCTGCCCGGCGGCGTCGTCGAGGGCGACCGCCTCGCCGTCGAGGGCGACCGGATCACCGGCCTCGGCG
>JOHN01000064.1 GCA_000719695.1 Streptomyces sp. NRRL F-6131
GACGGGACGGGTGGGGTGGGCGGGGCGGGAGCCGTGCTCCGGTCGGGGCTGGGGCTGGGGCTGCTGGGTCATGGGGAGCTCCGGGAACGGGTGACGGGGACGCGCAGCAGGACCGGCGGACGGCTCAGCCCGGCTGCTGGCACTCGATGGCGGGCAACTCCCGGTAGGACGTCTGGGGGCTCTCCGGCCGGGGGTCGCTGCCCACCCGGACCCCCCACTGGAGGGCGGTGTCAGCACCGAAGTCGTGGATCCGGGTGAGAGTGACGGAGCCGGTGCCGAGGCGCACCGTGTCGGTGGCGACGGTCACCGGAGGGTTGATCGCACCGGAGTGGTGCTGCCAGGAGACGGTCAGCGTGGCTCCGGCCGGTCCGGACGCGACCACGGTGATCCTGGCCTGGAGGGTGCGGCTGCTGGTGGTGTCGTAGCAGTGGAGGGAGTCGACGTTCAACGAGATCACCCGGGTGGGCACCGGGGTCGGGGGCTTCGTGCCGGGTGACGTGGGCGTGGCGGTCGAGGAGCCCGGCGGGCTGCCGATGACCGTGGTCGCGGCGACGGCCGTCGTCGGGGTGCCGACGGCAGGGGTCGTGGTCGTCGAGGAGGCCGATGACGGTGAACTGCCCGGTGCGGACGCGTTGTTCGGTGGCTGGGCCGGGGCGGGGCGGGTGGCGGTCCCGGTGGTCGCCGTGGTCCCGGTGGTGGCCGGTCCCTGGGGGCGCGGGGGCGAGGAGACGGGCGGCCTCGGCGTGGTGGGCGGGGGAGACGGCGCGGTCGACGAGGACCCGCCCGCCGAGGGCGACGGCGAGGTGGCGGGCGTCCGGGCTGCGGACGGGGTGCTGGACGTCGCGGTGGAGGCGGGGCCGTCGGCGGACGAAGGGGCGGGGCCGCTCTCCTCGGTCGTCGTCCCTGCGCCGTCCCCGCCCTCCGGGTCCAACGTGGTGCTGACCCGCAGCATCGGACTGCCCGTCACGACCCGTTCGCCGCCCTCGGTCCGCCCGGCGAGCGCCATGCCCGCCAGCACGGCGAGCGTGAGCGTGCCGGCCACCGCTCCGGCCAGTGCCCCGTTGCGCCGGCGGCGCGGCGTCCGGGGGTGGAGCGGACGGCCGACCGTGACGCGCCCACGCATCCGGGGCTTCCCGCCCGTGGTGCGCGCGGCGACACCGCCGCCCGGGCGTTTCATCGACCGGCTCGGCAAGGAGCCCTCGGCGGCGACGAGTTGGGGATCGAACCCCGTCGGCCCGCCGGGTGCGGCGGCCGCGTTCGACGGCAGCAGTGCGGCCGACAGGCCGACCAGGGCGGCGAGATCGGCGTGACCGCGGTCCTCCCAGTCCGGCCCGTACGCGGCCGCGGCCACCGCCTCCAGCAGCCGGACGAACTCCGCCGCGTCGGCGGGCCGGTCGTGCGGCGGCTTCGCCATTCCCGCCAGGACCAGGGGCCGCACCGCCTCCGGGACCAGCTCGACCGGCACCCGCGACTCCTGGTGCTGGATGAGGAGTTCGGTGAAGGTGATGCCGTCGAAGGGCCGCTTCCCGGTCAGGCACTCGAAGAACGTGGCGGTGGCCGCGTAGACGTCCGCGGCGGGGGAGGCGGGCGCGCCCGCCCATCGTTCGGGCGCCATGTAGGGGAGCGTGCCGGAGCTGTTCCGCCGGTCGCCGCCGGGGACGGCGATCCCGAAGTCGACGAGCTTGGAGACGCCGTCGACCTTCCTGACCAGGATGTTGGCCGGCTTGTAGTCGCGGTGGACGAGTCCGACCGCGTGCGCGGCGGCCAGTCCCAGCAGGGAGCCCTTGAGGACGGCCAGGGCCCCCTCCGGGCTGGTCGCCCCCTCGGCCCGGATCAGGTCGTGCAGCGAGATGCCGTCGACCAGCTCCATGACGATCGCCGCGTACGGCCCGACGTCCACGTACTCGTAGAACCGGACGACGTGCGGCGAGTCGACCCGGGCCAGGACGGTCGCCTCCTGGCGCAGGTCGGCGCCGGCCGCCGGGTCGTGCAGGTACTTGATCGCCACCGGCGTGCCGGTGGCGCGGTGACGGGCGAGCACCACCCGGCCGCAGCCGCCCGCACCCAACTCGGGCCCGTGGTCGTACTCCGGCAGCAGCCACGCGCCGCCGCCGTCCTCCTGGCGCACGCCCTCGACGCCGTGCCGCTCCTGTCCGCCGTGCTGATCCCGCCGTCGCCGTCGCCGTTCCCGGTCACGCATCGCAGGCCCCCTCCGCGCGTCTTCTCGCAGCCGTCGACGCGGCCACGGAACGACGGGTTCCCCACTTCGGGTACGGTCCGAACGCGGCCACCGACCGGTCGTGCACGGCCGTCGCCATCACCCCAGGCAGACCGCCCGCCCGGCCCGCCCGCCGACCGGGAACGAACCGGCGCACTCGGCGGGCGCACACCCCACCACCCCACCCCCGACGCGCTCCCGGGCGCGCCGGCCGTCCGCGGCGCAGGGACCGGCGGGGCCGCCGGGGCGGTCCCGGCCTCTCTCGCACGGCGTCACCCGTTCGGCGACCAGCTTGCTTGTCATCGAATGGATGACGTGCTAGAACGGATTCAGGTGAAGCGCACTGGCCCCCTTCGACCCCTACTGGAGGTGTTTCGCGATGCTGATGCGCACCGACCCGTTCCGCGAACTGGACCGCCTGGCCCAGCAGTTCCTCAGCACGACCGGTACGTGGTCCCGCCCCACCCCGATGCCGCTGGACGCGTACCGCACCGGCGACGAGTACGTGATCTGCTTCGACCTGCCCGGTGTGGATCCGCAGGCGATCGACATCGACGTCGAGCGGAACATGCTGACCGTCAAGGCCGAACGGCGTCCTCGCCGCGAAGGCGAGGACCTCAAGTGGGAGCTGTCCGAGCGCCCGCTGGGCGTCTTCTCCCGCCAGGTCATGCTGTCCGACACGCTGGATCCCGAGGGGATCAGCGCCGACTACGACGCGGGCGTGCTGACCCTGAAGATCCCGGTCGCCGAGAAGGCCAAGCCCCGCAGGATCGCCGTCAGTCACAGCGGCGACCGCAAGCAGATCCGGGCCTGACTCCTCGTCCTCCTGGAAACAGGGCCGTCCTGGAAACAGGGCCGTCCCGCGCGGCTTCCCCCCGGCCGCGCGGGACGGCCCCGCCCCCGTTCCTCGCCGAACCCCGCAGCGCGCGCCCCCACGGACCGAGACGGCCGGGGTCGGGCCCGCGGCTGCCCCGCCCGACACCCGTACGCCGCACCAGTCGGCGCCATGACCTGGAAAGGCTCTGATCCGTCATGACGTGGCACCACCTCGTGCAGCAGGTCCGCGACCTCGGTCGCTACGACAGCGACCGAGAGGCGGAGCGCGTCCTGGACGCAGTCCTCACCGTCCTCGGCTCCCAGCTCACCGGCGACGAGCGCTGCGACCTCGCCGCAGCCCTTCCCGACCGCGCCCGCGCCGTCCTCGCCGCGCAGATCCCCCTGACCCGCCCGGTCGCCGCCCCCGCCTTCGTCGAGGCCGTCGCCCGCATCCTCGCCACCACCCTCACCGCCGCCCGCTGGGACAGCTCCACGGTCCTCACCGTCCTGTCGGCCCTCGCCGGGCAGCAGCTCACCGACCGCCTCCTCGATGCCCTGCCCCGCAACTACGCTCTGCTGTTCGGTCGCGCCGACCTCGCCGCCGCCTGCTAGGGTCCCGCCCGCACGGACGGCCGTGTACGGTGAGCCCGCCCTCGAAGGGTCCGGGTCTTCGGATGTTGGCACCCGCCATGGAGCGCCTCGATGGCGCGGGCGCTCCATGGCGGGTTCTGCCGCGCACGGGCCGGGCGCGGTTCGTCGCCGATGTCGATGCCGTGCGGCACGTCCGGCCGTCGGCCGCGGTGCGTCAGCGGCTGGAACCGCCCCGGCGGGCCCGGCCGCGGCCGGGCAGCAGCACCCTTCGGTCGCGGTGGCGCGGGTGCGCAGGGCGGTGTCGCGGACCGTGCCGCCCGTCGGTCGCCGACCGGACGGTCGGGGCGGTCAGGTCGGGGTGGTCAGGGGCGCCGACCGGGCTGAGGCCGACCGAACAGGAGGTCGTATCCGGGCGGCAGTTGGAGCAGGACGCGGCCCATGAGGTCGTCGCCCGCCGCGTCGGCGGTGGTGGACAGGACGGCGCCGATGTCCCACAGGGCGGTGGCCTCGGTGGCGCCCTCGATCCACGCGGCGGTGGCACGGACGAACCGCTCGGGAGTGAGCGGCTCGGCGGCTTGCAGCGGATTGAGCAGGACCAGGGCCAGGGTCTCGGGCAGCCGGGCCGCGAGCTGGGCCCGCACATCGCCGACGAGGTGGGCGCCGAGCAGAGCCAGCACGACGCGGGACGTCCGTTCGGCCTCCTGCGGGGTGTGGTACTCACCGCGGTCCCGGACGGTCTCGAGGAATGCTTCCCAACGCACAGTCATCGGTTCTCGTCCCTTCGCTCCGCCCGGTTTCGCCGGGCTGGATTCTCCAGGTCAGGATCGGACGGGCACGGGCATGGGCACGGGCCGGCGCAGGCCGGTCCGGCGATGCAGCCGCTTCACCCGCCGACCGGGCACGCGGCCGTGCGGCTCGCGGAAGGGACCGGTGCGCATCGGCGTCACGGAAAACCTCCGGTCGCTCCGGGCAGCGTGCCGGGCAGTGCGCTCCGCCTCACTCCCGTTGTAGCACGTCATCACAATGACGACAACTGTCGGGTCATCGGTCAGGTGACCGTTGCCCGGCGAGGTGCGACCACGGCCCGGCAAGGCCCCCGCTGGCGAGGCGGTCACGGTCCCGGCGGGGGTGTGCGGCGCTGCCGATCAGTGCCGGCGCGCAGCTGGTCGGTTCGGGCGGTGACCTGATCGAGGCGGTCGGCAAGCTTCGGGTGACCTGCCTCCAGGAGGGGCCGGGTCTCGGCGAGCGGTACGAGCAGGCGGGCGGGGTCGTCGTGTCCGAGCGCCTCGAGGAGGCGCTCGACGGTGGGGCCCGCTTGGGTGCTGAGGTCGTCCAGAGCACCGATCTGACCCGCGAGGCGACGCAGGTCGGCGGCGTTGTCGCGGGCCCAGGTGGTCACCGCGCGTTCGCCGGCGCGTCGATCCCGGGTGGCCTGGACGCGCTGCTCGCCGGTGCTGCCGGCCCCGGTGCCGGCGTCGGCGTCCGGGCGAAGGCGCAGGTAGCGGCGCTCGGCGGCCTGGCGGCTCCGGACGCCCAGTGGTTCGGCCAGATCGGCCCAGGTGGCTCCCGCGTCGCGCGCGGTCTCGATCAGGCCGGTCTCCCAGCCTGCGAGTTCCTCGCGCAGGTGGCGCAGCATCAAGAGCGCGGCCAGGGCCTGTCCGGGGTCGCTCTGCGCTGCGCGGTCCGGGGGAGCGTGGCGGGCGGTGCGGGCGGCGGCGTCCATCATGCCCAGCGCGGCGGCGGCGGCCAGGAACGAGGCGGGCCCCACCTCGGGCGCGCCGGGGTCCTGCTCATCCATGGCGGCACTCCCTCGCTGTCCATGATGTGTCACCGGATGGATGACATGCTACAGCGATTGGTGCCGCTCCGCGCCAGTGCCACCTGGTGGCCTTCCGGATCGGCGGCGTCCGACGACGGGTCGGAAGTCCCGTGCGACCCGATCGGCGCGGAGCGGCTCATCACGCCCGCGCCAACCGCATCGAGCCAGCGGGAGGAGGGTTGCGGGGAGGGGGTGCCCCCCGCTCTCTCCCCGCAGCCTGACGCGGCAGAGGCCGGGGGCACCCTCGACGACGCGCCTCCTCTTCCTGGCCGGAAGGCGCGGCAGCGGCACCGACCCACGGCGGTGCTCCGGACGGAGCCTTCGACCGCGCCCCGGCGGAGCGGTCCCGGCGGTGAGAGTGATCACGGCGACCGTGCCGGAGCGTTGACGGACCCGCCCGGCCGGGGCGTCACTGGTCCGAGTAGCTGAGGTCTCCCACCGTCCAGCTGCTGACGTCGGCGATGGCGATCCGGTACATGCCCCCGGTGTGGGGCAGGCCGTAGCTGCCTTGCAGGATGCGGGCGACATGCAGGTGCAGATGTGTCGGCCGCCCGGCAGGCGGCGCCGAGTCTTCGCCGTCGCCGGTGACGGGCGCTGTGAACAGCGCGGCGAAGGGCTTCAAGTGCTCCGAGGCGGCGAGGACTTCTGCCACCCGCTCGTTCCACAGGCTTTCCGGCGCGAGGCGGCCGGTGATGACCGCCCCGGGGACGACCACGGTCAAAGGCATCTGGTTACTGCGCTCGGACTCGACCATCGCGGCGATGTCGACGAGCAGCCCATCAGGGTTCGACATGAATCACAGGATAGTGCCCGCCGCAAGCCGCCCGTGGGGAAGCCCCCACCCGCGACGCCGCCGGGCGCGGCGTGGCACGGAAATCCCATTGGCTGTGATCGCCGGATGGAAAAATGTGGGACGGCTGGGACAGATATCGGGCGCGGTTCCGCCGCCGCGCTCGCCGGATCGCAGAGAGGTGGCCGTGGTCCTCAACCTGTCGGCTGTGGTGTTCTTCGGCGTGGTCCTCGCCGTTCTGGTACGTCGGGGCGGGGGTGCCGGATCCACGGCCTGTGTCGCCGTGGTCTTCGGCTTCCTGCTCGCCTCCAGCTCGGCCGCTCCCGCCGCTCACGACATCCTGGCCGCCGCGCTCACCGCGCTCGCGCCCACCCGGTGAACGACACCGGTGCGGCGGCGCCCCCCGCGCGTCGCACTCGGCCCGGGCGCCGGTGCCGGCGATCCCGTCGACGCCGGTCGACCGGGGCCTCCGCGACAAAGCTCCGCGCCCGGACGCGGAAATCTGTGTTGGCGAGAGTAGACATTGCTCAATGGTCTGTGTAGTGTTCCTGGTGTTGGAAGAGTAGGACAGCAGGGCAGGCAGACATGAACTGCCTGGGCGTTATCGCAGTTGGCAGTATCAGCAGTGATGCAGGAGGCGTGCAGGTCGTCGGTACGCGGGACCCGGTCATGAGAACGGTCCTGGCGGAAGACGGGTGACCTGTCAGGCGTCGCGGGTCCGGTTGTGGATGGGGTCCGGGACGGTGGCGGTCGCGCACGCGCAGGACGCAGTACCGCAGTACGCACGATGCACACCAGAGGAGAAGGGAAGGGTTCACCCCGTCGGATCGCCCGCCACGGCACGCATTTCCCCGCCGGGCGGTAACCGCAGTAGCCATCGTCATGGAACGTCATGGAAGAGGTGGTCCTCGGTCACGCATACGCGATCCCCGCAACCTGTCCCTCGCCGGGGCGGTGCGGACACCGCAGGCCGGCGAATCAGCCGGCCGCAGTAGTGCAGTAGATGGTGCAGTGAATCCACATATCCCTGGGCCCCGGCGCACAAAAGCGCCGGGGCCCTCGACCCGTTTCCCGAGAAAGAAGGTGCTGGTGGAACAGGCCACCCTCGCCACCGACCACGACACGGCGGACCACATGAGCGCAGAGACCAAGTTCGACGACGACGACTACCCCGCCTACACCATGGGCCGGGCCGCAGAGATCCTGGGCACCACGCCGGGCTTCCTGCGCAGCCTCGACGAGGCCAAACTCATCACTCCCCAGCGATCAGCCGGCGGCCACCGCCGCTACTCCCGCTACCAGCTGCGCATCGCCGCCCGCGCCCGCGAGATCGTCGACCAGGGCACCCCGCTCGACGCCGCGTGCCGCATCATCATCCTCGAGGACCAGCTCGAAGAGGCTCTGCGCATCAACGCAGAACTCCGCCGCGACGGCACCTGAGGAGAATCGGACTGCGGGCCCGGCCTCCACGGAGCGTGTCGCGGTCGCCCTACGGCCGTGGTGGCCGCACGGGACACGACGAGGTGGGAGTCCGATACGCCGGCCTGCGGCTTCGCGGCCGGACGCGGTGGTTGCCCGGTACGCCGTGGGG
The DNA here is from genome assembly GCA_000719695.1 of Streptomyces sp. NRRL F-6131. GTDB lineage: Bacteria > Actinomycetota > Actinomycetes > Streptomycetales > Streptomycetaceae > Kitasatospora. The sequence goes on from JOHN01000064.1 coordinate 7,826, forward strand.
TCCGGGGTCGGAGTTCGAACATCGCGGTGTACGGCCGGGTGATGCGTTCCTGCCGTGACCCGAACTCCATGAGGACGGCGATTTCGCCGTCACCTTCGATGCCGATGGCCCGGCCGAGACCGGTCAACCGGCCCGTTGTCCTGACGTGTTGAGGGAAGACCCGGCTCCGGTCCGACGGCTCCGGGGGTGGGCTCCCGCCGAAGACCGAGGTGGAAGTCCCCGCGACGGCATCGCCCGGCAACCAGAGGGCCCGCACCACGCACACATGCCTGGTGCGGGCCCTCTGGTTGCCGGGCGGTGCCGCATCCCGGGTCGTTTCGGTCCCCGGCTCCGGGTCGGGGTGCGAGTGGTCGGTGTCAGAAGGCGGCGGCGCGCAGGAGGCCCGGGGTGAGGTCGAGGCGGTGTTCGGCGACGGTGATGGCGAGGTCGCGGAGGGCCGGGTGGTCGACCTCGGTGTCGTCGTTGGCGTAGGCGCCGAGACCGTCGACGGTGACCAGGATGTGCAGCGTCGCACTCAGGGCGTCGTCGGTGCGGAACTCGCCGCGACGGACGCCCTCCTCGACGAGTGCGGTGAGTGCCGTGCGGGTGAGGGTCTCCTGCTCCTGGACGGCGGCCCGTAGGCCGGGCTTGAAGCGGCTGAGGTGGCGGGCGTTGAGCCAGAGGCGGCTGAGGTCCAGGCACTCGGCGCCGGTGAGGCGGACCAGGAAGCCGGCGAGTCGGGCGGTGGGGGAGCGGTTGGCCTCGGCCTTGCTCTGCGGCAGCAGGGCGTCGCGTTCCTGGGCGGCGGCGTGGGCGAAGGCCTCGGTGACCAGGTCGTCGGCGGCGGGGAAGTAGTGGCCGATGAGCCCGGGGCGCACGCCGAGGTCGTCGGCGACGCGCCGCAGGGTGATGCGCTCCAGGCCCTCGTCCAGGGCGATCCGGGCGGCGGTTTGCAGGATCTCCGCGCGGCGCTCGCCGGGGGGCTTGCGGGTCCGGGTGGCCTGAGGTCTTGACGTCATGAGGGACACGCTATTGGATGTGTGCCCAACATGCAGTTGGCCATCTGACCAATAAGGTCGGAATGGCTGACGGACGGACCCCGGACCGACCCGAGAGGCCTCGACGAGACCGATGAAGCCGATGAGACCGACCGACTCCACGCCCGCCCCGAGACCCGCCCCCGGACCTGCTCCGAGATCCGCCCCCGGCCCCCCCGACGACTCCCGGTGCCCCCGCCCGCACGCCGGCGCCGACGTCGCCACCACCGCGTCCGGCCCCCGCGCCGGCGGGCCCGAGTCCCGGGGCATCGACCTCGTCCCCGACGCGGAACGCGGCGGGCGCCCCCGCGACCTGTTCGCCGTCTGGGCGGCGCCCAATGTCAGCTACCTCAGCTTCGTCGTCGGCGCCGCCCTCGTCCTGATGGGCCTCACCCTCCCGCAGGCCCTCGGCGTGATCCTGGTCGGCAACCTGGTCTGGATCTGCACCGGTGTGGTCGCGGCCGCCGGGCCGGTGGCCGGCACCAGCGGGTCGGTCGTCTCGCGCGCCGTGTACGGGGTGCGCGGCAATCGCGCCATGGTCGTCGTCGCGGGCTGGCTGATCGCGGCCGCCTACCTCGCCCTGAACTGGTCGGCCGCCTCGGTGGCGGGCATCGGCCTGGCCGCCCGGCTCGGACTGCCCGCCGGCCCGGCCGTCGACGCCACGGTGATCTGCCTCGTCGCGGCCGGCACGCTGCTGATCGCCGTCTTCGGGTACGCCCTCATCGTCCGCCTCTACACCGCGCTCAGCGTGGCGCTGACCGTCGTCTTCGCGGTCGTCACCGGGTACGTGCTCGCCGCCGCCGACCTCTCCTACGCGCCGGCCGAGCCGTTGACGGGCGCCGCCCTGGCGGCGGCGCTCGGCGCCGGGTTCACCCTCGTCGCCTCCGCGCCGCTCTCGTACGGCAACAGTCCGGACCTCGCGCGCTACCTGCCGGCCGACAGCAGCCCGGTCGCCGTCGCCGGGTGGACGGCGCTCGGCGCGTACCTGCCCAGCGTGGTGTTCACGGCGGTCGGCGCGCTCGCCGCCACCGGGCTCGACATGAGCGATCCGGAGGCCGCGTTGGAGGGGGTGCTGCCGGGGTGGTTCGTGCCGGTGTTCGTGGTCGCGGTCGTCGTCAACACCATGGCCAACAACGGGATGACCGCGTACAGCGCGGGACTGGCCGTCCAGTCGGTCGGCGTCCGGCTCGCCCGGATCCCGGCGGTGCTGGTTATCGGGATCCTCGGCACGACCATGACGCTGTACGCGATCCTCGTCTTCGACTTCCTGACCGGCGTCAGCGCCATGCTGCAACTGGTCGTGGTGGTCACCGGGCCGGTGATGGCCGTCGCGATGACCGACCTCGTCCTGCGCCGCAACCGCTACAGCGGCCCCGACCTGCTCGAACAGCGGCGCGGCGGACCGTACTGGTACCACGGCGGTGTCCACTGGGCCGGCGTCCTCGCCCTGTCCGGCGGCGCGCTCGCCGCCGTGCTGTGGGTGCGCACCACCTTCTGGACCGGTCCGATCGCGGCGGCCCTGGGCGCCGTCGACCTGTCCGTCCCGGCCGGGATGACCGTCGCTGCCGCCGTGTACTGGGTCGCGACCCGCGCCCTGGGGACGATTCCCCGCGCCTGATGCACCTCCAGCCCGTCCCGCACATTATTGGCCGAGTGGCCAATTATTCTGCGCCGTCCGAACCGAGAGAACCCACCCCCGTGCACGCCGACACCATCCTCCTCGCCCGCACCGTCGAGCTGTTGACCGACCCGACCGACCCGACCGGCCCCGCCAGCCCCCCGGAAGACACCCCTCGCCCCCTCGCCCCGTCCCCGCACGGGGTGGCCGTCAGCGCCGGCCGGATCGTCGCCGTCGGCCCCGCCGAACACCTCGCCCCGCTGCGCGGCCCCGCGACCGCCGTCCACGAGTTCCCGGGAGCCGCGATCCTGCCAGGCCTCGTCGACGTCCACACCCACCCGGTCTGGGGCGCGATATCCACCGGCAGCGGCGTCGACCTGTCCGGCGCCGCCACCCTCACCGAGGTCGTCGCCCGGCTCACCGAAGCGGCCACCGCCGCCGGTGAGCCCCGACCCGACGCGTGGATCACCGGCTACGACCTCGACCTCAACGTCTTCGACGGCGAACCCCACGGCGCCTTCCTCGCCGACCACCTCCCCGGCCGCCCCGTCTCCCTCCTGACCCGCGACGCGCACGCCCTCCTCCTCAGCCCCCGCGCCGTCGAACTCGCCGGCCTCACCGGCCGCGAGACCTTCACCGACGCCTCCTCCGTCGTCGTCGACCCGGCCGGGCGCCCCACCGGCTACGTCCTCGAACTCCAGGCCATGGAACTGGTGTTCGCCCACTACCCCGAGGTGCCGCTGGACACCGCCGCCGCCCACGTCCGCGACCGGCTCGAACGCTTCGCCCGCTCCGGCCTCACCGGCCTGCACGCCCTCGACTTCGGCGAGCCCTCCGAGGACGTCCTCCGCCTCCTGGAGGAGCAGGGCGAACTGCCCCTGCGCGTCCGCTGCTCCCCGCTGGTGCCCGCCGACTCCACCCCGGAGGTGTGGCGGGAGATCGCCGCCCTCCAGGGCATCGGCGGCCGGCGCTGGCACGTCGACGGGGTGAAGTTCATGCTCGACGGGACCGCCGACAACGGCACCGCCTGGTTCGAACACCCCGACGTCCACGGGGAGAACCGCGAACCGCTCTGGCGCGACACCGACGCCTACCGCGCCGCCGTCCGCTTCTTCACCGAACGCGGCATCCCCACCGCCACCCACGCCATCGGCGACCGGGCGGTGCGCTTCGCCCTCGACGTCGTCGAGGAGGTCGGCCGGGTCCCGCGCGCCCCGCACCGCATCGAGCACCTCGAATCGATCCCGGACGACCTGGTGCCCCGGTTCGCCCGCCTCGGTGTCGTGGCCAGCCTGCAACCCGTCCACGCGACCCGGCAGACCCGTCCGGACGGCGCCGACCACTGGTCCCGCCGGATCGGCCCCGACCGTGCCGCCCACGGCTGGCGCACCCGCGACCTGCTCGACCACGGCGCCGTCGTCGCGCTCGGCTCGGACTGGCCGATCGGTCCCGGTGATCCGCGCGTCGGCCTGGCCGACTGCCAGCTGCGCCGCCCCGTCGAGGAGCCGCACGCGGCGCCCGTGCAGCCCGACCAGGCGATCACGGCGCGCGAGGCCTACCGGGGCATGACCGTCGCGGCCGCGTACGCCGCCGGGGCGGACGGCGAACTCGGCCGGATCGCACCGGGGTTCACCGCCGACCTCACCGTCCTCGCGGCCAACCCGCTCGACCTCGACCCCGCCGCCCAGGCGGCCAACCCCGTCCTCGCGACCGTCGTCGGCGGCGTTCTCCAGCTCCACCCCGCCGCCCGGGCCGCTCACACCGCTCACACCGCTCCCGCCACCCCCGCCGTTCCCACCCCTCTCACCGCCCCTTCGAAGGACCAGCCGTGACCACGACGCCGATCCCCCGTCCCGACCACCGCCGCCACGTGCACGTCGACGCCGCCGACCCGTACGCCCGGGGCACCGCCCGCGGCCGGCAGCTGCGCGCGCACCTCCCCGCCGCGCTGGACGTCTACGACCGCCTCTTCGCCCTCGGCGGGATCGCCCCGGCCCGGGTCCGCGACGACGCCGAACGCGCCCTCGACGCCGTCGGGGAGTTCCGCCCGGGCGCCCGCGCGGAGATCGAGGGCATCGCCGACGGGGCCGGCCTCGACGCCTGGCGGCTGGCCGCGCTCAACGCCCGCACCGAGATCCTCGCCCGCAGCGCCACCGTCCCGCCGGGGGAGTGCACCACCCTGGTGCGCAGCACGGCCGACAGCACCACCGACACTTCCGCCGACACCTCCACCGACACCCCCACCGCACCGCGCACCTTCGGCGTCCAGACCTGGGACTGGCACGTCGAACTGAGCGCGCACTGGCACACCCTGGAGTCGCGCGGCGGCCGGCACACCGTCGTCGGCCTCACCGAGGACGGCATCCTCGGCAAGATCGGGGTCAACAGCGCGGGCCTCGCCCTGCACTTCAACATCCTCGGCCACGCCCGCGACGGCGTCGGCGGCGTGCCGGTCCACGTGCTCGCGGCGGTCGTCCTCGCGGAGGCCGGCAGCGTCGCCGAAGCCGTCGACCTGGTCCGCGGCGCCCCGCTGACCTCCTCCGGCTCGTTCGCCCTCTTCGACGGGACGGACGCCACCCTGCTCGACCTCAGCCCCGTCGGCGTCTTCCCCGTCGCCCCCGACGAGCACGGTCTGCTGGTGCGCACCAACCACTTCCTGACACCGGTTCCGGCGGCCGAGGAGAAGACCTGGCTGTACCAGCCCGACTCCGGTGAGCGCCATGACTTCGTCCGCGCCCGGCTCGCCCGCCGCCGACCGCCCGTCACACCGGACGCGCTCGCCCGCTGCCTGGTCACCGGTCCCGGCGAACCGCCCGTCACCTGCCTGCCGGACCCGGCCGAGCCGCTCGGCCGCCGCTGGGCGAGCCTCGCCACCGTCGCCCTCGATCCCGCGGCCCGCACCGCCGCGATCCTCGACGGCACCCCCGCCGACCTGGACACCCACCCCTGGCGCACCCTCACGGCCGTCTGACACCCCCGCACCCTCCGGCCCCGCAGCCGCCGCCGTGACAACAGCGGACGGCCCGGCGCGGGGAGCCCCGCGCCGGGCCGTCGGTTCCGTCTCCGAGGGGTCGGAACCGGGCCGGTCAGCCCTGTCGTTCGAACAGCGGCACCCGGACCGGCTCCGGCCGGTCGCGTTCCAGGCCCGAGAGCGAGGAGTCGTGCGGCGACAGCATCAGGGCGATCCCGCCGAGCGAGAGCAGGACGAGGACCGCCACCGCGAGCGGGGTGATGAACTGCGAGGCCGGGAGGCCGCCGATCGGGACGCGGCCGTCCAGGACGACCGACACGGCGGCCATGCCGGTGTAGTGCATCGCGACCACCGCGACCCCGGCGACCAGTGCCGAGGCGAGCGAGGCCAGCAGGCCGGTGATGTTCAGCGTCATCCACAGGGCGGCGGTGGACGCGGCCACGGCGATCGCGATCGAGGCGCCCACGGTGAGGGTGTCGTAGGACACCTGGCCCTGGACGTGCATCGCGGCCATGCCGAGGTAGTGCATCGCCGCCACGCCCAGGCCCATGACCGTGCCGCCGATCAGCAGGGTGCTCAGGCTCCGCGGCCGGTAGCCGACGTAGAGGATGCCGAGGCCGCAGACCGCGATCGCCAGCACCAGGCTGCACAGCGTCAGCGGCACGTTGTAGAGGACGGTCGAGCCGGTGACGGTGAAGCCCAGCATCGCGAGGAAGTGCATGGTCCAGATGCCGCAGCCGATCTCGGTGGCGCCCAGCAGCAGCCAGCCGAGCCGGCGGCGCGGCGGCAGGTCGAGGGCGCGGACGGTGCAGCGCAGGCCGAGCGCCGCTCCGGTGCAGGCGACCAGGTAGGACAGGACCGGGTTGAGCCAGCCGTAATGGAAGCCGTCGATGACGGCGTGGTGGGGGTGCATGGAAGTACCTGAACTGACGTGTCGTTGATGGATGCGGACGGGGACGGTCCGCGCGGGGTGAGGTCCGGCGCGGTGCTCCCGTGCGCGGGAGTGCGTGAGGGGACGGAACCCCCGGGGGCGGCGCGGCACCGGTTCCGGGCCGCGGCCGCACCCGGCCCGGTCGGTGTACCGTCACGTCGCTCCTCGAAGGCCCCGGTCGGGTGACCCCGGCGGCCCGTCCGGCGTCGAGGGTCACGGACGGGCGCCACGGGGTGTCGGCAGACGGGGACGGGCGCGCGGAACAGGCTTCGTGGGCCCCCGCACGCAACGGGAAGCCGCCTGCCGGGCCTCACGTGCGGGTACATACTATCTACCCGCGCGGGTCAAGGTTCGTCCGGGGGGTTCTTTGCGGATCTTCGGTGAAGGCCGCCGGCCCGGGCGAGCGGGGGAGCGGGGCTCAGTCCTCCGTCGGGGCCGGGGCCTTCGTCGGCCCGGCCGGGTGCTCGGGTTCCAGGACGAAGACCGGGATCACCCGGCCGGCCTTCTCCTGGTACTCGGCGTACGGCGGATACGCGGCGACCGCGCGTCGCCACCACCGGTCCTTCTCGTCGCCGGCGAGCTCGCGGGCCGTCATGCTCCGGACCGCGGGGCCGTCCTGAAGGTCCACCCGGGGGTGGGCCTTGAGGTTGAAGTACCAGTCGGGGTGCTCCGGGTAGCCGCCCTTGGAGGCCACCGCCGCGTACCGGCCCTCGTGCTCCACGCGCATCAGCGGAATCTTGCGGATCCGGCCGCTCCTCGCGCCGCGCATGGTGACGATGACGACCGGCAGGCCCGTGTCCCAGAGCGTTCCGCCCCGCGCGCCGCCCGAACTCTCGTACAGCTCGACCTGTTCGCGCACCCACTGCGCCGGACTCGGGTCGTACTCACCCTCAAGAGGCATCGCCGTCACCTCGTCGTCGTGTACGGACTCTGTCCGGTCAGTCCAGCACAGTCCTGGCAGGGAGGGCAGAGCGCCGTGCCCGTGTCGCCGACTCCTTCCGCGTCGCCGCAGCGCAGCGGTGGCCGTGGCGGTGGCTGACCGGCCGGACCCGGTCCCGACCGCTCAGCCGGCGGTGAGGACGGCGGCGACCGCGGCGATGACGGAGGCGTTGCCGAGGAAGTCGTTGTGCTTGAGGCCCGGGACCTCGGTGTTGGTGGCGCCGTCCAGCCGGGTGCTCGACGCGGGGGTGATCTGCTCGTCGTCCCGTGACCAGAAGGTCCAGTAGCGGACGGGAGCGGGGGCCTCCGGGGTCCGGTTCAGGCGGCTGACGACGTAGGAGTCGGGCGTCATGTCGCGGCACCCCTGGTCCCAGGCCGCGCAGAGCCAGGCGAGGCCGGTGCCGTGGTTGGGCCCGGCGAGGGAGATCCAGTTCTTCACCGTGCGGCTGCCGTTGCCGTACTTGACGTACCAGCGGCTGGGCAGGCTGCCGAGGCTGTGGGCGACGATGTCGACCTTGGCCGCCCCGGTCCGGGCGAGCACGGTGTCGACGTAGGCCGAGAGCCGGCCGGCCAGCGTCTCGTTGGTGGAGAGCGAGGTGTCGTACGACCAGGTGAAGAGGCGGCCGGCGTCGTAGCCCCTGGCGCGCAGGGCTTCGAGGGTGGGGCCCCAGACGCCGGGGTCCGCGTTGCGTCCGTGGATGAGGACGACGGGGGTCGCCGTGTCGGCGCGGGCCGGGGTGACGGTCCCGGGGGCCGCGAGGAGGGCCGCCGAGGCGACGGCGGTGAGGGCTGCGGTGAGGGCGGCCGAGAGGGCGGTCGGGGCGGTGCGGCGCATGGTGCGTCCTCCGGGATCCGTGGATCGGTTGACGGTGGCGGCGCGCGACACCGCGTCCGGGGGCGGGCCGGGCGCGGTTCTTCTCGCGTCGCACATCATCCGTGACGGATCGGCGGTCGGGAAGGGCGTGTCCGACCGTCGCCGGGGGACGTTCGGGCTGACGTGGGTATGCTCTTCCCGGTGGATGTGGACCAGGGGTCCGTTTCGTTCCGTTCGGAGGAGGAAGGAGAGGCCGGATGTCCGAGCCCAGGACCCGCAAGGACGCCGTCCGCAACCGGGAGGCCGTCCTCGCGGCGGCCGACGCGCTGTTCGCCCGGCGCGAGGACCCCGGGGACATCACCATGGCCGACGTCGCGGCGGCGGCCGGGGTCGGCAAGGGCACGCTGTTCCGTGCGTTCGGGGACCGCGCCGGGCTGCTCCGCGCGCTGTACGAGGCGCGCCTCGAACCGATCGGCGCGGCCGTCGAGGCCGGCCCACCACCCCTCGGGCCCGGCACCCCGGCGGCTGAACGCGTACCCGCCGTGCTCGACGCGCTGCTCTGCTTCAAGCTCGACCACCGGGGGCTCGCGCTCGCCCTGGAGGAGAGCGGCAGCGGCAGCCCGTACCGGACGGAGCACTACGCCCGGTGGCACGCGCTGCTGCGCGACCTGCTGGAGCAGATCCCCGCCCCGGCCGACAGCGACTTCACCGCGCACGTCCTGCTCGCCGCCGTCCGGGCCGACCTCGTCGAGCACCTGGCGGGGGAGCGGGGCACGGCCGGGGACGCCTTGCGGGCGCGGCTGGCGGAGCTCGTCGGCACGGTCCTGGCTCTGAACCGCTGACCCGAGGAACCGCTGAGCCGATGAACCACTGACCCGAGGAACCACTGACCCGAGGAACCGCTGAGCCGATCAATCGATCCCTCCGTCAGCGGGGCCTCCGTCGGGGTACTGTCCTCACCGCGCCCCGCCCACCCGCTGAGCAGGGCGCCGGCATCAGCAGGAGTACCAGCAGCACCAGCACCAGCACCAGGGCGGACCGGGGGACCTCACCATGCTCGACGTCAGGCGGCTCACCATGCTCAAGGCGGTCGCCGAGCACGGCAGCTTCAACCGTGCGGCCGCCGCGCTGCTGCTGACGCCCTCCGCCGTCTCCCAGCAGATCGCGGCCCTCGAACGCGGCCTGGGCACGACCGTGGTGGAGCGGTCGACGCGCGGCGTGCGGCTGACCGAGGCGGGCCGGCTGCTGGTGGACGCCGCCGTGGCGGTCGGCGCCGAGCTGCGGCACGCCGAGGAACGGATCGGGCGGCTCGGCGCGGACCGGCCCCGGCTGACCCTCGCCACCTTCACCAGTGGCGGCCGCCATCTGCTGCCGCCGGTGCTGGCCCGGTTCGCGGCGGCGCACCCCGAGGTCGAACTGCGGATCGTGGAGCGCGAACCGGAGGACAGCCTGCCGATGGTCCGCGAGGGCGCCGCCGACCTCGCCCTCGCCTACCACTTCGACGGGCCGCTGCCCGTGGTCCCCGGGGACCGCTCCGGCCTGGAGTGGACGCCGCTGATGGCGGACCCGCTGTCCGTGGTGCTGCCCGAGGGCCATCCGCTCGCCGACCGCGCCGCCCTCGACCTCTCCGAACTCGCCGACGACCCCTGGGTGCTGGGCTGCTCCAAGACTGAGGACTTCCTGCGCCGCCACGCCCGGCTGGCCGGCTTCGACCTTCGGGTGGCGGGCTCCACCACCGACTACTTCTTCGCCCGTTCGCTGGTCGCCGCCGGGGTCGGCGTCTCCCTCGTCCCGATGGTCGCCCTCGACCCGCCGCAGCCCGGCACCCGCGTCGTCCCGGTCGGGCCGCCGCGCCCGGCCCGCCACCTGGGCCTCGCCCTGCCCCGTCGCCGCCACCCGCGCCCGTACGCCGACGCCCTCGCCGACCTGCTGCTGGCCGACGTCGGGCGGCGCCCGTAGGAAGCGGTGAACCGGGTTCTCGCCGGTTTCTCCCGAGCGGCGCGCTCCCGGTGGGCCGTCAATTCGCCCTGGGCCGCCGCAGGCCGGGTCGACGGCCGCCGGTCCGCAGGTCGGAGGGCATTGTCAGTGCCTCCTCATAGAGTGGGACCAACGCTTGAGGGAGCGCCGGAAGGCGTCGGAAAAGGCGTTGGGAAAAGGGGAGAAGAATGTCCACGAACAGGATCGAGCACAAGGTCAACCACGTCTCGCTGGTGGTCGACAAGTCCGGGTCGATGCGTCAGCACGAGAAGCAGTTGGTCCGGGTCGTGGACGAGTTCGTGAAGGGCCTTCAGGAGGAGTCCGACCGGCTCGGCCACGAGACCAGGATCAGCCTGTACGCCTTCGACCACGGGGTGCAGAACCTCGTCTGGGACATGGACGTCAAGCACCTGCCGTCGCTGCAGGGCCTCTACAAGGTGGACAACGGCGCGACGGCGCTGATCGAGGCGGCCGTGAAGTCCGTCGACGACCTCAAGAACATCTGGGAGGGGTACGGGGAGCACTCCTTCCTCCAGGTCGTCGTCACCGACGGCGAGGAGAACGCCTCCGGTTTCTCGGAGTGCGGCCAGATGCACGTCCACATGCCCGGCGGGAAGGGCAAGGCCGTCCTGCGCGGCTGGATGGAGCGGATCCACGGCGCCATGGACGAGCTCCCCGACCACTGGACGTCCGCGATCCTCGTCCCCAACTCCCTGGCCAAGCGCACCGCCCAGGAGTACGGCTTCCCCGCGGGCAACATCGCGATCTGGGACGCCGACTCCAGCAAGGGCGTCGAGGAGGCGATCGGCACCGTGAAGTCGGCCGCCACGAGCTTCCTGCGCGGCCGGGAGAAGGGCGTCCGGGGGACGAAGAGCCTCTTCACCATGGGCCAGGAGCTCAGCACCGCCGACGTCAAGGCCAATCTGGAGGCCCTCGACACCAGTACGTACACCCTGGTCCCGGTCGACCAGCAGCTGTCGATCCGCGAGTTCGTCACCGGTGCCGGCCACACCTACAAGACCGGCTGCGCCTTCTACGAGTTGTCCAAGCGGGAGAAGATCCAGGGCGGCAAGCAGCTCGCGGTGGCGGAGAAGGACCCGGCCACCGGCCTGATGACCGGCAAGGTGTTCTCGGGCCCGGCGGCCCGGCAGCTCCTCGGCCTGCCCGCCTCGGAGGCCACCGTCAAGCCCGGCGACAACCCCGCCTACACCGTCTTCGTCCAGTCCACCTCCGTCAACCGCAAGTTGGTGCCGGGCACCAAGCTGCTCGTCCTCCGGTAGGGCGCCACGGCCGCCGGCCCCGCCCCGGGGCACGGTCGGCCGGGTCAAGGACGGCCGGTTCGGGGACGAACGCGCCCTGGTCGCGCGGGAGTTGTTCGGGGTCGGCGCGCGGCCGTGCCCCCGGCCGGAGGCGTGCGGACGCCGGCGGACGCTCCCGGGCAGGCGGGCGGGTACGACCTGTCCCACGCTATCCCGTGGGCCGGTCCGGCGGGGGATTTCCGGTGTGCGAACCGGTGCGGACGGTCGCGGGGCGGGGTCGGCGATGGGGTTTTCGGTCATGCGTGGGGGTGTTTTTGGACGGTGGCGGGGGCTGGCGGGGGTGTGGACGGGTCCGGGTTGCTCGGACTGGTGATCGATGGTTTCCTCGGTCCTCGTGACCTCGTTGGTACCAGGCGTCTCGTGTGGAACTGACGTTCCATCAGTGCATGACAGTTCGTCAGAAAACTTCCGGGGGGAGGGATTCGACCAGGTGAATGACGGTCCGCCTGATGTGGTCGGCGGAAAGGGACCGGGAGTGGTCGTCCCGGTGGTGGTGGATGAGAAAGACGGGTGCTTCTTCGATCACCCGCTCGACCATGTGCCGGGAATGGTGCTGGTGGCGGGCGCCCTGGACCTGATCAGGGACCAGGCGCCGGAGTGGATCGACGCGGTCGACGGCCGGCTGCGGCTCTCGATGACCTTCGACCGGATGTGTGAGCTGGGCCCGCCGGTGTGGCTGCGCGGCGAGCCGGTGGCCGCCGACGACGGGCCGGCCTGGCGGCTGCTGGGCGTACAGGACGGCGAAACCGTCTGCCGGGCCTCGGTCCGGCTCGGCGGGACGGCGGCCGCGGCGAGCGGCGCGCGGGAGGGCGTGGTGCCCGCCGATCCGGCGCTGGTGCACCGGCACCGGCCGGAGAACGTGCTCCTGGGCGGGGCGGTCCGGGTCGAACGGGCCGCCGTGCTGGTGCCGCCACCCGGTCACCGGCTGGCGGGCGCCGGGGTGCACACCCCGGGCGCGCTGATCGAGTCGGCCCGGCAGATGGCGACGATGCTCGGCCACACCGCCCACGAGCGGGAGGCGGACGCCCAGATGCTGTGGCTGTCGCTGGAGGCGGACGTGCCGATCGGCCTGCCGGTGGCGGTGCCGTTGGAGTTGTGGTGGGAGTTCGCACCGCGGCGCGGGGCGCGAGCCGCGTACCGGTTCGCGGTGGTGGACGCGGAGAGCGGCGAGGGGTACGGCCGGTTCGAGATCGGCGTCCACACCCTCAGCCGCGCGGGATATCTGAAGCGGAGGTCGGCGAAGTGAGTGCGGTGAAACCGGCGGCGGGCACGGGCTCGTCCTGGGCGGTGCGGGCGCCGCAGTTGTTGTTCGTCGTGGCGGTGCTCGCGGTGGGCACCGGGCTGGTGGTGCACCTGCGGCACGCCGGCGAGGCGGTGGACCTGGTCGCGGCGGTCCTGGCCGCCTGCTACCTGGCGTGGCTGGCGGTCGAGATCCCGGTGACCTTCCGGACCTCCGGCTCGGCGCCGCGCGAGTCGGCGAGCCTGCTGTTCTACGCGGCGGCCCGGATCGCGACCGTCTCCGCGGGCGTGCTCGGGCCACTGCCCTGGGACGACTGGTCACCGCTGCTCCTCGTCCCGGCGGCGGTGTTCGTCGGCGGGGTCGTGCTGCGCCAGGTGGCGATCCGCACACTGGGCCGGTTCTACTCGCACCACGTGACGCGCCAGACGGACCACCAGGTCGTCACCTGGGGCGTGTACCGGTTCATCCGGCACCCCGCCTACGCGGGGATGCTGTCGGCGCACGTCGGGTTCGTGGCGTTCTTCCTGAACCCGCTGAGCGTGGTGCTGCTGGTCGCGCTCGCCGCCGCGATCACCTTCCGGATCCGCACCGAGGAGCGGATGCTGCTGAACATCCCCGGCTACCGCGACTACGCCACCGGCCACGCGCGTCTCGTGCCGGGGCTCTGGTGAGCGCGGACACCCGCCCGGAGCGGGTCGGGGTGCCGGCGACGCCGGACGAACTGCTGACCACCACCCGGTCGGTGCGGCTGCGACTGGACCTGTCGCGGCCGGTCGACCTCGCGGTGGTGCGCGCCTGTGTGGAGATCGCGCTCCAGGCACCCAACGGCGGCAACACCCAGCGCTGGCACTGGCTGGTGGTGGCCGACGAGGGGCCGCGCAAGCGGATCGCCGAGGTCTACCGGCGGGTGTTCGAGGCCCGCTATCCGCCGACGCCGGAGGCGGCGGACGAAGGGGGCGCCGGCGACGGGGCCGCGGGGGCCGAGGGGGCGTCCGGCGGGGTGTCCAGCCGGATGCTGGCCGGCGGCCGGCACCTCGCCGAGCACCTGCACGAGGTGCCGGTGCTGGTGATCCCGTGCCTGGAACTCGGCAGCCGCCCGCTCCCGGCGGGCAACCAGGCGGGCGTGTGGGGCTCGCTCCTCCCGGCCGCCTGGAGCTACATGCTCGCTGCGCGCGCCCGCGGCCTGGGAACGGCCTGGACGACGGTGCACCTGGACGCGGAGCAGGAGGTCGCCGACATCCTCGGACTGCCGGGCGACGTCCGCCAGGGGGCGCTGATCCCGACCGCGCACGTGGTGGGGGACGGATTCGGGCCGGCGCCGCGCCGGCCCGTGGACAGCGTGCTGCACCTGGACGGCTGGGGCGGCAGGGGATGGGGCGGTGGGGCCGAATGACCGAACTCGTGGTGACCACGGAGACGGACGGCGGCGGAGTGCTGGCGGACGCCGCGCGGGTCGGGAACAAGTTCGCCCGTCAGGAGGTGCTGCGGCGGGCCGGGTTCCTGGTCCCGGAGTTCTTCTGCCTGCCCGCCGCCGCGTTCGACGAGGCCCTGGACGCGCTGCGCCCGACGCTGCCCGCCCTGCCGGCGGACGGTGCCGAGCAGGCGGAGGTCGAGGCCTGGTGCGCGGCCGCCAGGGAGGCGCTGGCCGGGTCGAGCCCGTCGGCGGCGCTCGCGGAGCGGGTCCGCAAGGAGTTCGCCGCCGTCGCCGGGCCGGAGGGCCTGGTGGCGGTGCGCGCCTGCGTGGTCCCGGTCACCGTCGCGACCGCAGGGCCGGCCGTCGAGGCGACCGAGGACGCGGATGCCGAACCGTCGGCCGGGGCGGAGGCGGTCGGCGCGGCCCAGGCGATCGGTGAGGCCGAGGCGATCGGTGAGGACAGCGCGGTCGACCCGTTCGCCGGCATGAGCGACAGCTTCCTCTACGTCGACGAGGACGGCCTCGCCGCCGCGGTGGTGCGCTGCTGGGCGTCGGCCTTCAACCCCCAGGCGGTGCGCTACCGGATCCTGCGCGGGCTGGACCCGCTGCGGGCGCGGGTCGCGGTCGGCGTGCAGCGGATGGTGCTCGGCACCCGCTCGTTCGTCGCGTTCACCCGCGACCCCCGGGACGGCGCGCTGCGCCGCGTCGTCGCCGCCGCGTACGGCATCGGCGAGGGCGTCGTCCAGGAGAAGGCGGACGTCGACCACTTCTTCCACGACCCGGCCACCGACGAGGTGACCGCGCGGACCGTGCGGAAGCAGTGGTCGATGGGTCTGCCGGAGGGCGCCGCCGCCGGCGCGCCGGTCCTCCTGCCGGTGGCCGACGAGCTGGCCGACGTCCCGGTGCTGGACGACGACCAGGTGCGCGCGGTGGCGGAGCTGGCCGCGCGGGTCGAGGAGCTGTTCGGCACCCCGCAGGACATCGAGGGGGCCCTCACCGAGGACGGCGTCGTCCATCTGCTCCAGGCCCGCCCGATGGTCCTCGCCCCGGTCGCCGCCGGTGCCGGCTCGACGGCCCGTGCGGCTGACGCGGCTGACGCGGCGGACCCGCAGGACGCGGACACCGCCCGCGTCTACTGGGGCAACCACAACATCACCGAGAGCTTCCCCGGCGTCTCCGGCGCCCTCACCTTCTCCCAGTCCCGGGAGTTCTACCGCCGCTCCTTCACCGACCTCTACCGGCGGATGGGCGTGCCGGAGTCCTGGGTGCGGGACAACGCGCACCGCCTCGCCCGGATGGTGGGCTACCTGGAGGGCCAGGTCTACTACCGGCTGGAGGACTGGCACGCCCTGCACGGGCAGATGCCGATGTTCGAGATCGTGCGCCGCGGCTGGGAACAGGCGATGGGCATCACCGGCCCGGCCCGCGGCGAGCGCCGCTGGGCCGCGCCGGCCGTCGTCCGGGCGCTGCCCCGGCTGGCCTGGCGCAGCGCCCTCCACCCGTGGCAGGTGAAGAGCTTCCTGCGCTGGTGGGACCAGCAGATGGCCGAGGCCGAGACGGTCGGCGACTCGCCCGAGGAGCTGATCGCCTTCTACCGCCGGCTCTGGGAGCGGGCCGGCGAGCGCTGGGGCGTGACCCTGGTGAACGCCTTCATCGCGCTGGTCGTGCTCGGCGCGGGCAGCGTCCTGCTGCGCCGCTGGACCGGCGAGGGCCCGCAGGTCCTGGTCGGGCTGATGGGCGGCGGACGGGAGAACCGCTCGCTGGAGGCGGTCCGCGCCGCCATGGGCCTGGCCGAACGCGTCGGGGCGGTGCCCGAGTTGCGGGCCGCCGTGCTCGACGACGCGAGCGACCCCGAGGAGCTGTGGCAGCAGATCGTCACCGGCCGCCACGGCACGGCCGTCGCCGACTCCGCCCGCGCGTACATCGCCCGGTACGGCGACCGCGCGCTGCACGACCTGAAGCTGGAGGAGCCGACGCCCCGCCAGCGGCCGTGGACCGTCCTCGCGCTGATCCGCCCGCTGGTGCGCCAGGGCGCGACCGTGGCGGCCAACCGCGCCGACGAGCAGGCGGCCGCCCGGCGCGCCCGCGAGCGGCTGCGCGAGGTGTGCCCCAACCCGGCGCAGCGCACCGTCCTGCTCGGGATCACCGCGCTCGCCCGCGACCTCGCCCGGATCCGCGAGGACACCCGCTTCTGCCGCACCCAGCTGTTCGGGCTGTCCCGCGACGTGATGTGGCGGCTCGGCGCGGAGCTGGCCCGCACCGGCGTCCTGGACGACCAGCTCGACGTCGCCGACCTGACCGTCGAGGAGGTCATCGGCGCGTTCGACGGCACCGGCACCGTCACCGACCTGCGGGCCCTGGTCGCGCTCCGCCGCGAGCAGCGCGAACGCTGGGCGAAGAACCCGCAGCGCCCCGCCCTGCTCGGCACGCCCGCCGGGCTGCCGCTCGCCCGGGCGCTGCCGCGGGCGACCGCGGTGGGCGCGGCCGGCGTCACCGACGACGGCGTCCTGCGGGGGATCGGCTCCAGCGGCGGCGTGGTCCGCGGCCGGGCCAAGGTGGTGCTCGACCCGTCCACCGACCCGGACCTGGCCGCCGGGCACATCCTGGTCGCGCGGGAGACCGACCCGGGGTGGCTGTTCCTGATGATGTCCGCCACCGGCATGGTCGTCGAACGCGGCACCCTGCTGTCCCACACCGCGATCACCGGCCGGCTGCTCGGCGTCCCCACCGTGGTCGCCGTCCCGCAGGCCACCACGGCGATCCCCGACGGCGCCTGGATCGAGATCGACGGCACGGCCGGCACGGTGCGGCTGCTGCCGCCGTCCGAAGCGCCCGGGGAGCAGGTCGAGGAGCAGGCCGAGGAGAGGCCCGTCGAGCAGGTCGGTCCGGACTCCTCCGAGGCCACCGAGAAGACCGTCGCCACCGGGAAGACCGTCGCCACCGAGAAGACCGTCGCCACCGAGAAGGGCGAGACGATATGACCGACCCGGCCCGCTTCCCCTTCCCGCCCGCCGGTGACGTGCGCCCGCCGGACGCGTACCGCGACGTCCTGCACGCCCGCGCCCCGCACCCGGTGCAGCTGTCCAGCGGACAGCCCGCCCTGCTGGTCACCCGGCACGAGGACGTCACCGCCGTCCTCGGCGACGACCGGTTCAGCCGCGCCGGCTACACCGAGCTCGCCCGGCCGCTGTTCGCCCGCAAGACGGAGTCCGTGCTGCTCGCCACCGCCGACGCGCCCGACCACACCCGACGCCGCCGTGCGATCCTCCCCGCGTTCACCGCGCGCCAGGTCCGCCTGCTGCGTCCGCGCCTGGAGGCCCTCGCCGAGGAGTTGCTCGACGACCTGACCGCCGGCGCCACCGACGGCGAGGCCGATCTGGTGGGCGGTTTCACGGTGCCGTTCCCGATGCGGGTCATCTGCGAGGTGCTCGGGGTCCCGCTCGACGACGGCGCGATGCTGCGCGCGGAGGTGGACATCCTGATGTCGACCTCAGGCCACAGCCGCGAGGAGGTCACCGCCACCCAGGCCCGGATGGACGACTACTTCGCCGCCCTGGTCGCCGACAAGCGGCGTGCCGCCGAGGCGGGCACCCCGGCCGACGACCTGCTCACCCGGCTGGCGCTGCGGCCCGACGACGACCCCGAGCTGCGGCTCTCCGACCGGGAGGTGGTCTCGCTCGGCTCCGGGATGCTGATGGCCGGCTACGAGACGACCGGCAACTCCTTCGGGATGTGCGTCCTGTTGCTCCTGCGGCACCCCACGCTGGCCAAGACCCTGCGCGAGCACCCCGAGCGGGTGGCCGCGGCGGTCGAGGAGATGCTGCGCTTCAGCTCCCTCAACAACACCGGCGGCGCGCCCCATCTGGTGACCGAGGACGTCGTGTTGGGCGGCTGTCCAGTAGCGGCTGGGCGGATCGTGGTGCCGCTGACCGACACGGCCAACCGCGACCCGGCCGTCTTCACCGACCCGGACGCCTTCGACCCGGAGCGCCCGGACGTCGCTTCCCACCTCGCCTTCGGCTACGGCCGTCACCTGTGCCTGGGTGCCGAACTCGCCCGGGCCGAACTGCAGATCGGCATCCAGGCCCTGCTGCGTCGCTTCGAGGTGCTGGAACTGGCCCGTCCGGAGGAGGAGTTGGACTGGCGCCGGACGATGTTCATCAACGGCGTCTGGCAGCTGCCGGTCCGCTGGACCGCCGCATCCACCCCGCCGGCCGCCCCCGTGACCACGGCCGCCGAGGGGTCGCAGGCATGAGCCCCCCATCCACCGGGCCCACCACCCCGGGGACGCCCGCGCCCGCCGTCACCGGCCCCGCGGCCGGTCCCGCCACCGGCCCCGCGGCCGGTCCCGCCACCGCGCCCGCGCCCGCCCCCACCGGCGCCCCCGCCGACCCCGGCCCGTTCGCCGTCCGCCTCGGCGCGTTCCTGCGCGGCAGCTTCCCGTTGCCCCTGTCGCTGGTGTTCGCGACCGCGTGGACGGTGGGCGCCACCGGCCTGTTCGCCGCCGCCGACGGGCGCGTCGAGCACTGGCGGCCCGGCTGGGGCACCGCGGGGGCCGCGCTGACCGTGCTGGTCGACCTGCTCCTCATGCGCGCCGCCGACGACCTGCGCGACCTGCCCTACGACCGGCTCCACAACCCGTCCCGCCCGCTGGCGCGCGGCGCCGTCCTGCCCCGCGACCTCCATGTGCTCGCGGGCGCCGGAGCCGTGTTCCTGCTCGTCCTGAACGCCGGCAACCGGGCCGCACTGCTGCTGATCGCCGCTCAACTCGTCTACACCACCCTGCTGGTGGGCGCGGAACTGCGCCTCGGGTGGCCGCGCGGCGACGCCGTCGTCGTCGGCGTCCTGCTGAGCTCCCCGGTGCAGGTGCTGCTCAACCTCTACCTGTACGCGGTGTTCCTGCACGACGCGGGGCTGGACGCCGACTCCGTCGGGCGGTCCGTCCGGCACGTGCTGCCGCTGCTGGCGGTGATCATGCTGGCGGCCACCCACCACGAACTGGTCCGCAAGATCGTCCGCGAGCCGGGCGCGCACGAGCGCACCTACGTCCGGGTCTTCGGCCTGCGCACGACGGTCGTGCTCGCGCTGGTCTCCGCAGCCGCGTCCGCCGCCGTGTCGCTGGCGGTGCTGCGGCCGTGGGAGGGCGGGGCGGCCGACTGGGGGTGGCTGGCGCTGCTGCCGGTCGTCCTCGCCGCGCTCGCCGGCCGCCGCTTCGATCGGGACGCGGCGGCGCGCTGGCCCGTCGCGGCCGTGGTCGGCTATCTGCCGGCCGTCTTCGTCTGCCACCTGCTGATCGGCCTGGGCGGCACCTCATGAGGACGGACGGCCTGTACATCGCCGGTCTGGCCGCCCATGTGCCGCGGCTCTGGCCGATCGCCGAGGCGGTCGCCGCGGGCCGGCCCGGCGCGGAACAGGCGCAGGCCGACGGCTGGACGGGCGTGGCGGTCGCCGACGACACGCCGGCGCCCGAACTGGCCGCCGAGGCCGCCCGGTCGGCGCTCAGCCGCGCCGGACTGGCGGCCGAGGACGTCTGCCTGGTGCTGCACGCCGGCACCTACCACCAGGGCCCCGACGGCTGGTACGCCGCGAACTACGTGCAGGACCAGGTGCTGGGCACGACGGCGCCGGCCATCGGCCTCGACCAGGGCTGCACGGCGATGCTGGACGCCACCCGGCTCGCGCACGGCTACCTCGCCCACGCCCCGGAGCGGTCGGCGGTCCTGGTCACGGCGGCCGACAACTTCGGCACACCGGGGGCCGACCGGATGACCTACGCCGAGGGCTGGGGCACCGGCCGAGGATCGATCCTCGGTGACGCCGGCTGCGCGGTGCTGCTGTCGGCCACCTCGGGCCCGCTGCGGATCCGCTCGCTCGCCCAGTCCTCGCTGTCCTCCTGGGAGCGGCTGTACCGGGGCGAGGAGGAGCTGTTCCCGCCCGGTGCGGTGGCCGGCACCTCGATCCCGCTGGGTCGCCGGATGGCCGGGTACGCCGACCGCTTCCCCGAGCGGGACCTGCGCCAGACGATGGCCCGCGAGCTGATGCAGGCCCGCACCGCCCTGGCCCGGCAGGCGATCGAGGAGGCGGGCATCACGGCGGCGGACATCACCCGGGTCACCCACGTGTTCACCGGCCACCCCCGTTACCTGGAGGGCCTGTTGCGTCCCCTGGGCATCGACCCGGCGCGCGGCATGCTCGACCTCGGGCGCCGCACGGGCCACCTCGCGGCGTGCGACCAGTTCGTCTCGCTGGCCCACCTGCTGGACAACGGCGAGATCGGCCCCGGCGACCACGTCCTGCTCACCGGCAACGGCGCGGGGATCTCCCTCGCCACGGCCGTCGTCGAGGTCCTGGAGCACCCCGGCTGGTGACCTCGCCCCGTGACCGCCACCGGCGGCGGTCACGGGGCGGTCGGTCGCAGGACGGTCGGTCACAGGACGGTCGGTCACGGCGCGGTCGGTCGCAGCGCAGTGGTCGCGGCGCTGGTCACCACGCAGTGGTCACAAAGCGGCGGTGACGGCGGCCTCGGCGTGGATGCGGGTGGTGGGGAAGACCGGCACCGGGCTGTCGTCGGCGCCGACCAGGAGCTCGATCTCGGTGCAGCCGAGGATCACGCCCTCCGCACCGGCCGCCACCAGGTCGGCGATCACCCCCCGGTACGCCGCCCGCGACTCCTCGCGGACCACCCCGACGCACAGCTCCTCGTAGATCACCCGGTGCACCAGGGCCCGGCCCGGCGCGTCGGGGACGAGGACGTCCAGTCCGTGCGAGGCCAGCCGGTCCCGGTAGAAGTCCTGCTCCATGGTGAAGGCGGTGCCGAGCAGGCCGACCCTGGTCACCCCGGCGGCCAGGACCGCCCCGGCCGTGGCGTCGGCGAGGTGCAGCAGCGGGACGGACACCGCTCCGGCCACCTGGTCGGCGACCTTGTGCATGGTGTTGGTGCAGATCAGCAGCAGCTCCGCGCCCGCCGCCTCGACGGCGCGGGCCGCATCGGCGAGCAGCCGGCCCGCCGCCTCCCACTCCCCGGCGGCCTGGAGCCGTTCGACCTCGGCGAAGTCCACCGAGTACAGCACGCACGTGGCGGAGTGCAGGCCGCCGAGCCGCTCCCGGGTGAGCTCGTTGAGGAGGCGGTAGTAGGTCGCCGTGGATTCCCAGCTCATGCCGCCGAGCAGGCCGATGGTCTTCATCGCGCCACTCTGCCACGGCCGCGCGGGCGCGGCGAACCGGCCGTGAACGGACGATCGACATCCACGCCCGGAAAGGAAGCATTGTCACCCTATTCATCCCTCAGGGTGATTTGCGTCGATTCATGTATCCGGCGGTCATTATGATCCACTTCTTGTGACCGACCGTCAGAACCACTCGGAGACCGACCGTCCGACCGACCCCGCCGCCCAGGTGGTCATCCTCGGCGCCGGCCCGGCCGGGCTGCTCCTCGGCAACCTGCTGCACCGGGCCGGCATCGACAGCGTCGTCCTGGAACGCGCCGACCGCGACCACCTGCACGCCCGGGCCCGGGCCGGCTTCCTCGCCGAGAACACCGTCCGGATCCTGGACCGGCACGGTCTCGCCGACGGCCTGCGCCGCCACGGCCGACCCCACGCCGCCTGCGAGTTCCGCACCGGCGACGGCCGCTTCCGCCTCGACTACGCCCGGCTGGCCCGCGGCGAGCGCCACACCGTCTACCCGCAGCAGCACCTCGTCGCCGACCTGCTCACCGCCTACCTGGACGCCGGCGGACGAGTGCACTTCGGCACCGAGGCGCTGCGGGTGCTCGACACCGACGGTGAACGCCCGACCGTCGAGGCGCGCGGACCCGACGGCCGGCAGGTCCGCTGGCGGGCCCGGTACGTCGCCGGCTGCGACGGCCGGCACGGCGCCGCCCGCCGGTCGCTGCCCGCCGGCACGGCCGTCCACCACCACGACCACGGGCTGTCCTGGCTCGGCCTGCTGGTCGAGGCGCCGCCGAGCCTGGACGCCGTCGGGTACGCCGTCCACGAGCTGGGCTTCGCCGGACACATGGCCCGCACCGAGCGGATCACCCGCTACTACCTCCAGTGCGAGCGCGGCACCCCGCCCGACGCCTGGGACGAGGACCGCATCTGGCACGAGCTGAACGTGCGGATGCGCGCGGCGGAGCACGGCCCGCTGCGCCGGGGGAGCGTCGTCCAGCGCACCGTCGTCGACCTGGAGTGCGACGTCGTCGAACCGCTGCGCCACGGCTCCCTCCTGCTCGCGGGGGACGCGGCGAGCATGCTCACCCCGTCGGCGGCCAAGGGCGCCAACCTCGCGGTGCTGGAGGCGGAGCTCCTCGCCGGCGCGCTCGTCGACGACCTCGCCCGGGGGGACGGACGCGCGCTGGCCGGGTACTCGGAGCGCTGCCTGGAACACATCTGGCGCGCCCAGGAGTTCTCGCACTGGATGGTCCGGCTGCTGCACGCCGCGCCCGCGCCGCCCGTCCCGCCCGCCGCGCGCGCCCCGCACGGCGGCCCGTCGGGCTACGACGCGGGTCTGCGCCGGGCCCGCCTGGAGGCGCTGCGGACCTCCCGCGCCCAGCAGGACTGGTTCGCCGAGAACTACGTCGGCCTGTGAGCGGGCCCCCTCGCCGGGCCCCGCACCTTCCCGAGCCCCGCGGGCTCCCCGCGCACCGCCACCTTCCAGTGCATCGCAGCAAGGACGCCACCGCCATGACCAGCACCGCCACACCCCTCGCAGCCCCGGCTCCCGTACCGGCCGACGCCGCCGAGGACGACACCGCCCGCCTGCGCGCCGCGGCCGACTTCGTCCGCCGCCACGACACCGCCACCCTCCTCCCGCTCCTCCTCCCCGGCCTCGACGACCGGCAACTCCACTCCCTCACCCGCCATTTGGAGTTCGCCCACGCCGCCCTCCTGGTCTTCCCGCCCGACCGGGCGACCCTGTCCGCCGACCTCGCCGCCTGCGGTCTGACCGCCGACACACCGCCGCTCCCCAGCTCCGTCGTCCGCGGCCGGCTCGCCGCCCGCCACCGGCGCGACGCGGCCGGGCTCGACGTCTCGATCCTGCGTCCCCAGGTCCTGGGTGCCGACGGCACGCGCCGGGCGGTCGAGGTGTTCGCGCTGACCGTCCCGCCGGGCTCCGACCTGCGAGCGGTGGCCGCGCACGAGCGGGCCCACCAGCACGAGGCGCACCTCGCCTTCGAGGTCCTGCGTCCGGAGCCGCTGCTCCTGCGCGGCCTGTGCGCCCTGCTCGTCGACCGGGGCGCCGTCCCGGACGGCGGCGGCCACAACCCGCATGAGAACGGCACCGTCCTCTACTTCACCGCGCCCGCCGCCTCCCGGGCCGGCTACCGGCGGGTGGAGCTGTACGCGCCCGGCGACCACCGCGACGTCCTCGCCACCCACCTGGCCGCCGCCCCGGCCGCGGCTCCTTCCGTCGACCCGCCCGCCGAAACGCTCCTGCGCCTGCTGACCGGGGCCTGGGCCACCCAGGCCCTGGCAGCCGGCGCCCGGCTGCGGCTGCCCGACGCCATGCCTCCGGGGACGTCGCTCGACCCCGCGACCCTGGCCCGCCGCACCGGCACCCACCCCCGCGCCCTGACCACCCTGCTGCGCTACCTCGCGATGCTCGGCGTGGTCACCGCCGAGGACGACCGGTTCCGCCTCACCCCGGTCGGCGCGCTGCTCCGCGAGGACGCCCCGGGCTCGATGCGGGCGCTCGCCCTGATGTACGGCGGACCGTTCTACCGCTCCTTCGCCGCCCTCGACCACACCGTGCGCACCGGCGAGACCGCCTTCGACCACCTCTTCGGCGAGAACCACTTCGACCACTTCGCCCGCGACCCCGAACTCGCCGACCTCTTCGACCGTTCGATGGCCGCCAGCACCCGGATGTTCGACCCCGTCCCCGCCCACCCGGTGCTCACCGCCGCCGGACGCGCCCCGGCCGGCGCCACCGTCGTCGACGTCGCGGGCGGCAACGGCGAACTCCTCGCCCGCGTCCTCACCGCCCACCCGCACCTGCGCGGCCTCCTCCTGGAACGCCCGCACGCCGTCGAGGCCGCCCGCCGCACCATGGAGGCGGCCGGCTGCGCCGACCGCTGCACCTACCGCGCCGGCGACTTCGCCGACGTCCCGGCCGACGGCGACGTCTACCTCCTCTCCCGGGTGCTGCACGACTGGGACGACGACCGCTGCCGCGCCATCCTGCGCCACTGCGAACGCGCGATGCCCGCCCACGCCGACCTGCTCATCGTCGAACGCCTCCTGCCCGCCGACGGCTCCGCCTCTCTGGCGACCGCCTGGGACGTCCACATGATGTGCAACGTCGGTGGCCGGGAACGCCGCGCCGACCACTACGCCGACCTCCTCGCCGCCGCCGGCCTCGACCTCCTCGCCCACACCCCCCTCCCGCTCGACGCCGCCCTCCTCCACGCCCGCAAACCCACCACCGCCCACCACCTCCCGTCCCCACCCCCCGCTTCCTGACCGCGCCTCACGCCCGCCGGCCGGGTGCCGGGGCGGGAAGCCGCCCACCCCGGCGCCGGCACCACCGGGGTCGACGCCCCGTTCTTCGGACCAGGCGTTAGTCTGTGCGCTGCACTTCCAATCTGATCATGCATTAAACGGGGGTTCCTTCGTCATGCCCGCATCCAGGAGACTGCTCGCCACCGCGCTGGTCGCCACCGCCGTGTTCGGCCTGGCCGCCTGCGGCCCGGACAACTCGTCCGACCAGACCGCCAAGGGCACCACCACCGGTGCCGCCACCACCGGTGCCGCCACCACCGCGCCCGGCTCCGACGAGCCGGAGGGCTTCTGCACCCACGAGCCGCTGCCCGCCGGCCAGAAGTGGATCTACCCGGTGAAGGGCACCAGCACCACCACCCTGACCTACCGGGACACCAAGGACGCCTGCGGCGTCAACGACGTGACCTTCGAACCGGTCGGCGCCGACAAGACCGCCGCGTTCACGGCCACGACCAAGGGCCACCTCAGCTCGGTGATGACCGCGCCGAAGGACGTCGACCTGGCGGGCGTCGTCAAGCACATCAACGAGTGCCTCACCTCCCCGCACGGCGACAAGGGCTCCTACCCCTGCTCGGCCGGCGACTACAAGGTGGCGATCGACGCCTCCGGCAAGGTCACCGAGCTATGGGAGCGCGCGCACTCCTGACCGGGGGATGCGCGGAAGCGACGAACGGAGACATCATGACGATCCCGGCCGCACGGGTGGCACCGGCGATCCTGGCCCTGCTCGTCCTCACGGCCGGCTGTGCCTCCGCCTCGTCGCCGACCGGGGCCGGGGGCCCGGCCTCGGCGTCGGCCGCGCCCACGTCGGCGGGAGCCGACCGCGCGACGCCGGAACCTGCGACCTCGGCATCCGCGGCCCCGGAATCCGGGGCCGCGTGGCGCCCGGTCGCGGCTCTGTCGCAGGACCGGCTGGCAGCCGCTCTGCTGCCCGACGCCGATCTGCCGGTCGGCAGTACCGCAGAGACGCCCGCCACCGCTCCCACGGCCTCCGGCACGGACCGGGCGGCCGAGGCGGCGGCTCAACGCCACCCGGAGTGCGCGCCGGTCCTCAGTGCGATGTTCGAGCGGCCTGCCGGGTCCGTCCGGCGCTGGTACGTCACCGGGAACAACGTGCTCGCCAATCGGACCCTGATCGACCTGGCAGGCCTTCCCGAGGGGGCGTCGCGGGAACGCTTCGAGGCGCTGCGGGCGGCCGTGACCGGGGGCGGCTGCACCGGCCTCCGGCTCGACAACGGCAAGGGCGGTGTGCAGCTCACGGTGGAGCCGGTGTCGTGGCCGGGGCTCGACGTCCCGGTCGTCGGCTTCCGCGTGCTCACGCCCACCGGGGCGGTCACTTCGACCGGTGGATTCACCCGGGTCTACCTCTACGCGGCCGTCGGCGACAACCGGGTGCAGTTCCTCACCGCCGACGACACCGCCCACGCCCCGGCCCTGCGCCCCGACCTGGTGAACCTGCAGGTCCAGCGCCTCCTCGCCACCGCCGGCGGCGCGGTCGCGACTCCCGCGACTCCCGCCACTCCCGCGACTCCCACGACGACGAACTGACCCCGCCGTCCGGGGCCGCCGTACGCCGGCCCCGGACGAGCGATTCGTTCAAGACGCCGCTGTGACGCGACGTCAACACTGCTGCCCATGAACGAACGCAGCTTCACTCCCGCCGCCGGCCGTTTCGCGCCGGTCCGCTTCTACGACCCGGTGCTCGCCCTCACCCGGGAGCGCCTGTGGCGCAGTGTCCTCGCCATGCACGTGGCTCCCCGGCCGGACGACGTGATCGTCGATGTGGGGTGCGGCACCGGCTCGTTGGCCCTGCTGTTGGGCCGGGTCGAGCCCCGGGCCACCGTCATCGGCGTCGACCCCGACCCGGCGGCCCTGGACGTGGCGCGCCGCAAAGCCGCAGCCGCAGCTGCCACGACGGCCGCGTGCGCTTCGCCGCAGTGGCGGCAGGGCATGGGCGACGCCGTCGCCGCGACGGTGGGGGCCGGGGTGGCCGACACCGTGGTCTCCAGCCTGGTCCTCCACCAGTGCCCCGTCCCGATGAAGCGTGCCGTCCTGGCCGCCATGTACGACACGCTGCGTCCGGGCGGCAGGCTGGTGATCGCCGACTACGGCCGGCAGCGTACGGCCGCCATGCGCCTGGCGTTCCGCATCGTGCAACTGGCCGACGGCAAGGCGGACACCCAGCCCAACGCCGACGGCATCGTGCCCCGGTTGATCGCCGGGGCGGGGTTCCAGGAGGTGCGGGAGAGCGAGACCGTCGCGACGGTGACCGGCTCGCTCTCGATCTACGTGGCCCGTCGGCCCTGACCGCCGGAGGACCTGGCCGTGCGCAGCACCGGGAGCACCGCCGCCGGCGTGAGTCCCGTCATCTCCCGCATCCGGCGGCCGAAGTGGGCCTGGTCGGCGAAGCCGCCCGCGAGGGCGGCCTGGGCGGGGGTGCTGCCCTCGTGCAGTGCGTCGGCCGCGCGGGCCAGTCGCCGCCAGATCCGCCAGCGGGCCAGCGGCAGGCCCAACTGGTCCTGTGCCAGGGCCCGCAGGCGCTGCGGCGAGAGGCCGACCCGCGCGGCCAGTCCGGTCAACGGGACGCTGTCGTCGGCCGCCGCCTCCATCGCCGCGCGCAGCCGGGGGTCGACCTGGGCCGAGGGCAGCGCGCCGGCGGGGCGGACCTGGTCCTCGCGCAGCCCGTACCACCGGGGGGCCACCGTGATGCCCGTGGCGTCCTGGGCGGCCCGCAGCCGGTCGGCGAACGCGCAGTGCGGGTCGACGAAGTAGGTCACCAACTCCCGCACGGGCTCGGTCCGGTGGTGCACCATCGGCGCCACGACCAGTGCGGTGCCCCGGTGTCGCAGCCCGTTCCCGTCGGTGATGGTCACGGTGGGGGCGGGCGCTCCGAGGGCGAAGGCGACCTGGAAGGCGGCGTGCCGGTGGGCGTGGCTGTCCGCGAGCGGGCCCCGGTACAGCGCGTACCCGATCCCGACGACGAACCGCGGGCCCGTCCCCGGCCCTGCCCCCTCCCCGTTCTCCACCCCGCCGATCCTGCCAGAGCCGGGCCCGCCGCGCCCGCCCCGGGCCCGGCAACGGCTCGGGCCCGAGGCGGCGCGGCGCGGTGTCCCGCGGTCAGAAGCGGGAGATCCCGCCGTTGAGTTCGACGAAGCCGAGGACGGTGCGCAGGTCGGCGAGGCTCCGGACGATGCGGCCGAGGATCGTCATCTCGCGCTGCTCGTGGCGCGGTCCGACGGCGTTGGCGAAGGACGAGATCTGGCCCCACTGGTTCTCCAGCCCGGCGTAGCCGTCGCCGAGGTCGTGGTGGGTCCAGTCGCGGATGTTGCTGCGGACCCGGTCGAAGATCGGGCCGAACCGCGCGGCCTCGGAGAACACCTGGATGGCGACCAGCAGGGCGTGCCCGACGTTGTCGTTGTACTCGGTGGCCCGGCGCAGCGCCTGCATGGCGTTGTAGATGGACTCGGGTTCGAGGACGAGGTGCTGACGGTCGTTGCCGCCCGGCAGGCTGCTGTAGTTGCCGGTGCGCGGCATGATGCGGGCGCGCTCGATGCCGAGGTCCTGCTGGAACTCCTGGGTCCGGCCGTCGGCGAAGACGAAGTGCGTGTTGCTGGCGGGGGAGTAGAAGCCGGCGACGTAGAGGTTGTCCGCCCAGAGGTAGACGGAGGTGAGCTGGGTGTTGTCGGTGTCCAGCACCCGGACCTCGATGAGGCGCTGCTCGCTGGTGGTCTGCCGGACGCCCGCCTGGCCGCTGTCGTGGCCGTAGGAGTTCCGGTGGATGAAGTCGATGACGTCCCAGTAGTTCTGCGCGTGCTGGCGGCCGCGTTCGGTGATGTGCGAGATGTTCCAGTCGACCCGCCGGAAGTCGGTGGCGTGGGCCGGGCCGCTCAGTGCGGTGACGAGCCCGGCGGCGATGGCCAACGACAGCAGCGCGGACCAGATCTTCTTCAGCATGGTTCCCTTTCCTGATTGACCGCCAGTTCTGTTGCCGACGGTGCGTTCAGGAGGTTAGGCGGCGTCCCGGCCTGCGGTTTGCCGCTCCGCGTCCGGCCGTCGGCCCGAGGGCGCACGGGCGTCGAGGGCGCTGGCGTCTAGGGGCGCACGGGCGTCGAGGGCGCTGGCGTCTAGGGGCGCACGGGCGTCGAGGGCGCACGGGCGCTGAGGGAGGCCGGGTGGCCCGGGTCAGCGGTGGTGGCCGTCGCGGGGGCCCGGGACGCGGGGCAGGACCTCCCACAGGGGCCGCCCGCCGGCGGCCCAGCGGGCGAGGGCGGGGCGGTCGACGAGCAGGATGCCGTGCTCGGCTCCCCACTTGAGCGACTCGCGGGAGAAGCGGCCGTTGGTGACGACGACCGCGACGTGGGCGCCGTGGCTGCGCCGGTAGGTGCCGGCGAGCGCGTAGAGGACGCCGACGCCCACCGGCCTGCCGCCGACGGGGTCCTGCTTGTGCTTGCACTGAACGGCCCAGCGACGGCCCGTCGGGTCCTCGGCGAGGACGTCCACGCTCTGGTCGTTGGCGCGGCCGACCTTGCGGGCGTGGCAGCCGTCCCGCTGGAGCAGGTCGCGCACCGCGTACTCGAAGGCGTCCGGGGCCATCCCGTCGATGCCGCCCGGGCCGGTGAGCGCCAGTCGTAACTGCGCTGCGTGCAGCCGCCGTTGCCGCGCCGCGCGGACCCGATGGTGGGCGGTGACGGCGGCCGCTCCACCGGCCACGACGACCGCGACCGCGACCAGCCACCAGTGGGCGACCAGCCACCGCACCGCCGCGGCGGCCAGGCTGACCGCCACGAGCGCGGCGAGCGCGACTGCGGGCCCGTCCGCCCCGCCGCGCCGTGCGGGCCGACGTTTTCCTTTGCGGCGTACGGGAGTTCTGCGTCCGGTCAACCGTCCTCCGTCCCGGGCCGAATCGAAGTCCGTGGGTGGATCCGTCCAGCGGGGGAGGCGTTCAGTGGGTGGCCCCGGTGACCACGCCGACGAGTTGGAGGATCGCGCGGCCCCAGGCCGTGCCGGCGATCAGGACGCCCAGCACGATGCTGCTGAACACGGTGAACACCTCGTCGCCCCGGGTGCGGGGCTCGGTCCGGCGCCGGAGCCGGATGACGATGATGATGGCGACGAACGCCGCCGCGCTGATCGAGTACTGCACGTGCCCACCCAGACTTTCGTCAACGGTGTGTGACGCTCCGACTACTCGGAGCGCATGTCCGCCGGTGAGCATGGCAGACGGGCGGGCCGCTCGGGGGCGGTGCGGGGAAATCGGCCGGATCCGAACCGTCGGGCTGGCGCAGTTGCGACGTCCCGGGGCCCTGACACGGTCCGTTCCTCGTCCCCGCGTTCGACCGGCGAAGGGTCGATCGCGGGGACGGGGCCGGCCGTCACTCTCCCGCGGGGCGTTCGTGACGGCGCTCGTGACGGCGCTGGCGACGACGCCGCCGGGCGGGCCCGCCGTCCTGCTCGGCCGCCGTTCGTCCGGTCCGCACCGCCCCCGAGCCGGCCACCACCACCAGGGCGACCGCCAGGCCCTGCGCCGCCGACAGCTCCTGGCCCAGCACCAGGAATCCGGCCAACGCCCCGACCGCCGGGGCGAGGCTGGTCAGGACGGCGAAGGTCGGCGCGGAGAGGCGGCGCAGCGCCAGCAGCTCCAGCGTGTACGGCAGCCCGGAGGACAGCAGCGCCACCGCGACCCCGAGCCCCAGCACTCCCGGCTCCAGCAGGGTGGCACCGGCCGAGCCGATCCCCAGCGGCAGGCTCGTCAGCGCGGCCACGGCCATCGCCACCGCCAGCCCGTCCAGGCGCGGGAAGCGTCGCCCGGCCCGGGAGTTGAGCAGGATGTAGGCGGCGCACATGGCGCCCGCGCCGAGCGCGAAGCCGGCGCCGGCGGGATCGAGCCGGTCGAAGCCGTCCCGGCCGAGGAGGAGAACCCCGGCGAAGGCCACTCCCGCCCACAGGAGGCTCGTCGCGCGCCGCGCGGTGGCGACCGACAGCAGGAGCGGCCCGAGCACCTCGAGCGTCACCGCGGGGCCGAGCGGGATCCGGTCGATCGCCTGGTAGAAGAGGATGTTCATGCCGCCGAGGGCGAGGCCGAAGGCGCCCGCGACGGCCCAGTCCGCCCGGCTGTGCCCCCGCAGCCGGGGTCGGCAGACGGCCAGCAGCAGGACGGCGGTGATGGTCACCCGCAGCGTCACCGTGCCGAGGGCCCCGGCGCGCGGGAAGAGCAGCGCGGCGACGGCGGAGCCGAACTGCACCGAGAGCGTGCTGGCCAGCACCATCCCGACACCGGCCGCACTGCCCGTCCGGGCGGGCACGGTCACGGGCCGGACGTGCCGGTCCACCGGTGCGCGCGCCACCGGTGTGCGTGCCACCGGTGTGCGCGCCGTGGAGGTGCGCGCCGTGGAGGTGCGTGCCGCGGAGGTACGGATCCCGCCCGCCGGTGACGCCCCCGCCGCGGCGATCCCTGAAGTCGTCTTCGTCATGCTCCCCACGCTAGGAAGCCGCCGCTCGCGCGGGAAATGCCGATTCTCCGGCGGTTATGCTCCCCAGGCATGACCATCGAGCTGCGTCACCTGCGCGCCTTCCTCGCCATCGCCGAAGAGGGGACGATCACCCGGGCCGCGGCCCGGCTGCACCTCGGCCAGCCCGCGCTCTCCCGCACGCTGCGTCAACTCGAGAACCATCTGGGCACCCGCCTCGTCGACCGCTCCACCCACCACCTGGAGCTCACCGCCGCCGGCCGCACTTTCCGCGACCGGGCCGCCGCCGCGCTCGCCGCCGTGGACTCCGCCCTCGACCCCCGCACGCTGACCGTCCTCCCCCTGCGAGTCGGCCACCCGTGGCCGGCACTCGGGGAGCACACCGTCCCGCTGCTGCGCCGCTGGGACCGGGAGCACCCCGGCATGCCGCTCGAACTGCGCCGCATCGACGAGCGCACCGCCGGCCTCGCCCGGGGCAGCGTCGACGTCGCCCTGCTGCGCGGCGAGGTGACCGCGCCCGGCCTGGTCGCCGAACTGCTGCTGGAGGAGGAGCGGGTGGCGGTCGTCCCCGCGGACAGCGACCTCGCCGAGCGCGCCACCCTGACCCTCGCGGACCTCGCCGGTCGACCGGTCGCGCTGAACACCGTCGCCGGCACCACCACGCTCGACCTCTGGCCCGCCGGGGCCCGGCCCACGACCACGATCGAGGTCACCAACACCGACGAGTGGCTCACCGCCATCGCCGTGGGTCGGGCGGTGGGCATCTCGACCTCGGCGACCCCCCGGCTGCACGAGCACCCGATGATCGCCTACCGGCCGCTCGCCGGGGCCCCGCGGGTGCCGCTGTTCCTCGCCCGGCGGGCCGACACCCCGCCGCACCCGGCCGTCCCCGCCCTGGTCCGCCTCATCCGCGAACTCCTGGCCGGGCGCTGACCGGCCCGCCACGTTCCGGGCCCCGCTGCGGCTCCGACACGGGCGTTCCGCGCGCCCCGCCCACGCCGCCGGACGGGTGGATTGCGCGGCGCCCGGGCGCGCGGCGGGTCCGACCGCGGTACCCGCCGTCGAATACTCGCGCCGAGAGGCGGACGGCGGCGCCGTCGGACCGGGGCCGCGCCGCCCGGACGAGGGGAGACCTTGATGCATCGTCACGGCGCAGCCCGGCGGACGGCTCCCGGGCCGAGGACGCCTCCCGGCCCGGGAGCCGCGCCCGGCCCGGGAACCGCGCCCGGCCCGGCGGCCGTGCCGGGGGCGGGCCGGAGCGTCGCCCGCCCCCTGCCGCGCCTCGCCGCGCCACTGCTGGCCGGTCTGCTGCTGGGCGGCCCGCTGCTCACCGGGTGCACCTCGGCGACCCGGAGCGATCCGGAGCCCGCCCCCACCAGCCCCTCGTCCCCGGCCACGGCGCCTGCTTCCGCTCCCGCCTCCACCCCCGCCTCCGCCCCGGCCACCGCGCCGTCCCGGCAGCCGCCGCCCCAGCTGACCGAGGGCCAGGTGAACGCGGCCGTGGCCCGGATCGACGCCTACGCGCAGGACGCCCTGACCAAGTCGGGCGTCCCCGGGCTGGCCCTGGCCGTCGTGTACAAGGACAAGGTCATCCACACCAAGGGCCTCGGCGTCCGTCAGCTCGGCAAGCCGGAGGTGGTGGACCAGGACACCGTGTTCCAGCTCGCCTCGCTCTCCAAGCCGATCTCCTCGACCGTGGTCGCCGGGGTGGTCGGCCAGCAGACCGTGAAGTGGGACGACCCGGTCACCACCCACGACCCGGGCTTCGCGCTCGCCGACCCCTGGGTCGGCAGCCACGTCACGATCGCCGACCTGTTCGCCCACCGCAGTGGCCTGCCGGACCACGCCGGCGACCTGCTGGAGGACCTCGGCTACCCGCGCGACTACATCCTCCAGCACCTGCGGGACCACCAGCTCGCGCCCTTCCGGGCCAGCTACGCCTACACCAACTACGGCCTGACCGAAGCCGCGGTGGCCGTGGCCAAGGCCAAGGGCGTGGCCTGGGAGGACCTCGCGGCGGACGTGGTCTACAAGCCGCTGGGGATGAACTCCACCAGCTCCTTGCGCTCCGCCTACGACAGTGCGGCGAACAAGGCGACGCCCCACGTGCGGACCGACTCCGGCTGGCAGGTCAGCGCGACCGAGAACCCCGACCCGCAGGCCCCGGCCGGCGGGGTGAGCTCCACCGTGCAGGACCTCGGCCGGTGGATGCGGCTGCAACTCGGGGACGGCACCTTCGAGGGCCGGAAGATCGTCGACCCGGCGGCCCTGAACCGGACGCGGCTGCCGCAGAGCGTGTCCAACCCGGCGACGGACGCCGCGGGCCGGACCGGCTTCTACGGCCTCGGCTGGAACGTCAGCTACGACCCGGAGGGCCGGCTGCGGCTCAACCACTCCGGTGCCTTCTCGCTGGGCGCGGCGACCGTGGTCACCCTGCTGCCGTCCGAGCAGCTCGGGATCGTCGTCCTGACCAACGGCCAGCCGTCCGGCGTCCCGGAGGCGGTGGGGGAGGAGTTCTTCGACCTCGCCCAGTACGGCCACGAGACCGTCGACTGGCTGGGTTACCTGAGCAAGGTGGTGCCCGCCGCCGCGCAGAGCGCCGCCTCGCCGACCGACTACGCCAAGCCGCCGGCCGGCGCCGCCGCGGCCAAGGCCGACCCGGTCTACGTCGGGACGTACGGGA
Organism: Streptomyces sp. NRRL F-6131; assembly: GCA_000719695.1. GTDB lineage: Bacteria > Actinomycetota > Actinomycetes > Streptomycetales > Streptomycetaceae > Kitasatospora. Next base: position 41,717 of record JOHN01000064.1, read on the forward strand.
ACGGCTACTTCGGGTCGATGACCGTCAGCGCCGAGGGCGGCGGGCTGGTGATGACCCTGGGACCGGAGAACCTGAAGTTCCCGCTCCAGCACTACGACGGTGATGTGTTCAGCTTCCGGACCCGGGGCGAGAACGCCGCCGGACTGTCCGGCGTGACCTTCACCGTGGGCGCCGACGGACAGGCCTCGACAGTGGTCGTCGAGCAGTTCGACCACGACGGCCTCGGCACGTTCACCCGCGGCTGACGCGTCGAACTCGCGCGGGAGTCAACGTGGTTGAGCCATGTGCGGCCGGTGCGAGGCGCTTCCGGGGCGGCCGGGGGAGCGGTACCCTGGCCGCCCCGCGACAGGCGCGGGGCCGGGGGGCGACAGGGCGGGTGGGGTGGGGCAGTTGTCCTTGGACGAGAGCTTCGTGGCGGTCGTCGGGTGCCGGGTGAGCGTCGAGCACAACGTGGGCTCGACCACGGTCCGCTGGAGCATCGGCTCCGGGGCGCCCGGCGGGCCGGTACGACCGAAGGCGGGCGACGAGGTCGTGCCGTTCACCTGCCACCGCTGCCGGCGCACCATGAGCGTCACGGTCGAGAGCCTGGCCAAGGCCCGGCTCAAGAAGTGGATCTACACCGGGGTCGGCTGGCTGCTCCTGCTGTCCCTGCTGGTCACCGTCCCCATGCTCGTCCACCTCGGCGGGCAGACGCACGAGGAGGGCGACGACAGCGGGGCCAACCTCGTCGGCCTGCTCTTCGTGTGGAGCTTCGTGGGCTTCGTTCTCGGCCTCACCTTCGCGATGTTCGGCCGCGGCTACCAGGGCGTCAAGAAGCTCCGCCACATCCGCTCGGACGGCCGCCGGACCGTCTGGGTCCAGGGTCACCGGCTCTTCTGACCGGCCCGAGCGCTGGCCCTGCTCCCTCCCGGCCCGCTCCCTCTCCCGGCCCTGCCCCCTCTCTCCCGGCCCTGCCGCCGGTCGGGCCCGCCGTCACGCGCTGCGGGCCCGACCGGCGGAGGTGCCGGTCCTCGACGTCGCTAGAACGCCGAGGTGTACGCCGTGAGGAAGCGCGACGGGATCGGGGAGCCCGAGCCGTTGAAGCAGAGCGGGTACAGGTTCACCGTGCCCGCGCTGCGCGCCCAGGCCGCGGCCAGCCCGCAGTAGTCCGGGCCGGGGCCGAAGGCCGTGACCTGCGCCGTGTCCGAGGGCACGGCGATGTTGGGCAGGTTGACGGTGTAGGGCACCGAACCGGCGAGCGTGTTGACGGCGCCGGAGGAGTTGAAGTTGGTCCCGGCGGGGACGCCGCCGTTGAACCACAGGTAGCCGAAGGACTTGGGCGGCAGGGCCGGCCCGTGCACCGCCCGCTTCTCCGCGTAGCTCAGCGTCCAACGGGTGTCGTACGGGGCGTTGGCCGCGTTGTAGCAGGTGACCACCACGGTCTGGCCGGTGGTGGAGGGCGCCCAGTCGGCGACCTTGCAGCGCGCGCCGTTGACCGCGTCGACGGCGGTGACCTCGATGTTCCCGGCCGGGGTGGGCTGGCCGAGGCCGGGCAGCCAGACCTTCCACACGCCGGTGCCGCCGTAGCCGACCGCATTGGTGGCGCCGGTCGAGTTGTACTGGGTGAGCACCGCCCCGGTGGTGTTGGAGTAGACGTAACCGTAGCTGCCGCCGGGCGGGGAGGGCACACCGCTGCTGGTGGTGTAGAGGACGGTGAACCGGGTGTTCTCGGGCGCGCCGCCCGGGCGGTAGCAGCCCACCGCGACGTCCTGCCCGGTGCCGACCGTCGCCCAGCCCCGGACCTGGCACCAGCTGCCGGTACGGCCGACGGCCGTCACGTGCGCGATGCCGCCGGGGCCGGCGATCAGCGGGAAGTGCACGACGTAGGAGCCGGTGCCGACCTGGTCCACCTTCACCGGGTTGGCGGCCGGCGTGGGCCAACTGCCCCACTGGCGGCTGGGATCCGGGACGTAGCCCGGCGGCGGCGTCGGGTTGTCGAGGAACGCGAAGCCCCAGCGGTCGGGCACGGCGGCGTGCGCCGCTCCGGCCGCCGGGAGGCTGACGCCCACCAGGGCGGCCAGCACGGCGAGGACGAGGAGCAGGGCGCGGACGGCGCGGAACGCGCGCGCGGCGGGGACGGGTCTGACCGGTGGTGCGGCGGTACCGGCGTGCATGGGCATACCCCTTGGACGGTGAGGAATCACGGATTCACGGGTGGCCTGCGCGGTGCTGCCCGCACTGCCGTTCCGCCCGGGCCCGTGGGCGGGCCGGGGCGCGGCGGCCGACGGGACGACCGGTCCCTCAGGGAGGACCGGCGCTGCCCGGCGTCGGCCGGCAGTGACGGGGTCGGGGGTCAGGCCCGACGGCGCTCACATCGTAGGGGCGCGCCGGGCGGTGGCACAGGCCCCCGGCACACGCCGCCCGGTCCGCCGCCGGACGTTCCCGCCC
>JOHN01000065.1 GCA_000719695.1 Streptomyces sp. NRRL F-6131
GCGGCCCGCCTCCCCGGCGGGCGGCCCCCCGTCGTGCGCCGACCGGACGACCCCCTCCGGCCGGAACGGGCGCACCTCCCCGCACCAACCAGTACCACCCCAGTGCCACCCCCGCACCACCACAGCACCACCGCAGCACCCCCACATGCGCACCACCCCCACCCCTCCTTCCGTGAACGGGAGCCCCCACATGAACCGTGTCTCGCGCACGTTCTCCGCCGCCGTCGGTCTGGCGCTCGCCGCCGGCCTGGCCGTCCTGCCGACCACCACCGCGGCCGCCGCGCCGACCCAGGGCTACACCGCCTCCGGCTCCGCCTACGCCGGGTCGGCCACCGAGGACGCCAACAACAAGGCGTTCTTCGAGGCCGTCATGGCCTCCGCCCGGGCCAAGCAGGCCGCCAACCCGTTCCTGCTGGCCGTCACGGTGACCTACGACGCCAGCAGCGCGCCCACCTTCCGCAACCAGATATCCCAGAGCGCGCAGATCTGGAACAGCTCGGTCAGCAACGTGCAGCTCCGCTCGGGCTCGGCCGCCGACTTCCGCTACTACGAGGGCAACGACTCGCGCGGCTCCTACGCGAGCACCGACGGCCACGGCCGCGGCTACGTCTTCCTCGACTACGCACAGAACCGCCAGTACAGCTCGCTGCGGGTCGTCGCGCACGAGACCGGTCACGTGCTGGGCCTGCCGGACCACTACTCGGGCCCGTGCAGCGAGCTGATGTCCGGCGGCGGCCCCGGCACCTCCTGCACCAACCCGAACCCGAACAGCACCGAGCGCAGCCGCGTCAACTCCCTCTGGCGGAACGGCCTGGCCGGCTGATCCTCCCGCACCGCAGCGGACGGCCCGGTCGTCGGAACTCCGGCGACCGGGCCGCCCCGCGTGCGTGCCCGCCCCTTGCGGCGTACCCGAGCAGGGCCGGCGGTGGGCGCCCCACCGTGCCACCGCCGCGCCCGCTCGCGCCGCCACTCCCGGCACTGTCGGTGCCCCGTGCGAGCATGCGGACCAGGAGCCGTCCGCCGCCGACCACGAGGTGCCGCCGCCATGCCGCCGTCCAAGCCCCAGCACGTCCCCGACCGCCTGGAGGACCTGCCGTACGCGGACCACCTGGTCCCGCACCGCGGACCGCTGCGCGGCGACGACCGCTACGACACCGTCCACTTCGACGGCGGCGAGTACACCGACCAGTCGGCCGCCGGCGCCACCTTCCTGGAGTGCGCCTTCACCGGCGTCGCCCTGAGCGGCGTCAAGCTCCGCCAGGCCCGGTTCAACGAGGTCTGGGTGCAGGCCGGCCGCTGGGTGGCGTGCGACCTCGTCGACAGCGAGTGGCAGGACAGCGCCGTCACCGGCGGCGTCCTGGCCGGCATCGGCGCCCACGGTGCCGCGCTGCGCCGGGTGGTCCTGCGCGGCTGCAAGCTGGAGGCGGTCAACCTGCGCGGCGCCGTGCTGCGCGACGTGGTCTTCGAGGACTGCCTGCTGCGCGACGTCGACTTCGGCGACGCCAGGCTCACTGGGGTGTCCTTCCCCGGCTCCACCCTGGAGGAGGTCCGGCTGCGCGGCGCCGCCCTGAGCGGCGTCGACCTGCGCGGAGCCGCTTCCCTCGACCTCCCCGACGGCCACCAGGGCCTGCGCGGCGCCCTGATCAGCTCCGGCCAACTCCTGGAACTGGCACCGCGGTTCGCCCAGGCCCTGGGCATCACGGTCAAGGACGACTGAGCCGCGACCGGCGCCGGACCGGGGGCCACTCAGAGCATCGGGGTGGCCGAGAGCGGGACGGTGATCTCCGGAGCGCCGCCCGGCTCGCTGTACTCGGCCTCGATGTCCTGGCGGTCCGGCCCGGAGACGAGGGTGAGCGCGAGCCGGACGAGTTCGTGCCGCTCGTTGATCCAGAAGTCCGCCGTGCAGGTCGCGCCGGGCGGCGGCATGAAGTCGGCCAGCCCGTCCCACAGGCCGCGCCCCGTCGATCCGCTGCGCCGCACCAGCGGTACCGAGCTGTGGAAGCGCTTCGCCGGGGCGCCGGCCACGTCCTCCGTTCCGCCTTCGGTGACGTTGCCACGGTCGGCGGCCCGTCGTAGCTCCGCGGCCGGGTCGGCGACCCGTTCGGTGGCGAGGGTGGAGAGGTGCACCGGGGTGGGGCCGTCCTCGCCCAGCTCCATGACGCTCCACTGCTCGGCCGGGCCGGTCCCGGTGGTCCCGCCGGCCGTGAAGGAGTGGTAGAGGTCGCCGCCGACGATGCGGGTGGTTCCCCGCTTGCCGTCGGCGTACTGGAGGGCTGGGCGTCCGCTCCACTGCGCGAAACCGGTCCCGGTGGTCGACATCCCCTCCGCCGCCACGCGGAACCGGATCCGGCTGTTGCCGGCCCGTCCCATCACCTCGGCCGCCGCCGCGAGTTCCCCGGTGGCAGCGCTGACGGGCGCTTTCGCCCCGGGGCTCGCGGTCGTGCCGTCACCGGGCCGGCTCGCGCAAGCGGCCAGTGCGGCGACGGTCAGCGCGACGGATGCGGTCCAGGCCGCCGGACGTGTCACCTGCATGGAATCCCCCCAAGGTCGATCGTCCGGAACACTGTGACACGGAAGTTGAACATGTTCAAATAGTGTGGAGGTGTGGGCCGGTCCGCACCGGCGTTCAGCTCCCGGTCGTTCGGTGACGGTCGGGAGAACAGTCCGACAAACCTGCTTCCGACCCCTGGCCGGGCCGTTCCGGGGGGTGGAAGATGCTGCGCGATCGAGTGGGCCCCGACTTGTGTGCACAACATCGCCAGTGAAGGGACGGACTGGGCTGATGGCCGAGTTGAGTCGTAGGAAGTTCGTGACCCTGTCCGGAGCCGCCGCCGCGGGGCTCGCCGCGGCCGGTGCCGGAAGCGCCGGAGCCGGGGCCGCCCCCGCCACCGGCACGCCGGGAGAGGTACCCGCCGTCGCGCCGTCGGCTGCGCTGTCGCAGACCGGCACCCTCGCCGACGCGAAGCACATCGTGATCCTGATGCAGGAGAACCGCAGCTTCGACCACTACTTCGGGATGCTGCGCGGCGTCCGCGGCTTCGCCGACCGTTCCGCCATCCAGATCGCCGGCGGCTACTCCGTCTTCAACCAGCCCAACGGCCTGGGCCGCCAGTACCCGTGGCAGTTCAGCCTCACCAAGCCGGCCGGCGGCGCCGACCCGGAGCGGCTCGCGCAGTGCAACGGCGACCTCGCGCACGGGTGGGGCGACCAGCACCGGGCCTGGAACGGCGGCAAGATGGACTCCTGGGTGGCGGCCAAGGGCAACAACCGCCCGCTCGGCTTCCTCACCCGCCAGGACATCCCGTTCCACTACGCGCTCGCCGAGAACTGGACCGTCTGCGACGCCTACTTCTGCTCGACGCTGAGCGCCACCGGCCCCAACCGCACCTACCACTGGTCCGGCCAGATCGACCCGACCGGCGCGGCGGGCGGCCCGGCCTACGACGGCGGCGACGAGAAGGGCCTGCGCTGGCAGACCTACGCCGAGGCGCTGGAGAACGCGGGCGTCAGCTGGAAGGTCTACCAGAACGCCGCCGACAACTACGGCGACAACGCTTTGGCCTACTTCACCCAGTTCGCCAACGCACCGGCCGGCAGCCCGCTCGCCGTCAAGGGCATGGGCTCCGTCCCCAAGGTCACCGGGAAGACCCCGGACGACATCGTCGCCGCGATCAAGGCCGACGTGCTGGCCGGCACCCTCCCGCAGGTCTCCTGGATCGTCCCCAACCAGGAGGTCTCCGAGCACCCCTACGCCACCCCGGCCGACGGCGCGCACTTCGTCCACCGGGTGATCGACGCACTCAACGCGAACCCGGACGTCTTCAACTCCTCCGTCCTGTTCCTCAACTACGACGAGAACGACGGCTTCTTCGACCACGTCCCGCCGCCCGCCGCCCCGGCCGGCACCCCGGGCGAGTTCTACGGCGGCACCAACATCGGCCTCGGCTTCCGCGTCCCGATGATCGCGATCTCCCCGTGGACCCGCGGCGGCTGGGTCTCCTCCGAGGTCTTCGACCACACCTCGGTGCTGCGCTTCCTGGAGAAGTGGACCGCCGCCCTCGGCAAGCCCGCCACCTGCGTCAACATCAGCGACTGGCGCCGGCGCGTCTGCGGCGACCTGACCGGCCTGTTCGACTTCGCCAACCCGGTCTACGGCCTCCCGTCGCTGCCCGACACGGCCGGCGCGGTGGTCGGCATGTCCAGCTGCGGCCCGCTGCCCAACCCGGCGCCGGTCGACAACAAGCTCCCCACCCAGGAGCCCGGCACCCGCCCGGCCCGCGCGGTGCCGGTCCAGCCGAACGCCAACCTGGACCACCTGGAGTACGGCTCGGCCGGCGCGATCAAGGTCTGGCTGAAGATGGTCAACGAGGGCGCCGCAGCGACCAAGTCCGCCCACTTCGCCGCGTACGCCAACGCCTACCGCAGCGGCGGTCCCTGGCAGTACACCGTCGACCCGGGCGGCAACCAGAGCGACTTCTTCAACTGCGGCACCGGCTTCGGCGGCGGTCCCTACGACCTGAGCGTGGTCGGCCCCAACCGCTTCCTCCGCCGCTTCAAGGGCGACGCCAACAAGGCCGGCAAGAACGCCGCCGTGACCTGCACGTACGCGGTCGAGCCGGGCACCGGCAAGCCCGCGGTGTACTTCAAGCTCACCAACACCGGCACCACGGCGATGACCTTCACCATCACCTCGACCAACTACCGCACCGACGGCCCCTGGACGTACCAGGTCCCGGCGGGCGCCAGCGTGACGGACTACTTCAACGCCGTCGCCTACAACAACGGCTGGTACGACTTCACCGTGACGGTGAACGTGGACTCCACCTGGTCCCAGCGCTTCACCGGTCACCTGGAGACCGGCACCAACAGCATCAGCGGCTGAGGCACGAACCGGGGCCCGCCACCCGAACCCTCGGGTGGCGGGCCCCAGTAGCTGTGTCAGACCGCCCCGAACTCCCCGCCCCGGACGGCGGAGACGAACGACCGCCACGCCTCGGCCGGGAAGCTCAGGGCCGGCCCGGCGGGATCCTTGCTGTCGCGCACCGGCACGACATTGGTCGAGGCGGCCAGGTTCCGCGCGACCTCGATGCAGTCGCCGCCATTGCTGCTGTAGGACGATGTGAACCACTGAGGCTCGGCGGTCATGGCAATTCCTCTCTCGTCCGATTGATCAGGGCCACGGACTCGGCCTGCGAGAGGGCGAGGGGCTGGAGTTGATAGTAGGCCGTGAGCGTCGGCTGCACCGCTCCGCTGTCGCGCTCTAGATGCCTCTGCTGGGCTGACTCCGCATAGGCCATCAGGTGGTCCAACTGTGCACCCATCACCGCCACCCCGCCCACCGGGCGGCGGATGCAACTCTCGTCCAGGACCGCGTGGACCACAGGTCGGGGATTCCGCTGCAGGTTCGCCTGTCGGCGTGACAGATATGCCACCTGCTCATCGGCTTGCTCCTGGGTGACGCCACCCCGTTCCACGGCTGCCGAGGCGATGGCCCACGCGTAGTCCGTGGTCTGAGAGGAGACCCGGAACGATCCCGAGTGTGAAGATCCGGACCTCAGTGGCATTGGACTCGTGCGCCACGTACTCGGGGAACCCTTCGAGAAGTGCCGATGTCTTGAGATCGAGAGCTCTGCGGGCAAACGCCCGGTCCGTCCGACGCCTACCTGGCCCAGCAGCCCTTCGAAGAGCCCCTGGTCGTCCTCGGTCGTCGGGCCCGCCGTCCGGGCGTCACAACTCCCGGGGGAACCACGGGTCGTGGACCTCTCGGGGGCCCTGCGGCGTGAGCAGGGTCAGGGTGAGCGGCGAGGCCGCGTACTCGGCCAGCATCACCGCGCCGTGGCGGGTCTCCAGTTCGGCCTGGAGCGGGACCCGCAGGCGGCTGAGCGCCCGCCGCAACTGCAGGGCGTCGCGGCGGCTGACCGGTTGCGGGGCGCGCAGCACCAGCCGCAGGGGGCTGAGCGGTCCGGCCACCGGCTCGCCGGTGGCCAGTTCGTAGCCGATCGCGCCGATCGGGCCCCAGGCCAGCCGGTGGTCGGCGATCAGTTGCCCGGCGGTGGGCAGTACGGCCAACGCCGGGATCGCGGCGATCCGCTCGGGAGGCACCAGCCCGATCCGGGCCGGCAGCTGTTCGGGTCGCAGGGTGCGGGCGACCGCGGCCCAGGGCGCCAGGGCGTCCAGCCGCTGTCCCCGTTCCGGGCCGCGCACCGTCACCGGGACCCAGGTCTCGGTGGCGGCCGACGCGTCCCGGGTGCAGCGCACGGGGCGGGGGGTGTCCGCGGGCGAGCCCGTCACCGAGGGGGCCCGCGCGACCGTCACCCACGGGTGTGCGCGCAGGACCCGTCGGGCCCACGCGGGGAGTTCGCCGCCGCCGACGGGGCGCAGCGAGCCGGTGCACTGCATCAGCAGCAGGTCGTGGGCACCGGGCAGCCGCCCGCCGAGTGCGGCCAGCGAGCCGACCAGTCGGCGCGGCCCGCCGTGCGGCTCTTCACTCGGACGGCCGGTACGGGGGCGGGCGGCGACGGTCACGGCGGGCTCCTGGGGTGGACGGGACCGGCTGACGGTTCCCACCCTCCGCCCGCCGCCCCGCCCCGGCTACGGCCTTTCGGCGCCCGCCGTCCGGGACCAATGGCCCCGTGTGCCAGCGGGTGCGGGCCCGGCACGGCGGTGTGAGAGTGGGGGCAAACCGGAATTCGCCCGGAGGAGGAGTCATGGGCATCTTCGACAGGTTCCGCCACAAGGCGCAGCACTCGGCCGAGGAGGCCAGGTCCTCGCTCGGCGGGGGCCCCGAGCAGGACACCACCGCGATGACGGACGCCGCCCAGCGCGCCGCCCTCGCCCACGACGAGGCGGCCGACGCCTTCGGAGTCGAGGTGGAGAAGACCCGCGAGTCCCGCGAGTCGGTCGCGATCGGCGAGCGGGAGGCGGAGGAGCGGGCCCGCCAGGACATGACCGCCGAGGGCGACCCCTGGGGCTGACCCCCCTTCCCGGTCCCGCGCGGGCCGCCGCTCACCCCTCCCGGGGCGGCAGCGGCGGCCGTCGCAGGTCCGGTCGCGGGGTGTCGCCCGGCGGCGGTACCGCAGCGGGCGCGTCCTCCAGCAGTTCCAGCGCCAGCCGTACCGCCGTGACCAGCTCCGGGTACCGGCCCGCGGCCCAGTCCCGGGGGGTCCGGAGCACGTGCACGTCCGGCTCGACGCCCCGGTTCTCGATCGACCAGCCGAGCCCGCCGGTGAACCAGGAGGCGTTCTTCGGCACCGAGATCTGCGTGCCGTCGCCGAGCAGGTGGCGTCCGGTCATGCCGACCACCCCGCCCCAGGTGCGGTTGCCGATCACCGGGCCGAGCCCGAGCAGCCGGATGGCGGCGATGATGACGTCCCCGTCCGAGCTGGTGGCCTCGTCGGCGAGGGCGACCACCGGCCCGCGCGGGGCGTCGCGCGGCCACCGCACGGGTTCCCGGCCGCGGCTGAAGTCCCAGGCCAGCACCCGGCGGGTGAGCTTCTCGAGGACGAGTTCGGAGACGTTGCCGCCGGCGTTGCCGCGGACGTCGAGGACGAGCGCGGGCTTGTCCATCTCCCGCCGCACGTCCCGGTTGAACTGTGCCCAGCCGGAGCCGCCGAGGTCCGGGATGTGCAGGTAGCCGCACCGGCCGTCGCTGAACTCCCGGACCAGGGCGCGCCGTTTGACCACCCAGTCCTGGTAGCGGATGGCCCGTTCGTCGGTGAGCGGGGTGACGGTGATCCGGCGGACGGCGCCGTTCGGGCCGCCCCGGCGGAGGGTGAGTTCGACGCTCGTCCCGCCGGTGCCGGCGAGCAGCGGCAGCGGCCCGCGCACCGGGTCGACCGGCCGCCCGGCGACGGCGAGCAGCTCGTCGCCGTCGTGCACGCCGTGGGTGGCGAGCGGGGCGCGGGCGCGCGGGTCGGAGGACTCGCCGGCCAGGATGCGGTCGACCAGCCAGTGCCCGTCGGGGGTGCGGTGGGCGTTGGCGCCGAGCAGGCCGACCGGCTGCTGGGCGAGGGAGGGCCCCTCGCCGCGCCGGGACGGGGTGACGTAGGCGTGCGAGGTGCCGAGTTCGCCGAGGAGTTCGCGCAGCAGGTCGGCGAAGTCGTCGGGGCCGGCGATCCGGTCCAGCAGCGGCTCGTACTGGGCGACCAGGGCCGGCCAGTCGAGCCCGCACATCCCGGCGTCCCAGAACTGGTCCCGGACGATCCGGGCGGCCTCCGCGTAGGCCTGGCGCCACTCGTCGGCGGGTCGCACGGTGTGGGTGATCCGCCGCAGGTCGACCGTGGTGGCGGCGGAGGGCGCGGCGACCGGGACGATCCGCAGGGTGCCGGCCGAGTAGACGGCGACGGAGCCGCCGTCGCCGGAGACCGCGTAGCCGTCGAGCCGGTCGGCGAGCGTGGAGCGGTTGCCGCGGGCCAGGTCGAAGTACTCCAGGGAGGGGCGGCCGGAGGTGTCCTCGGGGTTGGTGAAGGTCTGCCCGAGGGTGCCGGAGATCGGCCAGCGCAGCCAGACCAGGCCGCCCCGGACGGCGTCGGTGGCGGAGTACTTGCCGGCCAGGACGGGGAACTGGATCAGCCGTCCGCCGATGCCCTCGGGGTCGACGTGGACGGTGCCGTCGCCGCCGCCGTCGCCGTGCGGGGCGGTGTCCTCGTCGGGCGCGGCGAACGGGGACGGGGTGTCGGCGGCGAGCGGGACGAGGTAGGGGCGGCAGCCGAGCGGGAAGGAGAGGTCGCCGGTGTGCACGTCGTGGACCGGGTCGAAGCCGCGCCAGGAGAGGAAGGCCAGGTAGCGGCCGTCCCGGGTGAAGGCCGGCTGCTCGTCCTCGAACCGGCCGTCGGTGACGTCGACGACGGGGGCGGCGGCGTCGGTGCGGGTGAGCCGGATGCGTCGCAGTGAGCGGCCGGCGGCCGGCTGGGACCAGGCGATCCAGTGCGAGTCGGGGGAGAAGCGGGCGCTGGTGACCGGTCCGTGGGCGGAGGCGGCGAGCTCGCGGACGGTGCCGTCGGCGGCGGTGAGCAGCAGCAGCCGCCCGTCGGAGGAGGCGACCGCGAGCAGGGCGCCGTCGGGGGCGGCGGTGAGTTCCAGGACGCGGCCGAGCCGACCGGCGGCGAGCACCCGGTGGCCGTGCCGCGCGGGGGCGTGCTCGTGGCCGGGCAGCGGCACGATCTCGACGGCGTCCTCGCCCTCGGCGTCGGTGATCCAGGCGGCCTCGCCGGTGCCGCCGAGCACGACGGGTAGCCGGGTGCGGACGCCGGGGGTGTCGGCGAGCGCCCGGGCCGGGCCCTCGCGGTGGGTGAGCCAGTACTGGCTGCCGCGGACGGTGATCACCCCGGCCCGGCCGGTGCGGTCGCAGGCGAGGTCCTTGACGTGCGAGGCGGCGCTCACCTGGTACGGGCGGCGGCCGGCCCGGGCGCCGCCGAGCGGGACGCGCAGCCGGCGCGGGGCGGGGGCGTCCAGGTCGTCCAGCAGCCACAGGTCGCCGGCGTGCTGGTAGACGATCCGGGTGCCGTCGGTGGCGGCCTCGCGGGCGTAGTAGGAGGCGTGGTCGGTGTGCCGGCGCAGGTCGGTGCCGTCGGGGCGGCAGGAGTAGAGGTTGCCGATGCCCTCGTGGTCGGAGAGGAAGGCGATCCGCCCGCCGTCGGGACCGGTGACCGGCAGGGGGCAGGCGACGTGGCCGGGGAGGTCCGGGAGGATCTGCCGGCCGTCCACCCAGAGCCGGCCGGTGGCGCCGCCCCGGTAGCGCTTCCAGGCGGCGGGTTCGTGCGGGGCGGCGCCGGTGAGCAGCACGGTGTGGTCGGGGCCGACCTGGGCGTCGCCGACCGGGCCCCAGGGCATCCGGCGGGCGGGGCTGCCGTCGGTGGGCAGGGCGTGCGCCCAGGTGTAGTGGCCGAAGGGCTCGTGGTAGGAGGTGACGGCGAGCAGTTCGCCGTCCGGCATCCAGCCGCGCAGCCGGGTGTCCTGGCTGCCCCAGTGGCTGAGCCGGCGGGCCTCGCCGCCGTCGACGGGGGCGGTCCAGATCTCGGGGGCGAGGCTCTGCCAGCCGGTCCAGGCGAGGGTGCGGCCGTCGGGGGAGAGCCGGGGGTGGCTGACCCGGGTGCGGTCGCAGCTGATCCGCCAGGCCCGGCCGGTGCCGTCGGCGGCGGGGTCGAGCGGGGCGATCCAGACGTCGTCCTCGGCGGTGAAGGCCAGCAGGCCCCCGCGCAGGTGGGGGTGGCGGAGGTAGCCGGGCGACGTCACCCTTCCATGCTTCGACGGGGTGTCACGCGCGGCAACCGGAACCCGGCCCGGCGGAGCGTCCGCGGCCCCGGGAGTGCCGGGGACCGCCCCGCCCGGAACCGGCCTCCCACCTGCCCGGCCCGGCCCCCGGAACCGGTCTGGACCATTGACACCGTACGGCCGCATCCACTTCAGTGGTCTAGTCCAACTTGCCTGCCCGGCCGCACCGTTCCCCCACCACCGGTGCGCACCCCGGCATGCCTCCGGACACCCCCACACCCGCGCCTGAGCGAGGAGTCTCCCCCATGCGCAGATCAACCGTCGTCACGCCCGCGCCCGGTCGTCACCGGCCGCGCACCCTGCTGGCCGCCGGCACCGCCTCGGCCGTCGCCGCCGCCACCATGGTCGGCCTCACCCTGGGCCTCGCGCCCAGCGCCTCGGCCGGGGAGTTCCTGGTCAACGGCGGCTTCGAGAGCGGCGCCCTCGGCCCGTGGAGCTGCTCCGCCGGCACCGGCAGCGTCGTCACCGGCCAGGCCCACAGCGGCAGTTACGCGCTCGCCGGGGCCGCCTCGGCGGGCGACAGCGCCCGCTGTGCGCAGACCGTCACCGTCGCGCCCAACACCACCTACACGCTCAGCGCCCACCTCAAGGGCTCGTACGTCTACCTCGGCGTGGACGGCGGCGCCTCGACCTGGACGCCCGGCACCGGCGGCGCCTACCAGAAGCTGAGCGTCGGCTTCACCACCGGCGCCACCCAGACCAGCGCCACCGTCTACACCCACGGCTGGTACGGCCAGGGCACCTACTACGCGGACGACGTCTCGCTGGACGGCCCCGGCGCCCCCAGCCCGACCGCGACGCCCACCGTCACCCCGACGGTCACCCCCACGGTGACCCCGACCGTCACGCCGACGGTCACCCCCACGGTGACCCCGACCGTGACGCCCACGGTCACGCCCACCACGCCGCCCGGCTCCAAGGCCCTCGTCGGCTACCTGCACGCGAGCTTCGCCAACGGCGCCGGCTACACCCGGATGGCCGACGTCCCCGACTCCTGGGACTTCGTCAACCTCTCCTTCGGCGAGCCCACCTCGGTCACCTCCGGCGACATCCGGTTCAACCGCTGCCCGGTCACCGAGTGCCCGACCGTCGAGTCCGACGCCGACTTCAAGGCCGCCATCGCCGCCAAGCGCGCCAAGGGCAAGAAGGTGCTGATCTCGATCGGCGGCCAGAACGGCCAGGTCCAGCTCACCACCACCGCCGCCCGGGACGCCTTCGTCTCCTCCGTCTCGGCGATCATCGACAAGTGGGGCCTGGACGGCCTGGACATCGACTTCGAGGGCCACTCGCTGTCGCTCCAGACCGGCGACACCGACTTCAAGAACCCGACCAGCCCGGTCATCGTCAACCTGATCTCGGCGATCCGGACGCTCAAGGCCAAGTACGGCCCGAACTTCGTGCTGACCATGGCGCCGGAGACCTTCTTCGTCCAGCTCGGCTACCAGTACTACGGCTCCGGCCCCTGGGGTGGCCAGGACCCGCGGGCGGGCGCCTACCTGCCGGTGATCCACGCCCTGCGCGACGACCTGACCCTGCTGCACGTCCAGGACTACAACTCCGGCTCCATCATGGGCCTGGACAACCAGTACCACTCGATGGGCGGCGCCGACTTCCACGTCGCGATGACCGACATGCTGCTCAAGGGCTTCCCGGTGGCGGGCAACACCACCAACCTCTTCCCGGCGCTGCCCGCGTCCAAGGTCGCCATCGGCATGCCGGCCACCACCAACGCGGGCAACGGCTACGTCGCCCCGGCCGAGGTCAACAAGGCCCTGGACTGCCTCACCAAGCTGACCAACTGCGGCGGCTACGTCCCGAAGGCGGGCGCCCAGCCCGGCCTGCGCGGCCTGATGACCTGGTCCATCAACTGGGACCAGTTCGGCGGGCGGGAGTTCTCGAAGAACTTCGACTCCTACTTCCGCCGCTGACGGCCGCCTGACGGTCGCACCCGGACGGCCGCTGGGCGGCGGTGGGTGGAACGAACCCGCCGCTCAGCGGTCCACCCCGTCGCCCGGCGGTCCAGCGGTCGCCCGGTGGTCCACCCCGTCGCCCAGCGGTCGCTCAGCGGTCCGTCCGGACCGCCGCCAGGTACTCCGCGATCGCGTCCCGGTTGCGGGTCAGGCAGGAGATCCGGGCGCTCATCCCGGCCAGCTCCTGCTCCAGGGTGGCGATCATCTCCGGCGTGGCGTGCTCGAAGTGGATGGTGCGGGGCCGGTCGAGGCAGGGCAGGATCTGTTTGATGATCCGGGTCGGCAGCCCGGCGTCGAGCAGCCCCCGGATCTGCAGCACCCGGTCCACCGTCGACCCGTCGTAGGAGCGGTAGCCGTTCGCGCAGCGCTCGGCCGCGATCAGCCCCTGCTCCTCGTAGTACCGCAGCAGTCGCCGGGATGCCCCGGTCCGCTCGGACAGCTCGCCGATCCGCACGTGTCCCACCTCACAGCCGCTCGGATTGACCCTCACACCGATGTGAGGGTTCGAGCATAGCCGCCATGCGGACCACTCCACGGACGACCGTCCCCACCGCCCCACCGGCCACCCCGACCGCCCCGGCCCTGCCGCTGCCCGCCCTGCTGGCCCTCGCCACCGCGGTCTTCGTCACCGCCCTCACCGAGACCCTGCCCGCCGGCGTGCTGACCGCCATGAGCGCCGACCTCGGCGTCGGCGAGCCCGCCATGGGCCAGGCCGTCACCGTCTACGCGATCGGCACCGCCGTCACCGCCGTCCCGCTCACCGCGGCCACCGCCGGATGGGGCCGCCGACGCCTGCTGCTCACCGCGATGGCCGGCTTCGCCGCCGCCAACACCGTCACCGCGGTGTCCAGCGACTACCCGCTCACCATGGCCGCCCGCTTCCTCGCCGGGGTCGCCGCCGGCCTCGCCTGGGCCCTGCTCGCCGGGTACGCCCGCCGGCTCGCGCCGCCCGAACTCCAGGGCCGGGCGATCGCCGTCGCGATGACCGGCGTGCCGCTCGCCTTGTCGCTGGGCGTGCCCGCCGGGACCTTCCTCGGCAGCGCGCTCGACTGGCGGGTGCCCTTCCTGCTGATGACCGTGCTCGCCGTCGGCGTGACCGGCTGGATCGCCGCGACCGTCCCCGAGGTGCCCGGCCGGGCCCGCGGCGAACGGACCCCGGTGCTGGGCGCCCTCACCGTCCCCGGGGTGCGACCGGTGCTCGCGGTGACCTTCGTCGTGGTCCTCGCCCACACCGTCCTCTACACCTACATCGCCCCCTTCCTCGACCGGCGCGGCATGGGCGGCGCCACCGACGCGGTGCTGCTCGCCTTCGGCGCGGCCTCCCTGGTGAGCATCTGGTTCACCGGCGCGCACATCCACCGCCGGCTGCGCGGGCTCACCGTCGCCGCCACCCTGCTGATCGCCGCCGCGGCAGGCGTCCTCGGCCTGGTCACCGGCAGCACCCTCGCCGTGTACGGCGCCGCCGTGCTGTGGGGCCTCGGCTGGGGCGGCCTGCCCACCCTGCTGCAGACCGCGGTCGGCGACGCGGGCGGGGCCAGGGCGGACGCCGCGCAGACGATGCTGGTCACCCTCTGGAACGCGGCGATGGCCGGCGGCGGCGTGGCCGGCGGCCTGCTGCTGGACGGGCTCGGCGCCGGTTCCTTCCCGTGGGCCGTGCTGGTCCTGCTGCTGGCCGTCCTCGCGGTCGTCCTGGCCGCCCGCACCCACGGCTTCCCGGCCCACCGCCCGGACGCCGGCCGCTGAGCACCCCGCTCGCTAGTACCCCGGCTCCGGGTACTCGCCCGCCGGGTGCCGGGGTGCCATCAGACCGCCACGGTAGGAGATGGCCACCGCCTGCGCCCGGTCCCGGGCGTCGATCTTCGACAGGATCCGCTTCACGTGGGTCTTCACCGTCGACTCGGCGAGCACGAGCAGCGCGGCGATCTCCCGGTTGGAGCGCCCCTCGGCGGCCAGCCGCAGCACCTCCCGCTCCCGCGCCGTCAGCCGGGCGAGGCGGGTGTCCTCCGGCTCCGGCGGCGGGCGCTCGCCGCCCCGGCCGACCACCTGGGCGACCAGATCGCGGGTGACCGCCGGGTCCAGCACCGACTCGCCCGCGGCCAGCGTGTGCACCGCGTCGACGAGCCGCTCGGCCGAGGCCCGCTTCAGCAGGAAGCCCGCCGCCCCGGCGCGCAGCGCGCCCCAGACGTAGTCGTCGTGGTGGAAGGTGGTCAGCACCAGCACCCGGGTGGGCAGTCCGGCGGCGACGATCCGCCGGGTCGCCTCCACCCCGTCGACCCCGGGCATCCGGACGTCCATCAGCACCACGTCCGGCAGCAGCTCGCGGCAGCGGCCGACCGCGGCGAGCCCGTCCGCGGCCTGGCCGACCACCTCGATCCGGTCGTCGGTCTCCAGCACCAGCGACACCCCGGCCCGCAGCAGCGCGTCGTCGTCCGCCACCACGACCCGCACCCGCGGCGCGCCGGCTCCGCCCGGCCCGTCGGCGGCCGTCACAGGACCGGCAGTTCGGCGCGCAGCCGGAACCCGTCGCCGGAGCCGTCGGCGGAGCCGTCGCCGGGTCCGCTCCCGGGGCCGTCCGGCCGGACCGCCCCGCCCGGCCCGTGCTCCACCCGGCCGCCCAGCATGGACACCCGCTCGGCCACGCCGAGCAGCCCCCGGCCGGGCGCGTACCCGGCGGGCGCGCCCCGCCCGTCGTCGGACACCTCGATCGCGAGCCGGCCGGCCGCGCACCGGACGGTGACCTCGACGTTGCGGGCGCCCGCGTGCTTGACGGTGTTGGTGAGCGCCTCCTGGACGATCCGGTAGGCCGACACGTCCAGGCTGCGCGGCACCCGCCGGGCGGCCGGGTCGATCCGCAGCCGCACCCGCGGCCCGGCCTGGCCGAGCCGGTCGGCCAGCCGCTCCAGGTCGGCGAGGCCCGGCTGCGGGGCGGCCCCCTCGCCGTCCTCGCCGGGGTCGCCGTCGCCGTGGCCCGCGCCGCGCCGCAACAGGCCGAGCACCCGGTCGAGGTCGTCGAGCGCGTCCCGCCCGGTGTGCTCCATCCCGAGGAGCAGTTCCCGGGTGCGGTCGGGTTCGCGGTCGAGCAGCCGGCGGGCGGCCCCGGCCTGGACCAGCACCACGTTGAGGGTGTGGCCGACCGAGTCGTGCAGTTCGCGGGCCAGCCGGGCGCGCTCCTCGGTGACCACCTCCCGGCGCAGCCGCTGCCGGGCGGCCTCCCGCTCCTCGGCCCGCCGTGCCGTGCCGTAGCCGACCGCCCAGCCGAGCAGCCAGAGGAAGAGCACGCCGGCCGGGATGACCGGGTAGTCGTGCCCGAGGTCGGCGAAGTACGCGGCCATCCCGAGCAGGGCGGCGAACGGGCCGAACCAGGCGCGCCGCCGGGGTGCGTACAGGCCGAGCGAGTAGAGGCCGACCAGGTCGGCGTACGGCGAGACCGTGCTCGGCAGCACGAACAGCGCCTCGACCGAGAGCGCGGCCGCGCCGACCAGGTAGCCGGCCAGCGGCCTGCTCCGGCGGACCGCCAGCGGACCGGCCACCGCCGCGCTCAGGAGCAGCGCCGCGGGCAGTCCGCCGTGCAGTTCGTCGGCCGCGCCGATCCGTTCGACGGCCATCAGCAGCAGGAAGCCGCCCGCCAGGGCGAGGTCCCAGTGCCCGGCCGGCACCGCCCGCACGGCCCGCACCGTCCGGGCGGCCACGGCCCGCGGCGCGGCGGCCCGCCGTGCGCCGGCCCGCAGCGGCGACGGGCGGGCGGTGCGGCCGGGTGCGGACGGCCGGACGGTCGGTGCCGGGGGCGCCGGGGGCGCCGGGGATGCCGGGGGGATCGCGGCGGTCCGGATCGCCCGGGTACGGGGCGGAGGGCTCATGGCGGCTCCGGTTCGGGGGAGTGGCCGCCGCGCGGTGGTGCGGGCGCCGGGCCGTACGGTAGCGGCGGCCGGACGGCCGGCGCATCGCCCTGGTGGGGTATTTCCGGCCCTCCCGACCGGGGGTGCGTGCCCGGCCGCGGGCCCCCGCGGGGGTGTCCGGCCACCCGCCGGGGGCAGGCCGCCGGACCCCGGCGGGCGGACGCGACCGGGCGGGCCCGGTCCGTAGCGTCCGGACCCATGAACGCTCCGGATCCCCGCGTCCCGACCGGCGCCCCCCGCTCCACCGCCCCCGGCGTCGTCACCGCCGCCGCCGCCGCCACCGCCGCCGCCACCGCCGCCCCGGCCTCCGTTTCCCGGGCGGCGGCCCGCCCGGCCCGGGCCCGGGCCGGCTGGTGGACGGTCACCGGGCTGGCCTTCCTCACCGCCCTGTTCACCGCCCGCTACCTCACCCTCGACCCGGAGGTCTTCCTCGACCAGCAGCGCGCCGTCTACCTGGCCCACCGGACCTCGCTCGCCCTGCACGTGGGCGGCGGGGTGGTGGCGATCCTGCTGGGACCCTGGCAGTTCCTGCCCCGGCTGCGGGCCCGCCGTCCCGGGCTGCACCGGCTGACCGGCCGGCTCTACCTGCTCGCCGTCGTGGCGGCTGGCACCGGCGGCCTGCTGATGGCACCCCGGGGCCTGGTCGGCCCGGTCGCGCCGATCGGCTTCACCGCGCTCGCCGTCCTGCTGCTGCTGTCCTCGGCCCTGGCCTGGCGGGCCGCCCGGCGCCGCGACACCCTCCGGCACGCGGTCTGGGCGACCCGCTCCTTCGCGCTGATCCTGGCCGCCGCGACCCTGCGGATCTGGCTGCCGGTCATGGATCTCGCGGGCGTCCCGTTCGAGCAGGCGTACGCGACCGCCGCCTGGACCTGCTGGCTGATCAACCTGGTGGTGGCCGAGCACCTGGTCGCCCGGCTCCGCGGAAGGTTCCCGGCCGCCCCGGCGGCGCCGCCGGCCGGGTGACCCGGTACCCGGCGGCACGCACTGACGACCTATCATCCAGCCATGGCCACCGCAGAGTTGATCCGCATCGTCTCCCGCTCCTCGCCCATGGCGCTCGCCCAGGTGGAGCGGGTCAGGGCCGAGCTCGCCGTCCTGCACCCGGGGCTGCGCACCGAGGTGGTGCCGGTGACCACCTCCGGCGACCGCTGGATGGGCGACCTCGCCCGGCTCGGCGGCAAGGGCGCGTTCACCAAGGAGGTGGACGCCGCGCTGCTGGCCGGCGAGGCCGATCTCGCGGTGCACTGCCTCAAGGACGTGCCGGCCGACCGCCCGCTGCCGGCCGGCACCGTGTTCGCCGCCCACCTGCGCCGCGACGACATCCGGGACGCGCTGGTCCACCCGGACGGCCTGACCCTGGACGAGCTGCCGTCCGGCACCCGGATCGGCACCTCCTCGGTCCGCCGGCGCGCCCAGCTCGCCGCCTCCCACCCGCACCTGGAGTGCGTGCCGATGCGCGGCAACGCCAACAGCCGGCTGGCCAAGCTCGCGGCGGGCGAGGCGGACGCTCTGCTGCTCGCGCTCTCCGGGCTGGAGCGGATCGGCGAGACCGCGCGGATCAGCGAGGTGCTGCCGATCGAGGTGATGTGCCCGCCGATCGGCGCCGGGATCCTCGCCCTGCAGTGCCGGGCCGAGGACACCGCCACCATCGAGGTGGTCACCGGCCTCGGCGACCACGCGACCTGGCGCGAGGCGAGCGCCGAGCGGATGTTCCTGCACGTGCTCCAGGGGCACTGCAACTCGCCGATCGCCGGCTACGCCAGGGCCGAGGCGGACGGTCGCCTCTCGCTGCGCGGCCGGGTCTTCTCCTCGGACGGCAAGCAGATCCTGGACGCCCACGAGTGGGCGGGTTCGCTGAGCCCGGAGGACCTCGGCACCGCGACCGCCCTGGCCCTCAAGCGGCAGGGCGCCTCCGAGCTGATCGCCGCGATCCCGCACTGAGCGCGACCGGCTCCCCTTCCCGCCCCGGGGAGGGGAGCCGGGAACGCCGGAAGGCCCCCCGCTCGCGCGAGGGGCCTTCCGGTTGTCTGTGCGCCGCCAGGGACTCGAACCCCGGACCCGCTGATTAAGAGTCAGCTGCTCTAACCAACTGAGCGGGACCAGGACGACCTTCCCCCGGACGTGTCCGGTGCCGACCAGCCGGTGGGCGTCGGCCGCCCGCTCCAGCGGGAAGGTCTCGGCGATCTCCAGCCGCAGCCCGCCCGCCTCCCAGAGGGCGACCAGCCCGGCCAGCCGGGCCGCCGTCCGCTGCCCCCGGATCCCCACGGCGCCCAGCCGCCCGGCCGCCGGGTAGTCGACCACGGTGCCGATCCGGCTCCGGTCGGCGACCAGTTCGACGGAGGCCTCCAGGGCCCCGCGCCCGGCCGCGTCGAAGGCCGCGTCCACTCCCTGCGGGGCCACCGCCCGGACCCGCTCGACCAGCCCCTCGCCGTAGCCGACCGGGATCGCGCCGAGTTCCCGGAGGTGCTCGTGGTTGCGCGCGCTCGCGGTGCCGATGACCGTGGCGCCCCAGGCCCGGGCCAGCTGGACGGCGACCGTGCCGACCCCGCCGGTGGCGCCGTGGACGAGCACGGTGTCGCCCGCCCCGACCTTCAGCGTGCTGAGCGCGAGGTGCGCGGTCTGCCCGGAGGCGGACAGCGCCCCGGCGTGCTCCCAGGGCATCCCGGCGGGCTTGCGCACCAGCTGGGTCCCGTCGGCCAGGACCAGTTCGGCGGCGCAGCCGAGGATCCGGAAGCCCAGCACCTCGTCGCCGACCGCCCAGTCGTGGACGCCCGCGCCGACGGCGTCGACCACCCCGGCGAACTCGTTGCCGGGGATCAGCCCGGGGGACAGCTCGATGCCGACCGGGGCCTGCCCCTCCCGGATCGAGAGGTCCACCGGCTGCACCCCGGCGGCGTAGACCCGGACCCGCACCTGACCCGGACCGGGCGAGGGGTCGGGCACGGCGGTCACCCGCAGCACCTCGGGGCCGCCGAACCGCGGGACGGTCACTGCCTTCATGCCGGGACTCCTGTCACGTGCTGTCGCCTCTGTCGCCTCTGGCGCGTCCTGCCGTGCCGTGCCCCGTTCGGTCGGGGCGACCGCGGGTGGGCCGCGGGGCGCCTCGATCCTCAGACCTGAAGTGCGGTTGAGGTCAAGGCCTCTCCGGCGTGTCGTCCGAGTTGAGATCATTGTCAGATTTATCCTCGACGGCGGCCCGGACCCTGCCCGGGCCCGCACCCGCGTCCGACATCCCGCCCGCCACCGAGAGGACCTCCCCGTGGGCCAGCTGCCCCTGCTCTTCCTGGTGCTGCTCGCCTCCGTGGTGACCATGCCGCTGGCCCGCCGGACCGGCGTGCCGCAGCCGGTCCTGATGACCCTGCTCGGCATCGCCATGGCGCTGATCCCGCAGATCCCCGACATCGCGATCGAACCCGAGCTGATCCTGCCGCTGGTCCTGCCACCGCTGATCTTCGCCGTCGCCCGGCGCTCCTCGGTCCGCTACTTCAAGGCCAACATCCGCTCCATCCTGCTGCTCGCCGTCGCCCTGGTCGTGGTCACCACCGTCGTCGTCGCCGGCACCGTGCACTGGCTGCTGCCCGGCCTCCCGGTCGCCGCCGCCATCGCGGTCGGCGCCCTGGTCTCCCCGCCCGACCCGGTCGCCGCCGTCGCGGTGGCCGGCAGCGTCGGACTGCCCCGCCGGCTGGTCGCCATCCTGGAGAGCGAGGGCCTGTTCAACGACGTCACCGCGATCGTCATCTACTCGCTGGCCATCGACGCGGTGGTCGGCGGAGACTTCTCCGGCGAGGGCGCCGTGCTGCGCTTCGTCCTCTCGGCCGTGCTCGCGGTCGTCATCGGCGTCGCCCTCGGCTGGGCCAACACCAAGCTCGCCTCCTACCTGGAGGACCCCACCCAGCAGGTCGCGCTCAACCTGCTGGTGCCCTTCGCCGCCTACAGCCTGGCCGAGGAGATCCACGGCTCCGGCGTGCTCGCCGTCGTCGTCTGCGGCCTCTACCTCGCCGAACGGGCCGCCGACGCGGACGCCGTCGCCTACCGGCTGGTCGGCAACGCCTTCTGGGAGATCGTCGAGATCCTCATCACCGGCTTCGCCTTCGGCCTGATCGGCCTGGAGCTGGCGACCGTGCTCAAGGAGGCGGGCTCCGGCTGGACCGGGATGCTCGGCGACGCCGCCGTGGTGATCGCCGTCGTCGTGGGGGTCCGGCTGCTCTGGCTGCTCCCGGCCGGCTGGCTCTCCCGGCGGCTGCGGGCCGACTCCGAGGAGGACACCCCGATCAGCTGGCAGGAGAGCGTGGTGCTCTGGTGGTCCGGGATGCGCGGGGTCGCCACCGTCGCCCTGGCCCTCGCGATCCCGCTCACCGTCGACTCCGGCGAGGCCTTCCCGGAGCGCGGCCGGCTGGTCTTCATCGCCTTCAGCGTGGTGCTCTTCACCCTGCTGGTCCAGGGGCTCACGCTGCCCTGGACGGCCAAGCGGCTCCACCTCGACCTCGACCACGACCGGCACGAGCAGGAGGTCCGCCTGCTCTGGTGGCGCGCCGCCAAGGCCGGTCTGGCCCGGCTCGGCGAGCTGGAGGAGGCGGACAAGCTGCCCGCCGAGGTCGCCGACCGCCTGCGGGACCGTCAGCACGACCGCCTGGCCCGGCTCTGTCCCGAGAACTACGCCGAGGAGGAGGCCGCCGAGGCGAAGCAGCGGCTGTCCCAGTGGCGCGCGGCGCACAGCGTCGAGCAGGAGATGATCGCCGCCTCCCGGCGCGAGATGCTGGTCGCCCGAGCCGAGCCCGGCGCCGACCCGGAACTCGTCGACCGGGTGCTGCGCGGACTCGACCTGCGGTCCGAACGGAAGTGACGACCCGTCCGTCCGGGCGACCCCACGGCGGTTCGGGCGGACGGGCCGTGACGCCCGGACGGCCGCCCCGCGAAGCGCGCCCGAACAGCGGGAACCCCGACCGGACGCCGACGAACGGAATGTGCGCCGGGAGCCCCGGCGTTGCATAGGCTGAGCCCGGGCGAGGCCGTCAACGGAGTCGGCGCACCCCCAGTACCCGCACGACCTCGCGAAAACCCTCCCGCCTGGCCCTGCCGGTACCTGCACCCCGACGAGACGAGGAGCCACCGATGTCGGAGACCCGCGCCGACGCCCGTACCCCGCTGGACCGCACCCCGCAGTGGGCCGCCCTCGCCAAGCACCGGGAGGAGTTCGGCGACACGCACCTGCGCGAGCTGTTCGCCGCCGACCCGGAGCGCGGCCGCCGCTACACCCTCCAGGTCGGCGACCTGCACGTGGACTTCGCCAAGCAGCTCGTCACCGACGAGACCCTGACCCTGCTGCGCGAGCTGGCCGCGGCCACCGGCGTGGCCGACCTGCGGGACGCGATGTTCCGCGGCGAGAAGATCAACACCACCGAGGACCGGGCCGTCCTGCACACCGCGCTGCGCGCCCCGCGCGGCGCCGTGATCGAGGTCGACGGCGAGAACGTCGTCCCCGGCGTGCACGCCGTGCTCGACAAGATGGCCGCCTTCGCCGAGCAGGTCCGCGACGGCGGGTGGCGCGGCCACACCGGCAAGCGGATCCGCACCGTCGTCAACATCGGCATCGGCGGCTCCGACCTGGGCCCCGCGATGGCCTACGAGGTGCTCCGCTCCTTCAGCCGGCGCGACCTCGACGTCCGCTTCGTCTCCAACGTGGACGGCGCCGACCTGCACGAGGCCGTCCGCGACCTCGACGCCGCCGAGACGCTCTTCATCGTCGCGTCGAAGACCTTCACCACCATCGAGACCATCACCAACGCGGTCTCCGCCCGGGACTGGCTGCTCTCCGAGCTGGGCGCGGACACCGACGCGGTCGCCAAGCACTTCGTCGCGCTCTCCACCAACGCCGAGGGCGTCGCCGACTTCGGCATCGACACCGCCAACATGTTCGAGTTCTGGGACTGGGTCGGCGGCCGCTACTCCTACGACTCGGCGATCGGCCTCTCGCTGATGATCGCCATCGGCCCGGACGCCTTCCGCGAGATGCTCGACGGCTTCCACCTGGTCGACGAGCACTTCCGCACGGCCCCGCCGGAGGAGAACGTCCCGCTGCTGCTCGGCCTGCTCGGGGTCTGGTACGGCGCCTTCTTCGACGCCCAGGCGCACGCCGTGCTGCCGTACTCGCACTACCTGTCCAAGTTCACCGCCTACCTCCAGCAGCTCGACATGGAGTCCAACGGCAAGTCGGTGGACCGCGACGGCAACCCGGTCGGCTGGCAGACCGGCCCGGTGGTCTGGGGCACCCCCGGCACCAACGGCCAGCACGCCTACTACCAGCTGCTGCACCAGGGCACCAAGCTGATCCCGGCGGACTTCATCGGCTTCGCCGAGCCGGTCGCCGACCTGCTGCCGGGCCTGGTCGCCCAGCACGACCTGCTGCTCGCCAACTTCTTCGCCCAGACCCAGGCGCTGGCCTTCGGCAAGACGCCGGAGGAGGTCGCGGCCGAGGGCGTGCCGGCCGAGCTGGTCCCGCACAAGACCTTCCGGGGCAACCACCCGACCACCACCGTCCTGGCCGCCGCGCTGACCCCCTCGGTGCTCGGCCAGCTGGTCGCCCTCTACGAGCACAAGGTGTTCGTCCAGGGCGCGGTCTGGAACATCGACTCCTTCGACCAGTGGGGCGTCGAGCTGGGCAAGGTGCTCGCCAAGCGGATCGAGCCGGTGCTGCTGACCGGTGAGGGCACGGACCAGCTGGACAGCTCCACCGCCGCGCTGGTGGCCCGCTACCGGGAGCTGCGCGGCCGCTGAGGCCGGCGAACGATGGCCCGGGCGGTGGCCGGGCCGTCGTCCCGGGCTGTGGTCCCGGGCCGCCGTTCCGCTTCGGCGGGCGGCGGCCCGGGCGGCCCGGGTGGTCTGCGCGGTCCGGGGAGGGGGAGCCCGGGAACGCCGGAAGGCCCCCGCTCGCGCGAGGGGCCTTCCGGTTGTCTGTGCGCCGCCAGGGACTCGAACCCCGGACCCGCTGATTAAGAGTCAGCTGCTCTAACCAACTGAGCGGGGCCGGGCGGCGTGGGGCAGCGGCGGGCGGCTCAGTCCCGGCCGACCGGCTCGCGGGCCGCCCGCACACAGGCCCAGAGGACGACGGAGGCACCCGGCAGCCACGGCTCCCGGCTCTCCGGGGCCACGATCCACCGCCCGGCGCCCAGCCCCGGCGAGTCCGGACCGTTCACCATCCGCTGCACCGGCGGCACCGTCACCGCGTCGCCCTTCCCGTGGCAGAGCAGCGGCGGCACGTCCCGGGCCCACTCCTCCCAGGCCAGCAGCCGCCGCAGCCGGGGCGCCGCGCCGGGCTGCACGAACAGCAGGGTCCGTCCCCGGAAGGCCGCCACCGGCCCGCAGCCCGGCCCGGAGGCCCACAGCTCGTCCAGCACCCGGCGGCCGAACAGCGCCGGCATGCTGATCACGTCGAAGGCCCGGCCGCAGGGCAGCACCGAGGGTGCCCACGGCCGGGACTCCCAGAGGGCGCGCATGCTGCGCGGGTACTCGCTGGCGGAGGCGAGCCAGGTCTCCCCGGCCGCGGTCACGTACTCCACCGACTGATAGGTCCAGATGTCCACGGACAGCAGAGTGGGGTGTCCGGACGGTGGCCGGGAGGGAAAGTTCGGTTCGCCGGACAGCGGGCGGGGCGTGGGCGTACCCTTCCGCTTCCTCCGGCATATGCCAGTGGCGCTGAACCTCGGGCAACGACGGCTGGGTGCCGACGGCTGGGTGCCGACCGCGGGGCGTCGGTCGCCGGGTGCCGGTCGCCCGGGGGCCGGACGCCCGGGGGCCGGACGGCCGCCCCGCCCCGGTGCGCGACGGCGCGTCCGGGCGGCGGCGATCAGTCCTCGTGCCGCCGGGGCTGCAACAGGGTGCGGCCGTACTCGATCATCTTGGCCGCGTAGTCCGGGGTCCAGTCCGCCCGGCTCGCGATCTCGGTCTCGGAGAGCGCGTCGAACCGGCGCGGGTCCGCCAGCTGCGCGGCCGCGACCGCCTGGAAGTCGGTCGCCCGCTCGGCGGCCGCCCGGAAGGCCAGCGCCAGCTCGGTGGAGCGGCGCAGCAGCACGGCCGGGTCGTCGATCGACTCCAGGTCGAAGAAGCGCTCCGGCTCCGGGTCGTCGGCCTGCGGCTCGAACAGCAGCTGCACCGGACGCTGCCGCCGGCCGGGCGCCGCACCGGCGCCCGCGCCGGGACCGGCCGACACGGCTGGGCCGCTCGGGTCGGACGCCTGCGCATGGGAGTCGGGCATGGACGGACACCTCCGGGTGCTCGATGGGGGCGGGCGACGGCTGCTCGGGACGGGCGCCGCCCGGTCGTGGCCGTCGTCCATTGTCTCGCGGCGGCGGCCGGTAACGGAACGGTGCGCGTCCGGGCGCTATTCCCGCCGGACGCGCCGGGGGCGTGCGTCCGGCGGTGACGCGCCGGGGGCCGGGCCGGCGTTCAGAGCCGGCCCAGCCGCACCCGGTGCCCGGACAGGTGGTGCAGCACCCGGTGATTGGCCTCCCAGCCGTCGGGGAAGGCGACCGGAACGCCCAACTGCACCGGTTCGGTGGCCGGATGCTCGTCCAGCAGCTCCGCGATCCCGGCCCGGGCCACCACGATGCAGGCGTGCCGGTGCCGGGAGGCGAGCACGCAGAGCCGACCGGTCTCCAGGTGGAACGCCGTCGCGTCCGGCCGCCCGGAGAGCGGGTGCAGCACCACCGTGACGTCGTACTCGCGCCCCTGCAGCCGGTTCGCGGTGTCCACCGTCACCGCCGGCCCGGCCGTCGGGTCCACCGGCACCCCCAGCCCGGCCAGCGCCGCCCGGACCGCCGCCGCCTGGTCCCGGTGCGCCGTGCCGACCGCGACCCGGTCCGCCGTGAGCGGCGCCGACCCCTGCTCGGAGTGGGCGGTCAGCCCGCGGTCCAGCAGTCGCCGCACGGTCGCCGCCACCGCCGCGACCGCCTGCGGATCGGTCCGCACGGTGTGCCGGGCCGGCAGCTCCAGCAGCGCCCAGCCGTGCTCGGCCGCCCGGTCGATCGCTGCGTCCAGGGCCGAGCCGTCCGGTCGCACCGCGGCGGTCAGCCGGCGGTCCTGCGGCCCGGTGCCGGAACGGAACGGGGTGAACGGGTAGAACGCCCCGGAGATCAGCGGCGCCGCGCTGGCCGGCAGCCGCCAGGACACCGGCAGCCGGTGCGGCTCGATCTGCGGGTTGTGGGCGAGCAGGGTGACCACCGCGCTGCTCGACGGGTCGTACGACAGACCGGCCCACTGCTCGGTGCCGACCACGGTGAACGGGTCCAGCTGGCCCGGGTCGCCGACGAACAGGGCCCGCTCGAACAGCCGGGCCACCGCCAGCAGCGCGTCCGACCGCATCTGGTAGGCCTCGTCGACGATCGCGTGCCGCCACGGCTGCTCGGCGCGCACCCACTGCCACTTGGCCGAGGTGGAGATCACCACGTCCAGTTCGGCGAGCTCGGCGACCTTGTCCGACGGCGTCACATTGGCGTGCCGCAGCACCTCCGGCCCCGGGCGCGCGTCCGCGGCGTGCAGCCGGCCGATCGTCAGATCGGGTGCCTTGACGGCCAGCCGGTCGACCAGGTCGTCCACCTGTCCGTTGGTCTGGGCGACGATCATCAGCCGTTCCCCGGCGGCCACCAGCTCCCGGGCGGCGCGCACCACCAGGGTCGACTTGCCGGCGCCGGGCGGGGAGTCCACCACGACACCGCGCGGCGCGCCGACCGCCGGGCGGACGGTCGCCTCCAGGATCCGGGCCACCGCGGCGTCGGCCGCCGCGCCGGGGGGCGGTTCGGCGTCCGTGCCGGTCGCCGGGCCGGTCGCTCGTCCGTCGGCCTGTTCGTCGGCCCGTCCCCCGATCCGGCCGTCGGCCCGTCCGGGGACCTGGCCGGGGAGCTTCCCGGCGGTCTGCTCGGTGTTCATCGGCCGGGTCACTCCCAGTCCTCGGCGGCGCCGGTCACGGCCGGCCGTACGGTGACGACGGCCCCGGGCGGCCCGCCGTGCGTCCACGGGGTGTCGTCCGGCTCGGGCAGCGGCGCGGCCTGCCGGACCGTCAGTTCGAACAGCGTGAAGGTGACCCGCTCGCCCGGCTCGGGCAGGCTCCCGGGCTCGGGCTCCTTCTTGCGCCCCATGCCGGACAGCACCCGCACGGTGACGGTGCCCGCCTCCGGGTCGACCGCCGCGATCACGGCCTTCTGCGCCGCCGGGCCCGGCCCGTCCTCCGCCTCCGGGGCCTCCCGGACCCGGTGCACCTCCCGCCCCGGGTCGGCGTGCGGCCGGTCGTCGGTGCGCAGCGTCACCAGCGGGCGCGGCTTGGGGGAGCGGCCGCTGGTGTCGTAGTCCGGCACCACCTCGGTCACCACCCCGCTGAACGCCTCGCCGGAGAGCCGGTGCTCGGCCATCGCCAGCGGGTCGTCCAGGGCCTCCTGGACGTCCAGCCGGGTCTGCTCGCGCTCGCGCTGGGCGAGCTTGCGGGCGGCCGTCACGGCGTCGTCCACCCGGGGCTGCGGGGGCTCGCCCGCCGCCAGCCGGTCCCGGTGGCCGGTGTACGACCACCGGTCGCCGGTCCAGCGCTGCGGCAGGTGGCCGGCCGGGGGCAGGGCCCGCAGCAGGTCCAGGCCGTGCCAGACGTCGTGCCAGGTCGGCAGCAGCTCCGCGTGCAGGAGTGCGCGCAGCCGGTCGACGGAGACCCGTACGGCCTCCCGGGCCTCCTGCGCCGCGCGGGCGTCCCCGGCGGCGGTGCCGCCCGTGCCCTCGGCCTCGCGCAGGGCCGCGGCGGCGGCGTCGTAGCGGGCGATCGCCGGGGCGAGCAGCTTGGCGTCGAACACCGGATCGGTGGTCGGTCCGGCCGGGGGGTGGACCAGCCGTCCCTCGGCGTTGCGCGACGTCTCCGCGCGCTCGGCGGCCTCCGCCCCGGTCAGCCCCTCCGGCGGGGAGTGCCAGGCCAGCCGGGCGGCCAGGTGCTGGTCCTCCAGGTGGCTCTGGCCGGTGGCCCAGTGCCGGGCCAGCAGGCCGGTCATCGGCAGCAGCAGGCTGGAACCGGGCACCGTCGCGCGCTCGGCGAGGTGGGTCAGCCAGCGGCCGAGCAGCGGCACCCGGGCGGGGGCCGGGAACGGGCCCGGGTCCTCGTCCTCGGCGGTGCGGCGGAACCGGGTCGAGCGCCCGAGCAGCGCCAGGTACCGCACGCCCCCGCTGTTCGGCACGATCAGTTGCGGCGCGTCCGCGCACAGCTCGCGGACCACCGGCGTCTTCGTGCCGGTCTCCGGGTCCTTCTCGGAGCCCTCGATCAGCTCGACCTCCTCGCCGAAGGACTCCAGGTAGGGCAGCAGGTCGGCGGCCAGCTCGGCCAGGAAGTCGGAGCGCAGCGTGCGGTTGAGCGGCTGCGGCACGACGTGCAGCGTCGGCGCCTCCCGGTCGGTGCCGAGCAGCACGGCCAGCGGTGCGCCGTCCTCACCGGCGGAGGTCAGCGGGACGAGCACCATCGGGCGCTCGGACAGGTGGCGGTGGCGGACGGTGGCCAGCGGTTCGGCGCGGCCGCTGCGGACGGCCTCCAGCCGGGCCAGGGTGGACAGCAGGCTCACCGCCCGGCCTCCGGACCGGCCGGAGCGGGGCGCCCGAGCGCCTCGGCGCGCAGCGCGGCGGCGCGGGCCAGCCGGGCGGCGGCCTCGTCGGCCCCGTCGCCGTCGCCGTTCTCGTCGTCGTCCCCGTCCCCGTGCGCGTCCTTGTTCCCGTCCTCGACCGGCCCGGCGAGGCCGGTGCGGGCCACGGTCAGCGCCTCGGTCACCGTGCGGATGCTGCCCAGCTCGCCCCGGACGCTGCGGCCGAGCTGCTCGACCAAGTCCCCGCAACGGGCCCGGGCCCGGCAGTGGAAGCCGAGTTCACAGGTGGAGAGGCAGTCCGGGCTGTACGCGGCGGGCAGCGCCTCGACCGACGCCGCCAGTTCCTCCCCGGACCGCGCGGGCGCGCCGCTCGCGTCGGGGGAGAGGTCGAAGTCCGCCCCCGGCGGCAGCAACGCCAGCAGCCGCTCGATGCCGGTCATCCGGCTCAACTGGCGGCGGGTGGTGGCCAGCTCGCGGCGGACGTCCACCGGGACGGCGGTCGGCCGGCTGCCGAAGTCCTCCGGACAGACGAGCAGCACACTCGTCCGGGGGCTGCCCGGCAGCCGCTGCTCGGCGTACGGGTCCGGGTCCACCGTCCGTCCGGCCAGTGCCGCGGCGGCCTCCTGGAGGGCCAGCACGTAGACGGCGGCCTGGCGGGCGGCGGCGCCCACCTTGCCCGGGTCCGCCGTCCCGTCCAGCACCGGGAAGGACTTGATCTCGATCACGGTGCAGCGGCCGCCGTGCACCACGACGGCGTCCGGTTCCAGGTAGGCGGTGGAACCGGCCACGTCCAGCCGCAGCAGGGGGTGGTCCAGCAGGGTCCAGGCGTGCGCGTCGGCGGCCGCCTCCGCGAGCGCGGCCGCCGTCCGGTCGGCCCGGACCGCGGGGCCGGAGGAGCGGAGGAGGTCCGGCACCAGGAGCGGGCCGCCCTCGTCGGGCAGGCCGAGCCGGTGGCGCAGCGGCTCCAGCAGCGCGGCGTAGCCGTTCTCCTTGAGCCGGGCCTCGAAGACGACGCCGCGCGCCAGCGCGAACGGCGACCGGCCGAAGGGGGCGGGGCGGCCGAGACGGGCGGCCAGTGCCGCCTTGTCCACTCCGGCCGCGTCCAGCACGGCGCGGCGCCGGCACCCCGGATTGGCGGCCAGGGCGGCGAGGGCACGGGCGTTCAGACTGCGCTGCGGCGCCGGTCCGCGCAGCTCGGCGAGCCGCTGGGCGAGCGGCTCCGCCGGCCCGCGGAGCGGGGCGTTCGTCGAGACGTTCATGGTGCGGCCCAGTGTCGCATCCGGCTCCGACAATCCGGCCCGAACCGGCCGTTGGCGACGAACGGGCGGCTCTCGGGCGGCCCGTCGCCCCGGACCGGGTCCGGTCGGAGCGGGGCGGGCCGGCACGGGGGCCGGGGCGGTCGGGAGCCGGAGGCCGGGATCGTGGGCGCTCCGCCCGTGGGGGATCATGGAAGCCGGTGCTCGATGGCGAGGCCGACCGTTGACACCGCCCCGATCGCGAGGAGCCTGCCATGCCCGCCCGAATCCTGCTGGTCCGCCACGGTGAGACCGACTGGTCGGCGACCGGCCGCCACACCGGCCGCACCGACATCCCGCTCACCGAGGAGGGCCGCGCGATGGCCCGGGCGCTCGGCGTCCGGCTCGCCGGGGCGCCCTGGAACGGCCTGCCCGACGCCCTCGTGTTCACCAGCCCGCTCGGCCGCGCCAAGGAGACCTGCGCCCTGGCCGGCCTCGGCGACCGGGCCGTGGACCGCCCCGAGCTGCTGGAGTGGGACTACGGCCAGTACGAGGGCCGGACCGGCGCCGACATCCGCGCCACCGACCACCCCGGCTGGCTGATCTGGCGCGACGGCGTCCCCGGCGGCGAGAAGCTCTCCGACGTCGCCGCCCGGGTCGACGCCCTCCTCGCCGACCTCAACACCGAGCACGGCGTGCCGGAGCCGGACACCACGGTCATGCACTGCGCCGACCGCGACGTCGTGCTCTTCGCCCACGGCCACCTGCTGCGGATCCTGACCGCCCGCTGGCTCGGTCTGCCGCCCGAGTACGCCCAGCGGTTCAAGCTCGGCACCGCCGCGCTCTGCGTCCTGTCCTGGGAGTACGGCGCCCCGGCGGTCGAGCTCTGGAACGACCAGGGCCACCTGGAGACCCTCGGGCACTGATCCGGCCGGTCGACGGCGGCTGCCCGGAGCCGCGAGGCTCAGGCGGCCGCCGTCGCCGCGCCGTACGCGGCCAGGAAGCGTCCGACCTCCGGCACCCGCCGGTGCTGCCGCAGCCGCTGCGCGGTGTCGGCCAGCATCGAGCGGATCCGCGCCGAGCGGACGTCGCCGAAGAGCGCGACGGCGGCCGAGCCGTGCGCCGCCGCGCCCGCCAGGTCCCCCCGGCCGAGCCGGTCGTGGGCGAGTTCGGCGGTGTACAGCACCCGGTTGCGGACGAAGTGCGGCTTCTGGAGCGCTATGGCCAGCCCGGCCCGCTCGCTCGCCCGGTCCCAGTCCCCGAGGGCGGACCAGCACTGGGCCTGCAGTCCGGCGAGTTCGGCCTCGCCGAAGAAGGACATCCACTCCGGGTCGGTCTCGGAGGGACCCTGCTCGAACAGTCGGCAGGCCCGGCCGATCGCCCGCTCGCAGGCGCCGCGGTCCTGCATCAGCGCCCAGCCGCCGGCCTCGCGCATCGCGAGCAGCGCGAGCAGCCGGGCCGAGTGGAGCTCCCGGGCGGCGGACTGCCCGGCCTGGGCGGCGCGCAGCGCCTCCCGGGGGCGCCCGGCGTCGCGGGCGAGGAAGGCGCTGTTGCAGAAGACGTGCGCCTCCAGCGAGGCGTCGCCGGCCATCCGCGCGGTGGCCAGCGCCTCCGCGTAGTACGAGCGGGCGTCCGCGAGCCGGTTCGAGTCGTGGGCCAACCAGCCGACCGAGATGGCGAGTTCGCCGGCGCCGGCCTGGAGCCTGCGCTCGGTCTCGGTGGAGTACTCGCAGGCGTCGAGCAGGACGTAGGCGGACCGCAGGGAGCGGCCGGCCTGCTCGAACAGCGCGTCGGCGCCGTGCGCGTCGTCGGCCAACCGGATGTCCCGGACGGCCTGTTCGACGCCGAACACCTCGGCCGCGCCGACCTTGCGGGGCAGCGGCACGGGTGCGGGCCGGCCCGGCACGACACCGGGCGGCGGCCCGGGCCGGACCGCCGGGGCGCGCCCGGCGGCCCCGGGGGCGGCCGCTCCGTGGGGGGAGGCGGCGGCCGGGGCGGGCCGGTCGATGCCGATCACGGTGGCCAGTGCGGCAGGGCCGCCGGCCAGGAACGTACGGCGACGCACGTCGTCGTTCTCCTCGTCGGGATGGTGCGGTTCGTCGGGCCCCCGGGGCGCCGTCGCGAACCTCGGCACCGGGGTCCCGTCCGGTGGGGGCGGTTCCGCGTACGGCCAGGCAGCGTACGGGAGTTGGGTGGAGAGCGGCGAGCGGGGGGCGGGCAGGGGCAGGAACGGGGGGTGGACCGGCGGTGGCGCACCGCCGCTCCACCCGCCGTCCCCCGGCCACGTCCGGTCCCCGGGGCCGGCCCCGGGTTGCGCCTGCGGCCCGGGGCCGTCGCCCCCCGTGCCGCCGTCCGTCGAGCGGCGCCGGACGGCGGTGCGGGGGGCGAAGCCGAGTTCGGCCAGCGAGCGGTCCGGCCACATGTGCCGGAACACCCGCTCGTAGGCGTAGTTGGGGCAGCGGATCTCGCCGGACTCGACCCGCCCGACGTACCGGGCGTCGCACGAGACGTGCTCGCCGATCTCGCGCGCCGCCCGGCGCACGGCCATGGCGAACTCGCCCGGTGAACGGTCGCCGCGCAGGGCGCGCATCACGGTGTTGGGTGACGGGCGGTTCGGCTCGGCCGGTGGGGTGGCTGCCATGGTGCGCTCCGTGGTGCTGCGGGGTGCTACGAGGTGGTGGTGCCGGGGCGGTGGTGCGGGGTGGTGCGGTGGTGCGGGGGCGGGGCGGCGGGGACGCCCGGCCACCAGAGGGTCCGACGGTGCCCGACGGACCGCCGGGCGCGGCACCGACAGTACCGGGAGTCACCGGTCGGCCACAGTGCGTGGAGGGATGATGTGCCACCAATTCCGGGCAAAACGGGCGTAGTTGCCGGGATCTGCCATGAAATGCCATG
The DNA here is from genome assembly GCA_000719695.1 of Streptomyces sp. NRRL F-6131. Classification (GTDB taxonomy): domain Bacteria; phylum Actinomycetota; class Actinomycetes; order Streptomycetales; family Streptomycetaceae; genus Kitasatospora. The sequence continues at coordinate 31,866 of JOHN01000065.1, forward strand.
CCTTGCTGTAAGGCGCCCCGTGGCCTCCGGCGCCCGCCCGGCGTTGTGCTGGTACGTGGAAGTCCCGGCCGCCGTCCCCCTGCCGCACCCCCAGCGGCACCCCCACCCCGGGCGGCGCGGCTTCCATCCCCGACGAGGTGACAGGAGGGCCCATGCCGGCCACCGGAGTACCGCACTACCGCCGCCTGGTCGCCGGAGGGATGCCGGCCGCCGCCGCCCCCGCCCTGCTGCCCGAGTCCGCCGACGACCGGGGCCCCGGCCGCCCGCTGTCCGGCGGCGGCCCCTCCCGCCGCCCGGCCGCCGACCCGGACCGGGTCCTCGTCGCCACCTACGACACCGTGACCGTCGCCCTGCGGCACGGCCTGGAGGCGGTCGACATCCTGCGCCTGCGCCGGGCCTGCGGCGCCGTCCTGCAGAGCCGCAACGGCGCCACCGTCTCCTTCCTCGTCCCGGCCGGCACCTCGGCGACCTGGCACCTGCCGGGCAGCTCCTGTACGGCGGGCGCCCAGCTGCCGCCCGCCACCGACCCGCGCTGGGTGATGCCCCCGGCCGGTGCCGACTGCACCGCCCGCCCCACCGACTCCTGGGTCCTCCGCTCGGCCCTCTGCGAGGCCGCCTGCACCCTCACCGCGGGCGGCCTCGGCCCGTTCTGAGGCCCCCGCCCAGGTCCGCCCGCACCCCGGCCGACCCCGGCCGCCCCCGGCCGACCCGGGGGACCGCCCGGCCCGGCGGCGATAATGGCCGGTATGGGACGAAGCAACCGAGCCGGCCGCGCCACGGACCGGGCCCGCGCCACCGCGGAGAACGCCCCCGCCGCCACCGGTCCCGGGGGCCGCACCCACGCGCAGGGGCCGCTCAGCCGCGCGGTCGACTCCGGCCTCGCCGAACTCCGCCCCGACCGTGACCGCCCCGCCGCCTGGTCGTTGCTGATCGACGGCGCCCCGCAGTCCCTGGTCGACCTCGCCGACCCCACCCACCTGGGGTTCGAGTACCAGCGCCGGCTCGGCCACCTGGTCGACCTGGTCGCCCCGCCCGGCCGCCCGCTCACCGTCCTCCACCTCGGCGGCGGCGCCCTCACCCTGGCCCGCTACGTCGCCGCCACCCGCCCGCGCTCGCGCCAGCAGGTCGCCGAGATCGACACCGCGCTCACCGAGCTGGTCCGCACCGAACTCCCGCTGGAACGCGGCTGGCAGGTCAAGGTGCGCGGCTCGGACGCCCGCAGCGTGCTGGAACGCACCCCCGAGAGCGTCGTCGACCTGGTGATCGCCGACGTCTTCTCCGGCGCCCGGGTGCCCGCCCACTGCACCACCGTCGAGTTCACCGCGCTGGCCGCCCGCGTGCTGGCCCCCGGCGGCTGGTACGCCGTCAACATCGCCGACGGCTCGGCACTGCCGTTCGCCCGCTCCCAGGTGGCCACCCTCGGCGCGGTCTTCCCCGAACTCTGCCTGGTCGCCGACCCGGCGGTGCTGCGCGGCAAGCGCTTCGGCAACCTGGTGCTGGCCGCCGCGCACACCCCGCTCCCGGTGGCCGAGCTCGCCCGCCGGGTGGCCTCCGACGCGGCCCTCGGCCGGGTCGAACACGGCCGCGTGCTGGCCGACTTCGCCGCCGGCGCCGTCCCGGTCACCGACGCCGCCGCCACTCCGTCCCCGGCCCCGCCCCCGGGCGTCTTCCGGTAGCGGCGGCGCGCGGGGCCGGGGCGCGCGGGGCCGGAGCGTGCGGGTCCGGGGCGTGCGGCTCCGGAGCGCGCGGGGCCGGTTCAGTGTCCCTTCGGCAGGCCCCGGTGCTTGTACATCGCGGCGCCGGTCAGGGCCAGCCCGGCCGCGATCGGGGCGAGGACGGCGGTCGCGGTGCCGGCGGCGTCCTGGGCGACGGTGACGGCGGCCGTCGTCGTCCGGCCTGCGGGTGCGGACACGGGGCCGAACGCCGGGGCACCGGCCGCGACCGGGCCGTGCTCCGCCCGGGCCGCCGGCCCGTTCCCGGTGCCGACCGCGTCCGGATGTCCGGAGACGGGGGGCCGGGGTTGGTCCGGCGAGGTGGGAGCCGGTGGCGGGGCGGCAGGGCGGCGCTGGTCGCCGCCGGTGCGCCCGGTCCCGGGGCCCTCGCCGGACCGCGCGGACCCGCCCGTCGCCCCGTCGACCGGCTCGCCGCGGGTGGCGCGCGCCTCGGTGGGGCGGGACTGGGCGGGCACGGTGCCCAGCAGCCCGGAGGCGATCGCGAACGCGTCGGGCACCGCGGCCCGCTGCCCCGGCAGGGGGAGCCCGCCGGCCCGGATCCGGTCCTGGAGCACACCGCTGACGAGGAGGGGCGGCGCGCCGTCCGGCTCCGGAGCCGTGCCGTTGGCCCCGTCGGCCCCGCGGGCTGCCGCGGGCGGCGTGCTCGCCGGAGCGGGGCCCGGAAGCACCTCGAGCAGCCCCGTGGGCGGGTCCTGTGCGGGTGGGTTCCGGCCGGACGGGGCGGGCACGGGCGGCGGTCCCGGTTCGGCGGACGGCGTGCGGGCGGTGGTCGCCGCCGCCCCGCCGTCCGCTGCCGGGCCCGGGTGCACGGTGGTGGGACGCTCCGCCGGCCCGCCGCCCCGGACACCGGCCGGACGTGCGGCTGACGGCCCGTCGGCGGGCGCTCCACCGCCGGTCAGGGTCCGGCCGACGGTCCGGCCGGCCGGTTCGGGGAGCGGTTCGGCGCCGGCCGCGCAGGCGCCGGGAGCGCCGAACCCCCAGAGCTGCGCGAGGAGCGCCCCGCCGGCCGCGACGGCCCGCGGCCGGGGCAGCCACCGCCGGGTCGGACGCCGGGCACCGCCGACGGTCCGTCGGGCGGGTTCCGGGCCGCTGGTCGCGTGATTGGCTCGCACGTGAATCGAGAACGAGCGGGCGGGCCGTGAGGTCACGGCCCCCGTCACGGACGGTCATCGCGATCCGGCCGGCCGGCCGGCCCCGTTCCGGGCCGGCTCCGGCCCTGCCCGGCCCCGACTCAGGAGTTGGGGCGGAGCGTCCAGATCACGGTCATCACGCCGGTCACCGCACCGTCGGCCCGGGTGATCTCGACGGTCACCGGGAACTCGGGGCGCTCGCCCTCGTCGAGCTCGGCGACGATGTCGGCGGCGGGCCGGCCGAGCACCGCGGTGGCCGTGACGACGCCCATGGCGAGCTTCTTGTAGGCGATCTCGGCGCTGACCGCGAGCGGCACCGCGCGCGAGAGCTGGTCGCCGAAGGCGGCCAGGACGATGCAGCCGCTGGCCGACTCGGCGAGGGTGAACATCGCGCCGGCGTGCGGGCCGCCCACGTGGTTGTGGTACTCGGCCTGGTCCGGCAGCCGGAGCACCGCGCGCTCCGGGCTGGTCTCCAGGTACTCCAGCTTGAGGGTCCGTGCCATCGGCACGGTGGAGTCGAGCAGCTGGCCGATCGAAGGTGTCGTCATGGCGGCAACGTTACTAGCCGGTAGCTTCCGGTGGCAGGCCTGTGACCGGGGAAAAAGATGAGACGCGGGCCACGGTGGGACGCGGATCACACCGTGCCGCCCGCGCCGTCGCCGATGTGAGGGAACGCGAAAAACCCTGAAGGGCCGTTCTCTTGACGAGACCGGCCCTTCAGGCTCTGGGGTGAGTGACGGGACTCGAACCCGCGGCCACCTGGACCACAACCAGGTGCTCTACCAACTGAGCTACACCCACCATCTGTCCGGTCCGTTCCCGCTCTTCGCGTTCCCGTTCCGACAGGAAGAACTCTACAGGATCCGAGAGGGTGCTCGCGCCAGGGTTCCGATCTCCCGCCCCGGCCGACCGTCCGGAGGTCCGGACGCCCGGCCCGGGCGGGCCGTGGACGGACGGGTCAGCCCGTCGGGGCCTGGTACTTCTCGGCGATCGCGCGCGCGGTGTCGGTGTCCGGTCCGGGCTGCGCGACGAACACCGCCTCGCGGTAGTAGCGCAGTTCGTCGATGCTCTCCCGGATGTCGGCGAGCGCCCGGTGGTTCCCGCCCTTCTGCGGGCTGTTGTAGTACGCCTTCGGGTACCAGCGGCGGGCCAGCTCCTTGATCGAGGAGACGTCCACGATCCGGTAGTGCAGGTGGCTCTCCAGGGCCGGCATGTCCCGGCTCAGGAAGCCGCGGTCGGTGGCCACCGAGTTCCCGCACAACGGCGTGCGCCCGGCCTCCGGCGCGTGCTCGCGCACGTAGGCGAGGACCAGCGCCTCCGCCTCGGCGAGGGTGACGCCGTGCTCCAGCTCGTCCAGCAGCCCCGACGAGGTGTGCATCGCCCGCACCACGTCGGGCATGTTCGCCAGCGCCTCCGCGGGCGGGCGGACGATGACGTCGACACCCTCACCGAGGATGTTCAGCTCGGAGTCCGTCACCAGCGCCGCGACCTCGACCAGGGCGTCCCGGTCGAGGTCGAGGCCTGTCATTTCACAGTCGATCCATACCAAACGGTCATTCACGCCACTCACCCTACGGCGCGATCCCGCGCCGCGGGCACCGATGGAGCCGAGCGGGGCGCCGGGGCGAAGCCCTCGGAACCGTGCTCCTCCGGGGTGTGGCCGTCCGCCTCCCGTGCCTCGCGGGGCTCCCGGACCTCCCGGGCGTCCCGGCCGGAGTGCCCGGAGGGGTGCGCCGGGCGGGCGTCCCGCCCCGAGCGTGCCTCGCGGGGCTCCCGGGCCTCCGCCGCGGCGCCCCGGCCGGCCTGCGGACGCAGCTGGCCCGCCCGGGCCTGCCGGGCCCGGACCTCGGCCGCCCCGCCCGGGCCGGCCGCCGGCAGTCGCCCGCCGGGCGCGCCGTGCACCCGCCCGGCGGCACCCGCGGGGGAGTCGTCCTGCGGCCGCTCGGCCGCGCTCCGGTGCCCCTGGCCCTGACCGCGCGCCCCCGGCTGGGGGAGCCCGTCCTCGGCGGCGGCGTGCTCCGCCGTCCGGGGCGGCCGACCCGCGCCGGGCCCGGGCTGTGCCGGGACGATCGGCGGCCGCGCCGGGCCGCGCCCGGATCCCGGCTGCCCGGGGTGCGTCTGGTGCCCGGCCGCCTGGTGCGGGTACGGCTGGCCGGCCCGCGCGTGGCCGCCCTGGCCGGACGGCTGCCCGTGCTGACCCGGGTGCGCGGCGGCACCCGGCCCCCCCGGGAAGCCCGGGGCCGCGGCCGGTCCGTGCCCGCCCGGCAGGTTGTGGCCGCCGAGCGCCGGATGCCCGCCGAGCGCGCCGTGCTGACCCGGCACCGTCCCGCCGACCGGGGCGCCCGCCGCGGAGGGCGGGGTGACCGCACCGCTCGACCGGAGGTCACCGCCGGCCGCACCGGCCGACGCCTGGGCGGGCACACCGGGCCGCCGGGCCCGGTAGCTCGTCCGGTACGCGGCCGGCGAGACCCCGAGCTGGCGGCGGAAGTGCCCGCGCAGCGCCACCGGCGACCGGAAGCCGCAGCGGCGCGCGACGTCGTCCACCGACAGCTCCGAGGTCTCCAGCAGCCGCTGCGCCTGCAGCACCCGCTGGGTGATCAGCCACTGCAACGGGGCGCTGCCGGTCAGCGTGCGGAACCGCCGGTCGAAGGTCCGCCGGCTCATGTAGGCGCGGGCCGCCAGCACCTCGACGTCGAACTGCTGGTTGAGGTTCTCCAGGGCCCAGGTCACGACCTCGGCGAGCGGGTCGTTGCCGATCTCCTCCGGTAAAGACTGATCGATGTACTGGGCCTGTCCTCCGCCGCTGCGCCGGCTCGGCACCACCAGGCGGCGGGCGAGCGCGTTGGCCGCCTCGGCGCCGTGGTCGCTGCGGACCACGTGCAGGCAGAGGTCGATCCCGGCCGCGGTGCCGGCCGAGGTCAGCACGTCGCCGTCGTCGACGAACAGCTCCCGCGGGTCCACGTGCACCCGCGGGTAGCGCTTGGCCAGGGTCGGCGCGTACATCCAGTGGGTGGTCGCCGGGCGGCCGTCCAGCAGACCGGCGGCGGCCAGGACGAACGCGCCGGTGCACAGGCCGATGATCCGGGCGCCCTCGTGGTGCGCCTTCCGCAGCGCGGTGATCGCCTCGACCGGCGGCGGCTGCGAGATCGAGCGCCAGGCCGGGACGACGATGGTGCCCGCCCGGGCGAGCGCCTCCAGCCCGTAGGGGGCCGAGAGGGTGAGGCCGCCGGTGGTGGCGAGCGGGCCCTCCTCGCCGGCGCAGACCAGCAGTCGGTAGCGCGGCACTCCGGCGTCCTGGCGGTCGACGCCGAAGACCGAGAGGGGGATCGAGCTCTCGAAGATCGGCGCGCCGCCGAAGATCAGGACGGCGACGGTCTCCCGGCGGCGCCGGCCGGAGAGCTTGCGCGGCGCGGCGGCCATCACGGGCGTCGAGGAGCCGTTGAGACCGGCGGCGGGGCCGCCGTGGCCGCCGGCGCCGTGACCCGCCGGGCCGTGCCCGGTGACGCCGAGGCCGAGCGGCCCGGTGGGCAGCCCGCCGGCGCCCATCGCCCCGATCATGCCGTGGGCGACCGCTCCGAGGCCGCCGCCGGGGGCGCCGGACGCGGCGAAGGCGGCGGACGGGCCGGCGGCGAAGGCCGCGAAGCCGCTCTCCGGACCGGCGTGGCCGCCCGGGTGCCCGTGGCCGGGGTGGCCCTGGCCCGGGTGGCCCTGGCCGTACCCGTTGCCGGGGTGTCCGTGCTGGGGCCCGCCCTGCTGCCCGCTCTGGTGCCCGCTCTGGTGCCCGCCGGAATGGCCGGTAACCGACGCCCCGGTCCGGCCGTCCGGACCCGCGCCGTACCCGCCCCCGTGGCTGACGGAGGATCGGCTGACGGGGCGTCCGCCGTGCTCCGGGGTGCCCGGGAAGGACGGGGAACCCGCGCCCGAGGGTGCGCCCGAACCGGCCGGGACTCCTGATGCGGATGGTGCGCCCGGGACTGTCGGGGCCGCAGGGGAGTAGGAGGGGTACGAGGCGGTGCCGGAGTGACGGGTGTTGGCGGTGGAGGCCGGGGAGCCGGTGCCTCTCGCGGAACGACCCGCGATACCGGCCACGGTCTGGCCGCTGTCAGGACCCGCGTCGCTCCTGCTCACCCTGCTCAAGGCGCTCAAGCCCCCTCGGTGGTGTGGTGTGGTGGTGCGGCACTGCTGGCCAAGATCGAATCTATCGGGTGGACCGTTGCCGTTGTGACAAGTTCACCATCCGACGCTATGTCGACATGGCAATTTGGCGTGATGCATTCGATCACGAAGCGTGGCACCCGTCGACCCTTCTGGGAAGGGGGTCGGTGCAACGGTGGCTGGTTGTCGCGGGACGGGTCCTGGGGTGTCCGGCTCCGACGCACCCGGCCGGTGCGTCTGGGCTGCGCATTTGCCCAAGGGCGGGGGACCCGGGCGAGATTGACCGAAAATAGGCGGTGCACGTGAGGGCGCACGGCCTCGAAGTGTGCGCCTCCCGGGCTTCATTCGGCCAGTGCCGGGGCGGAAGAGCGGGAACCGGTGGCCTCGCGCCACCGCCCGTGGACGGAGATCACCGCCGGCTCGAACCGGCCAATGGCGACATCGTCCTGGACTCGGTGGGTCGGATCGGCGGAAAGCGGACAGGGGGTCCCGCCCTGTGCGCGGCCCCGCCGGCTCGTGCCCGAACTCGCCCGACGGCGCGCGGAACTGACGGAGTCGATCACGGCGGTGGGGGGAGGGCCGGGCGGGGGGCGCGCGGCAGGGCCTGCGGGAGGCCTCCGGCGGGGTGGGGCGATGCCGGCCGCGGACGGTCGTCGGTCCGGACCGGCCGTCGCTCGACCGTCGCCGGGGTCGGGGCCGGGGTCGGGGTCGGGTCTGGTACTGGGGTGGCGGCGGGGCGTCGCTCCGTCCCGGGGAGGCCTGCTGACGACCGGTGAGGCCGGCGGGCGTCTCCGCGCCGCAGCCGGGCGACGGCCCCCGGGGTGAGTGGTGAGCCGCGGGGGCCGGCCCCGCCCGCTCCCGACTAGCCGGCGCGGGTCGGGAGCGCGACCACCACGGGCGGTGTCGGCGCGGAGCGGGCGACGGCGTCCTGGGCAAACTCGTCGGACCGGTTTCGGACAGCGGATCCGGCCTCGGAACGGGTCGGGGCATCGACCTCGGCGTGCGCGACAGAAGGCGCATGCCCGCCGTCCGGGGCGGACGCCAGGATCTTCACGCCGTTGCGTGCGCTGCTCTGCGCCGCCGGGCCCCGCTCCACCACCGGCCCGGCCTGCGCCCCGCTCACCACCGGCGTGACCCGGGTGACCGGCGCGCCGGTCACCCGGGTCACGTCCGCCTCCTCGTGCACCGGGCCCGGGCCGGTGCGCGCCGCGACCACCGTCCGGCCGGTGCCGACCCCGCGATCACGCGGGCGCGGGACGCTCGCGGCGCCCGTGGAGGCCACCGCCGGTCGGCGCCGCGCCCCCGGCTCTCCCGCCCGGGCGCCGGGCCGGGGCGAGGGGGCGGTGCGGGCGGTCAGCACCTGCCCGACGGCCTCCGGCAGGCCGGCCGCCTTGAGGGTGGGCCGGTAGCCGGGCTCCGCCCACGGGCGGCCGTGGTGCAGCCAGACGCTCCGCAGGCCGGCCAGCTCGGCGCCGGCGATGTCCGCGGGGGCGTGGTCGCCGATCATCCAGGTGCGCGTCGCCCAGTCCCCGGTCGGCGTGACCCCGCAGCGCTGTGCCGCGATCTCGAAGATCAGCGGGTCGGGCTTGAGGCAGGCGGCCTCCTCGGAGATCACCCAGCCGTCGACCATCGGCCCGAGGCCGGTCCGCCGGATCTTCTCCAGCTGGGGCCCGGTGTTGCCGTTGCTGACGATGCCGAGCGTCCACCCGGCGGCCCGCGCCGCCCGCAGCGCGTCGATGTTGCGGGCGGGACAGTGGATGTGAGCGTTGATGCCGCGCCGGTAGTGGGCGAGCAACTGGTCGAGCGACTCGTCCAGGCCGTAGCGGCGGCGCGCGGCGGACAGTACGGTGCTGCGCGGCACGTAGCCGCCGCCGTCGATGGTGGCGAGCCAGTCGACGTCAGTGGGCGGCAGGGCCCGTTCGATCAGGAAATCCTGAGCCCAGGCCCGGAATGCGGCGTCCCTGGGGAGCAGCGTGTTGTCGAGGTCGAGCAGGAGCAGGGGCATGTCGAGCATGGTGCCAGCGGCCGTGCCTATGCACCTGGCAAATGCCAGTCGCCGTCGCGAACCCGTGCGCATTGGCTGAAACGGGTGCCGGGAACCGCGTCGCACCGCCGGTCCCGTCGGGCCGTCGCCGTACCCCTGCCGCCTCACTGCCCGGTCACGGGGCGCAACGGATCGTCATCGATCCATGACAGTCCGGTCACGGTGTCCCGGAGCCCTGTTGCGTCGCCCCGTCCGCTCAGTCAAGCTCCAGGGAACCTCCTTCGCGGGAGGGGCGTTTTCGCGCTCGGACAAGGGGCGCACGGCCGTCGGCGCGCGCATCCCTCGTTCGCGGGAAGAGCGTCGCCCCGCGGACGCGTGGCTGGGCTGCGTGCCCCGCCCGTCGTACTCTGAAAGGAACAGGTCACCAACGGTGGTGCTCGGCGCAGACCGACGACTTCCCGTGAGCGGGCCTGCCGCCCGGGCAGCGTTGTCCTCTCCTGTCGGCCCATCTCCTTCGAAGAGCCTTGTGCCATGGCTGGTTCTGAGCCCTCCCGACCGGGGGAACCGGAAGCGGACGCCCGGAGTGCCCGCTTCGCCCACCCCCTCCGCAACATCGCGCGCCGAGGCCGCTCCGGCTCAGGCTCCCGCCAGCGGCGGGACGGCCGACGCTCCGACCTTCCGGAGCCTCCGGTGACCGGCCGACCGGGACCGGGCGCCGACCGCCCGAGCGCCACCGGCCTGCCCGGCGCGACCGGCGAACCCGCGGTCCGGGAGGCGCCCGCCAAGTCCTGCGACCCCGCCTTCCAGCACGGTGTGGTGGTGGGCTTCGACGGCTCGCTGTCCAGCGAGCGCGCACTCGCCTACGCGGTGGGCATGGCCCGGCGCTCCCAGTGCGGACTGGTGATCGTGCACGTCGCCAACCGGCTGCCCGCCACCGTCTGGGCGGGCTGCGAACCGCCGGTCTTCGTGGACCTCCCCGATCACCGGACCGAGGTGCTCGGCCTGGAACTCGCCTGCGCGGACTTCCTCGCCGGAGTGCCCTGGATCCTGGTCGAGCGGGGCGGCGACATCTGCCACGAGATCGAGGAGGTCGGTCGCGAGTTCGCCGCCGACGCGATCGTCGTCGGCACCACGCACGGCCTGCTCGGCAAGATCTTCGGCTCGGTCTCCGGCCGCCTCGCCCGCCGTGCCAACCGACCGGTGATCGTGATTCCCTGACGCACCGTCGGGTCGCCGCGCCGTCGTGCACCCGGCCGGATGTGGGCCGATCGTGTCATCCACGCCGACGGCGCGCTGCGCTGCGCGGACCGTCGCGCTGGCGCGGCAAAGAATGACAAGGTGATCGTTGGGCAAGCTTCGTCCCCGAGTCGTTCCCCGCACTCCCACCCACGTCGTCACCCACGTCGTCACCCGCGTCGCCACCCGCACCGTTCGCTCCGGTGCGCCGTCGCCCTCCTCGCTCTCCTCCTGCCGTCCTCGGCCGCGTTGGCCACCGCTCCCCGGGCGTCGGCGGCCCGTCCGGCGGGGGGCGAGGCCCGAGGGGCCGTGCGGTTGGAGGTCCGCACCAACGGTGCGACCGGGGTCGAGGTCCGGGTCCGCGCCGACGAACCGCTGCTCCGCGTCTACCGGTTGGCGAACCAGGCGGAGTACCCGCTGACCGTCACGGCCCTGAAGGACGCCCAGGTCTCAGGGGCGCCGGTGGTCTGCGGCGGGCCGCAGCCCCTGGTGCTCCCGCCGCTGGGCGTGGTCGAGTGCTCGGCGACCCTGCCGGCCCGGAGCGGCCCGCAGCGGACCGAGGTCAGGGTCGAGGCGGGCGCCCCGAAGGGCATGCCGAAGGCCGTGGCGACCGTGCAGGCCGGCTACCGGGGGCTGGTCGCCGGGATGAGCCTGACCCGGGTCGGCGCCCCGACCGGGTCCGGGGTGGTGGCCCGTGCCGACCGGACCGTGAGCGGGACCGCGAGCCGCCACGCGGGCCGGGGGCTGGGCGTCCGACCCGCCGACGGTGATGTCCCCTTCGCCGTCGGTCCGGCGGCCGGGCACCGCGCGCTCCCGCTGGTGGTCGGCGGGGACATCCGGCTGCGGTACCGGGTGGACGCGGTCGGGGACTCGTCGATCAGCGCGGTCAGCGTGGTGGAGCACCTCCCCGGAGTGGGGCCGGTCAGCTGCACCGGACAGTCCGCCGCCGGACTGCTGGAGCCCGGCCGCCCCCTGGACTGCGCCGCCGCCGGCGAGGCGGTGCCCGGCCGGCACACCGGTGTGGCCCGGGTCGAGGGCCTGGCCGCGGACGGCGCCGTCGGCCAGGACGGACGCCCGCTGGCGCCCCGGCCGGTCGCCGCCGAGGCCGCCGGCGACTACGAGGGTCAGGGCCCGGCCGCCGCCCCGCCCGGTACCGGTGCTCAACCTGGTGCCGCCGCCAATCCGGTACCGCCGAGCCCCGGCACAGCGCCGGCCACCGGAGGACGCCCACCGGTCCCTGGGGCCGCCAACCCCGCAGGTGCCCCACCTCCGGGCGCGCCACCCCCGGGCACCGCCCCGGGGGCTGCGGCCAATGCCGGTGCCAACGCCCCGCCGCCCCTCCCTGCGGGCCCCAATGCCGCCGCGCCCGCCGGTGCGGCCGCCGATCCGAATGTCGCCGCAGCCGCAGCCGCAGCCGCAGCCGCGGCCGCAGCTGCGGCGACCGGTTCCGCGGTGCCCTACCGCCCCGGGACCAGCGTCTTCGGCTTGCCCACGAGCCCCTTCCAAGCCGTATCGTCCACCGGCACAGCAGGTGCGCAGGCAGCCGCTGCCGCCGCCGGCGCCGGTGCTGCTGCCGGTGCTGCTGCCGGCGCCGCAGCTGCGGCAGCAGGCGGGCAGGCCGCAGCGCCCCCCGGCGGCGCGGCGGCACCCGGGACCGCCGCCGGCGGTACGGCAGTCGGCACATCGGCCGGAGCCGGTGCAGACTCCGGTGCCGGCCTCGGAGCCGATTCCTCGTCCGCCGGCACGGGCCGCCCGGGCGAGTCCGGCAGGTCGACCTCGAAGGGGAACGTGGCCTCGGCGGCCCAGGGACCGGACGACGCACCGTTCGACTGGGACGACGACTGGGGCACCGACGAGGTGATGCTCCTGTTGCTGGCGATCTTGCTTCCCGTCCTGGTCGTACTGGCCGCCGCCCTGTCGGTGCGGCAGCACCGGAGGGCCGGGCCCGGAGGCGGCGGTGGAAACTGAATCCCGGGGGAGTGGTCGGTAGATGTGGGTCAATGTCGTGGCGGCGTTGGCGGGCGCGGCGCTCGCTCTGGCCATCGGCGCGCTGGTCGGTCGGTCCCGCGGTTCTCGCGAGGGCACGACCAACCCGTCCGCGATCAGCTTCGCGGGCGCGGCGGTGCTCGGCTTCTTCGCCCTCTTCACCGGCTTCGCCATCGCCGGGGCCTGGCAACAGCTCAACACCGCCCGCCAGCACACCTATGAGGAGTCCCGCGCTCTCACCGAGGTGTACTGGTCGGCGCGGCTGCTGCCGGAGCCGGACCGACCGGTCGTCCAGCAACGGGTGCGCGAGTACACCGGCCAGGTGATCACGGACGAGTGGGTGCAGATGGGCCGGGGGCGCGGGAGTCCGGAGGCCTGGGCGGCGGCGGACCGGATCCGGGTCTCGGCGGACGCGGTGCGGAGCCAGAACCCGTCCGAACTCGCCGCCAAGACCGATGTGTTGAGGAGCCTGACGGACGTCTACGCGCGACGGAACGCCCGTCTGGCCGACATTCGCGCGCAGGTGCCGGCGCTGGCGCTGGGAGGGCTGGTCGTGGGGTCGGTGTTCGTCCTGGCGACGCCGCCGGTGATCGGGCTGACCGCCAACGGGCGCAATCTGGTGCTGATGGGGTTCGTGGGGGCCTCGGTGGCCTTCGCGGTCAGCATGGTGTTCCAGCTCAGCGGCCCGTTCGACGGCGCCGTCAGGGTCGCACCGACGGCGTTCGAACTCGCGCTGACCCGGTACGACCAGATCGACTCGGGACGGCCCGCAGCAGCTCCTTCCTCTTCGTGAACCTGTCCGCCCCGTCCGTCGGCCCGTGGGGCCGACGGACGGCGCGGGGAGGGTGGCCTACGACTGCCTCAGGAGACGCCGAGCTCTCGCGCGATGAGCATGCGCTGCACCTCCGAGGTGCCCTCGCCGATCTCCAGGATCTTGCAGTCCCGCCAGAAGCGGGCGACGGGGAATTCGTTCATGAAGCCGTACCCGCCGTGGATCTGGGTCGCCTCGCGGGCGTTGTCGACGGCGGCCTCCGAGGAGTACAGCTTCGCGATCGCGGCCTCCTTCTTGAACGGTTCCGAGTGCAGCAGCCGGGAGGCGGCGTCCCGCCAGGCGAGGCGGGAGGTGTGGGCGCGCAGCTCCATGTCGGCGAGCTTGAACTGGATGGCCTGGTTGGCGCCGATCGGCCGGCCGAAGGCGCGGCGGGTACCGGCGTACAGGACGGACTGGTCGACGCAGCCCTGGGCCAGGCCGGTGGCCAGGGCGGCGATCGCGATGCGGCCCTCGTCGAGGATCCGCAGGAACTGGGCGTAGCCGCGACCTCGCTCGCCCAGCAGGTTGGCCGCGGGAACGCGGCAGTCGGTAAAGGACAGTTCACGGGTGTCGGATGCGTTCCATCCGACCTTCGAGTACTTCTTCGACACCTGGAACCCGGGGGTCCCGCTGGGCACGATGATGGACGAGATCTCGCGCCGGGGCGAGGAGAATTCGCCCTCTTCACTCGAACGAGCGATCGGTTCGGTGAGCGCGGTGACGGTGACCAGACCCGTGATGTCGGTGCCGGAGTTGGTGATGAAGCACTTGGTGCCGTTGATCACCCACTCGTCGGTGGCCTCGTCGTAGCGGGCGGTGGTGCGGGTCGCCCCGGCGTCGGAGCCGCCCTCGGGCTCGGTGAGGCCGAACGCGCCGAGCATCTCGCCGGAGGTCAGCCGGGGCAGCCACTCCCGCTTCTGCTCCTCCGTGCCGAAGCGGTAGATCGGCATCGCGCCCAGCGAGACCGCCGCCTCCAGGGTGATCGCGACCGAGGAGTCGACCCGGGCCAGCTCCTCCAGCGCCAGGCAGAGCGCGAAGTAGTCGCCGCCCATGCCGCCGTACTCCTCCGGGAACGGCAGGCCGAACAGGCCCATCCGCCCCATCTCCCGCACGATCTCGTACGGGAACTCGCCCTGCTCGTAGTACTCGCCGATCTTCGGCGCGACCACGTCCTGGGCGAATTCGGCCACGGTGCGCCGCAGTTCCTCGTGCTCGGTGTTCAACCGGTGATCGAGCATGGTGATCCTCCTGGGGCCCCGCCTGGTGGGCGCGGGCGTGGTCGGGACGACCGCCTCCCGTGCTGGTGTGACGAGGGCGGTGTGATGAGCGGACGAACGTGGGTGGACCGGCCGGGAGTCGAACGGACGGGTCCGGTGGGCGCCGGCCGGGCGGGGTGCCGGCCGGCCGACGCGCGGGACGGTCGGTGCGGGATCAGTCCGGGGCTCCGGCGGCGGTGGCGCCGAGCAGGGCCTGGACCGTGCGGGAGGGGCTCGGCCGGCCGAGCCGGCGCGCCATCCAGCCGCTGGTGGCGACCAGGGCGCGCAGGTCGACACCGGTCCGGACGCCGAGTCCGTGCAGCATCCACACCAGGTCCTCGGTGGCCAGGTTGCCGGTGGCGCTCTTGGCGTACGGGCAGCCGCCCAGCCCGCCGGCGGAGGCGTCCACGACGGTGACCCCGGCGCGCAGCGCGGTCAGCGTGTTGCTGAGCGCCTGGCCGTAGGTGTCGTGGAAGTGCACCGCGAGCCGGCCGACCGGCACGCCCGCCGCGGCGAACCCGTCCAGCAGGGCGGTGACCTGGCCGGGAGTGGCGACGCCGATGGTGTCGCCGAGGCTCAGCTCGGCGCAGCCCATCTCCAGCAGTCGCACCCCGAGGCCGACCACCTGAGCGACCGGGACCGGGCCCTCCCAGGGGTCGCCGAAGCACATCGACAGGTAGCCGCGGACCGGGACGCCGGCCGCCGTGGCCCGTTCCACCACGGGTCGGAACATCGCCATCGCGCCGTCCGCCGAGCGGTTGAGGTTGCGGCGGGCGAAGGTCTCGGTGGCGCTGGCGAACACCGCCACGTCGGTGGCGTGGTGGGCGAGCGCGCGGTCCAGGCCGCGCTCGTTGGGCACCAGCACGGGCAGGCGCAGACCGGGGTGGCGGTCCGGCAGGTCGGCGAGCCGGGGCATCAGCTCCTCCGCGTCGGCGAGCTGCGGCACCCACTTCGGGTGGACGAAGCTGGTCGCCTCGACGGTGCGCAGCCCGGCGGCCGCGAGCCGGTCGATGAACTCGGCCTTGACCTCGACCGGGACGAGGGAGCGCTCGTTCTGCAGCCCGTCGCGCGGGCCGACCTCGTGGATCCGCACCTCCTCGGGCAGCCCGGGGGCGCGGACCGGGTCCGGCAGGCCCAGATCGAGGGCGTCCGGCTCGCGCGCGGGACCGGCGCCTCTCGGCGCGGAGCCGGTCACGACCGCACCTCCGCGCCCGGCTCGGCGTCCGCCGCGGCGGACTCGGCGGGGGTCACCACGACCAGCAGCTCCTCCATCGCCACGGTGGCGCCGGCGGTCGCCCGCAGCTCGGTGACCGTGCCGTCGTGCGGGGCCGAGATCACGTGCTCCATCTTCATGGCCTCCAGGACGAGCAGGGGCTGGCCCTTGGTGACCGGCTCCCCGGCCGCGGTCTTGACGACCGTGACGGTGCCCGGCATCGGCGCGGTCAGGGCGCCGTGGTGGGCGCCGCCGCCGACGGCGCTCTCGCCCACCGGGTCGTGGCCGTGCACCGGCCAGGCGTCGCCGTCGACGCCCAGCCAGGTCACCGGGCCGGCGGCGGACGCGGGGGCCGCGTCGGCGGCGAGCGCGAAGCTCGTCCGCAGTCCGTCGACGGTCAGGTGGAGGCGGTCGCCGGAGCGGCCGGCCCGGGCGCGGTGGACCGGTCCGGCGTCGAGCCGGATCTCCACCTCGGCGGCGGCGCCGGACGGATTGTCAGTGGCCTCCGCTACGTTGCTCGCAGTGATCGGACGGATGCGCACCGACACCGGGTCCTGGCCGGGGGTACGGAGTCGGTGGGTGGTCCAGGCGGGGTCGCCGCCCAGGCGCCAGCCGGAGGGAAGGGAGAACGGGTCGGTCCAGCCGTCGGCGTCGGCGGCGGGGGTGAGGTCCAGGTGCCGCGCCAGCGCGGCCGCGTAGTAGAGGAGGTGAGCGGGGGTCGGAGCCTCCGGCGGCAGGGGGTCGGAGGTCCCGGTGGGTTCCTGGGCCGCGGCGGACCCGGAGGCCGTCGCCCCGTTCCCGGCCGCGGTGGCGGACGCGGAGGCCGGGGAGTAGGGCGAGGCGAGCAGCCCGGGCTGCTGCTGCGCCGTCTGCTCGACCAGGCCGGTGTCGAGCCGGCCGGCGGCGACCTCGGGGTGTGCGAGGAGCCGCCGGAGGAAGCCGGTGTTGGTGGTGACGCCGAGGATCCGGGTGTCGGCCAGCGCGGCGCGCAGGCGCCGCAGCGCGGTCGCGCGGTCGGGCCCGTAGGCGATGACCTTGGCGAGCATGGGGTCGTAGGAGCTGGTGATCACGGTCCCGGGGGTCACCCCGGAGTCCACCCGGATGCCTTCGCCCCGCGGTTCGTCGAGGAGCAGGATGCGGCCGCCGGTGGGCAGGAAGTCCCGCTCCGGGTCCTCGGCGCAGATCCGGGCCTCGATGGCGTGGCCCTGGAAGGAGATGTCGGACTGGGTGAAGGTGAGGGGCTCGTCGGCGGCGATCCGCAGCTGCCACTCGACCAGGTCGAGCCGCCGGGGCCGGTCGGCGGCGGGGCCGTGGTCGAGGTCGGCGTCAGGTTCGCCCGCGGGCGAACCTGACGTGGACGAACTCCGCGGGCGCGGTTCGGCGACCGCGACGGCGAGCTCGGTGACGGGGTGTTCCACCTGGAGACGGGTGTTCATCTCCATGAAGAAGAAGTCCCGTACGCCCTCGGTGGGGGCGGGGGAGTCCGGGTCGATGCCGGGGACGATGAACTCCACGGTGCCGGCGCCGGTGTAACCGCAGGACTCGGCGGCCCGGACGGCCGCGGCTCCCATGGCCGCGCGCGTCTCGGCATTGAGCAGGACGGAGGGAGCCTCTTCGATCAGCTTCTGGTGGCGGCGCTGCAGGCTGCACTCGCGCTCGCCGAGGTGGACGGTGGTGCCGTGGGCGTCGGCCAGCACCTGCACCTCGATGTGGCGCGGCCGGTCGATCCAGCGCTCCAGCAGCAGGGTGTCGTCACCGAAGGCGGTGCGGGCGACGCGCCGGGCGGCGGCGATCTCGGTCGGCAGGTCGGCCGGGTCGCGGACCAGGCGCATGCCCTTGCCGCCGCCGCCGGCGGACGGCTTGAGCAGTACGGGGTAGCCGATCCCGGCGGCCGCGGCGACGAGCTCCTCGTCGGTGGGCGCGGTCGCCTCGCTGCCCGGAACCACCGGCACGCCGGCGGCCCGCACGGCCTCCTTGGCGTTGATCTTGTCACCCATCAGCTCGACCGCGGCGGGAGGAGGACCGATGAAGACGAGGCCGGCGTCGGCGCAGGCGCGGGCGAAGGAGGCGTTCTCGGCGAGGAAGCCGTAGCCGGGGTGGACGGCCTGGGCGCCGGTCCGGCGGGCGGCGGCGAGGATCTGGTCGGTCCGCAGGTAGGTCTCGGCGGCGGAGCTGTCGCTGCGGTCGGCCGGACCGAGCCGGACCGCGACGTCGGCCTCGCGGACGTGCGGTGCGTCCGCGTCGGCGTCGCTGAACACGGCGACCGAGCGCACGCCGAGCCGCCGCAGGGTGCGGATCACCCGGACGGCGATCTCGCCGCGGTTGGCGACCAGAACTGTGTCGAACATGGGAGGCGTTCCTCCGGGTCGAGGGGGCCGTACAAAGGAGGTGGTGGACACCGGGTGGGTGCCGGGCACCGGGGCGGGCGACGGGGCGGGCGACGGGGCGGGTGGGCCGCCGCCCGCGGGGAGGCGCGCTACATGCGGAAGACGCCGAACGGGCCGGGCGCCGGGAGCGGGGCGTTGGCGCAGGCGGTGAGCGCCAGACCGACGACGGTCCGGGTGTCCATCGGGTCGATGACGCCGTCGTCCCAGAGCCGGGCGCTGGCGTAGTAGGCGTTGCCCTGCCGCTCGTACTGTTCGCGGACGGGGCGCTTGAACTCCTCCTCCGCCTCGGTGGGCCACTCCTCGCCGTGCGCCTCCAGCTGGTCGCGGCGGACGGTGGCCAGCACCGACGCGGCCTGCTCACCGCCCATCACGGAGATCTTGGCGTTCGGCCACATCCACAGGAAGCGGGGCGAGTAGGCCCGGCCGCACATCGAGTAGTTGCCGGCTCCGTACGAGCCGCCGATCACCACCGTCAGCTTCGGGACGCGGGTGCAGGCGACGGCGTTGACCATCTTGGCGCCGTGTTTGGCGATGCCGCCCGCCTCGTACTGCCGGCCGACCATGAAACCGGTGATGTTCTGCAGGAAGAGGAGGGGGATGCCCCGCTGGTCGCACAGCTCGATGAAGTGGGCGCCCTTGAGGGCGGACTCGGCGAACAGCACGCCGTTGTTGGCGACGATGCCGACGGGGTGGCCGTGGATCCGGGCGAAGCCGGTCACCAGGGTTGCGCCGTACTCGGCCTTGAACTCGGCGAACCGGCTGCCGTCGACCAGTCGGGCGATCACCTCGCGCACGTCGTACGGCGTGCGCGGGTCGACCGGGACCGCCCCGTACAGGCCGGCCGGGTCGACGGCCGGGGACTCGGCCGGGGCGAGCGGCCACGGGCGGGCCGCGCGCGGACCGAGCCCGGCGACGATGGTGCGGACGATGGACAGGGCGTGGGCGTCGTCCTCGGCCAGGTGGTCGGTGACGCCGGAGGTCCGGGAGTGCAGGTCGCCGCCGCCGAGCTCCTCCGCGGTCACCACCTCGCCGGTCGCCGCCTTCACCAGCGGAGGCCCGCCGAGGAAGATGGTGCCCTGGTTGCGGACGATGACGGCCTGGTCGCTCATCGCCGGGACGTACGCGCCGCCGGCCGTGCAGGAGCCGAGCACGGCGGCGATCTGCGGGATGCCCGCGGCCGAGAGGCGCGCCTGGTTGTAGAAGATCCGGCCGAAGTGGTCGCGGTCCGGGAAGACCTCGTCCTGCATCGGGAGGAAGGCGCCGCCGGAGTCGACCAGGTAGACGCAGGGGAGCCGGTTCTCCAGCGCGACCTCCTGGGCGCGCAGGTGCTTCTTGACCGTCATCGGGTAGTAGGTGCCGCCCTTGACGGTGGCGTCGTTGGCGACCACGACCACCTCGCGCCCGGCGACCCGGCCGATGCCGGCGATCACCCCGGCGGCCGGGGCGGCGCCGTCGTACATCCCGTCGGCCGCCAGCGGGGCCAGTTCGAGGAAGGGGGAGCCCGGGTCGAGCAGGGTGTCCACCCGGTCGCGGGGGAGCAGCTTGCCGCGCGCGGTGTGGCGGGCGCGGGCCTTGGCGCCGCCGCCGAGCGCGGCCGTGCCGAGCTTCTCGCGGAGTTCGGCGACCAGGGCCCGGTGGGCGGCGTCGTTCGCCCGGAACGCCTCGGACCCGGGGTCGACGCCGGAGTCGAGCCGGGGGGCCGGTGCGGCCGATCCCGGTGCGACGGGGCCGGTGGCCGCGCTGCCCGCCGGGGTGCCGGCTACCGCGCTGCCGTTGACGCCGGTGGGTGCGCCGGCGGTGGAGATGACCATTCCAAGAGCTCCCTTGCCCTCGGTGGCAGGTGGGCCGACAGGGCCGGTGAGCCCGCGACCCCCACACGTTAATGAACGTTAACTTCCGTCGCCCAGGTTAACCACCGATAACCCGACTGTCTACGATGGACCGCATGCCGAACGTCCCATCCGCCTCCGGGCTCCCACGCCGCGACCAGATCCGCAAGGAGGCCGCCCGGCTGTTCGCGGCCCGGGGCTTCCTCGGGGTCGGTGTGGACGAGATCGGCAAGGCCGTCGGGATCAGCGGCCCCGGCCTCTACCGGCACTTCGCCGGCAAGGACGCGATGCTCGCCGACCTGCTCGTCGGCATCAGCGAGCGGCTGCTGGAGGAGGGCCGCCGCCGGGCCGGCGGCAACGAGGGCCCGGCCGCCGCGCTGGACGCGCTGATCGGCGGCCATGTCGACTTCGCGCTCGACGACCGCGACCTGATCACCCTCCACGACCGGGAGCTGCTCAACCTCCGCGAGGAGGACCGCAGGGCCGTCCGCCGCCTCCAGCGCGCCTACGTGGAGCTCTGGGTCGAGGTGGTCCGCCAGGCCTACCCGCCGTTCGCGGACCCGACCGCCGAGCCGGTCGCCCGGGCCGCCGTGCACGCCGTCTTCGGGCTGATCAACTCGACCCCGCACAGCCACGGCCCGAACCCCGCCCAGGGCGACGAACGCGTCGGACTCGCCCGGGACGCGATGGCCGCCCTGCTGCACGACCTGGCGCACGGCGCCTTCTCGGCAGCCGCCGCTGCCGTCGCCGCCGAATCCGCCGCTGCCGCCGTCGCCGACTCCGCCACCGAGACGGCTCCCGCCGGGTCCGGCACGGTCGCGTCGGCCTGAGTCGGGGGGGCCGATTGCTCCGTTCGGGGTGCCGATACCTCCCGGGCTCCGCCCGCACCCGACCGCGGGCGCGGGCGGGCGGGCGTCGGGCGTCCGACCTAGGACCAAGGAAGGTCCGCCCCCTGCGCCGGTGGGCGGTGGGCGGATCCGGTGGCGTCGGCGACCCTGGTAGGGAGCGCGTCGGTCCGGTCCGGCGGGAATCACCGCAGGCTGTGGGCTGTTGGCCCCTCCGTCGGACCGGGATCCCCGGCTCGTCCTGGCGTGAAATTCCATGGCGGTCACCCGACGGAATGGTTAGCATCCCTAAATATGCCTGAGACTCACGGATCTACGGTGGAGCTTTCCCCGGGCGGCACCCGAACCGGCACCCCGGGCCCGGACGGCGCCCGGGGCGACGCGGGCACCTCCTCGGACCGGCCCGCGGACGGGCATGCCCGACCGGGCTCGGCCCCCGGAACCCCGACCGCCCCCGACCCCGCACCCACCGCCGCCCCGGCCGGCCCCGGCGACGCCGAGGCCCAGGGCTGGCTCCGGCGGCTGCTCGCCTACTGCTGGCGCTCCCGGCGCAGCGTGCTGTTCGCCTTCGGTGCCTCGCTGCTCGGCATGGCGGTCACCGCCCTGGTGCCGCTGGTCACCAAGCTGATCATCGACGACGTCATCACCGCGCACTCCCGCCCGCTCGCCCCGTGGGCCGTCGTCCTGTTGCTGGCCGCCGCCGTCGTGTTCGGCTGCACCCAGGTCCGCCGCTACTACGGCGGGCAGCTGGCCGTCGACGTCCAGCACGACATGCGCGCCGACCTGTTCCGCTCGCTCGGCAGACTCGACGGCCACCGCCAGGACCGGCTCGACACCGGCCAGGTGGTCGGCCGCGCGACCTCCGACCTCCAGCTGGTCAACGGGCTGCTCTCGATGCTGCCCATGATGACCGGCTACCTGCTCATGTTCGTCATGTCGCTCGGCGTGATGATCTGGCTCTCGCCGCCGCTCACCCTGGTCGCCCTGGTCATGGCCCCGGCGCTGTGGTGGGTCTCGGTCCTCAGCCGCAAGCGGCTCTTCCCCTCCACCTGGGCCGCCCAGCAGGAGGCCGCGGCCATCGCCGGCGTGGTCGACGAGGCGATCGGCGGCGTCCGGGTCGTCAAGGGCTTCGGCCAGGAGGACCAGGAGCTGGACAAGCTGGAGGGCGCCTCGCGCCGCCTCTTCGCGGCCCGGCTGCGGTCGATCCGGCTCAACAGCCGCTACAACCCGGCCATGCAGGCGGTTCCCGCGCTCGCCCAGGTGGCGGTGCTGGCCTTCGGCGGCTGGCTGGCGGTCGACGGGCAGGTCTCGCTCGGTACGTTCGTCGCCTTCTCCACCTATGTGGCGCAGATGACCGGACCGGTGCGGATGCTGACCATGGTCATCACCGTCGGCCAGCAGGCCCGGGCCGGTGTCGAGCGCGTGCTCCAGTTGATCGACGAGCGACCGCTGGTGCAGGAGCGCCCGGACGCGGTCGTCCTCGACCTCACCCGGGAACCGAGCGGGCTGAGCGGGCCGAGCCGGCCGAGCGAGCCGACCCCGGGCACCGCCGAGCCGACCCCCGGCAACCCCGTCACCCCCGTCACCCGCGTCACCCCCGTCACCCCCGACGCGGGCCCGCGCGTGGTCGGACCGCTGACCACCGAGGTGGCGCTGGAGTTCGACCAGGTCGGCTTCCGCTACGACCCCGAGCACCCGTCGCCCGTCCTGCACGGCCTCAGCCTCCGCCTCGCCCCCGGCGAGACCCTGGCCCTGGTCGGCGCTTCCGGTTCGGGCAAGTCCACCGTCGCGCAGCTGGTGCCCCGCTTCTACGATCCGGCGGACGGCGCCGTCCGCCTCTACGGCCACGACCTGCGCGACCTCACCCTCGACTCGGTACGGGCGGCCGTCGGCACCGTGCCCGAGGAGAGCTTCCTCTTCTCCGAGACGGTCCGCACCAACATCGCCTACGGCCGCCCGGACGCCACCGACGAGCAGATCGTCGCCGCCGCCCGCGCCGCCCAGGCCGACGAGTTCGTCCGGGCGCTGCCCGACGGGTACGAGACCAAGGTCGGGGAGCAGGGCCTCACCCTCTCCGGCGGCCAGCGTCAGCGCATAGCCCTGGCCCGGGCGATCCTCACCGACCCCCGCATCCTGCTGCTCGACGACGCCACCTCGGCCGTCGACCCGCAGATCGAGGCGGAGATCCACGACGCGCTGCGCTCGGTGATGGCCGGCCGCACCACCCTGCTGATCGCCCACCGCCGCTCCACCCTCCAGCTCGCCGACCGGATCGCCGTCCTGGAGCACGGCCGGCTGCTCGACCTCGGCACGCACGAGGAACTCGAAGCCCGATGTCCCCAGTACCGGGCCCTGATCACCGACCCCGAGGCCGGCCGGACCCCCGCTGCCGCCCCCGCGCCTGTTCCGACCTCACCGGCGGCCGACCCGAGCACCCCGGCCGCCCCGAGCACCCCGGCCGCCCCGGCGGACGCCGACCGTGCAGCCGCCGTAAGCCCGGCCCCCGCACCCCCGGCCGCCGTGCCATCCACCCCGGCCATGCCCACCCCGGCCCTGGCCAAGGCCGCCCGGACCGCCGCGCCCGAGCTGCTCGCCCAGGTCGCCGCGCTCCCGCCGGCCACCGACCACCCGGAGATCCCCCGGGCCGAGGCCCAGCGGGGCGACCCCGATTTCAGCCTCCGCCGCCTGCTGCGCCCCTTCCGCGCACCGCTCGCCCTGGCGCTGCTGCTGGTCGCCCTGGACGCGGGGGCCGGCCTCGTCCTGCCGATCCTGATCCGGCACGGCATCGACGACGGCGTCAGCAAGGGCGTCATGACCGGTGTCACCGTCGCCTCGCTCGCCGCCCTGGTGATCGTCCTGCTGGACTGGCTGGTGCAGGGAGCCGAGAACCGGGTCAGCGGACGCACCGGTGAGCGGGTGCTCTACATGCTCCGGCTCAAGATCTTCGCCCACCTCAACCGGCTCGGCCTCGACTACTACGAGCGCGAGCTCTCCGGCCGGATCATGACCCGGATGACCACCGACCTGGACTCGCTCACCTCGTTCCTCCAGACCGGTGTGGTCACGGCCGTGGTCAGCCTGCTGACCTTCCTCGGCATCCTCGCCGCCCTGCTGGTGATCGACGCCGGGCTGGCCCTGGCGGTCTTCGCGGTGCTGCCGCTGCTGGTGGTCGCGACCCTGGTGTTCCGCCGGAAGTCCAAGGCCCAGTACGAGATCTCCCGGGACCTCATCAGCACGGTCAACGCGGACCTCCAGGAGAACGTGGCCGGCATGCGGATCGTCCAGGCGTTCCGCCGGCTGGACGCCAACACCGACCGCTTCGTCGCCCGGGGCATCGCCTACCGGGACGCCCGGGTCCGGGCCCAGCTCTACATATCGCTGTACTTCCCGTTCGTGCAGTTCCTCTCCAGCGTGGCCGCCGCGCTGGTGCTGATCATGGGCGCGTCCCGGGTGGACGCCGGGACGCTCACCGTCGGCGCGCTGGTCGCCTACCTGCTCTACATCGACCTGTTCTTCGCGCCGGTCAACCAGCTCTCCCAGGTCTTCGACGGCTACCAGCAGGCGGCGGTGGGCCTGGGCCGGATCCGCGAACTGCTGCGCACCCCGACCAGCACCGCGCAGGCCGCCGACCCCGTTCCGGTTCCGGCCGGACTCCGCGGCGAGATCGAGTTCGACGGCGTCGGCTTCGCCTACAACGGCGGTGCGGACGGCGCCCCGGACGTCCTCACCGACATCAGTCTGCGGATCCCTGCCGGGCAGACGGTGGCGCTGGTCGGCGAGACGGGCGCCGGCAAGTCGACCCTGGTCAAGCTGGTCGCCCGGTTCTACGACGCGACGGCCGGCACCGTCCGGGTCGACGGCGTCGACCTGACCCGCTACGACCTCGCCCAGTACCGGCACCGGCTCGGTGTGGTGCCGCAGGAGGCCTACCTGTTCGCCGGCACGGTGCGCGAGGCCATCGCGTACGGCCGGCCCGGGGCCTCGGCGGCCGAGGTGGAGGCGGCGGCCCGGGCGGTCGGCGCGCACGACATGATCCTCGGGCTGACCGGCGGCTACGACCACGAGGTCACCGGCCGCGGTCGGAACCTCTCGGCGGGTCAGCGCCAGCTGATCGCGCTGGCCCGGGCCGAGCTGGTCGACCCGGACGTCCTGTTGCTGGACGAGGCCACCGCCGCCCTCGACCTGGCCACCGAGGCGGCGGTCAACCACGCCGCGGACCGGCTCAGCGGCGGCCGCACCACGCTGGTCATCGCGCACCGGCTGACCACCGCCGAGCGCGCCGACCGGGTCGTCGTGCTGGACCACGGCCGGGTCGTGGAGGACGGCACGCACGACGAACTGCTGGCGCGGGGCGGGGCGTACACCCGGCTCTGGCAGGCGTTCGTCGCGGAGGGACACGGCAAGCACGGCACCGGGCCCGTCCCGGCCGCGGACGTGATCGGCGGACGACAGGACGGCTGAACGGCTGAACGGCTGAACGGCTGACCGGTCGACCGGTCGACCGTGAACGGCAGGGAGCGGCAGGGAGCGGCGGGCGCACCACGGGCCCGCCGCCCCCTGCCGTGCCGATCCGATCGCGCCGCCCCCGTCACGCCGCGAGCAGCGCGATCAGCAACCCCGAGGGGTCGACCCCGCGGGGCAGTTCGCTCACCTGTCCGTCACCGACCTCGACGACCCGCCAGCCGGAGCCGTCGGCACGCTCGGCCAGATCGGTGGTGACGAAGCGGCAGCCGAGCGCCCGCACCAGCGGCCGCACCACGGAGAGGTCGGGGGCGGCCGGGCAGCCGGGCAGGTCGGGATGCGGTCCGACCAGCACCGGTTCGCCGTCCAGCCACCACACCCGGGCCTCCACCGCCCGCCGTCGTCGCCCGTCCCGCTCACCGTCCGGCACCCCGCGGCCCGGAGCGCCACCCGACGGGGCGGCGCCGGACCCGCCGCCGGACGACGCGTCCTCCGTGTCCCACGCCACCCGGGTGAACTCCTCGAACCGTCGCAGCACCACGCCGCCGGCCAGGTACTCGCCCTGCAGTTCCACGAACCGCGCGACCACCCGGGCCACGGCCGACAGGTCCGCCAACTCCGGGATGTAGCAGGCCTCGTCCCACTCGTGCTTGCGCGACTTCACGTAGTCCTTGACGATCGCCGGCCCGCGGCCGCCCAGCCGGTCGACGGCCGACGTCAGCAGCTCCGCACCGGGCGGCGCGATCCCGTCCCCGCTGCTGTCCCCATGCCCGGCCCCCGCCAGCGGCAGCCAGACGCTCTGCGGCGTCGCCCCCTCGAACACCTCGTACCAGCCGGGCAGTTCGTGCGCCGAGGCGTACCCGGGCGGACTGGTCAGCAGCTGCCCGCCGCGTTCCGCCAGGGCGGCGGCGAAGGTCGCGTAACTGTCCGAGGGGAGCATCCACCCCCGGTACCAGAACGGCCCGCGCCCCGCCGGGACCCGGTCGACGGCCGCGCGGGCGTCCCCGGCGAGGAGCGCGTCGTGGTCGACGAGGTGGTGCTCGCCGCCCAGGTCGCGCAGCAGCCGGGCCTCCCGGACGAACTGCGGGTCGACCCGGCGCGGGTCCAGCGGATGCGAGGGGAGGAGGAACGCGGGTGCGGGCATGGGCGTCAGGGTACGGCCCCCGGCAGGTCGTCGAGCCGTCAAAACCCCGACGTCACAGGCCCGGACCACCCGGAACGGCCGCCGGCGCGGCCCTCCGGAGCCACCGGGCGGTGCCCGATCGGGGAACCGGCGAAACCCGTTCGACGGTGGAGCGAACCGCTGCGAGAGTGACCCGATGCGAAACCTGTGGCGAAACGCGCGAAGGACCCCCCGTCAGGCGGCACGGACGGTCGTCCTGGACGAGGGGGGCTCGGTCTTCCTCCTGCACTCGGACAACAGCGAGGTCGGTGTGCACTGGACGATGCCGGGCGGCGGCATCGAACCCGGGGAGACACCGTGGGCGGGGGCGCGCCGCGAACTCTGGGAGGAGACCGGCTGGTCCGACCTCGAACCCGGCCCGCTGCTCTGCACCTGGGAACACGACTTCACCTGGCACGGCACGCCGGTCCGCCAGCACGAGCACATCTACCTCGCCAGCGGCCCGCACCGCGGCCCGGTCGGTGACGTCAGCGCGATGCACGCCGCCGACAGGATCCTCGACTGGCGCTGGTGGACGCCGGAGGACCTCGCCGACGAGCACGCGGACGCCCTCTGGCCGCCCACGCTGCCGCACCTGCTGGCGGACGTGCGGGAGGGCTGGCTCGCCGAGCGTCGTGAACCCCGGCCCGTCGAACTCGGCTACATCCCGAACGCCAGGCCCGCCCACTCCTGACCGGTGCTCGTTCCCGACCGGTACGCGCTCCCGAACGGCCGCAGTGACCGGCCAGAGCGATCGGCCGCAGCGAACGGCTAGAGCGAACGGCGCCCGCCGCGTCGGCCCACCCGGACGGGCGGACCGACCTGCCAGTCCCGCAGGTCCAGCTCCCGGTCGTGCAGGGCGCCGGGGTTGATCACGACGGAGAGCCGGGCGTCCGCCAGCTGTTCGTGGCCGAGGCCGGTGGTGCTCAGCAGGTGTTCGGTCGGGACCGAGACGGCGATCGCGGGCCGCCAGGCGGGCAGCACCACCAGGCAGGTCCCCCGCCCGAGCCGGAGGAGTTCGGCGGTGACCCGTACGGCCGGCCGCTCCTCGGGGCGCCCGGACCACCCCGGGCGTCCGGTGGCGTCCGGCAGCTGGGGGGTGCCGCCGATCAGCACGCCCAGCGGGGCCTCGGCGGCAGCGGCCCGTGAACCGGTGGCGCCCCCGTCGTCGCCGGTGCGCGGCGCGGGGACGACCGGAGCGCCGGGGGTGGGCACCGGGCCGGTGCGCGGTCCGTCCGGCCGGACGACGGTGCCGTCCGGCTGCGGGTGCATCCGGCGCAGCCTGCGCGACGGGGAGGGCCGCCGGTGGACGACGGCGCGCAACTCCTCCTGGGCGGCCCGCAGGACGGGGACGGTCCGGTCCTGGACGGTCGGCGGCTGCTGGAGCCGGACGAACCCCTCGCCCTCGCCTGACGCACCGGACCCGCTGAACCCGTCGGACCTCGCGGACCGGCCGGCCGCCTGGACCCCGTCGCGCCCGCCGTCGGCGTCCCCTGAGCGTGGCCGCGGGACGGTGCCGTCCCGCAGGACGCCGGACGCACCGCCCGGTACGCCGTCGGCGCCCGCCGCCACGATCGAGCAGCAGGTCACCCCGCCCACGGGGGAGGCGGCGTCCACCGGCGCCCCCGCGGCCGGACCGACCGAACCGGCCGGAAGGACGGAGGCGTCCGGGCGCGCGGACGACGACAGGGGCGAGGGTGTGGCGGACGGCGGCCGGTCGGCGGCGGTCCGGTCGAGCGTGGTCATTGGCACGGGCCCTTCGGGGTGCGGTCCCGTCGATCCTCCCGCACCGGGCGACCTGCTCCAAGCGCGTTTCCGCCCCGGACGCCCCACGACGCCGTCACGCCCCATCCGTCCCCCTCCTCACACCGGTCCCGCCCGCTCCACGCCCTGACGCCCCTTCGGCCCCGCGCCTCCCCCCGGAGGCGTCGGTCAGGCGCCGGTCAGACGTCGGTCAGACGGCCGACCGACGCCGGTCGCGCCCGGTCAGGCGCCGGGC
Organism: Streptomyces sp. NRRL F-6131; assembly: GCA_000719695.1. Lineage (GTDB taxonomy): Bacteria > Actinomycetota > Actinomycetes > Streptomycetales > Streptomycetaceae > Kitasatospora. Next base: position 60,053 of record JOHN01000065.1, read on the forward strand.
GTGACGAAGCCCTTGAGGTCGGACAGGACGACGTTGGCCGCGGCCACACCGAGACCGAGGAACCAGGTCTCGTCCGCGACCGGCCGCGCCTGTCCGGACTTGACCGCGCCCAGGGTCTTCCAGAGCGCCCCGCCGAGCACCGCGTCCTGGTTGGTGGAGCTGGGCGTGCCGTAGACGCCGTAGAAGACCCAGTCGGCGTCCGCCTTGTCGATCTGCTCCGGGCTGATCTCCACCGCGAGTTCCTTGACCTGCTCGATCTTGGGCTGCGGCAGCTGCACGTCGTTGAGGATGGTCCCGATGAAGGACAGTTCCGCGTAGAGCCGGGTCTTGCCGGGCATGAAGCGCAGCGGGGTGATGGTGGGCCGCTTGTCGCCGAGCCCGGCGCCGATCGCCGCGGCGGCCGCCCGGTAGGCGTCCAGCTGCGCCGAGGCCTCCGCCTCCAGGCCGAACGTGCTCGCGTTGAGCAGGAAGTTCTGCTTCCACGGGTAGCCGGGGCGCAGCGAGAAGACGGTCGGCGCGATCTTGGAGAGCTGCTCGTACTGGTCCTGGGCGCGCAGCTGGCTGCCGAGGATCAGGTCGGGCTTGAGCGCGGCGATGGCTTCCAGGTTGAGGCTGTTGATGGTGCCGACGTTGGCGGGGTTGCCGGCCTTGTCCTTGAGGTAGGAGGGCATGGTCTTGGAGCCGTCGGTGTGGACCACGCCGACGGGCTGGATGCCGAGCGAGACGACGTTGTCGAGTTCGCCGGTGTCGAGGACGACGACCCGGGTCGGCCTGGCGGGGAGGACGGTCTCGCCCATCGCGTGCTTGACGGTCCGCGGGTAGACGCCGGGCGCGGCGTCGGTGCCGAAGCCCTTCATCTTCTCGATCACCGTCGCGTAGTCGTCGCCGCCCTGCTTGACGGACTTCTGGTCGGGCGAGGAACCGCCGGAGGGCTTCGCCGCACCGCCGCCGGAGCCGCCGGAGCCGCCCGAGCTGCCGCAGGCGGTGAGCAGTCCGCCGAGGCCGAGGACGGCTCCGCCGGTGAGGGCCGCGGTGAGCAGGGTCCGGCGGGTGGGGCGGTGGGCGGTCGGGTGGCCGGGGGTGGGGGACACGCGGCACTCCTTCGTGGCGGGGCGTCGGGGGTTAGGTGAGGCAAACCTATCCGACGCTCCAGGGAAGCCTCCGCGGCGCACCTCCCGGGCCCGCGCAGCCGGTCGCGAAACGTCTCAAAACATGACACACCGGGCAAATCAATTCGGTAACAACCCTTTGAAATAAAGGTACACGCCTTTATGTCCCATGCATCGCCGGCCAGTGATGTGCTGTGCCTTGATGAATCGAAGGAAGTGGTTCAGATCACCAAGAGTTGGCCTACTCAACCTTCGGTACCCGCACCTAGGGTGCGCAGGTGTTTGATCAGCAGCTCACAGAGCACGGAAGCAGCGGCCGGGCAACGGCGCCCGCCGCTCCGCAGGGTGCCCCGGTCAGTGGCGCCAGTGGTGGAGCCCCCGATCCGGGGGTGGCGGGGGCGACGGGGGCAGCGGGGGACAAGGGTCTACGGGGCAACTCCGTCGGCCTGCTGAGCAGCGTGGTCCTGGGCGTCTCCACGGTCGCCCCGGTCTACTGCCTGACCGCCACCCTGGGCCCGACGGTCACCGCCGTCGGCGTCCAGATGCCCGCGGTCTTCCTGGCCGGCTTCCTGCCGATGCTGCTGGTCGCGTTCGCGTACAAGGAGCTCAACAAGGACTTCCCGGACTGCGGCACGTCCTTCACCTGGACGACCAAGGCCTTCGGCCCCCGGGCCGGATGGATGGCCGGCTGGGGCCTGACGGTCGCCACGATCATCGTGCTGTCCAACCTCGCCGGGGTGGCCACCGACTTCCTGTACCTCATGCTCGGCGAGATGACCGGCAGCGGCGCCGTCGCCGACCTCAACGACGACAAGGCCGTCCACCTGGCCACCGTCGTCGTCCTGATCGCCGCCGCCACCGCGATGAGCTACCGCGGCATGACGGCCACCAAGTGGTTCCAGTACAGCCTGGTCGGCCTCCAGCTCGCCGTCCTGCTGCTGTTCGCCGGCATCGCCATCGGCAAGGCCGCCACCGGCGACCTGCCCGACTCGATCGGCTTCTCCGCCTCCTGGCTCAACCCGCTGGAGGTCGGCTCGTTCAGCGCCTTCACCGCCGGCCTGTCGCTCTCGATCTTCATGTACTGGGGCTGGGACACCTGCCTCACCATGAACGAGGAGACCAGCGGAAGCGCCAAGACCCCGGGCCGCGCCGCGATGATCTCGATGGTCACCCTGGTCGGCTCCTACCTGCTGGTCGCCGTCGCCGCCCAGATGTTCGCCGGTGTCGGCAGCACCGGCAACGGCCTGAGCAACCCGGACACCGCCGACAACGTCTTCGCCGCCCTGGCCCGGCCGGTCCTCGGCTCGCCGTGGAGCATCCTGCTCTTCCTGGCCGTCGTCGCCAGCGCCGCCGCCAGCCTGCAGACCACCTTCATCCCGGTCGCCCGCACCCTGCTCGCGATGAGCGCCTACCGGGCCGTTCCGCCGCGTTTCGGCACCGTCCACCCGCGCCACCGCACCCCCGGCTTCGCCACCCTCGCCGCGGGTCTCGCCACCGCCGGCTTCTACGTCGGCATGAGCGTGATCAGCGAGAACGTCGTCCAGGACACCATCCTGGCCCTCGGCCTGATGATCTGCTTCTACTACGCACTGACCGCCTTCGCCTGCGTCTGGTACTTCCGCCGCTCGCTCCGCGACAGCCTGCGCGACCTCGTCCTCAAGGGCATCGCCCCGCTGCTCGGCGGAGTCCTGCTCAGCGGCGTCTTCCTGCAGACCCTCACCGACGCCTGGGACCCGGAGTACGGCAGCGGTGCCGTGTTCGGCATCGGCTCGGTGTTCGTCATCGGCGTCGGCATCCTGCTGCTCGGCGCCGTCCTGATGCTCGTCTACGGCGCGCTCCGGCCCGCGTTCTTCCGCGGCGAGACGCTCCGCAATGACACCCCCGCCCTCGTCGTCGAGGACTGACGGGGAGCGGAAAACCCGCGGGCGGCGCCGGTCCGGCGCCGCTATCCTCGAACCCATGAAGCGCTTCGCGGGTCTCGACTGGTGGCCGTCCTAGGACGGCCACCAGCCACGCCTGACCAGGGCCGTCCGGGATGGACGGCCCTGTCGCGTTTTTCCGACGGGACGGGCCCCGAGCCCCGGACGGCCGCCACCACCGCCGTACCGAGGAGAAACCCCGTGACCACCGCGACCGCCACCGCCACCGCCGGCGAGCCCACCGACCCGGCCGACCACGCCGACCCGAACGTCCGGGCCGACCTGAGCGACCTCGACGCGGGCATCCGCCGCGACCCCGCCGCCCACCGCGTCCTCACCGGTGACCGCCCCACCGGCCCGCTCCACCTCGGCCACTACTTCGGCAGCCTCCGCAACCGCGTCCACCTCCAGCGCCTGGGCGTCGAGATGTTCCTCGTCATCCCCGACTACCAGGTCATCACCGACCGGGACGTCGCCGACCGCCTCGCCGAGCACACCGAGAACCTCGTCGTCGACTACCTCGCCACCGGCATCGACGCCGAGCGCGCGACGATCTTCACCCACAGCTCCGTCCCCGCCCTCAACCAGCTGCTGCTGCCCTTCCTCAGCCTGGTCAGCGTCGCCGAACTCCACCGCAACCCCACCGTCAAGGACGAGATTGCCCACTCCAGCCAGGCCGCCGTCAACGGCCTGATGCTCACCTACCCCGTCCACCAGGCCGCCGACATCCTCTTCTGCAAGGCCGACCTCGTCCCCGTCGGCAAGGACCAGCTGCCCCACCTGGAAGTCGCCCGCACCGTCGCCCGCCGCTTCAACGAGCGCTACCCGCACCCCGACGGCACCACCGTCTTCCCCCGACCCCGCGCCCTGCTCTCCGCCGCGCCGCTGCTCCTCGGCACCGACGGCGGCAAGATGAGCAAGAGCCGCAACAACTCCGTCCCGCTCGGCGCCGACGAGGACACCACCGCCCGCCTCATCAAGGGCGCGAAGACCGACACCGACCGCCGCATCGGCTACGACCCGGTCGGCCGCCCCGAGGTCTCCAACCTCGTCCTGCTCACCGCCCTCTGCCAGGACCGTGCCCCCGAGGAGGTCGCCGAGGAGATCGGCGACGGCGGCGCCGCCGCGCTCAAGCGCACCGCCGTCGAGGCGGTGAACGAACACCTCCGCCCGATCCGCGCCCGACGCGCCGAACTCGCCGCCGACCGCGGCCACATCCGGCAGGTCCTGCGCACCGGATCCGAACGCGCGAACGCGCTCGCCGACACCACCCTCACCGAAGTCCGGGCCGTCATGGGATCACTGTGAACGCGTCAGGGGCATAACCTCTCGGGGCCGGTCCCGCGCCGGCCCCGAGAACACCCCCACCCGGAAGGAACCCGGTCATGGACCAGCACCCGACCACCCCCGGCCGAGGGCTGACCCGGCCGCCGCACCTCCGCGCCGGGGACCACATCGCCGTGGTCGCCACCAGTGGCCCCATCGACCCGCAGCGGCTCACCGCCGGCACCGCCCTCCTCCGCTCGTGGGGACTGCGCGTCACCGTCGCCCCGCACGTCCTCGACACCCACCCCGTCCTCGGCCACCTCGCGGGCACCGACGCCGCCCGCGCCGCCGACTTCCAGGCCGCGTGGCTCGACCCCACCGTCGACGCCGTCATCTGCGCCCGCGGCGGCTACGGGGTCCACCGCATGGTCGACCTCCTCGACTGGGACGCCCTGCGCGCCGCCCCACCCAAGATCCTCATCGGTTTCAGCGACGTCTCCTCGCTGCACGAGGCCGTCGCCCGGCGACTCGGCCTCGCCACCCTCTACGGCCCGATGAGCGCCACCGCCGCCTTCATCGGGGACGGCCCCACCGCCGAGCACCTGCGCCGCACCCTCTTCGAGCCCGCCACCACCACCGTCCTCACCTCGGCCACCGCCACCACCCTCGTCCCCGGCCGGGCCCGCGGCGTGACCGCCGGCGGCTGCACCCACGTCCTCGCGGCCGAACGCGGCACCCCCGCCGCCCGCCCCTCCTACGCCGGCAGCATCCTGGTCCTCGAGGACGTCAACGAGCACCCCTACCAGCTCGACCGCCTGCTCACCCAGTTCCTTCGCTCCGGGGCCTTCGACGGCGTCGCCGGCATCGCCCTCGGCTCCTGGGAGGGCTGCGGCCCGCTCGACCGGGTCCGGGACGTCATGCTCGACCGCCTCGGACCGCTCGGCATACCCGTCGTCTGGGAGCTCGGCTTCGGCCACTGCCCGTCCTCGATCACCGTCCCGCTCGGCGTCCCCGCCCTGCTCGACGCGGACGCCGGCACCCTCACCCTGGACCTGCCCGCCCTCGCCGACCGCCCCGAGCCCCCGCGGACGCCCGCTGAGTAGGGTTCGCCCATGAACGCGGACCGCACCACCGGGGACCGCACGGCGGACACCCCCGGCGCCGACCGACTGCCCGCCCTCGCCCTCGGCCTGCTGCGGGGTCCGGGCAGCGAGGCCCGCGCCGTCCTCGGACTTGCCGGCCCACCCGGCGCCGGCAAGTCCACCCTCGCCCGGTACCTCGTTGCCGAGGTCGAACGCCGGGAAGGCCCGGGCAGCGCCGCCTACCTCCCCCTCGACGGCTTCCACCTCTCCGGCGCCCAGCTCGACCGCCTCGGCCTGGGCCACCGCAAGGGCGCACCCGCCACCTTCGACGCGCACGGCTACGTCGCCCTGCTGCGCCGGGTCGCCACCGAACGGTTCCGGGACATCTACGTCCCCGACTTCGACCGCGACCTCGACGAACCGGTGGCCGCCCGCCACGTCGTCCACCCGCACGCCCGCCTGGTCGTCACCGAGGGCAACTACCTCGCCGCCGCCGACCACCCCTGGCCGGAGGCCCGCCGACTGCTCCGCGAGCTCTGGTACGTCGAGACCGACGACGCCGTCCGCGAGAGCCGCCTCCTCGCCCGGCACCGCGCCGGCGGCCGCGACGAGGCCACCGCCCGTCACTGGGTCACCGGCAACGACCACCCCAACGGTGAGTACGTGAAGGCGGGCCGCACGGTCTGCACCCGGATCGTCCGGGGGGACCATTTGCCTCAGCCCCCGAACGGGCGTAGTGTTCTGTAGTCGCTCGGCAGGGAGCACCGGACACGCATCGGCGCGGACGGTCCCGGGGCGGCCAATCCTCAGAAACACCACCTCTTCCCGTTACGGGCCGAGGCGTGTCGTTATTTCT
>JOHN01000066.1 GCA_000719695.1 Streptomyces sp. NRRL F-6131
GACGGTGCGGTCGCGCTCGTAGACCTTGGCGATCAGCCCGCCCTTGGCGTCGAAGATCTGGGTGGCCTGGGTGAGCGGCGGCGTCTTGAAGTCGTCCGGAATGTCGTCGAACCCCTCCGCCGTGCTCTTGGCGGTCAGCCCGAGCGCGCCGGCCGCGGGCAGGGCCATGCCCGCCAGCAGTACGCCGGACACCACGCTCACGCCCACGAACGTCGCGCCGTGACGGACGAACCGCAGCGGTGAGTTCCGGGGAGCGTCGGTGGTCCCTCCGGCGGTGGTCGCGCCGTCGGTGGTCCCGCCGTCGGGCGCGCTCGGTGTCGTGGGGAGATTCGATGCCATGCCGGAATGCTAGCCCGCGATCCTGTGAGGTCGAACAGTTTTTCCCGTGAGGCTGTCACAGGCGTGCAACAAACACCGGAAGGATTCCCGACCAAGGAGATCCGTGCACGAACTCCCTGTTCACGGAAAAGGATTCCGGCTCGGCGCGGCCCCCGGCGGCACCCGCCGCGTCACGCGCCTCCACTCCTTCCACGCCGCGGGCCGGGCGAAAGGTTGCACGCTCAGTGGCGGTGGTGGTTGTCGGGCTGGGCGGGGTCGCCGGGGTGCTCCAGCCCGGGGACGAGGGTGAGGCGGGTCGCGCGGGCGTGGTCGAGCCAGCGGACGAAGGCGGCCCGGCGGGCGGCCTCGCGCACGGTGGCGGCCGGGTCGGGCCGGTCGTCGGGAGGGGTCGGGGCCTCGCTCCGGGCGGCCGTCCAGCCGGCGGCGGTGACCCGGACGCCCGGGGCGGCCTCGCGCAGCGCGTCGGCGAGGGCCCGCGGGAGGGAGTCGGGGGCGGCGTCGAAGGTGGAGCCGTCGGGGAGGGAGATCCGCCAGGGGGCGGGCGACGGGCGGTCGGTGAGGGCGCGGTAGTGGGCGACCTCGGCGGCGGACGGGGCGACGGCGGCGGTGACCTCGGCGTACACGGCCCGGACCGCGGCGCTGCCCTCGTACGCGGCGGCGGTGATGGAGCCGAGCTCGACGGCGGCCTGCTGGTCGAGCCGGGCGGGAGCGGCGGCCGGGTCGGCGACGGCGGGGCGGAGGGCGGCCGGGGCAGCGGCTCCCGGGGCGACGGCGTCCGGCTCGACGGCGAGGCCGCGTTCGGCGGCGACCGCTTCGCAGAGCGCCTCGGTCAGCAGCACCTGGGCGACCCAGCGGGCGAGTTGCCGGTCCTCGCCGCTGCCCGGCGCGGGCAGGGCGGCGGCCCGGGGGCCGGTGCGCAGCGCGGCGAGGCGGCGGTCGAGGCCGGTGCGGGGCAGCGGCCGGCCGTCGAGCAGTCCGAGGACCGGGGCGGCGGCAGGCGTGGTCGCGGGCCCGGCGGCGGGGCCGGTCACGGCGCGACCACCAGCGCGACGGTCGGGGCGTACTGGCAGCGGCCGAACCACATCACCTTGGCGAGCGCCCAGTACGCGCCGGGGTCCATCGCGGCCGGGGCGGCGAGTTCGAACTCCTCGACCGACTCGGCGCCGGCCGCGAGGGCGAAGCCCCGGACGGGCGCGGGCACCGCCTCCCAGGTGCCCCACGGGGAGACCAGTTGGAGCTCGCCGCGGATCTCGCCGCGGGTGCGGTTGGTCAGCCGCAGGGCCAGCACCGCCCGCTCCCCCGGGGCGACCCGGACGGTCCCGGCGAGCGCGGTCACGGTCAGACCGGTGTCCCGGCCCTCGGTGGCCGTGGTGCCCTGGGCGGCGGTCCAGTCCTCCGGGGCGGCGCCGGGGACGGGCAGCAGCCCGGGCAGCTCGCCGACCGCCAGGGTGACCACGTCCTCGATCTGCTGCCCGTCGTGCGCGAGGCGGACGGCGGCGAAGTACAGGCCGGGCTCGACGCCGGCGGGCGGGGTGAGGGTGACCGGGAAGCGCAGGTGGCCGGACGGGGCCAGCCGGTAGGGCCGGGCGGTGAGGTCGGCCGTCCAGCCCGGCGGGGGCAGGACGGTGGCGGTGCCCTCGACGGCGGTGTCCACCAGGTGGGAGGCGAGGACGACCGAGAGGGTCACCGGCTCCCCCGCCGTCCGCAGCAGGCCGGGCGAGGCACCGATCGACACGGGGAGGTGGCCGAGCGGTGCCGGGCCCCGGTTGTGCAGCCAGTAGCGGGCGTGCACGGGCTGGGCGGCCTCGGCGACCGGGCCGAGCACGGGCCCGGCCGGGGCGGCGGCCACGGCGGGGCGGGCCAGCAGGGTGGCGATCCGCGCGCCGGTGAGCGCGAGTTCGCCGTCGACCGGTGCGGTGGGCCGCTCCAGCAGGTCGGCGTGGTGCAGCTCGACCAGGCCGAGCGCGCCGCCGAGGGTGACGGTGGAGCCCAGGCCGGTCGCCTCGACGAGCCGGACGGTCAGCCGGTCGGCGGCGGAGACGGTGGCGGCGGACCCGTGGGCGATCGGGTTCCCGGCCGGTTTGAGGGCGCTCAGCAGGACGCGGCGGGCGGGTTCGACCCGCAGCCAGGAGAGCGTGGCCGGCAGCGGTCCGTGCTGCCCGGCGGGGACCCGGCGGGTGTACAGGGGGTGGCCGAACTCCTGCCCCTGGGAGGGGAGTTCCTGGTCGCGCCAGTCGCCGGGGCCGCCCACCAGGGCGTACTGGAAGTCGTGCGTCCAGTGCTGGAGCTGGAAGGACGCGCCGTCCGGCAGGGTGCGCCGGGGCGGGTCGATCCAGACGCCGGAGGGCCAGCCGGTGCACGAGCGCAGCAGGGAGAGGTGGAGCGCGCCGGTGGTGTCCACGGCGAAGCCGGGCAGGCCGTACGTCAGCAAGGCCACGGTGTGGTCGGTGAGTCGTTCGGCAGCGGGCGGGGTCGACGGGCAGGGGGCGGTGATCCGGGCGTCGGCGAGGTCGGCGGCGAGCGCGGCCGGGTCGGTGACCACCAGGGCGGGCAGCGCCCGGAGGTCGCGCAGGTCCGCGCCGGGCTGCCAGACCTCGGTGAGCGGGGTGACGGCGGGCACCCAGACGGCGCCGTGCGCCTTCAGCACGGCCGCGTACTCCTCGCCGGCCCGTTCGAGCAACTCCCGTGTGGCGTCGTTGGCTTCGGGGCCGCCCAGGAGGATCCGCAGATCCGGCAGGTTGGAGTCGACGTCCAGCCAGCCGTACCGCGCCCAGTCCGCGCCGGAGGTGGTGGCGGTGACCCCGACCCGGGCGAGCGCGACCACCAGCTCCCGGGCGTCGGCGGCGGCGTCGAGGTCGGGGACGACCACCTCCGCGACACCGACGGCGCGTTCGCCGAGCGGCGCGCCGGTGACCGGGTCGGTGAGCGCGACCCGGGCGGTGGAGCCGAGGCCGAACCAGGTGTTGGCGGGGTTGTCGAGGGTCCACGGCGCCTCCGCCGCGTCGACGTCCGGCATCGCGAAGCCGCGGCCGATCACCGCGCCCGCCACCTCGCTGACCGGCAGCGCGCCCGGCAGGTCGACGGGGAACCGCAGCCGCAGCAGCCGGTCCGCGCCCGCGTAGTCCACCACCCTGGTCCGGCAGTCGACCCGGTCGAGGCCGCGCCAGAGGGTGACCGTCTGCTCGAACCGCAGACCGTCCACCGTGCCGGTGGCCACCAGGCGTTCGCCCAGCGGGCCGGTCTCCCGGCGGACCTCGGCGGGCCGTTCGCCGGAGCCGGTCACCGGGCCCTTGGGGACGAGGTGCCAGGGGCCCTCGCCGAAGTCGGGATGCTGCGGGTACTCCTCGTAGACCCGCAGCTCGTTGCCGAGCCGGCCCTCCGCGATCAACTCCCGCCCGTGCAGCAGGTCGTGGACGGAGGTCAGGCCGCCACCGCGGGCCGGGTCGGCGGTGACCCGGTAGCGGGCGTTGGCGATGACGCACCCCTCGGCGGCCGACCAGACGGGCGTCGGCGCGGTCCCCGGTTCGGCCGGGACCACCCGCCAGGTCCGCCAGCCGAGCGCCGGCACGTCCTCGGCCAGGAAGCGCAGCGTCCCCCGGTCGACGGCGGCGGGCACCGGCGCCCCCGTGTCGTCCAGCACCCGCACCCCGCCGTCCCGCACCCCGCCGACCGACACCCCGCCGTCCGGCAGCGGGCCGTCCGGGAGCGGGACGGCGGCCAGGTCGGTGCGGTCGAAGGAGAGGGTGTTGGTGACGACCACGGCCCACCCCGGCCCGTCCGCGGTGTCGGTCCCGGCCGCCAGCGCGTCGAGCGCCCGGTCGCGGACGTCGGCCGCCAGGTCGTACGCCTCCCGCCAGCCGCCGAGCAGGTCCAGGTAGACCTGGTCGGACTCGGAGCCGGTGATCGCGTCGTGGTGGGCGCCGTAGACGAGTTGGCGCCAGGCCTTGTCGAGCGCCGCCGCCGGGTAGCGGCCGAGGCCCTGCGTCTCGGCGAGCACCGCGAGCTTCTCGGCGTCGGCGGCCGCGATCTCCGCCGCCCGCTGGGCCTGCTTGGTGTCGATGTAGGAGACGTCCTTGCCGGTGTAGACCGGGTTCATGTCGCGGCTCTGCGGGCCGGGCCGGCGGCCGGACGCGGCGAGTTCGGCGCGCACCGCGTCCAGGAAGTCGCGCGGGGTGGCGCAGACGAACCGCGGCCACAGGTACTTGGCGGCCCAGGAGCGGTGGATCTCGGTGACCCACTTGTTCGGCGGGGTGTAGTCGGTGCCGACCGGCAGCAGCAGGTTCCTGGTCGCGCCGACCGGCTTGAGCTTGCGGTAGAGCTCGTACACGGCCCGTTCGGCGGTGGCGAGGTCGGCGGAGGAGTCCATCCACCAGCCGGCCGAGTAGTGGTGCGGCATGTAGTGGGTCAGCACGCCCTCGCCGCTCGGCGCGATCCACTCGAACTCGCTCGGGAACTGCATGACCCGGGCGTCGTCCTTGGCCTCGCGGAAGTTCTTCTGGATCGGGCCCCACTGGTGGAACGGGCCGCGCGCCCAGGCGCTGCCGGTGAGCCCGGCGGCGGCGAGGTGGCCGGGGAACTGCGGGTCGTGCCCGAAGACGTCGAGCTGCCAGGCGGTCCGCGGGTCGCCGCCGAGGACGTCCCGCTGGTAGCCGATGCCGTGGAGGATGTTGCGGATGGTGGTCTCGGCGCCGGTGAGGTTGGTGTTGGGCTCGTTGTAGGTGCCGCCGACCAGTTCGACCTGTCCGCGGTCGAGCAGCCGCCGCAGCACCGCGCGGCGCTCCGGGTGCTGGTCGAAGTACGGCTTCAGGTAGTCGACCTCGGCGAGCACCACCTTGTACACCGGGTCGCGCAGCGCGAGGTCGAGGTGGGCGTCGACGAGCGCGAAGCCGTTCCGCTCCCAGAGCGGCCGGGTGGTGGCGTCGGCGGAGAGCAGCTCCCAGGGGGAGGTGTAGGCGGCCTGGGTGTTCCACCAGACCGGGTCGTAGTGGAAGTGCGGGACGAGGAACATCGTCCAGCCGGGTTCGGCGACCTCGACCACGCCCTCGGCGCGGACGCCGTCGGCCTCGACGGTGACCGGCAGCCGGGCGCCGGTGGCGGCGCCGGTGATCTCCAGGGGGACTTCGACCAGCCCCGTGCCGGCCGCCTCGCCGCGCACGCCGGCACCGGTGACGGTGATCCGGGCGGCGGGCGGGCCGTCGAGCGTGACCCGCAGCAGTTGCCGCGGGGCGTGCTCGGGGCCGGTGAAGAGGTCCGTGCTCTCGACGGCGGTGATGGTGACCGGCACGGGGTGGGTCCTTTCGGAGGAGGGGTGCTCCGGAACGGCGGGGCGTCAGGGCCTGCCCCGCGGGGGCCTGCCCTGCGGGGGCCTGCCCCGCGGGGGCCTGTCCTGCCGGGGGGGGCTACGCTCCCCAGGCCTCGAACTCGTAGATGCGGGCGGCCGGGTCGGTGCCCTGGGTCGGCTTGGTCACGACCAGCCGGACGTACCGGGCGGTGGTGGTGACGGGGTGGGTGGTGGTGCCGGCGGTGTTGCCGGTGACGGTGGCGACGGTGGTCCACGGGTCGCCGGTGGCGGAGCGGACCTGGATCGAGAAGTCCCGGGTGTTGTAGGCGGCGCTCTCCCCGCCCGCCTGGGCGTGCTTGACCACGAACTTGGTCAGCGACTTCGCCGAACCGAGGTCCACCTCCAGCCACTTGCCACTGGTGAGGGTGCACCACTTGTCGCCGTTGCCGCCGTTGACGGTGCCGTTCACGGCCTTGGCCGGGCCCTCGTCGGTGTTGCACTGGCCGGAGGCGGTGGCCGGCCGGCCCTGCGCCAGGTTGCCGCCGGTGGGCGGGGTGCCGGTCCAGGAGACGGTGGTGGTCGCGGCGGTGGAGCGGCCGTACTCGGTGGAGACCGCCTCGACCTCGACGGTGGTGCTCGCCTCGGTGCCGGCCCGGTCGAGCCGGTTGACGAAGAAGGCGTCGGACGGGGTGGCGCCGAGGTAGCCGCGGGTGCCGTCGGCGTTGCGCCGGTAGAGCTCGTAGTGGTGGACGCTGCCGCTGCCGGACGGCGTCCAGGCGAGCCGCAGGGACTGGCTGCTGCCGACCACCACGTCGCTCGCACCGAGCACGGTCAGCCCGGACGGCGCCGCAGGGGCGTCCACCGTGCCGTCGTACACGGCGAGTTGGCCGATCCGCAGGTCGTAGGCGGAGCCGGTTCCGGTGGTCCGGAGGCCGATCTGGGCGATGGTGCGGCCGGCGTAGGCGGACAGGTCGAGGGTCTTGCGCTCCCACCCGGCGCCGGTGGTGGCGCCGAGGTCGAGGGTGGTGAAGGTGGTCGGCGCGTCGGTGAAGGAGATCGCGGCCCGGAGGTTGCTCGGGCCCGCGCCGGGGGTCTTCAGCACCACGGAGAGCTTGCTGTCGGCGGCGACCGGCAGCCTGCTCTGGTACAGCCGCACGGTGTTGACGGCGTTCGGCGTGCCGGTGAGCCGCAGCGAGGAGCCGCCCTCGTAGGCGTCGGTGAAGTCGACGGACGGGGTGACCTTGCTGCCGGTCGACTCCACCAGCCAGTGGTAGGTGGGCGGAACGTCCTGGAGCGAGAGGTTGTTCCAGCCGCCGGTGGCGACCCGGGTGCCGGCCGCGTTGTAGAAGTCGCCCTCGCCGGCGGAGAAGTTGGTGACGAAGGGCTTGGCGGTGATCGGGGTGGACTCGGCGACGTAGCCCGCCAGGCCCTTCCAGGAGGAGGAGGTCGAGGTGTTGGAGGGGTCGTTGTTGGCGCCGACCCAGTACCGGGCGTCCTTGGTGAGGTAGTCGGACCGGTCGGTGGCGGACTTCCAGGTCCACTCGGGCCGGTAGAGGCCGAGCGAGGTGGTGTGCGGCTTGTTGGCGGGGAAGAGCGCGTTCCAGTCGACGCCGGTGTTGTAGCCGTTGGCCTCGGTGTCGATGCCGGAGTACAGGTCGTACTCGCCGCGGCCGAGGTTGCGGGCCAGGGTCCGCGAGGAGTCCAGGCCGCCGGACGACCAGTTGAAGTTGAGGAACATCGAGTCGGAGGTCCGCCGGGTGCCCTCCTGGAGGAAGGTGTCGTTGGCGGGGGTCAGGGCGTTCTGCCAACTGACCGAGCCGGACTCGGTCATGGCGTCGTACCACATGAACTCGGTGCCGGTCTGCGCCTTGGTGTACTGCATGAGGTCGCGGACCTCGGTGGCGAGCGCCGTGTCCCCGCCGCCGGTCTCCTGGTTGATGAACCAGCCGTCGAAGCCGTAGTACTGGGCCGCCTGGACGAGCTTGTCGGCGACCGGGTAGCGGCTGCCGGACTTCTGCACGAAGTCGCGCACCCACTGGAGTTGGCCGCCGTACGCGGCGGGCGGGAAGAAGACCGTGCCGTAGACCTTGACGCCGTTGCGGTGGGCGGCGTCGATGACGGTGGGGTTGGGGGCGAGGATGAGGCCCTCGCCGGCCGAGCCGCCCCAGAAGACCAGCTTGTCGACGTACTGCCAGTAGCCGAAGGCGTAGTAGTTGGGGTCGGCGGAGCCCTGGGAGGGGTTGTTGGAGGTGGGGCCGAAGGAGACCAGGGAGGCGATCTTCCCTTCGCCCGCACGGGCGTTGGGGTTGGCCTTGAGCGCCGGGTCGGCGGTGCGGGGCTGGAGCGGGACGCGGGCGCGGTTGAACCGGGCGTCCGGGTCGGTGGCCGGGTCCCAGCCCAGGATGCTGTTCGGGTACCAGTAGGAGGCGTAGGGCTGGGTGCCGGTGGCGGCGCTCGCCGCGGCGGGGGCCGCCGGGGACGGTGCGGCGGGGGTCGGCGCGGCCTGGGCGACCGTGGGGGTGACGCCCAGGACGGCGACGCCGAGGGCGGCGCCCAGCAGGCGGGGGATCCGTCGTCGTGACATGCGGTGGCTCCGTTCGCGCGGAAGGCGGAGGAGGGTGGGGGCGGACCTCGCCCGGGTCGGGCGGGGCCCGGGGGTGCATGCGTGCGGAGGTGCGGGTGGGGCCGGGTGCGCGGTGCTCCCGGTACGGGGCTCCGGGCGGGTGCGGCGGCGCGCGGACGCGGTGGAACCGGGCCGGGCCCGGGTGCGAACGGGCCGGCCGGGTGACCGCGGGCGCCCGGGGTCACCCGGCCGGCCGACCGGACGGACCCCCGCCGGACTCCGGCCCACGGTGGTGCGCCGAGCGGGGCTCGCTCGGCGCCAGCGAGGCTAAACCGGTTCAGAGGGGCTGTCAACGGTGTCGGTGGAGATCACTCCCGCCGGTGAACCGCCGGCCGGCGGCGAGGTGGACTCCCGCACGGTGAGCCGGGGCGTCGGCATCTGCAGGTCACGGCCGGGGCCGGCGTCGTCGATCACGGCCAGCAGACTGGCCGCCACCTGCTCGCCGAGCGCGAAGGTGTCCCGGCTGAGCGCGGTGAGCGGCGGGTGCACGATCCGGGCCAGCACCGAGTCGTCGAAGGAGACGACGGACAGCTCGCCGGGCACGGCCACGCCCATCTCGCCGGCCACCCCGAGGCCGGCCACCGCCATCACGTCGCTGTCGTAGACGATCGCGGTGGGCCGCCGGGGCCGGGAGAGCAGGGTGCGGGTGGCGGCGGCGCCCTCGGCGTCGCTGAAGTCGGTGGGCACCGAGACGGCCTCCTCCAGCCCGAGCCGGCGGGAGGCGTCGCGCAGCGCGCGGATCCGCCGCTGGGTGTGCTGGAAGTGCGGCAGCCCGGCCAGGTGGGCGATCCGCCGGTGCCCGATGGCGGCCAGGTAGTCGACGATGGAGAGCATCGCTTCGCGGTCGTCGGCCCAGATCCGCAGCGGTCCGGCGCCCTTGCCGGGGCCGCCGAGCACGACGGCGGGCAGGCCGAGCCCGTCGAGCACGGCCAGCCTGGGGTCGCGCAGCTGGAGGTCGACCACGATGAAGCCGTCGACCCGGTGCTCCGAGGTCCAGCGCCGGTAGACCTCGATCTCGGCGGCGGTGTCCTCGACCACCATGAGGTGCAGCGCGACGGAGTGCGCGGAGAGCACGGCCTGGAGGCCGGAGAGCAGTTGGCTGAAGAACGGCTCCACGCCGATGGTCCTGGCGGGGCGGGCGATCACCAGTCCGACCGCGTCCGCCTTCGCCCCGCCGAGGGCGCGCGCGGCACTGTGCGGCCGCCAGTTCATCTCCTCCGCGACGCTCAGGATCCGCGCCCTGGTCGCCTCGCTCACCCCGGGGCGGCCGTTGAGCGCGAAGGACACCGCGCCCTTGGAGACTCCGGCCCGACGGGCGATGTCGGCGATGGTCGGTCTGCCCACGGGTTCCGACTCCTCTCTTGACAGCCAAGTTTAGGCGGGAGCATAGTCCCTGCAACAGCTAGACCGGTTTAGTAAGACAGGTTCCGAAACCCAGCGCAATCCCCGAAGCATCCCCTCCCCCACCCACCACCCCAGGATCGGGAGAACCCTCATGCGAAGAATCCGGGCGGCAGTGACGACGGCGGTGCTCGCCGCCACCGTGCTCACGGGCTGCGGACTCGGCTCCGACGGTGCCGGCAGCAACGACAACGCGGCGAGCGCCGCCGCCACCGGCGAGGTCAAGGGCAAGGTCTCGCTGCAAACCTGGGCGCTGAAGCCGAAGTTCACCGACTACGTGCAGGGCGTGATCGCCGGCTTCAAGCAGAAGTACCCGGGCGTCGAGGTCGACTGGCTGGACCAGCCCGGCGACGGCTACTCCGACAAGGTGCTCAGCCAGGCCGCCGCCGGCACCCTGCCGGACGTGGTCAACCTCCCGCCGGACTTCGCCCTCCCGCTGGCCAAGCAGGGCCTGCTGCTGGACGTCGCCAAGGCCGACCCGAAGCTCGCCGACGAGTACGTGGCCGGCGGCCTCGACGCCTACCGGTTCGCCGGCCAGGACGGCACCTTCGGTTACCCCTGGTACCTCAACACCGACGTCAACTACTGGAACTCCGAGCTGCTCACCAAGTACGGCCTGGATCCGAAGCACCTCCCCGGCAGCCTCGACGAACTGATCGCCCAGGCCCGGACCATGAAGGAGAAGGCCGGCGGCTCGGTCTACCTGATGAGCCGCAAGCCCGGCCTCGGCGACCTGGTCGACGCGGGCGTCAAGGTGATGGCCGACGACGGCAAGTCGTTCACCTTCAACACCCCCGAGGCCGCCGCGCTGCTGGACAAGTACCGCGCCGCGTTCAAGGAGGGGCTGCTGCCGAACGACGTGCTCACCGACACCTACGCCGGCAATTCCAAGCTCTTCGCCGCCGGCACGGCGGCCTGGACCACCGGCGGTGCCAACTTCATCACCAGCCTCGCCACCGACAACCCGACCCTCGCCCCCAAGGTCGTCTCCTCCCCGTCGATGGGCACCCCGCCGCTCTACGTCCAGGGCGTGTCCGTCCCGAAGAGCACCAAGAACGCGGCCGCCGCGGTGGCGCTGGCCCGCTGGGTCACCAGCCCCGAGAACCAGGCCGCGTTCTCCCGGCTGACCAGCATCTTCCCGTCCACCAAGGCCTCCGCCAACGACCCGTTGTTCAGCAAGTCCGACGGCACCAACGCCGGTGACGCCAAGGTCGTCGCGTTCGGCTCGCTCGCCAAGGCGAAGATGCTCCAGCCCGTCCAGGTGGACGACGCGATGAGCACCGTCGTCAAGCAGCAGTTCGCCCTGGCGATCAGCGGCGACACCAGCGCCAAGCAGGCCCTGGACACCGCCGTCGAGCGGTGCAACCAGCTGCTCAAGGGCTGATCCCCGGCCGCACCCCCCGGACCGCTGACGCGGCGGCCCCGCCCCCGGGGCCCGTCTTCAAACCCCCGTCGTCCGCCCGGAGGGCGGGCGCCCCGCAGGCGGGCGTCTGAAGACGGCCCCCGGGAGCCGCCGCCCCACCGGGAACCACCCGCACCGCCAGGGCGCGTCCCGACCCGCCCCAGCCCCAGGAAGGCAAGGCATGACCCACCGGCGCTGGTTCACCCCCTGGCTGCTCGCCGGGCCCGCACTGATCTGGCTGGCCGTCTTCAACCTCTGGCCGGCCGCCAACACGGTGATCCTGTCGTTCACCAACGCCAAGCCCCTGGGCGGCGGGCGGTTCACCGGCCTCGAGAACTACCGACGCGCCTTCAGCGACGAGCAGTTGACCGACGCCCTGCTCAACTCCGTCGTCTACCTGCTGATCTGCCTGCCGCTGCTGACCGTCCTGCCGCTGCTGCTCGCCCTGCTCGTCCAGCGCAAGCTGCCCGGCATCACCTTCTTCCGCACCGCCTTCTACACCCCCGTCGTCGCCTCCGCCGTCGTGGTCGCGCTGATCTGGGGCTGGGTGCTGGACGACCGCGGCCTGGTCAACGGCATGCTCCGGCAGACCGGGCTGGCCGACTCACCGGTCCCCTTCCTCACCGACCGCTGGCTGCTGCTGTTCAGCGCGATCGCCCTGACCACCTGGAAGGGCCTCGGCTACTACATGGTCATCTACCTGTCGGCGCTGGCCAACGTCGGCCGGGAGCTGCACGAGGCCGCCGCCGTGGACGGCGCCGGCACGCTGCGCCGCTTCTGGCACGTCACCCTGCCCGGGGTGCGGCCCACCATGGTGCTGATCTCCGTGCTGATCTCGGTCTCCTCGCTGCGGGTCTTCTCCGAGCTGTACGTGCTCTCCAACGGCACCGGCGGCCCCGGCGGCCGGGACATGTCGGTGGTCATGCTGATCCAGATGTACAGCCGCGGCTTCACCGGCCACCTCGGCTACGCCTCGGCGCTCAGCCTGCTGCTCTTCCTCATCACCCTCGGCCCGATGCTGCTGCTGACGCGCCTCAACCGGAAGGCGGTCTGAACCGTGAGGCGCTCCCGCAGCTTCAACACCCCCTCCGCCACCGAGACCGCGCTGCGCTACCTGCTGCTGCTGTTCGTCCTGCTGCTGGTCGTCGGGCCGTTCCTGTGGCAGCTCTCCACCTCCCTCAAGAGCCCGGGCGAGGACGTCCACTCCGCCACCCCGCACTTCCTCCCCGACCACCCGACCGTGGAGAACTACCTCAAGGTCGCCGACACCATCCCGGTCTGGACGTACGCCGCCAACTCGCTGGTCGTCGCCGGCATCGCGATCCTCGGCAACGTGGTCGGCTGCACCCTGGCCGGCTACGCCCTCGCCAAGCTGCGCTTCCGCGGCGCCCGGCTGGTGTTCGGCCTCCTGCTGGCCACCCTGGTCCTGCCCGGCGAGGCCACCATCGTCTCCCAGTACGTGACCGTGCGCAGCCTGGGCCTGGCCGACACCCTGACCGGCGTCGCCCTGCCCGGCGCGCTCGCCATGCTCAACGTGCTGCTGATGCGCACCGCCTTCGCCGCCGTCCCGCCCGAGCTGGACCAGGCGGCGCTGGTCGACGGCGCCAACGTCTGGCAGCGGCTCTGGCACGTCGGCCTGCCGAACGTGCGCGGCATGCTCAGCGTGATCGTGATCTTCACCTTCATCGGCGCCTGGGACGACTTCCTCTGGCCGCTGATCGTGCTCAACGACCCGCAGAAGTACACCCTGACGGTCGGTCTGCAGTACCTCAACGGCACCTTCAGCGCCAACCCCCGGCTGATCGCGGCCGGCACCATGATCGCCTTCCTGCCGATCGTCGTGGTGTTCGCGGTGTGCCAGCGGTTCTTCTTCAAGGGTGTGGAGGAGGGCGCCGTGAAGGGCTGAGCCCGCCCCGGACCCCGCACCGGACCGCACCGCCGTTCTCCACGAGGAGCCACCGACCATGACCACCGCTCCGCGGACCACGCCCCCGCGCTTCGGCGTCAACTACACGCCCACCGCCGGCTGGTTCCACCACTGGCTCGACTTCGACCTCGACGCCGTCCGCGCCGACCTCGACTCGATCGCCGCGCTCGGCCTCGACCACGTCCGGGTGTTCCCGCTCTGGCCGCTGTTCCAGCCCAACCGGACGCTGATCCGCCCGCGCGCCGTCGAGCAGCTCGCGGCGCTGGTGGACGCGGCCGGGGAGCGCGGCCTCGACGTCGCGGTGGACGGCCTCCAGGGCCACCTGTCCAGCTTCGACTTCGAGCCCGCCTGGATCCGGACCTGGCACCGCCGGAACATGTTCACCGACCCGGACGTTGTCGACGGCCAGGCCGCCTATCTGGGCACCCTGGCCGCCGCCCTCGCCGACCGGCCCAACTTCCTCGGCATGACGGTCGGCAACGAGGTCAACCAGTTCTCCGGCGAGCCGCACCCCGACCCGCACGGGGCCACCCCCGAGGAGGCCGACGCCTGGCTGCGCCGGATGGTCGACGCCTGCGAGCGGGGCGCCCCCGGCCGCCTCCACCTGCACGCCTCCTACGACGCGGCCTGGTACCTGGACGAGCACCCGTTCACCCCCTGGCACTCGGCCCGGATCGGCGCCGCCACCGCCGTGCACTCCTGGGTGTTCAACGGCACCGCACAGCGCTACGGCGCCCGCTCCACCGCGAGCGACCAGCACGCCGCCTACCTGGTGGAGCTGTCCAAGGCCTGGGCCGAGGACCCGCACCGCCCGGTCTGGCTGCAGGAGGTCGGTGCCCCGGCCCCGCACATCACCGCCGCGGACGCCGCCCGGTTCACCGGCGCGACGGTGGACGCGGTGCTGGACTGCCCCGACCTGTGGGGCGTCACCTGGTGGTGCTCGCACGACGTGGACCGCTCGCTGGCCGACTTCCCCGAGCTGGAGTACAGCCTCGGCCTGCTGACCTGCGACCGGCGGGTCAAGCCGGCCGGCGAGCGGCTGGCCGCCGCCGTCGCCGGACTGCGCGACGGCTGGCGGGCGCCCGCCCCGCGCGGCACCGCCGTGGTGGTCGCCACCGGGGACGAGGTCACCGCGCCCAGGCGCTCGGTCTGCGGGCCGGGCGGCGCCGTGTTCGAGGCGTTCATGCGGCTGGCCGCCGACGGCGCCCGGCCGACCACCGTGCTCGCCGAGCGCGCCGGGGACGCCGCCCACCTCGCCGCCCGCGGCATCACCGAGCTCGTCCACCCCGACGACGTCCACTGACCCCGGCCTCGCCCTCCCCCGGCCCTCCCCGGCCCTCCCGGTTCGAGAAGCCTCGTCCGCACACCCTCGTCCGCCCGCTCAACGGAGTCCGCTGACATGCACGATGACCGCACGCTCGTCGAAGCCCGCCTCAAGCGCGTCCTGGAGGAGCGCATCCGCCCGGCGGTGTACCCCGCGTCCGTCCCGCTGACCGTCTCGATCTGGACCGCCCCCGGCGAGCCCGTCCCGGTCGCCGAGGGCCTGGCCGCGCCGCGCTCGCCGATCGCGGTCGGCGACGCCTGGGGCGCGCCCTGGGGCACCAGCTGGATCACCGTGACCGGTACGGTGCCGCAGGACTGGGCCGGGCGGACCGTCGAGGCGCTGATCGACCTCGGGTTCGACGCCAACATGCCCGGCTTCCAGTGCGAGGGCCTGGTCTACCGGCCCGACGGCACCCCGGTGAAGGGCCTCAACCCGCAGAACCAGTGGGTGCGGATCGCCGCCCCGGCGGTCGGCGGCGAGCCCGTGCTGCTGCACGTCGAGGCGGCCGCCAACCCGGTGATCCTGGACTACCACCCCTTCCTGCCCACCGAGTTGGGCGACCGGGAGACCGCCGGGGACAAGCCGCAGTACCGGCTGGAGCGGATGGACCTCGCGGTCTTCGACGAGACGGTCTGGCAGCTGGTGATGGACCTGGAGGTGCTCGGCGAGCTGATGGCCGAGCTGCCGGTGGACGGCGCCCGCCGCTGGGACGTGCTGCGCGCGGTCGAGCGGGCCCTCGACACCGTCGACCTCCAGGACGTCAACGGCACCGCGGCGGCGGCCCGTTCCCACCTCACCGAGGTGCTGGCCGCGCCGGCCGCGCCGTCCGCGCACCGGATCAGCGCGATCGGCCACGCGCACATCGACTCGGCCTGGCTGTGGCCGCTGCGCGAGACGGTCCGCAAGGTGGCCAGGACCACCGCCAACATGACCGCGCTACTGGAGGACGAGCCGGACTTCCTCTACACGATGTCCCAGGCCCAGCAGTTCGCCTGGATCAAGGAGCACCGCCCGGAGGTGTACGCCCGGGTGAAGAAGGCGGTGGCGGACGGCCGGTTCGTCCCGGCCGGCGGCATGTGGGTGGAGTCGGACACCAACATGCCGTCCTCCGAGGCGATGGCCCGTCAGTTCGTGCACGGCAAGCGCTTCTTCCTGGAGGAGTTCGGCGTCGAGAACGAGGAGGCCTGGCTGCCGGACACCTTCGGCTTCACCGGCGGCCTGCCGCAGATCATCCGCAACGCGGGCTCCAAGTGGCTGCTGACCCAGAAGATCTCCTGGAGCCAGGTCAACAAGTTCCCGCACCACACCTTCCTCTGGGAGGGCATCGACGGGACCAGGATCTTCACCCACTTCCCGCCGGTGGACACCTACAACTGCTCCATGAAGGGCTCCGAGATCGCCCACGCGGCACGGAACTTCAAGGACAAGGGGGTGGCCCGGCACTCGCTGGCGCCGACCGGCTGGGGCGACGGCGGCGGCGGCACCACCCGCGAGATGGTCGCCAAGGCCGCCCGGCTGCGCGACCTGGAGGGCTCGGCCACCGTGCGCTGGGAGCGCCCGGCCGAGTTCTTCGCCAAGGCCGAGGCCGAGTACCCGAAGCCGCCGGTCTGGGTGGGCGAGCTGTACCTGGAGCTGCACCGGGCCACGCTGACCAGCCAGGCCCGGACCAAGCAGGGCAACCGGCGCAGCGAGAACCTGCTGCGCGAGGCCGAACTCTGGTGCGCCACCGCGGCGCTGCGCACCGGCCACCCCTACCCGTACGAGCGGTTGGACCGGATCTGGAAGACCGTGCTGCTGCACCAGTTCCACGACATCCTGCCGGGCTCCTCGATCGCCTGGGTGCACCGCGAGGCGGAGGCGACGTACGCGGGGCTGGCGGCCGAGCTGGAGGAGCTGATCGGCGCCGCCCAGCAGGCCCTGGCCGGCGATCCGGCGGGCGGGCGGGCGCTGGTGTTCAACGGCGCTCCGCACGGGCGCTCGGCGGTGCCCGCGGGCGGCGCGGCGGCCGCGGCGGCGGTGGCGGCCGGCGCGACCGGTGCGGGCGGCTGCGCGGTGACGGCGCGCGAGGGCGGCGGCTTCGTCCTCGACAACGGCCTGCTGCGGGTCGCGGTGGACGGCGACGGCCTGGTGGTGTCGGCGGTGGACGCGGCGAGCGGCCGGGAGGCCGTCGCCCCGGGCACCCGGGCGAACCTGCTCCAGCTGCACCCCGACTTCCCGAACATGTGGGACGCCTGGGACGTCGACGCGTTCTACCGGAACACCGTCACCGACCTGGTCGACGCCGACGAGGTCGCGGTGCACGCCGACGGCCCCGAGGAGGTCGCGGTGCGGGTCGCCCGCTCGTTCGGCTCCTCCACCGTGGTGCAGACGCTGACCCTGCGGGCGGGCTCCGGCCGGCTGGACATCGACACCGAGGTGGACTGGCACGAGACGGAGAAGTTCCTGAAGGCGGCGTTCCCGCTGGACGTGCACACCGAGCGGTACGCGGCCGAGACCCAGTTCGGCCACCAGTTCCGGCCCACCCACACCAACACCAGCTGGGACGCGGCGAAGTTCGAGGCCTGCAACCACCGCTTCGTGCACCTCGCCGAGCCGGGCTGGGGCGTCGCGCTGGTCACCCCCTCGACCTACGGGCACGACGTGACCCGGACGGTGCGCGCGGCCGACGGCGGCACCACCACCACGGTCCGGTTCTCGCTGCTGCGCGCCCCGCGCTTCCCGGACCCGCGCACCGACCAGGGCCTGCACCGGTTCCGGCACGCGCTGGTGCCCGGCGCGGGGATCGGCGACGCGGTCCGCGAGGGCTACGCGGTGGGCCTGCCGGAGCGGCGGGTGACCGGCACGGCGGAGGCGGTCCGGCCGCTGGTCGCGCTGGACGAGGACGCGCTCGTGGTGAGCGCCGTCAAGCTGGCCGACGACGGCAGCGGCGACCTCGTGGTGCGGGTCTACGAAGCCGGCGGCGGCCGGGCCCGGGGGCGGCTGACGACGTCCTTCCCGCTGGCCTCGGCGGTGCCCTGCGACCTGCTGGAGCGGCCCTGGGACGGCACCCGCGGTGAGGTCGTGGTGGACGGCGACGGGGTGCGGCTGGCCCTGCGGCCGTTCGAACTGGTGACCCTGCGGCTGACTCCGTCGGCCTGATCCTGTTTGCTGTCCCTGTCCGGTCCGCCGCCCGGGTCCTCCCGGACGGCGGACCGGACGCCCCCGCGACCGTGCCCGTCCTCCCTCGTGCCCCGGAGCCACCCGCCATGACCGCGCCCTCTCCGTCCACCGCCCCGCTCCCCGCCGGCCCCGTGTGGGCCGCCGTCGACATCGGCGGCACCAAGATCGCCGGGGCGCTCGTCGATTCCGCCGGGACGCTCTCCCGGCGCGTCCAGCTGCCGACCCCGGCGAAGGAGTCCGGCGCCGAGGTGCTGGCCGTGGTGCACCGGGTGCTGGACCACCTGGCCGCCGCCCCCGACTGGGCGGCCGTCACCGCCGTCGGCCTCGGCAGTGCCGGCCCGGTGGACCTCGCCCGGGGCACGGTCAGCCCGGTCAACATCCCCGGCTGGCGGGAGTTCCCGCTCACCGCCGAGGTCGCCGCCCACCCCGCCGTGGGCACCCGCCCGGTGGCGCTGGCCGGGGACGGCGTGGCGATGGCCGCCGCCGAACACTGGCGCGGCGCCGCCCGGGGCGTCGACAACGCGCTCTGCCTGGTGGTCTCCACCGGGGTCGGCGCCGGCCTGGTGCTGAACGGCGCCGTCCACCCCGGCCCCAGCGGCAACGCCGGGCACCTCGGCCACATCACCGTGGACCTGGACGGCGAACCCTGCCCGTGCGGCTCGCACGGCTGCCTGGAGAACCTCGCCAGCGGCACGGCCATCGCCCGGCGGGCCCTGGCCGCGGGCTGGGAGCCCGGCGGGACGGACCGCACGGCCCGCGCGGTGGCCGAGGACGCGCTGGCCGGGCACCCGGTGGCGCTGGCCGCCTACGACCGGGCGGCCCAGGCGCTGGCCGCCGGGATCGCCGCCACCGCCACCCTGGTCGACCTGCGGCGGGTGGTGATCGGCGGCGGGGTGGCCGCCGCCGGGCCGGTCCTGTTCGAGCCGCTCGCCCGCCACCTGGACCGCTACGCCGCGCTGCCCTACGTCCGCGGGCTGGAGGTGCGCCGGGCCGAACTGGGCACCGACGCCGGGCTGATCGGCGCCGCCGCGCTCTGCCGCTGACCGGCGCCGCCGCACCCTCGCAGTCCGCCCCGGCGCCCGCGCCGCCCGCCCCGCCCCCGTGCACGATCCCGTCCGCCTCCTGGGAGACCGTCCGCATGACCCTCTTCGCCCCGCTCACCAACCCGGTGCGCGCGTACGCGTGGGGCTCCACCACCGCGATCCCCGGGCTGACCGGCGTCGCGCCCACCGGCGAGCCGCAGGCCGAGCTGTGGATGGGCGCCCACCCGTCGGCCCCGTCGCTGCTCGACGACGGGAGCGGCCCGCGCCCGCTGGACCGGCTGATCGCCGAGTCCCCGGTGGAACTGCTCGGGGCGGCCACCGTCCGGCGCTTCGGGCCCCGGCTCCCCTTCCTGTTCAAGGTGCTGGCCGCCGAGCGGGCGCTCTCCCTCCAGGTCCACCCGAGCCGGGCCCGGGCCGCGGCCGGCTTCGCCGCCGAGGAAGCCCGCGGGGTGCCCGCCGACGCCCCGGAGCGGGTCTACAAGGACCCCGACCACAAGCCGGAACTGCTGTGCGCACTGGGCGCCTTCGAAGCGCTCTGCGGCTTCCGGCCGACCGCCGCCACGGCGGAGCTGCTGGACCGGCTGGCCGTCCCCGCGCTCGACGGATGGGCCGCCGCGCTGCGTGCGCGCCCCGCCGCGGAGGTGCTGCCCGCACTGCTCCGCGAGGCTCTCGACGGCGGCGCCGACGGGCCCGCCGACCCCGCCGTGCTGGCCGGGGTCACCACCGCGCTGGACGCCGTCGCCGCGACCGGCGGCCCGTTCGCCGACGCCTGCGCCGGCTACGCCCGCGCCGCCCACGACTACCCCGGTGACCCCGGTCTGCTCGCCGCCCTGCTGCTCAACCACGTACGCCTGCGGGCCGGCCAGGCGCTGCACCTGGACGCCGGCGTGCCGCACGCCTACCTGCGCGGGGTGGGCGTCGAGCTGATGGCCAACTCGGACAACGTGCTGCGCTGCGGTCTGACCGGCAAGCACATCGATGTTCCGGGCCTGCTCGCGGTGACCGCGTTCCGGGCCGCCGAACCGGCCGTGCTGACCGCCGCGCCGGTGGCCGACGGCGATCCCGCCGAGGCCCGCTTCCCCGCCCTGGCCGCCGAGTTCCGGCTCTCCCGGCTGCGGCTCGGGGACGCCCCCGTGCGGGTCGACCGCGCGGACGCCCCGCAGATCCTGCTGTGCACCGCCGGCGAGGCCCGGCTGCACGCCCCCGACGGCCCGGCCCTCCGGCTCCCCCGGGGCCGCTCGGCCTATCTTCCGCCCACCACCACCCCGGTCCGGCTCACCGGCCAGGGCGCGGAGCTCCACCGCGCGACCGTCGGCTGACACCGTCGTCGGCCGTCCACGGTCGTGCCCGCTCCTCCGGCGTCCCTGTCCCGGGACCCGGGCTCAGGACCCCGCGCTCAGGACCCCGCGCGGCTCGGGTGGCCGCCCCTGCACAGGAAGAAGCCCCAGTCGACTTCCTGTGCCCGGCGTCGGCCGGCCCGGCGCCCCGTGGGGTCAGCGCGCGCGGTGCCGGTAGGAGCCCACGGGGACGCTCCGGGTCAGCGCGCCCAGGCCCGGCAGGCGCCGGCGGGGCTGGTGGTGTCCGGAGGAGGCCGCGGTCAGCGCCCCGCGCGGGGACTTCACCGCCAGCCGGGGCGGCACCGCGACGGCCGCCTCGTCGGCCAGGAACCCGGTCAGGAACCGCCGCTCCGGAGGGCTGAGCGTGCGGGAGCGGCCGGACGACGCGTCCCTGGCCACCACCACCGTCCGGGCCCGCATAAAGGTGTGCGGGTCACGGCACACATTCACCACGACATGGGCGGAACTGCGCCCCAGGCGTTCCACGGTCAGCCGCACCAGCAATGGCTCCGGCCGGTGGTACAGCTGTTCCAGATAATCGATCTCGTGCCGGGCGATCAGGAATCCGGAAGGAAATAGGGATTCCCGGACGGCGGTCGAGTGGTGGCAGAACAGGTCGTAAATTCCCTCCTGCACGTAGGAGACCAGCCGGGCGTTGTTGATGTGCCCGTTCTCGTCGACGTCGCTCCACCGGGTGGGGCAGGCCAGGACGTGCGCGTTGGCGTCCGCCGCGTGGTTCCGTGCCGCGCTCACCGCTGCTCTGCCGCAGCAGCGGTGGGCAGCAGCGCCCGCTGCAACCGCGCGTAGTAGACGGCGTGTTCGGACGCCATCCGGGCAGCGGTCCAGCCCTCCTCGGCGGCCTCGGCGGCGGCCTGGACGACCAGGCTGTCGAGCACGCCGTCCACCGCGCGGCACAGCTCGGCGACCGCGGCCAGACGGTCCGGGACGTCCGCCCCGCCGGCCCCGCCGCGGGCCGGGAAGGCCGCGAGCGAGTCCACCGCGAGCCGCAGTTCGTCGACGCCCTCGGACCTGGATTCGGAAACGAAATTGCGCACAGTTCTCTCCCTAAACGGTTACGGCATTTCTGGATGTGCGAACCCTGCGAGCGGGTTCGGTTCCCCCCGGCGCCATGGACGCTATCCCAGCCCGGGGCGCTACCGGGAGGTATTCGGAACAGGAGCGGAAACTGACCACCATTGGAGTAGTTTGACGGTGCATAAAATCAGCCGCATCCACCGAATGCCAGCCCGTTCGGCCCCGTCCGCCGCACGTTCCCCGCCCGGACCGCGCTCCCGGGGGTCATGCCCCGCTCCCCCAACTGGTCCACCAGCGCGCTTTGTAGAGGTGGGTGCCGGGCAGGTGTCTGACCCCGTCCGGGCGGTGCAGGGTGAGCACCGAGGTGCACCAGCTGCACGGGCCCGCGTGGTCCGGGGCGGCGGTGAGCAACCGTCCGCTCCCGGGTTCGTCGCCCACGCTCTTGATGTCCCGTTCGGCCCGTTCGTCCGCCAACCGGATCCGGGTGAAGCGGTCCGCCGCCGGGTCGTAGCGCCAGAGGTGCCGCGTCGTGCTCACCCAGAACCGGCCGGGCGCGGCGAGCACCGGCGCCAGGTCGTGGCCGCCCGGCTCCGGCAGCCGCACCGACCGGACGGCCGTGAGCGTCGGCGCGGCCGCGGTGCCGCCCACCCGCAGCACGGTCAGCGTGTCGTCGCCCAGCGCCCAGAGCCGCCCGCTCCGCGCGTCCCAGTGCACGCCGTGCGCGCCCGGCAGCCGGAACTCGGCGTGGACGGTGGTGCGCGGCCCCTGCGAGGCGGCGTACAACCGGACCCAACCGCCGCTGGAGGCGGCGACCGCCACATTGCCGTCCGGGAGCAGCTCGGCGCTGTGCGGGTTGGCGCCCCGGCCGGTGTCGACGGCCCACACGGCGGCGCCGGTCAGGGTGTCGACGACGGCCGCCAGACCGCCCGAGGCGGTGGTGACCAGGTAGCGGCGGCCGTGCCGCACCCGGCTCTTGGCCTCGTCCGGCAGGTCCCAGGTCCGCCGCGGGTCCAGGTCGGCGAGTCCGGGGGCGTCGTCCGCGGACCACGACCAGAGCGCCGCCGGCCGCCGGTCGGGACCGCGCAGGGCGGTCAGCGCGGCCGGCTCCTCGGCGCCGAGCAGCAGCACCCGGCGGGAGGCCTGGTCCACCACGGCCACCGTCCACCCGGGCCGCAGCCCGGCGGCGGCGGCCGGGGCCGCGCCGATCCCCAGCACGAGGGCGGCCGCACCCGCCGCCGCCCGCCACACCCGCCATGTCCGCCACGCCCGCCCTGCCCGCACCTGACCGCCTCCCGCCGTCCGCCGTCCGACTCCCGCCACCACCGTGCGGTGCGGCCCCGCCCCCCGCCAGCGCACGGGCTCCGACCGGCCTAAACACCGCTTGTCGTACCCGGCTGGTTAGATCGGAACCGAGGGCACCGCGAGAGGAACCGGAGAGACGATGAGCACGGGCACGAGGGCCGACACGCACGCACCCGAACCGCACGCCGCCGACACCCATGACCTGATCCGCGTGCACGGCGCGCGGGAGAACAACCTCAAGGACGTCAGCATCGAGATCCCGAAGCGCCGGCTCACGGTGTTCACGGGCGTCTCCGGCTCGGGCAAGAGCTCCCTGGTGTTCGACACGGTCGCCGCCGAGTCGCAGCGGCTGATCAACGA
Source organism: Streptomyces sp. NRRL F-6131 (assembly GCA_000719695.1). Lineage (GTDB taxonomy): Bacteria > Actinomycetota > Actinomycetes > Streptomycetales > Streptomycetaceae > Kitasatospora. The sequence continues at coordinate 22,534 of JOHN01000066.1, forward strand.
GACCTACAGCGCGTTCGTGCAGGGCTTCATGCCGTCCGTGGCCCGGCCCGAGGTGGACGTGCTCGACGGCCTGACCACGGCGATCATCGTCGACCAGCAGCGGATGGGCGCCGACCCGCGCTCCACCGTCGGCACCGCCACCGACACCAACGCAATGCTGCGGATCCTGTTCAGCCGGCTGGGGCAGCCGCACATCGGCCCGCCCAAGGCCTTCTCCTTCAACGTCGCCTCGATCAGCGGGGCCGGCGCGGTCACCGTGGAGCGCGCCGGCAGGACCGTCAAGGAGCGGCGCAGCTTCAGCGTCACCGGCGGCATGTGCCCGCGCTGCGAGGGCCGCGGCTCGGTCTCGGACATGGACCTCACCCAGCTCTACGACGCGTCCAAGTCGCTCGCCGAGGGCGCGATCACCGTGCCCGGCTACACCGGTGACGGCTGGATGACCCGGATCTTCAGCGGCTCCGGCTTCCTCGACCCGGACAAGCCGATCCGCGACTACACCGAGCGGGAGCTCCAGGACTTCCTGTACCGCGAGCCGACCAAGGTGAAGGTCAACGGCATCAACCTCACCTACGAGGGGCTGATCCCCAAGCTCCAGAAGTCCGTGCTGTCCAAGGACCGGGAGGCGATGCAGCCGCACGTCCGGGCGTTCGTGGACCGCGCCGTCACCTTCGCCTCCTGCCCGGAGTGCGCGGGCACCCGGCTCACCGCTGCCGCCCGTTCGTCGAAGGTCGACGGGATCAGCATCGCCGACGCCTGCGCGATGCAGATCAGCGACCTCGCCGCCTGGGTGCGCGGCCTCGACGAGCCCTCGGTGGCCCCGCTGCTGGACGCGCTCCGGCAGACCCTGGACTCGTTCGTGGAGATCGGCCTCGGCTACCTCTCGCTGGAGCGGCCGGCCGGCACGCTCTCCGGCGGCGAGGCCCAGCGGGTGAAGATGATCCGTCACCTCGGCTCCTCGCTCACCGATGTGACGTACGTGTTCGACGAGCCCAGCACCGGCCTGCACCCGCACGACATCCAGCGGATGAACGGCCTGCTGCTCCAGCTGCGCGACAAGGGCAACACGGTGCTGGTCGTCGAGCACAAGCCCGAGGTGATCGCGATCGCCGACCACGTGGTGGACCTCGGCCCGGGCGCGGGCTCGGCCGGCGGCACGGTCTGCTACGAGGGCCCGCTGGAGGGCCTGCGCGCGGCCGGCACGGTGACCGGCCGTCACCTGGACGACCGGGCCGCGGTGAAGAAGGCCGTCCGCAGCCCCACCGGCAAGCTGGCCGTCCGCGGTGCCTCCGCCCACAACCTTCGGGAGGTCGACGTGGACATCCCGCTCGGCGTCCTGGTCGCCGTGACCGGTGTGGCCGGCTCGGGCAAGAGCTCGCTGGTGCACGGCTCGGTGCCCGCCGGGGAGGGCGTGGTGTCGGTCGACCAGAGCCCGATCCGCGGCTCGCGGCGCAGCAACCCGGCCACCTACACCGGGCTGCTGGAGCCGATCCGCAAGGCCTTCGCCAAGGCCAACGGGGTGAAGCCGGCCCTGTTCAGCCCGAACTCCGAGGGGGCCTGCCCGACGTGCAACGGCGCGGGCGTGGTCTACACGGACCTCGCGATGATGGCCGGGGTGGCCACCACCTGCGAGGACTGCGAGGGCCGCCGCTTCGACGCCTCGGTGCTGGAGTACCACCTCGGCGGCAAGGACATCAGCGAGGTCCTGGCGATGCCGGTGACGGAGGCGGAGGCCTTCTTCGCCACCGGCGAGGCCCGCACCCCGGCCGCCCACCGCATCCTCGACCGCCTGGTCGACGTCGGCCTCGGTTACGTCAGCCTCGGCCAGCCGCTCACCACGCTCTCCGGCGGCGAGCGGCAGCGGCTGAAGCTGGCCACCCACATGGGTGACAAGGGCGGCGTCTACGTCCTCGACGAGCCGACCACCGGTCTGCACCTCGCGGACGTCGAGCAGCTGCTCGGCCTGCTGGACCGGCTCGTCGACTCCGGCAAGTCCGTCATCGTCGTCGAGCACCACCAGGCCGTGATGGCCCACGCCGACTGGATCATCGACCTCGGCCCGGGCGCCGGCCACGACGGCGGCCGCATCGTCTTCGAGGGCACCCCCGCCGACCTGGTGGCCGCCCGCTCCACCCTCACCGGCGAACACCTGGCGGCCTACGTGGGCGCCTGACCGGCCCCGCCCCGCCTGGCCGGCCCCGGCCCCGTCAGGGTGACGGGGCCGGGCGTCCGCCCGCTTCCCGCTACCGGCCGGCGATGGTGTCGGCGAGGCGGGCGAGGGGTGAGCTGGTGGGGCGGCGGGTGGCGGCTTCGCGGCGGTCGGCGACGTGGTAGGCGGCGTAGAGGGCGTGGACGCCGAGCCAGCGGAAGGGTTCGGGTTCCCAGCGGCGGACGCTGTGGCCGACCCAGGGCAGCCGGGTCAGCTCGGTGTCGTGGCCGAGGACGAGGTCGCGCAGGGTGCGGCCGGCCAGGTTGGTGGTGGTCACCCCGCTGCCGACGTAGCCGCCCGCCCAGCCGAGGCCGGTGCGGCGGTCCAGGTCGACGGTGGCGCACCAGTCGCGGGGTACCCCGAGCACCCCGGCCCAGGCGTGTTCGATCCGGGCCGTGCGGGCGGCGGGGAAGAACGCGTGCAGGATCTCCCGCAGCTGGCGGACGGTCGCGGGCTGGGTGGCGCCGTCGGTGTCCGTCCGGGAGCCGAAGCGGTAGGGGACGCCGCGCCCGCCGAGGGCGATCCGGTCGTCGGCGGTGCGCTGCGCGTACATGTAGGCGTGCGCGAAGTCGCCGAGCACCTCGCGGCCCGCCCAGCCGGTCTCCGCCCAGAAGGAGTCCGGGAGCGGTTCGGTGGCGATCATCGCCGAGTTCATCGGCAGCCAGGTGCGCCGCTCGCCCGCGAGGCCCGAGGTGAAGCCCTCGGTGGCGCGCAGCACGTACCGGGCGGTGACGGTGCCGTGCGGGGTGACCGCCCGGGGCCTGCGGCCGCCGCGGATCCCGGTCACCGGGGTGCCCTCGTAGAGCTCGACGCCGAGGCGCTCGACGACGTCCGCGAGGCCGGCGGCGAGCTTGGCGGGCTGGACGCGGGCGCCGTGCGGGCTCCAGACGGCGCCGAGGGCCCCGGCGACGTTCAGGCGGTCCGCGGTCTCCCCGGCGTCGAGCACCTGGACCCGGTCGGCGCCGTAGGCCCGCTCGGCCTCGGTGAAGTCGCGCAGCCGGGCCAGTTGGGCGGGGGTGCGGGCGACCTCCAGCACGCCGCCGCGCACCAGGTCGGCGTCGATGCCCTCGGCGGCCAGGGTGTCGGCGACCTCGCCGACCGCCGCGTCCATCACCCGCTGCATCGCGGCGGCGCGCTCCTGCCCGTAGCGGCGGGCGAAGGCGCCGCGCCCGGCGAAGCCGTTGTACAGCCAGCCGCCGTTGCGCCCGGAGGCGCCGTAGCCGCAGAAGCGCTGTTCCAGGACGGCGATCCGCAGTCCCGGGTCGGCCTTCTTGAGGTAGTACGCCGTCCAGAGGCCGGTGTACCCGCCGCCGACCACGCAGATGTCGACGTCGCGGTCGCCGGGCAGTGCGGGCCGCCCGTCGGGCACGCCCAGCCGGCTCCACCAGAAGGACACTCCGCCGTTCACACCCGAGCCGCCCACACCCGTGCCACCGGATCCCACGGACCCCGACCTCCACCTCGCGCCGACAGTTTCCCGGACGCTATGCCCGGAGGACGGGGTCGAACCACCGCCAGCCTGGAAGGAACCGGTGCCCGTGCGCTGCACCCTGTCAGGCCAGCAGGCGTTCGAGGAGTTCGGCGGCCGACGCGCCCTCGTCGGCCTCGGGGACGGCGCAGCGGACGTCGAAGGCGGCGTCGCGGGCCCGGGCGAGCACGGCGGCGTCGCGGGCCGGGTCGAGGAACGCCGACCGGCCGGGCGAGAGGTGCAGCAGCGCCGCCCCACCGGTCCAGTCGGGGGTGAGCTCGACGAGGCCGCCGTCGCCGTCGGCCAGCACTGCGGCCAGTCCGCGCAGCGCGGTGAACGCCCAGATCATGCCGGGGAGTTCGAAGTCGACCCGGGTGTCGAGGTCGAGCACGAGGGCACCGGTGGCGCCGTCGTGGCGGAGGGCGAGGGCGTCGTCCGCGGCCAGGTCGCGGAGGAGGTCGGCGTGGTCGCCGTCGAGCCAGCTGTCGCACTCGGCGACGGCGGCCGGGAGTTCGGCGAGGTAGCGGCGGCGGACCGCCCGGTCGGGCCAGGGGGTGCAGAGGCCGGTCCAGTCGGCCTCCGGCCAGGCGGAGGCCGGGGCGAGCGGTGAGCGCAGATACGCCCGCAGGCGTGGTGCGGCGACCGTGACCGCCGCCGTGACCGTGATGTACCGCGCCATGTCCGCCGCTCCTCCGCCGTCGCTCCGGCCGGGCTGACCGGGCCGGCCGCCGGTCGGTGCCGATTGTGCCCGCACCCGCCGACAGTGGGGGCCGCGGCGGGGGCGGGCGGCGGGGGTGCCGGCTCAGCCGATGGTCGAGCCGGTGATCGGCTCGGAGAGCGGGATGCTCTCACCGGCGAACCCGGCCTTGACGAACTGCCAGGTCAGGCCGTTGATCACGCCCTGGCCGAGCGGCGCGAAGCGGGCGAAGGCCGGCTGGCTGAGGTCGAGGTGGTTCGCGTCGCAGGACGGACACTTGTCCCGGACGGGCACGGTGACGGTCTTGCCCTGGTAGCTGACCTTGACCGAGATGCCCTTGCAGAGCGGGTCGTTGTTGGGGTTGGCGCTGGTCCACCAGGCGTGCGAGACGGCGACCAGCATCTGGGTGCCGGCGTTGATCTGGGTGCCGCAGGCGCCGTAGCCGGCGTCGTTGTAGTAGGTGGCCTTGCCGGTCATGGGCTTGTTGATCGGTATCGCGGCGCTCGCGGTCCCCGCGGTCAGCGCGACCAGCGCGGCGGCGGCCAGCGGGACGCCGGCCAGGATCCGGAGGTTCGGGACAACTCGCATGTGGGCCCTCCCAGTTCGATGACTGGAACGGACTGTAGACAGAGCATCCGCAACTGGTACAGACATCTGACGTGTTGTCATGAACACAAGTGAGGAAGCTTTACCAGTGCGACCGAAAGGGGGACGATACGTGACCGCACGACTCCCCCGCGCGTTCACCAGGACGCCCGATTCCGCATCCCCGGAGGCCCCCGTGCGCACCTTCGCCCTGCTCGCCACCCTCACCGCCGTGCTCACCGGCGCCCTGACCGGGCCGGCGGCCGCCGCACCGAAGCCCCGGGAGGCCCACCGGGAGGTCAACCAGGGCTACAGCATCCCGGTCGGCGCCGTCACCGACCTCGGCGCGCTCCCGGTGCTCGGCAGCCTCGGGCTGGACTTCGCCCGCCTGCTGGGGGCCTGACACCCCACCGACCGACCCAGGGCCCGCCCGGAAGCGCTCCGGGCGGGCCCTTCGACTGCCCACGGTTATTTCCGCTGCGAAAGTTAGTCCGCCCGACACGCCCGCGACAGGCGGGAACACACCCTCGCAGCAACCGCGTCACCCCCCGCACGCCTCCCGCAACACGGCTTCACACGGTCGCAACGCCCGGTCCCACCAGGCAGAACGGGTGATTGACAGAGGGACGCGGGCTTCAGCACGATGAGCGCCGAGCCCAGTCGCAGCGCCCCGTGAACCGGAAGGAGGGCCGATGAGCACCGTTCGCACCACCGCCCCGGCCCGCCGCCGCTGTTGTTGTCGCGGGGCCCTCGCCCGCTGACCCCCGGCCTTCCGCCGGCCTTCCGCCGGCCGCGCCGTCGCCACGTCACCGCGGCACCACGTCACCACGGCACCCGTGTGCCACCCCTCCGCGCCCGGCCCCGTCACGTCCGTCGACGGCGCCCGGCCGGCCCCTTCTTCCCCGCCACCTCCGACCAGAGTCGAGGACCCGCCATGTCCACTGCCACCACCACGACCGCCACCACCGACCTGCGCCTCACCCCCGCCGCCGGCCGGATCGGCGCGATCGTCCACGACGTGCGCCTCGGCGGCGAGCTGCCCGCCGAGACCGTCGCCGCGATCGAGGCCGCCCTGTACGAGCACAAGGTGCTGTTCTTCCGCGACCAGCAGCACCTCGACGACGCCGGCCACGAGGCGTTCGCCCGCCTGCTGGGCCACCCCGTCGGCCACCCCACCGTCCCCAGCGCGGACGGCCGCTACGTCTTCGAGCTGGACGCCACCAAGGGCGTGCGCGCCAACAACTGGCACACCGACGTCACCTTCGTCCCCTCCTACCCCAAGGCCTCGATCCTGCGCGCCCTGGAGCTGCCGCCGGCCGGCGGCTCCACCGTGTGGGCCAACACCGCGGCCGCCTACCAGGACCTGCCGGAGCCGCTGAAGGTGCTGGCCGAGTCGCTGCGCGCCGTGCACACCAACGACTACGACTACGCGGCGAGCCTCGCCCTGCGGCCCGAGCTGGCGGACAACGCCGAGATCGCGAACCTGTTCCGGCAGGTCTTCGTCTCGACCGCGTTCAAGACCGAGCACCCGGTGGTCCGGGTCCACCCGGTGACCGGCGAGAAGAACCTCCTGCTCGGCGCGTTCGCCCAGCGGATCCAGGGCGTCGCCGGCGCCGACAGCAAGGCGCTGATCGCGCTCTTCCAGCGGTACGTGGAGCGCCTGGAGAACACCGTGCGCTGGGACTGGCAGGTCGGCGACGTGGCGATCTGGGACAACCGGGCCACCCAGCACTACGCCGTCAACGACTACGGCGACGAGCCGCGCCTGGTCCGCCGGATCACCCTGGACGGCGACCTGCCGGTGGGCGTGGACGGTGCGCCGAGCCGGCTGCTGGAGCCCGCCGAGCCGCCGCGGGTGGCCGGGCTGGTGCCGGCCGAGGAGCTGGAGACCGAGGCCGCCGAGGCCGCCAAGGTCGCGGCCGCGCAGGCCGCCGGGGCCGGCGCCGCGGTCACCGTGACCGCCGACCGGGGCTGAGCGGAACGGACCCGAGGGAGGCGAGCGAAGCCATGGCCACGGAGACCACCACCGCCGCACCCGCCACCGGGCCGCGCACCGGGGACGGCCGGCGGGACGTCAACGCCGCCGCCGTGCTGCGGACGGTGCTCGACCACGGTCCGGTGGCCCGCAGCCGGGTGGCCACGCTCACCGGGCTGAGCCCCGCCGCCGTCTCCCGCCAGGTGGTCGACCTCGCCCGGCTCGGGCTGCTCCGCGAGCGGCCCGGGCCGGCGGGCGGCGCCGCCACCGCCCGGACGGTGGGCCGCCCGCAGCTCCCGGTCGACATCGACCCCGACCGGATCGCCGTGGCCGGCCTGCACATCGGCCTCCCGTACAGCACCTTCGCCTTCCTCGACCTGCGCGGGAACGTGCTGCACCGCCAGGAGTCGAGCAACCGCGGCCGCACCGGCCGGGCCGTGCTGCGGCCGCTGCTGGAGCGGCTGCCCCGGCTGCTGGCCGCCGCCCCGGACGGCCGGACGGTGGTCGGCCTGGGGGCCGTCACCGGGGGCGCCGTCGACCACGAGCGCGGTCTGGTCACCCGGCACGACCCGCTCGGCTGGCGGGACGTCCCGCTGGCGGCGCTGCTCGCCGAGGCCTCCGGACTGCCCGTCCGGGTGGACAACCACGCCCGGGCGCTGGCCCGGGCGGAGATCCTGTTCGGGCACCCGGCGGCCCGGCGCTCGATGGTGCACCTGTTCGTCGGCCACGTGGTGGACGCGGCGCTGGCGGTGGCCGGCACCGTGCACGTCGGCCCCGCCTCGCCGACCGGCGACGTCGCCCACCTGCCGGTACCGGACAGTGACGCGCTCTGTCACTGCGGCCGGACCGGCTGTCTGGCGGTCGCCGCCTCGGACACCACGCTGTTCGAGGCGGCGGCCGCCGAAGGCATCGTCGAACGGCCGGACCGCGCCGCGTTCCTGGCCGCCGTCCGGGCCGGCGACCCACGCGCCGACCGGCTGGTGCGGCGCCGGGCGGAGATCGTCGGCCGGGCCCTCGCCCTGCTGGCCGACGTGGTCAACCCCGACCTGCTGGTGCTGACCGAGACCTTCGCCCTGCTCGACCCGGCCCGACTGGACGTGGTGCGGGCCGAGTTCGCCCGCCACTCGCACCTGCGGCGGGACGCCGGGCTGCTGATCGCCCAGCCGCACGGCGCCGATGTGCTCGCCGTCGCCGCCGGGGCGCCCGCGCTCGGCGCCCTGTACGCCCGCCCGGTGCACGCCCTGGCCGCCGTCCCGCGGCCCAACTGACCTACCCCGCAAGCCCCTTCCCGCAGAGGACGACCACTCGTGACCAGCTTCCCCACCGCCCCCGCCCTCTCCCGCCGGACGCTGCTCCGCGGCGGCCTCGCCGGCGCCGGCCTGCTCTCCCTGGCCGCCTGCCGCTCGGCCGCCGACACCGCTTCCGCGGGGGCCGCGGGCGACGCGGCGGGCCCGCGCCGCGGCGGCGTCCTCACGGTCGGCACCGGCGTGGACTTCACCCCGGCCCTGCTGTTCGCACAGAGCGCCAACACCCTCGTCCAGCGCCTGGTCTTCAACACCCTCACCCGCTACGACGACAAGCTCCAGCCCCAGCCCGAGCTCGCCACCTCCTGGCAGGTCGCCCCGGACGGCGCGAGCGTCACCCTCAAGCTGCGCGAGGACGTGACCTTCCACAGCGGCCGCCGGTTCACCGCCGACGACGTGGTGTTCGCCGTCAAGAACCTCCAGAACCCGGCCCGTTCGGCCCAGTTGCGGTCCACCGCCGCCGCCGTCACGGACTTCCGCAAGAACGGCGACTTCGAGCTCACCCTCGTCCTCGCCCATCCGGTGAGCAACCTCTTCGACCTCTTCGAGTTCATGATCGTCCCGGATTCGGAGACCGTCGAGGAGGCTTTCGCCGGCACGAAGCTGATCGGCACCGGCCCCTACACCTTCACCGAGCGCAAGCCCGGCAGCTCGATCACCTTCGCCCGCAACGAGAAGTACTGGAACCCGGGCCGCCCCTACCTGGACGGCGTCGAGATCCGGGTGATCCCCCAGTCCGACTCGCTGCTCTCCTCCCTCCGCACCGGCCAGACCCACCTCTCCTACAGCGTCCGCGGCAAGGACATCGCCACCCTCCGCAGCGACCCGCAGTTCCGCATCACGCCCTACGACACCGGCTCCGGCGCCTACTACATCGGCGCCAACCTCACCGCCGAGCACGTCGGCGACAAGCGCGTCCGCCAGGCCATCGCCTGGGCGGTCGACCGCGAGCGGCTGGTCGAGCAGGCCCTCGGCGGCTACGGCACCGTCTCCGCCACGCCCTGGCCGAAGTCCTCCCCCGCGTACAGCGCGGACGCCGCCGGCCGCTACCGCCACGACCCCGAGCGCGCCCGGCAGTTGCTCAAGGACGCCGGGCTCAGCGGGATCAGCCTGCCGTTCGCGCACAGCAACGACCCGGGCAACACCGCCGTCGCCCAGATCCTCCAGTACGACCTGAAGCAGGTCGGCATCGAGACCGTCCTGCAGCCCACCGACTCGCCCACCATGCAGAAGCAGCTGATCTCCCAGAGCATGCCCGCGCTCTGGACGCTGAGCCACGGCTTCGCCCAACTCCACCCCGCCACCCTGGCGGTGAGCGCCTACCCGTTCAACGAGGCGAAGAACAGCTCGCGGTTCACATCGCCCGCCTACACCGACGTCGTCCGGCGCGCCTGGCAGCGGCCGGACAGCGACAGCCCCGAGGCCAAGGCGCTCTACGGGCAGATCACCGACATCCTGCTGGACGAGCAGTTCGTGATCGACCTCGCCATCGCCGGCCTCACCGAGGTCGCCGTCGGCAAGGCCCACGGTGCCACGCTCAACAAGTTCGGCTACCTCAACCTCGACGACGCCTACCTCACGGCCTGACCGGAGGGCCCGAACCCGATGCGAAGCTTCCTCCTCAAGCGGCTCCCCTCCGGGCTGCTCGTCCTCCTCCTCGCCTCCTTCCTCGTCTTCCTCATCCTCCGCCTCATCCCCGGCGACCCGGCCACCACCCTGGCCGGCCCCGACGCCGGCCCGCAGACCGTCGCCGCGATCCGCGCGCACCTCGGCCTCGACCGGCCCCTCCTCGCCCAGTACCTCCGCTGGCTCGGCGACCTGCTGACCGGCGACCTCGGACCCAGCTACGCGATCGGCGGCCAGGTCGTCGACCTGATCACCGACGGCCTCGGCGCCACCGTCCAACTCACCGGCGCCGCCCTGCTGCTGGTCGTCCTGCTGGCCCTGCCGCTCGGCGTGCTCGGCGCCACCACCGAACGCCGCCCGGTCGGCGCCGCCGTCCGCGCCTTCACCACCGCCGTGCTGGCCGTCCCGCCGTTCGTCACCGGCGTGCTGCTGGTGCTGCTGTTCGCGGTCACCCTCGGCCTGCTGCCGGCCGGCGGCCACGAGTCCCTGCTGGACGCCCCCGACCTCGCCCTGCAGTACCTGCTGCTGCCCGCCGTCTGCCTCGCGCTGCCCAGCGCCGCCGTCCTCGCCCGCTACCTCAAGGACGGCATCGAACGGGCCCTCGCCGAGGACTACGTGCGCACTGCCACCGCCGTCGGCGTCTCCCGGCGCCGGATCGTCTGGCGGCACGCCCTGCCCAACGCGCTGCCCTCCGCCGTCACCGTGCTCGGCCTGCAGATCGGCCACCTGGTCGCCGGGGCGGTGCTGGTGGAGCGGATCTTCGCCTGGCCCGGGCTCGGCCAGCTCGTCGAACAGGGCGTGCTGCGCCGCGACTACCCCGTGGTGCAGGCCCTCCTGCTGCTGATCGTCGCCGTCCACGTCACCGTCCAGCTGCTCACCGACCTGGTGCACGCCTGGCTCGACCCCCGGATCCGGTGGGAGTAACCGATGACCGTCCTCACCGCCCCGGCGCGCACCGCCCCGGCCCGCGCCCGCAGCCGCTACCTCGCCGGGCTGCGCACCGGCCGCGGCCTGACCGGGCTCGCCCTGGTCGCCGCCGTCGCGCTGGCCGGGCTGCTCGCCCCGCTGCTCACCGACCACGATCCCGACGCCCAGGGCCCGCTCGCGCTGGCCGGCCCGAGCGCCGCGCACCCGTTCGGCACCGACGACCTCGGGCGGGACCTGCTCAGCCGGGTCCTGCACGGCATCACCACGGACCTCGTGCTGATCCTCGGCGCCGTCCCGGTCGGCGCGCTGATCGGCTGCTCGCTCGCCCTGCTCGCGGCCACCCACCCCTGGGCGGACACCGCCGTCCAGCGCGCCTTCGACCTGGTCCTCGCCTTCCCCGGGCTGATCCTGGCGCTGGCCGTCACGGCCGTCCTCGGACCGGGCCGCTGGCCGGTGTTCATCGTCATCGCGCTCGCCGAAGTCCCACTGTTCGGACGCCAGTTGCGCTCCGGGATCCTGGTCCAGCGGGAGCGCGAGTACGCGCTGGCCGCCCGGGTCGGCGGCGCCTCACGGCCCCGCGTGCTGCTGCGGCACGTCCTGCCGAACGCCGTCGACCCGCTGATCGTCCAGGCGGCGGTGGCGCTCTCCGTCGGCGTGTTCATCGAGGGCGCCATGAGCTTCCTCGGACTCGGCGTGCGGCCGCCGGAGCCCACCCTCGGCTCCATCCTCAGCCAGTCCGTCGGCTACCTCGCCACCCGTCCGACCTTCGCGGCCGCCCCGCTGGCCGCGACCACCGCCCTGGTGCTCGGCTTCACGCTGATCGCCGAGGCCCTGAACCGGGGGATCCGCCGATGACCGGCCGCACACCGCCCCGCACCGCCCCGTCGGTCACCGAACCCGACGCCGGGGCCGCCGAACCCCGCACCGAACCCCGCACCGTCCTGCGGGTCACCGACCTCACGGTCGCGTTCGACGGCACCACCGCCGTGGACGGCGTCGGCTTCGACCTCACCGCCGGGGACACCCTCGGACTGGTCGGCGAGTCCGGCTCCGGCAAGTCCACCACCGCGCTCGCCCTGCTGCGGATGCTCCCCGCCGACGGCCGGATCACCGGCGGTTCGGTGGAGCTGGCCGGACAGGACCTCGCCGCCCTCCCCGAACCGGCCCTGCGCGCCCTGCGCGGACGGCGGATCGCCATGGTCTTCCAGGACCCGATGTCCTCGCTCAACCCGGTGCTCACCGTCGGCCGACAGCTCGACGAGGCCCTGCGCGCCCACGGAGCCCACCCCGACAAACGCCGACGCGCCTCCCGGGCCGTCGAGTTGCTCGACCTGGTGGGCATCCCCGACGCCGCCGCCCGACTGCGCGACCACCCGCACCAGTTCTCCGGCGGACAGCGCCAGCGCATCATGATCGCCCTCGCGCTCGCCAACGACGCCCAGGTGCTGGTGGCCGACGAACCCACCACCGCCCTCGACCCGACCGTCCAGCAGCAGATCCTGCGCCTGCTCACCCGGATCAACCGGCAGACCGGCACCGCGCTCGTGGTGATCAGCCACGACCTCGGGGTGATCGCCCGGACCTGCCGCCGGCTGCTCGTCATGCGGCACGGCCGGGTGGTCGAGTCCGGCACCACCGCCGAACTCCTCACCGCGCCCCGGCACCCGTACACCCGGGAGCTGCTGGCCGCCGTCCCCCGTCTCGAGACGCCCTCCGGGGCGGCCGCCAACAGCACCCCGGGGCCGGAGCCGCTGCTCACCGTCACCGGCCTGCGCAAGACCTACGGCACCCGACGGCGCACCGTCACCGCGCTGGACGGCGTCGACCTGGAGCTGCACCCCGGCGAGACCCTCGGCCTGGTCGGCGAGTCCGGCTCCGGCAAGTCCACCCTGGCCCGCGCCCTCGTCCAGGTGCACGCCCCGAGCGGCGGCGACATCCGCTTCCGGGGCCGGGCGTTCGGGCAGGGCGGCGAACGGGACGCCCGCCGCGAGGTGCAACTGGTCTTCCAGGACCCGTACGCCTCGCTCAACCCCCGGATGACCGCCGGGCAGATCACCGCCGAACCGCTGATCGCCCACGGCCTGGGCGACCGCGCCGAGCGGAGCAAGCGGGTCGCCGAACTGCTGGAGCAGGTCGGGCTCGACCCCGGGAGCGCCGACCGGCACCCGCGCGCCTTCTCCGGCGGACAGCGCCAGCGCATCGGCATCGCCCGGGCCCTCGCGCCCGCACCGAGCGTGCTGATCTGCGACGAACCCGTCTCCGCGCTGGACGTCTCGGTGCAGGCGCAGGTCCTCGACCTGCTCGCCCGGCTCCAGCGGGACCTCGGCCTGGCCGTCCTCTTCATCGCCCACGACCTCGCGGTGGTCCGGCAGGTCAGCCACCGGATCGCCGTGCTGCACCGGGGCCGGATCGTCGAGACCGGCCCGGCCGACCGGGTGGTCACCGCGCCCGAGCACCCGTACACCGCCGAACTCCTCGACGCCGTACCGCGCCTGGACGCGGCCGCCGCGCCGCCCAGCACCGCCGCCGCCACCGCCGCCCTGACCCTCCGGAGCACCGCATGAGCACCGACCCGTCCCGCACCGACCCGTCCCGTCGCGACCCCTACCAGGGCTTCCCCGGCACCGTCGGCCGCACCTTCGCCGAGTCCACGCCCGCCTGGCCCCGGCGGGTCCGCCCGCGCGAAGGCGCCCCCAACATCGTCGTCGTCCTGGTCGACGACCTCGGCTACAGCGACATCGGCCCGTTCGGCGCCGAAGTCCCCACCCCCGTCCTCGACGGCCTCGCCGAGCGCGGCGTCAAACTCGTCAACTACCACACCATGCCGCTCTGCTCGCCCGCCCGCGCGGCCCTGCTCACCGGCCTCAACCCGCACCGGGTCGGCTACTCCTTCGTCGCCAACGCCGACCCCGGCTTCCCCGGCTACGGCATGGAGGTCGCCGGGGACATCCCCACCCTCGCCGAACTGCTGCACGACGCCGGCTACGCCACCTGGGCCGTCGGCAAGTGGCACCTCACCCGCGACTCCGCCTCCCACGCCGCCGACGACCGCGCCAACTGGCCGCTGCAGAAGGGCTTCGACCAGTACTACGGCGTCCTGGAGGGCCTCACCAGCCTCTTCCACCCGCACCAACTCGTTCGCGACAACAGCCCGTTGGACATCGACGAGTTCCCCGACGACTACTACTACACCGACGACATCACCGACCGGGCCATCGACATGGTCAAGTCGCTGCGCGCCCACGACGCCGACAAGCCGTTCTTCCTCTACCTCGCCCACAACGCCGTGCACGGCCCGCTGCAGGCCAAGCCCGCGGACCTCGCCCGCCACCGGGGCCGCTACGACGGCGGCTGGGACGAGCTGCGCGCCGCCCGCTTCGCCCGCCAGCTCGCCGCAGGCCACTTCCCGCCCGGCACCGAACTCCCGGACCGCAACGCGGAGTCCGGCCACGAGGTCGGCCCCTGGAGCGAACTCACCGAGCCCGAGCGGCGGTTGTACGCCCGCTACATGGAGGTCTACGCGGCCATGGTCGACAACGTCGACCAGAACCTCGGCCGGCTGCTCGACACGCTCACCGACCTCGGCGAACTCGACAACACCATCGTGGTGTTCACCTCCGACAACGGCGGCACCGGCGAGGGCGGCGCCGAAGGCACCCGCAGCTACTTCAGCCGCTTCGTCCACCACCCGAACCTCCCCGCCGACTGGAACCCCGACGTCGAGCGGGAGGTCGAGCTGATCGGCGGCCCGCGCTCCCTGGTCCACTACCCGCGCGGCTGGGGCATGGCCTCCAACACCCCGTTCCGCCTCTACAAGGGCCAGACCCACGCCGGCGGGGTGCGCGTCCCGTTCGTGCTGTCCTGGCCCGCCGGCCTCCCCCGCGCCGCGGACGACCCCGGCGTCCGCACCCCGTACCAGTACGTCACCGACCTGCTGCCCACCCTGCTCGAGCTCGCCGGCGTCGAACGGCCCGAGCGGCGCGCCGGACAGCCCGTGCAGTCCCTGGACGGCTTCCCCTTCACCACCGTCCTGCGCGACCCCGCCGCCGGCTCCACCCACCACGAGCAGTACTGCGAGATGACCGGCAACCGCAGCTACTACCGCGACGGCTGGAAGCTGGTCACCCTGCACCGCCCCGGCACCCCGTACGACGACGGCGAGTGGGCCCTGTACGACCTGCGCACCGACCCCACCGAGATCCACGACCTCGCCGCCGAACACCCCGAGCTGGTCAAGGAGTTGTCCGCGGCCTGGGAGGCCGCCGCCTGGCACAACGGGGTCTTCCCGCTCGCCGACGGCAGCGGCGCGCTCGCCCGCCGCCACCCCGACGACGCCCGGCTGCGCCGCCCGCTGCGCCTGCTGGCCGGCACGCCCGAACTCGAACGCTACCGCTCGTCCCGGCTGATCTCCTTCCGCTCCTTCACCGTCGAGGCCGAACTCGCCCACCACGGCGCCGGGGACGCCGGCGTGCTGGTCTCGCACGGCGACCAGGGCGGCGGCTACAGCCTCTACGTCGAGGACGGCCGGCTCCACCTCGCCTACAACCAGTACGGCGAACTCCTCGGGGCCGACGCCGGCCCGCTCGCCCCCGGCGCCCACCTGGTCACCGTCGAGGCCACCGCCCTGCCCGGGCTGCGCTGGGAGTTCCGCGTCCTCGTCGACGGCACCGAGACCGGCCGGCTGGGCCCCGTCCACCAGCTGATCGGCATGGCCCCGTTCCAGGGCATCAGCGTCGGCGTCGACCGCAAGTCCCCGGTCTCCTGGCCGGTGTACGAGCGCCACCGCTCGTACCGCTACACCGGCGGGCTGCGCGCCGTCACCTACCGCCCCGGCGACCCGGCCCCGGACGACCCGGAGACCGTCGCCCGCGCCCTGCGGGAGGCCGCCGCCGCGTTCGAATAACCTGTCCCCGCAAGGCCTTGTCGTCCATCCTGTCCGGGGGAACAGTGATCCGCGAACTCCTGCCCGCACCCGTCGTCGTCGAGACGGCCTACGCCGACCCGCCCGAGGCCCGCCTGGAGCCGGAGGAGGAGGCGGTCATCGCGCGCGCCGTCGAATCCCGCCGCCGCGAGTTCACCACCGTCCGCCACTGCGCCCGCCTCGCCCTCACCCGCCTCGGCGTGCCCTACCGCCCCCTGGTCCCCGGCCTGCGCGGCGCCCCGGGCTGGCCCGACGGCGTCATCGGCTCCCTCACCCACTGCGCCGGCTTCCGCGCCGCCGCCGTCGCCCGGGCCGACGGGGTCGTCTCCGTCGGCATCGACGCCGAACCCGCCCTCCCCCTCCCCGAGGGCGTCCTCGACGCCATCGCCCTCCCCGCCGAACAGCGGCGCAACACCGCCCTCACCACCGCCCACCCCGACGTCCCCTGGGACCGCCTCCTCTTCAGCGCCAAGGAGTCCGTCTACAAGACCTGGTTCCCGCTCACCCACCGCTTCCTCGACTTCTCCGAGGCCGACCTCACCCTCCAGCCCGACGGCACCTTCACCGCCACCCTCCTCGTCCCCTCCCCCCTCCCCACCCTGGACGGCCGCTGGCGCGTCCACCAGGCCCACCTGGCGACGGCCATCACCGTCCTGCGGTAGGGCCGCGCACCGCTCCCCCTTCTCGGGGCCGGAGTGGGGCCGGGGGCTCATGTTCCTGGGACCGGGGTGGGGGGAGGGTGGAGGTACGGCGCCCGCGGAGGTCGGAGCGGGCCCAGGACGGTTACGAGGTGTCACGATGAGTAGTAGTTCCGTTACCGATGTGCCCGCCCTGCTGGTCACCGTGCACCCGAAGGAGCCCGGCAGGGCACCCGGCGCGGTGGTGGCGTACGGGATCCTGACCAGCACGGCGGTCGTGGTGGTCCCGGACCCTCCCGAAGCCCTGGCGAGCCCGTGGCAGAGATTCCTCGTCCGGATCTCCCGGCCCCCCGGAGCCACCGCCGAGACGCTCGCCGTCGGAGGGGTCGGCCTGGCTGCGGTCGAAGGGGACGGGATCACCGCGGCGGCGGCGACGCTGATGCTGCTCTGGCCGTCGCGGTTCGCCGTCCCGGCCGTGACCACCACGCCGGAACGGATCGCCGAGGTCCTCGTCCGCCACCGCGGCGACCAGTGGGCGGCGTACGCGGAACTCGGCTACCGGGTCGCACGCCCGGAAGCGGCGGGGCCGCCCGACACCTGGTGGCTCGGTGCCTCCCTGGCGGGCGGCGACGTCTCCGCGAGCGCCGGGGAGTACGGCATCAAGATGTGCTGCAGCAGTCCCAACTGCTGTCGCCGGTCGGAATTCGCGGCCGTGCCCGGCACGGCCGCCGGGTGATCGGGCCCCGGAGCCGTGACGGCCACCGAGACGCCGCAGGACCGGCGTCGGACCGCGGGCGGTCTGCTGAACGTGCGGTCCGTCTGGCTGCAGGACATCGTGCTGGCGGCGGCGGTCGTCGTCCCGGAACTGTTCTACTTCGGTACACCGCTCGCCCCGTGGTCGAGCACCGAACAGCGCCTGGCGATGACCGTGCTCGCGCTCGCCGAGGGCCTCGCGCTGGTCCTGCGGCGTCACCGGCCACTGGTCACCTTCGGCGCGGTGTGGGGCATATCGGTCGGTGCCGACCTGCTCTCGTGGGCCGATGCCGTCGACTACATCCCGTGCTTCGGCCTCCTGGTCGCCCTCTACACCGTGGCCGCGCAGTGCCGGCGGCCGGTGGCCCTGACGGCCCTGGTGCTCGGCCTCGTCCCCATGGGGCTGGCGATCGCCGAGATGACCGGCGACCAGGAGGACTCCCGGTTCCTCCCGGTCCTCGTCGCGAACATCGCCTTCTACATCCCCGTCACCCTGGCCACCTGGGGCTTCGCCCGGTGGAGCCGGGCCGCGGAGGAGGCCACCGAGCGGCACCGGCAGGAGGTCGCCGAGGCGCGGTCGCGGGTCACCCAGGAGCGGGTGCGGATCGCGCGGGAGCTGCACGACATCGTCGCGAACGCCGTCGCGGTGATGGTGCTGCGGGCGGAGACGGCTCGGGTCACCGCGCTGGAGGATCCGGCCCGCGGGGAGGCGTTCGCGCACATCGAGGACCTCGGCCGGTCGACGATGGCCGAGCTGCGGCACATGCTGCGGCTGCTCCGCGGTTCCGTGGCGGCGGTCGAGGACGGGTACAGCCACGGTCTGGGCGATCTGGACCGGTTGCTGGCGGACGTCCGCAAGGCCGGGGTGCGGATCTCCGTGGAGACCCGCGGTGCCCCGCTGCGGATCGACGACAGCGTCAGCCAGACCGCCTACCGGCTGGTCCAGGAGGCCGCCACCAACATCACCAAGCACGCCGGCCCCGGCACCCGGGCGGTGGTGCGGATCACCTGGGACCGGGCGCTGCTGATCGAGGTGGTCGACGACGGCGCGGGGCGTCCCCCGGACGGGCAGCAGGAGCTGTCGACCGGGCACGGGCTGCTCGGGCTGCGCGAGCGGGTGGCCCTGTACGGCGGGCTGCTGAGCGCGGCCCCGTACGGGCCCGGGTACCGGGTGGCGGCGGCGCTGCCGGTGTCCACGGCGGGCGCGGCGGGCGGGTCCGGGCCGGGCCCGGACGGGGCGGTGACGGTGGACGCACCCGGGGCGGGCACGCCTAACGGAAGGCGTCGGAGAGGCGGGTGAAGGTGCGGCCGGCGGCGAGCAGGGCGGGGAGGGCGGCGGCCAGGCCGCGCGCGGTGCCGGAGCCGGGGTGGTTCATGTGGGCGATGACGATCCCGCCGGGGGCGGCGTCGAGGAGTTCGCGCTGGACCTGGGCGGCGGGGAGGGTCGCGCCGCCGTCGGCGTTGGTGCTGAAGCCGGCGATCCGCTGGCCGAGGTCGGCGGCGATCCGGGTGGCGACGTCGTCGTAGTGGGCGGTGCCGGAGCGGAAGAAGCCCGGCGGGCGGCCGAGGAGGGCGGTGAGCTTGGCGAGGTTGCCCGCGATCTCGTCGTGGACCTCGCCGGGGTCGCGGGTGCCCGCGATGCCGTAGGCGGCGCGGCCGGTGACGGAGAGGGGGCGGTGGGCGGTGCCGTGGTTGGCGATCTCGAAGAGCGGGTCGGCGGCGAGGGCGTCGAAGACGGCGGGGTTGGCGTCGATCCAGCGGGCGTTGAGGAAGAGCGTGGCGGGGACGCCGTGGTCGCGGAGGGTGTCGACGAGGGCGGCGTCGTAGCCGGAGCCGCCGGGGCCGCCGCAGGCGTCGAAGGTGAGGGCGACGGCGGGGGCGGCGGACCTGGGGAGGGCGGTGAGCACGCCGGGGACGTCGAGGCCCCAGGCGTCGGGGGCGGCGTCGGCGTAGCGGGCGGTGAGGACCGCGCGGGTGGGGGCGGTGGCGGGC
>JOHN01000067.1 GCA_000719695.1 Streptomyces sp. NRRL F-6131
GTTGGGGTGGTGGGTGGGGTGGTGCTGGGGGTGTTGCCGGTGAGGGCGGTGCGGTGGCGGGCGACGTCGTCGCGGAGGGGCTGGAGCTGCGGGGACTGCGGGAGCACCGTGTCGTAGGCGGCCAGCAGGGTGTCGGTGGCGGTGACGGCGCGCAGGCGGACCGGCTCGTCGGGGTCGGGGCGGTTGTGGTCGCCGGCCGGGCTGCCCGGACTGCCCGGGTCGGGGGTGTCGGTGCAGGCGGTGAGGGTCCCGCCGGCCGTGAGGAACAGGCCGAGGGCCAGGAAGGTCCGTCGGCTGGGCGGCTGCATGGGAGTCACTCCGGGGCGTGTACGGGAGGACGGCCTGCCCGCCTGCCCTCGATGGCGTGAATGATTACAGAATCCTCACGCGGATGGGCGTGGATTGCCTCGTCGGTGGGGACGCGCGGGCAGTGTGAGCTTGCTCGCACCGGGTGGGGCGGGTGGGGCGCCGCCGGGGGCGGAATCGGTGGTTGGGCGGTTCACCGGCTAGGCTTTGGGCCGAGCTGCCGCGACCCGGCCGCGCGCCGGAACGGCGCCGGGGGGCGCGGTGCGACCTTCCGACAACAGCAGACGCGGCCGAGGAGTCCACCCGGATGAGCACCACCCACATCGACCGGCTGCGTGCGTTGCTGGAGCCGCTGGCCACGCAGGCGGGCCTGGACCTGGAGGACGTCAAGGTCACCCAGGCGGGCAGCCGCCGCCAGGTGCAGATCGACGTGGACGCCGAGGGCGGCGTGGACCTGGACGCCGTCGCGGAGTTCAGCCGGGTGGTCGGCGAGGCCCTGGACGAGTCGGACGTGATGGGTTCCGGCGCGTACGTGCTGGAGGTCGGTTCGCCGGGCGCCGAGCGTCCGCTGGAGCTGCCGCGGCACTGGATCCGCGCCGAGGGCCGGCTGGCCAAGATCCACCTGGTCGACGGCGGGGAGATCGTCGCCCGGGTGCTGGAGGCCGACGAGGACGGCGCGCTGGTCGAGGTGCAGCCGGTGAAGGGCCGCGGCCGGCCCAAGGAGCGCCGTCTGGAGTACGGCGAGGTCGCCCGTGCGCGCGTCCAGGTGGAGTTCAACCGCAAGGACGACGAGCTGCTGCTCGACGAGGGGGACGACGACGGTGCGGAGTGACGACCTGCGCACCAACCGCACCATGATGAACGTGACGAAAGACGAGGAGGCGTAGCCGTGGACATCGACATGAGTGCCCTGCGCACGCTGGTCAGCGAGAAGAACATCCCCTTCGGCCTCGTGGTCGAGTCGATCGAGTCGGCCCTCCTCACCGCGTACCACCGCACCGAGGGCTCGCGCCGTCGCGCCCGGGTCGAGCTGGACCGCAAGTCCGGCCACGTGACGGTCTGGGCCACCGAGGACGCGTCGGAGCTGGACGAGGGCGTCGAGCCGAAGGAGTTCGACGACACCCCGAGCGGTTTCGGCCGGATCGCCTCCAGCATCGGCATGCAGGTCATGCTGCAGCGGCTGCGTGACGCGGCCGACGACCAGACCTTCGGCGAGTACGCCGGTAAGGAGGGCGACATCGTCACCGGTGTCGTCCAGCAGGGCAACGACCCGAAGAACGTGCTGGTCGACATCGGCAAGCTGGAGGCCATCCTGCCTCCGCAGGAGCAGGTCCCGGGCGAGGACTACCGTCACGGCACCCGGCTGAAGTGCTACGTCGTGGCCGTGCGCCGGGGTGTCCGCGGGGCGTCGGTGACGCTGTCGCGCACCCACCCCAACCTGGTGCGCAAGCTGTTCGCGCTGGAGGTCCCGGAGATCGCGGACGGCAGCGTGGAGATCGCCGCGATCGCCCGTGAGGCCGGCCACCGGACGAAGATCGCGGTCTGGTCGCGCCGTCAGGGGCTGAACGCCAAGGGCGCCTGCATCGGCCCGATGGGTGCCCGGGTGCGCGCCGTGATGGGCGAGCTGCACGGCGAGAAGATCGACATCGTCGACTGGTCGGAGGACCCGCGCGAGATGGTCGCCGCCGCGCTGTCCCCCGCCCGGGTGACCAGTGTGGAGATCGTCGACCTGGCGCAGCGCTCCGCGCGGGTGATCGTGCCGGACTACCAGCTGTCGCTGGCGATCGGCAAGGAGGGGCAGAACGCCCGTCTCGCCGCCCGTCTGACGGGGTGGCGGATCGACATCCGGCCGGACACCGAGGGCGGCGAGCAGGAATCCGCGACCCCGTAGTCGTTGTTGTCCGACCGTCCCGTCGTTCCCCCCCAGGATCGGCGGGGCGGCGCCATGTCCCTTCGGAGGGGTAGACTTGCCTTCGTCTGGCCGGACGCACGTCCGAGCACGCCCGGAACGCACCTGCGTGGGCTGCCGCAAGCGCGCGGCCAAGCACCAGCTGTTTCGTGTCACGGCGGTCGAGGGCGTCTGCGTCCCTGATCCCCGTGGCGCACTGCCGGGCCGGGGCGCACATCTGCACCCCGATCCGGCCTGCCTCGACCTCGCGGTCCGCCGACGGGCGTTCCCCCGGGCCTTCCGGCTCCAGGGCGCGCTCGACACCGGGCGGCTCCGCGAGTACATCGAGCAGCGGGTGAGCGAGAGCTCCCCGTGACGGCCCGCCGCTCGCGCGGCGGAGAACCACCGCACCAAGCACGGCGCGCGGGCGACCGCACGCCGTGCCACCAGTCAGGTACCTCGCGATGTGGAAGTAGGTCGAGATTGCGATGAGCACTCGATGAGTACGCGATGAGTACGCGATGGGTACGCCCATGAAGTAGCGACAGTCCGGCGGACGAGACCCCCGGACTCATGAACAGGAGTGAAGTGGCTAAGGTCCGGGTTTACGAACTCGCCAAGGAGCTCGGTTTGGAGAGCAAGGCCGTGATGGCCAAGCTCACCGAGCTGGGTGAGTTCGTCCGTTCGGCGTCCTCGACCATCGAGGCGCCGGTCGTACGCAAGTTGACTGACGCGCTTGGCGTTGCCCCCACCGGTGGTGGCTCCGCTGCCAAGCCGGGCCCGCGGAAGCCCGCGGCGCCCCAGCCCGCGGCCGGTTCGGCCGCGGGTGCACCCAAGCCGGGTGCCCCGACCCCGGGTCCGCGCCCTGCCGCGGCCCCCGGTCCCCGTCCGACCCCCGCGGCCGCCGCCCCGGCGGCGCCGGCCGCCCCCGCCGCGCCCAGGACGGGTGCGCCGACGCCGGGTCCGCGCCCGGCGCCGCGCCCCGCCGCGGCCCCGGCCGCTCCGGCGGCCGAGTTCTCCTCGCCGGCCCCGGTGGCCGGCGAGACCCAGGCCGAGCGTCCGGCCGCGCCGGCGCCGCAGGCCTCGCGTCCGGCCGGTCCCGCCGCCGGTGGTGCCCGTCCGGGCCCGCGTCCGGCCGGTCCGCGTCCGGGCAACAACCCGTTCACCTCGGGCAGTGCCACCGGCATGGCCCGCCCCGGTGACCGCCGTGCCGGCGCGCCGGGCGGCGGCCGTCCGGGTGCCCCGGCCGGCCAGGGCGGCGACCGTCCGCGTCCGGCGGGCGACCGTCCGCGTCCGGGCGGTCAGGGTGCTCCGGGTGCGGGTGCCCCGCGTCCGGGTGGCGACCGTCCGCGTCCGGGTGGCCAGGGTGCCCCCGGTGCCGGTGCCCCCCGTCCGGGTGGTGCCCCGCGTCCGGGTGGCGACCGTCCGCGTCCGGGTGGCCAGGGTGCCCCCGGTGCCGGTGGCCCGGGTGCCGGTGCTCCGCGTTCCGACGGCATGCCGCGTCCGGCCGGCCCGCGTCCGACCCCGTCGGGCATGCCGCGTCCGAACCCGGGCATGATGCCGCAGCGTCCGGCCGGTCCGGGCCCGCGTCCGGGTCCGGGTGGCCGTGGTCCGGGTGGCCCCGGTGGCCGTCCGGGTGGTCCGGGTGCCGGTGGCGCCCGTCCGGGCTTCCAGGGTCGTCCGGCCGGTCCGGGCTCGCGTCCGGCCGGTGGCGGCGGCTTCGGCGGTCCGCGTCCGGGTGGCGGTGCTCCCGGTGGTGGCGGCGGCTTCGGTCCCCGTCCCGGTGGCTTCGGCGGCCGTCCCGGTGGCCCGGGTGCCCGTGGTGGCACGCAGGGTGCCTTCGGTCGCGGTCCCGGTGGCCGTCCGGCCCGTGGTCGCAAGTCGAAGCGGGCGAAGCGCCAGGAGTACGAGGCCATGCAGGCCCCGTCCGTCGGCGGTGTGATGCTGCCCCGCGGCAACGGCCAGACCGTTCGCCTGTCGAGCGGCGCCTCGCTGATGGACTTCGCGGAGAAGATCAACGCCAACCCGGCCGCGCTCGTCTCCGTCATGTTCAACCTGGGCGAGATGGTCACCGCGACGCAGTCGGTTTCCGACGCGACGCTGCAGCTGCTGGCCGACGAGATGGGCTTCCAGCTCGAGATCGTCAGCCGGGACGACGAGGACCGCGAGCTGCTGGAGTCGTTCGACATCGACTTCGGCGCCAACGAGGGCGACGAGGACCAGCTGGCCCCGCGCCCGCCGGTCGTCACCGTCATGGGTCACGTCGACCACGGTAAGACCCGCCTGCTGGACGCCATCCGCAAGTCCAACGTGGTGGCCGGCGAGGCCGGTGGCATCACCCAGCACATCGGTGCCTACCAGGTGGCGACGACGGTGAACGGCGAAGAGCGCCCGATCACCTTCCTCGACACCCCGGGTCACGAGGCGTTCTCCGCCATGCGTGCCCGTGGTGCCAAGTCCACCGACATCGCGATCCTGGTGGTCGCGGCCAACGACGGTGTCATGCCGCAGACGGTCGAGGCGCTGAACCACGCCAAGGCCGCGGGTGTGCCGATCGTGGTCGCCGTCAACAAGATCGACGTCGAGGGCGCCGACCCGACCAAGGTCCGCGGTCAGCTGACCGAGTTCGGTCTGGTGGCCGAGGAGTACGGCGGCGACACCATGTTCGTCGACATCTCCGCGCGCCAGGGTCTGAACATCGACCAGCTGCTGGAGGCCGTGGTCCTGACCGCGGACGCCTCGCTCGACCTGCGGGCCAACCCGGAGCAGGACGCGCAGGGCATCGCCATCGAGGCCCACCTCGACAAGGGCCGCGGCGCCATGGCGACCGTGCTCGTGCAGCGCGGTACCCTCCGCGTCGGCGACTCGATCGTGGTCGGCGACGCCTACGGTCGCGTCCGCGCGATGCTGGACGAGAACGGCAACAGCCTCAGCGAGGCCGGCCCGTCCCGCCCGGTGCTGCTGCTCGGTCTGACCTCGGTGCCCCGCGCCGGCGACAGCTTCATCGTCGTCGACGAGGACCGCACCGCCCGCCAGATCGCCGAGAAGCGCTCGGCCCGCGACCGCAACGCCGCCTTCGCGCAGCGTCGGGTCCGGGTGTCCCTGGAGGACCTGGACAAGGCCATCGCCGCCGGCTCCATCGAGCAGCTCAACCTCATCATCAAGGGTGACGTCTCCGGTTCCGTCGAAGCCCTCGAGGACGCCCTCGTCAAGCTCGACGTGGGCGAGGAGGTCGAGCTCCGGGTCCTGCACCGCGGTGTGGGTGCCATCACCGAGTCCGACGTGGACCTGGCGATGGGCTCGGACGCCATCATCATCGGCTTCAACGTGCGCGCGGAGGGTCGTGCGCGCGCCGCGGCCGACAAGGAAGGCGTGGACGTCCGGTACTACTCGGTCATCTACCAGGCGATCGAGGAGATCGAGAACGCCCTCAAGGGCATGCTCAAGCCGGAGTACGAGGAGGTTCGCCTCGGCTCCGCGGAGATCCGCGAGGTGTTCCGCTCCTCCAAGTTCGGCAACATCGCCGGTGTCCTGGTCCGCGAGGGCCTGCTGCGCCGCAACGCCAAGGCCCGCCTCATCCGCGACGGCAAGGTCGTGGCGGAGAGCCTCACCATCGAGGGTCTGCGCCGCTTCAAGGACGACGCGACCGAGGTCCGCGAGGGCTTCGAGGCCGGTGTGACCCTGGGGTCGTTCAACGACATCAAGGTCGAGGACGTCATCGAGACCTACGAGATGCGCGAGAAGCCGCGCGCGTAAGCGAGTGGCTGCCGGGGCCGGTCGACGGGTGGTATTTCCGTCGACCGGCCCCGGTCCTGCTGTGTAGGGTCCGGGGAGCGGTCCGGTTCCGGGTCGCTCCCCGAGGCCTTCCAGGTCGGCTCTGACCTGTCACACATGTTCGTGGGAACACTCACCTTCGACCTGCTGTTGGGCGACGTCCACTCGCTCAAGGAGAAGCGGTCGATCGTGCGGCCCATCGTGGCCGAACTGCAGCGCAAGTACAGCGTGTGCGCTGCCGAGACCGGGAACCAGGATCTGCACCGCCGGGCCGAGATCGGCCTCGCGGTGGTGGCCGGCGAAGCCGGGTACGTCACCGAGGTCCTGGACAGCTGTGAGCGGTTGGTCGCCGGCCGCCCCGAGGTTCAGCTGCTCTCCGCCAGGAGGCGCTACCACAACGACGACGACGAATGAGGACTGTGGAGCCGGTCGGCGCGAGTCGCCGTTCTCACACAGATCAGGACCGAGAGCGCCCACAAGGCTGGGCGCGGGCCGGTACTTTGGGGCAGGGGCCCCGAAGGGCGCGCAGCACGCCCGAGTACCCGGCCCACTGCACGAGGAGGCAACGTGACCGACACCGCAAGGGCGCGCAAGCTCGCCGACCGCATCCAGGTGGTCGTCGCCCAGACCCTGGAGCGCCGGATCAAGGACCCGCGTCTCGGGTTCGTGACCATCACCGACGCCCGGGTGACCGGGGACCTGCGCGAGGCCACCGTCTTCTACACGGTCTTCGGCGACGACACCGAGCGTGAGGCCACGGCCGCCGCGCTGGAGAGTGCCAAGGGTGTGCTCCGCTCCGAGGTCGGCAAGCAGACCGGGGTGCGCTTCACCCCGACGCTGACCTTCGTCGCGGACGCCCTGCCGGAGAACGCCCGGAACATCGACGACCTGCTCGACCGGGCCCGGGCCATCGACGCGGCGGTGCGCACCACCGCCGCGGGCGCGGCCTACGCCGGCGACGCGGACCCGTACAAGGTTCCGGCGTCCGAGCGTGACGACGAGGACGAGTAGTCATGGCGGGTGAGCCGGCGGCGGCCGGTTCGGCAGCCGGGACCGGTTCGACCACGGGGGCGTCCTCCACCGACACGGTGGAGGACGCCCTCGCGGTGCTTCCGGGGCCGCGCGCCGAGGAGAGCGGTTTCGAGCTGGTCTGGCAGCAGGTGGTCGCGGAGATCGGGCGGGCCCGCTCGATCGACCTGATCTGTCACATCTGCCCGGACGGCGACGCGCTCGGCTCCGCGCTGGCGGCCGCGCTGGCCCTGCGCGGGCTCGGCAAGGAGGTCCGGGTCTCGTTCGGCGACGACCCGCAGATCGTCCCCGAGTCGCTGGCCTTCCTGCCCGGGCA
Organism: Streptomyces sp. NRRL F-6131; assembly: GCA_000719695.1. Taxonomy (GTDB): domain Bacteria; phylum Actinomycetota; class Actinomycetes; order Streptomycetales; family Streptomycetaceae; genus Kitasatospora. Next base: position 7,314 of record JOHN01000067.1, read on the forward strand.
GGAGCTGATCGTGCCGGCCGCGGAGGTGCCCGACACCCCCGAGCTGGTGCTCTGCTTCGACGTCGCCGCGGAGAGCCGGCTGGGCCTGCTGCACGACAAGGCGTTCGCCGCGCCGGTGCTGGTGGTCCTCGACCACCACGCCTCCAACCCCGGCTTCGGCACCCACCAGCTGATCGACCCGGGTGCCCCGGCGACCGCCGTCCTGGTGGACGAGCTGCTGCGCCGGCTCGGCGTCGAGCTGGACCAGTCCCTGGCCACCTGCCTCTACACGGGGGTCGCCACCGACACCGGCTCGTTCCGGTACCGGGCGACCACGCCGGCCACCCACGAGCTGGCCGGCCGGCTGCTGGCCACCGGCATCCGGCACGACCTCATCTCGCGGCAGCTGTGGGACACCTCGTCGTTCGGCTACCTCAAGGTGCTGGCCGGCGCGCTCGACCGGGCCGTCTACGAGCCGGACGCGGCGGGCGGGCTGGGTCTGGTGTGGACCTGGGTGCCGTACCAGGACCTGGTGCTGTTCAGCGTGACCGTCGAGGAGATCGAGGGCCTGATCGACATCCTGCGCCGCCCGGCCGAGGCCGAGGTCGCGCTGGTGCTCAAGCAGGACCCGGACGGCACCCTGCGCGGCTCCTCGCGGTCCAAGGGCGCGGTGGACGTCGCGGCCGCCTGCGCGGAGCTGGGCGGCGGCGGCCACGTCTACGCGGCCGGGTTCTCCGCCCGGGAGGACGTGGACGTGGTGGTGGAGCGGTTCCGCGCCGCGCTGCGGGCCCCGCGGGACTGACCGGGACCGACCGGGACGGACCTGTCGGCGGCGTCCGGCCCGTGCTGCGTGGTCGGCGGGGCCGTGCGGTCGGTAGGTTGGCAGCCAGCGGTTGATCGTTTTGTACAGAGCTTTGACAGAAAGAACTTGATGAAGCGCAAAGGCACCGGTCCGGACGGCCTCGTCATCGTCGACAAGCCGGAGGGCATCACCTCGCACGGGGTGGTCGCCAAGCTGCGGTGGCTGGCCGGGACGCGGAAGGTCGGCCATGCCGGCACCCTCGACCCGATGGCCACCGGCGTGCTGGTGATCGGCGTCGAGCGGGCCACCCGGCTGCTCGGCCACCTGATGCTCACCGCCAAGACCTACGAGGCGACCGTCCGGCTCGGCCAGACCACCGTGACCGACGACCGGGAGGGCGAGGTCACGTCCTCGACCCCGGCGGACGGGGTGGCCCGGGAGGACATCGACGCCGGCGTCGCGGCGCTCACCGGCGAGATCATGCAGGTGCCGTCCAAGGTCAGCGCGATCAAGATCGACGGCAAGCGCTCCTACGCGCGGGTGCGCGAGGGAGAGGAGTTCGAGCTCGCCGCCCGGCCGACCACCATCCACTCCTTCACCGTCCACGCGCAGCGGTCCGCCGTCGCGGAGGACGGCACGCCGGTGATCGACCTGGACGTCACCGTGGAGTGCTCCTCCGGCACCTACATCCGGGCGCTCGCCCGGGACCTCGGCGCCGGGCTCGGCGTCGGCGGGCACCTCACCGCGCTGCGGCGCACCAAGGTCGGGCCGTACGGGGTGGAGTCGGCGCACACCCTGGAGCAGTTGGAGGCCTCGGTGACCGGGGAGGCGGCCACCGGGCTGGCGGTCCTGCCGATCGGCGCCGCCGCCGCGGCGGCCTTCCCGCGCTGGGACCTCGACGCGGACCAGGCGAAGCAGCTGTCGCACGGCGCCCGGCTGAAGGCCCCCGGGATGGGCGTGGACGGGCCGATCGCGGTGTTCGGGCCGGACGGCACCTTCCTCGCACTGGTGGAGGAGAAGGGCGGCCAGGCCAGGCCGGTCGCGGTCTTCGTCGGCTGACCTCACGGGTCGGCACGGCGACGTTCACCCGTGCGGGGGAGCGCACGAGGTGAACCGCGGTCGTGAACGGCGCGGGCGTGGTCGGTCCGCGCCCGCACCGGGCAGGCTCCCCCGCGGCGAGCAGGTCGCCGCGACGCGTCCGCTCCAGGGCCGGCCGGCCCTGCGGGGAGGGCTGCGGGCATGCCGGGACTGCTGGGCTTCAGGGGCTTTCCGGGGGCGGACGACGGTGCGGCGGCGGGGGACCCCGGCCGTCGGCTGCTGCGGATCCACGACCGGGACGGGCGGCCGCGCGGGCTCGGCTTCGTGGTCGACCCCCTGGGCACCGTCCTCACCGCGCACGAGACGGTCGCGGGCCTCGACGGGGTCGTGCTGCACCTCTCCGGGGGACAGACCCGGGTGCTGGGCCCGGACCACGTCCGGCCGCTGCCCGGGCACGGGCTCGCCCTGCTGCGCACCGACGCGGTCGGCGGGCTGCCGGTGCCGCCGCTGCCGGTCGCGTCGCCGCCCGAGGCCGGGGACGGCGGCGTGCTGCTGGTGCCCGTCCCGGTCCGGGGCGAGGGCCACGCGGCCGGGCGGACGGTGCTGCTGCGGTGCGGCCTCGCCGCGACCACCGGGGCCGGGTACCCGTACGCCGACCGCTTGCACCTGATCGACGGCGTCCTGCTGCTCGACGTGCCGTCGGCGGCCGACGCGGCGGTCGTCCCCGCCGGGGCGCCCGTCCTGGACGCCGCCGGTGGCACGGTGGTGGCCGTGGTCGCGCCCGGCCTGCGCACCCGGGGCCGGCCGGGGCCGCCGACCGCCGTTCCGGTGACCGGCACCGGGGTGGACGAGCCGGAGCTCGCCGAGGCGCTGGCCCGCAACGCGGCCGGTGTGCCCGCGTACGGGAGCGCGCTCAACCTGGCCGGGGTGCTGCGGCTGACCGCCGCCCGGGCGGCCGCGGCGGGGGCCGGGCCTGGCCGGGTCGCCGCGCTGGCGGCCGACCGGGTGGACCGGCCCGACGGGCTCGGGGAGTGGGCCGATCTGCTGGCGGCCGGGGACGCGGCCGCTGTCGCCGTCGGCGCGGAGGTCGGCGCGGAGGTCGGCGTGGTGGCGCTGGTGGGCGCGGCCGGCTCGGGCCGGAGCACCGAGGCGGCGGCCGTCGCCGTGCGGCGCGGGGAGGGCGAGGAGCCGCGGCCCACGGTGTGGCTGCGCGGCGCGGACCTCGGCCCCGGCGACGCCTCGCTCGCGGACGCGGTGGAACGGGCGCTCGGCTCGGCCGCGGCCGAGCTGGAGGTGCCCGCGCCGCACGGCTCCGGGGCGGTGGCGGCGCTCTGCGCGGCGGCCGGGCGGCCGCTGCTGGTGGTGCTGGACGGTCCCGAGGAGTCGTCGGTGCCGCTCGACGCGGACTGGCTGCGGGCCTCGGCCGGCTGGCTGGCGGCCGGCGGCGCACGGCTGCTGACGACCTGTGGGGAGGAGGCCTGGGAGCGGCTGGCACCGGGCGGCGCGGCGGGCGAGTTCCTGGTGCCGGTCGGCGGGCCGGAGCGGCGGACGGGCGCCCTGCGGGTGGTAGTGCGCCGGTTGGGGCCGCTGCCCGCCGAGGCGGCGGAGCGGGTGCGCCGCCGGTACGGCGTGCCGCCGGGATGGCCGGCGGCGGCGGACGCCGGGCACCCGCTGGCGGTCCGGCTGGCCGGGGAGCTGTGGGCGGAGGGGCTGCGGGGGGAGCCGGTGCGCCGCACCGAGCTGTTCGCCGCCCACCTCGACCTGTGCTGTCTGCGGGTGGCCCAGCGGCTCGCCGGAGGCGGCCGTCCGCGGCGGCCGGGGGCCCATCGCCGCGGCGCCGTCCGGCCCGCCGGGGCTACGGCCGGGCGGGTGCGCCGGACGGCGGCGGCGGTGGCCGGGCGGGTGCACGAGGCGGCGCGGCGGATGCTGGGCGCCGAGCAGGGCGCCCTGGGGCGGGCCGCGTTCGAGGAGCTGTTCCCGGTGGCGGGCGGCTGGGCGACGGCGGTGCTGGCGGAGGGGCTGTTCGTCCCGGCCGGGGCCGGCTACCGCTTCGCCCACGGGGAGTTCGCCGACTGGCTGCAGGGCCGGCACCTGGATCTGGACGCGGCGCTGCGGCTGCTGCTCGGCGAGGCCGAGGACACCAGGCCGGCCGGCGAGTCCGGCGGCGTGCCGCGGCACCGGATCGGGCCGGTGGTCGCCGCGCTGCGGCGGATCGCCGAGACCTGGGGCGGGTCGGCCCTGGACCCGTGGCTGCACCGGATCTGGCGGGCCGTGGACCTGAGGCCGGCGGGCAGTGAGCCCGGCTGGTGGGCCGGGCGGCTGCTGGTCGCCGGCCTGGCGGCCGGCCGGGACCTCGCCGAACACCGTTTGCTGCTGGAGCAGTTGGCCGAGCGGATCGTCGAACGGGCGGCCGGCGCGGGCGGCTTCGAACGCTTGCCGGCGGAGGGGCTGGGCCGGTTCGGCCCGGCGTTCTGGGCCGGTCTGGGCCTCCCGGTGGAGGCCGAACTCGCCCTGCTGCGCCGACTGGTGGCCGCCGACGGGCCGGCCCGGCCGTTCCTCGCCGCGGTGGCCGACCGGCTGCGCGCCGACCCGGCGGGCGTACTGCCACTGCTGTGCGCCTGGTTCGACGACCCGCGGGGCCTGCCCGCCCGCCCCGGCCGTACCGTCGCCGACCTCGCGCACGACCTGCTGTTCGCCCACCGGTCCCTGGCCCTGGACGAGTTGACCGAGGCGCTGGCCGGGGCGGCGCACCCGGGGGCGGACGCGCTGCTCGCCGTGCTGGCCGCCGAGGAGCCTTCGGCGCTCTGCCGCGCCGTCGACCGCTGGAGCCACGATCCCCGGCCCGAACGGCACGTGGCCGCCGCGGTGCACGCGCTGCGCGTCGCCCCCCACGCCCGCGGCGCCGGGGTGGACCTGCTGCGGTTCACCGCGCTGACCCTGCTGGCCCGGGACGAGGAGCCGGCCCTGCACGGCGCGGCGCTGGCCCTGCTGCTGCGCGACCCGGAGCACCGGGCCGCCCATCTGCCGGCGGCGCTGGCCGTGTACCGGTGCGGCGAGGACCGTTTCCTGACCGCGCGGACGCTGGCCCCGGCGCTGGAGAGCGACCCCGAGCCGGTGCTGGCCGCGCTGGCCGACCGCCTGGGCGGGAGCGCGGCGGCGGGGCCGGCGGGTGCGCCGGTGGCCGGGACGCTGCGGGTGCTGGCGGACGTCCGGGCGCCGCTGGCCGCCCGGCGCGGCGCCGAACTGGTGGCCCGGCTGCTGCGCGAACGGCCGGCCCTGGCCGGTCCGGTCGCCGTCGACTACCTGGGCCGTCGGCTGGTGCGCGGCGCGGTGGCGGGAGCCGTCGCCCGGCTCGAGCTGCGGGTGCTGCTGAGCGGGGCCCTGGCGGCCCGCGCGGTGGCCGTCCGCCGGCCGTTCGCCGAGGTGCTCTCCCGTCCGGTGCCCGACCCGGTGGCCGACGCGCTGCGCTGCGAGCTGCTGGACACCCTGCTGGCCACCGAGGGGGACCCGGAGGTGCTGGCCGCCGCCGTCGCCGGGCTGGCCGAGCACTGCGCGGCGGAGCGACCGGCCCGGGCCCGCGCGGTGCTGGTCCGGGCGGCGGCGGCCCTGCCGGACGCCGACGGGTTGCTGGTGCGCTGCGCCGTCCGCTCGGCGGCGTTCGCCGCGCTGCTGGCCCGCTGGCCGGAGGACGAGCGGCCGGCCCGCCCGGTGGGGCCGCGGCTGGACCGGCTGCGCGCCCTGGTGGCGGCGGGCCGGGACCCGCGGCACGCGGCGGCGGAGGCCGCGGGCGGCCGAGGCGCCGGGACCGTTCGGGCGCCCGCCGGGGCCGCCCGACACCCGGGGGTTCGGCCAACCTGCCTTCCGGTGCCGAACTCGGGACAGGCGCATGGCACGCTATAGGGGTTCGGGTTTTGAGCGTTTGAGCGTACAGAAGGTACGCGCCGTACGGAACAAGGAGCGGTCAGGTGCAGCGCTGGCGTGGCCTGGAGGAGATCCCCGGTGACTGGGGACGCAGCGTCGTCACCATCGGCTCGTTCGACGGGGTGCACCGCGGACACCAGCTGATCATCAACCGGGTGGTCGAGCGCGCCCGTGAGCGGGGCGTCCGCTCGGTGGTGGTCACGTTCGACCCGCACCCCAGCGAGGTGGTCCGCCCCGGGACCCACCCGCCGCTGCTCGCTCCGCAGCCCCGCCGGGCGGAGCTGATCGAGGAGCTGGGCGTCGACGCCGTGCTGGTGCTGCCGTTCACCACCGCGTTCTCCAAGGAGTCGCCGGAGGAGTTCTTCCGGCAGGTGCTGGTCGACGCGCTGCACGCCTGTCTGGTCGTCGAGGGGCCGAACTTCCGTTTCGGTCACCGCGCGGCGGGGGACGTCGCCCTGCTGGCCGAGCTGGGCCGGGCCGCGGACTGCGGCGTCGAGGTGGTCGACCTCCAGGTGCGCGGCGCGGCGGGGGACGGCGAGCCGTTCTCCTCCACGCTCACCCGCCGGCTGGTCGGCTCCGGGGACGTGGCCGGGGCGGCCGAGGTGCTGGGCCGCCCGCACCGGGTGGAGGGCGTGGTGGTCCGCGGCGCGCAGCGCGGCCGTGAGATGGGCTACCCGACCGCCAACGTGGAGACCGTGCCGCACAGCGCGATCCCGGCCGACGGCGTGTACGCGGGCTGGCTGCTCGTCGACGGCGAGCGCATGCCGGCCGCGATCTCGGTGGGCACCAACCCGACCTTCGACAACACCGACCGCACCGTCGAGGCCTACGCCATCGACCGGGTCGGCCTGGACCTCTACGGGCTGCACGTGGCGGTGGAGTTCCTGGTGTACCTGCGCGGGATGGAGAAGTTCGACTCCGTCGAGGCGCTGCTGGACCGGATGGCCGACGACGTGAAGCGGGCCCGGGAGCTGACCGACGCCGGCTGACCGCCGCCGCCCGCCCACGCGCGAGGGCCCGCCGACCTCCACGGTCGGCGGGCCCTCGCGCGTGCTCACTGCTGCGGCGGCGCGGGCGGCGGCGGGTAGCCGTAACCGGGCGGCGGCTGGTGGCCGTCCTCGGGCCGGGGGTAGCCGTAGCCGCCGGCCGGCGGGGCGGGCGGCTGCTGCCACTCCGGGGCCGGCTGCTGCGGGGTGCTCTGCGGCGGGTAGCCGTAGCCGGGCGGGGGCGGCGGGGTCTGGCCGGGCTGCGGCGCCCAGGGCGTGCCGGGCGCGGGCTGCGGGCCGGGCTGCTGCGGGTGGGCGTACGGGTACGGCTGGCCGTACGGCGGCTGGGCCTGCGCCCCCGGCTGCGGGTAGCCCGGCGCCTGGGGCTGCTGGGCCTGCTGCGGCTGGGCCTGCTGCTGCCAGCCGGTCTGCTGGGCGGCCTGCTGGGCCCGGACGATGTCCTCGCCCACCAGGGTGGCCAGCTCGAAGTAGGCCTCGCGGACCTTGGGCCGCATCATGTCGAGGTTGACCTCGGCGCCGGCCGCCAGGCTCTCGTCGAACGGGACCACGACCACGCCGCGGCAGCGGGTCTGGAAGTGCGCGACGATGTCCTCGACCTTGATCATCTTGGCCGTCTCGCGGACCCCGGAGACCACCGTGATCGAGCGCTGCACCAGATCGGCGTAGCCGTGCGCGGAGAGCCAGTCCAGGGTGGTGGAGGCGGACGAGGCGCCGTCCACGCTGGGCGTGGAGACGATGATCAGCTGGTCGGCGAGGTCCAGCACCCCGCGCATCGCGCTGTACAGCAGGCCGGTGCCGGAGTCGGTCAGGATGATCGGGTACTGGCGGCCCAGCACGTCGATGACCTGGCGGTAGTCCGAGTCGTTGAAGGTGGTCGACACGGCCGGGTCGACGTCGTTCGCCAGGATCTCCAGGCCCGAGTGGAGGTCCTGGGAGGTGAACTGACGGATGTCCATGTAGCTGCGCAGGTGCGGGATCGCCGTCACCAGGTCGCGGATGGTGGCGCCGGTCTGCCGCTTGACCCGGCGGCCGAGGGTGCCGGCGTCCGGGTTGGCGTCGATCGCGATCACCTTGTCCTGGCGCTCGCTGGCCAGGGTGGCGCCGAGGGCGGTGGTGGTCGTGGTCTTGCCGACGCCGCCCTTGAGGCTGATCACGGCGATCCGGTAGCAGCTGAGCACCGGGGTGCGGATGATCTCCAGCCTGCGGGCCTTCTCGGCCGCCGCGGCCTTGCCGCCGAACTGGAAGCGCGGCTGCTGGCGCTGCTGCTTCGGCTGGCTGCGCAGCAGCCGGTCGGAGGACAGCTCGACCGCGGCGGTGTAGCCGAGCGGCGCGCCGTGCGCGGTCTGCTGCGGGGCACCGGCCTGCTGGAACGCGGCGGGCGCGGCCGGCTGCTGGCCCCACTGCGGGGCGTTCGGCTGGGGCTGCGCGGGCTGCTGGTAGGCGCCGGGCTGCGGCCAGCCGCCCGCGCGCGGGTCGGCGGGGGCGGGCGGCGCGGCCGGTCCGGGCTGGGGCTGTCCGGGCTGGGCCTGGGCCTGCTGGGCGGCCGCCCACGCGGCGGCCTGCGGGTCCTGCGGGAAGGCCTGCGGGTCCTGGGCGTGGGGCTGCGGCTCCTGCGGGTACGCCGATTGCTCCTGCGGGAAGGGCTGCGGCTGGCCCGGCGCTGCGGCGAAGGGCTGCTGCGCCGCCGCGGGGTACGGCTGGGGTGCCGGGGCGGCGGCCGGCGGCTGCGCGGGGCCGGGCTGCGCGACCGCCGACGGGTCGGCCGGCGGCCAGCCGTGCACGGCGGTCGGCGCGGGCGCGGGCACGGGTGCCGGTGTGGGCGCCGGGGTGGGCACCGGTGCCGGTGCCTGGGCGGCCGGGTCGGCCGACGGCACGGCGAAGCCCCCGGCGGGCGCGGCGGGGGGCTCGCCGTGGAGACCCGGGACACCCTGGCCGGGTGCGGGTGCGGGTGCGGGTGCGGGTGCGGGTGCGGGTGCGGGGACGGCGGCCTCGGCCGGCTGCGGCTGCGGCTGAGCGACGGCCGTCGGCTGGGGCACGGCCGGCGGAGCCGTCGCGGCCGGCTGACCCGGTACCCCGGGAGCGGCGACCGGCACGGCGGCCGGCGTGGTGACGGGGTTGGCCACCGGGGTCGGGGCGGGCGCACCGTCCGGAGCCGGCGTCACCCCGCCGCCCGGCGCGGACGCCTGCGGCACGGACGCCTGCGGCACGGGCGCCGGAGCACCCGCGGCGTCCGTCTGCACGTACCAGGACGGGGGAGTGTAGTCGGGCGCGTCGGACCAGTCCTCGTCGTCCTCTGCCGCGTTGTCGCCGACGTAGACGCCGTCCCGATCGCTGCTCACCTAGGGCTCCCTCGTGTTCGCCGCCGCATGTTCGCGGTGCCGTTGCCGTCCCACAGCCTAGGCCGTGAGCCACCCCCGGCTGAAGGCGGTGTCTCAACTCCGACCGGGCCGCGCGCGGGCCGCGACCAGGTCCGTCCGGGTCAGTCGAGGCGGCGCGGACCGCCCAGGACCTGGCGTTCCGCCTGCCCGGTGACCACCCGGACGTACTGACGGCTCATCCGGGTCGTCCACAGCGTCAGGTCGTCCGGCAGGGACGGCAGGGCGGCGACCTCGCCCGGTCCGAGCGAGAGCACCCGGCCGATCAGCTCGGCCTCCTCCGGCATCACCCGCTGCACGCCGACCAGGTCGGCCGCGTTGAGCACCCGGGAGGCGTTCGGCCCCAGGTGCGGCACCACCGTCAGGACCGTCTGCCAGGGCGCGGCGGAGAGCCGGCTGCGCGGCGGGCGGGCACCGAGGTCGCGCACCACGAGCACCGGCGAGGTGACCGAGGCGCCCTGCGGACCGAGCCGGCCGGGCTGGTGGACCGTCACGCACGGCTGTCCGCCGCCCGCGGCCTGCGCCATCGGCCCCCAGAGGTGGCCCCGGGCGGTCTCGACGGCGATCCGCGCGCCGGTGGCGGCCGCCCGCAGTGCGATGACCTGCGCCGTCCAGAGGCCGCCGACCAGCACCAGCTCGTAGGAGCTGGGCCGGAACAGGCCGAGCACGGCGGGCCGGGCCTGGTGCACGTCCTCGCCGATCAGCACGCCGTCGTCGCCGACCGGGAAGGACAGCGCGTCGAGTTCCGCGACGGTGAGCACGTGCTTCTCCCGGCGCGGGCCGCGCAGCCCGAAGCCGGGCAGCAGTCGGCGTCCGGCCCGCGGCTGCGGCTGCGCACCGGTCGGCGGCGCGGGGGCGGGGTAGGACAGGTCGGCCATCAGGAAGCACCTCCCAGGGGCAGGGTGGCCAGCACACCGGGCGCCTGCTCCAGGTCGAGCCGGGTCAGGCCGAGGCCGGTGCTCTGGGCCCGTGCCTCCACCTGCCGGCCGAGTTCGACGGTCTCGCTCTCGCTGCGCCCGGTGACCCGGACGTGGCCGCTGAGGGTGACCGAGCCGCCGGTGCCGTGACCGGCGGTCAGGCTGAAGGTGCTCGCCAGCGCGGGCGCGCCGGTGACCAGGTTGACCAGGTCGGGGACGGCGATCCGGCCGGGGGCACCGCCGGGGCGGCCGAGCTGCGGCCAGCGGGAGATCCAGTAGGTGCTGTGCCAGCGGTCGTCGACCCGCCAGAACCGGTTGGTCTCCTGGGTGCGCCGCCCGCTGCCGCCGCCGCTGCCGGTGCCCTGGCGGCCGGCCGTGGTCAGCGGGTTGACGCAGGTGGAGATGGCGAGGGCGGCGATCAGCTCGCGCTCGTCGAGCACGGTGGCGTTGAAGCCGGCGCTGTTCAGCCGGCCGGCGAGCTGGTCGGTGACCCGCTGGAGCGCCTTGCGGGCGCCCGCCTCGCCGCCGCCCCGGGCGCGCACCGCGGTGGCCGCCCGTTCGGGGTCGAGCTTGAGCGCCACCCAGGTGAGCCGCAGCGCGGGGGTGGCGGTGCCGTCGGCGAGCTCGCGGTAGGCCCGGGCGGCCAGCGACTGCTCGGGCAGGTGCGGCGCGGGCGCCGGCTGGGTGTGCTGGACCAGCTGGACCGACTCCAGCGCGATGTCGTCGACCCGCAGCGCGGAGCAGATCACGTCCAGCGGCAGCGGCCGGGCGGTGCGGGCGGGCCGCAGCGGCAGGTCCTTGGCCTGGACGAGCAGGACGGCGCTGAGGAAGGTGCCGTCGCCGACCATGCCGGTCTCCCGGCGCACCGGCCGGCCGCCGAAGTCGGCCTCGGTCGCGTGGGTGCAGGTGCGCAGCGCGGGTTCGAGTTCCAGGGCGGGGGCGAGCGCCGGGTCGGTGCCGGGCGGCGGGACGTGGGCGCGGGCGTACTTGCGGCGGGCCCTGAGCGCGGCGCGCACCCGCAGCGCCTCGGGGATGGTGCGGCCGCGCAGCGGCACCAGCGCGAGGACCACCAGGGCGAGGGCGAGCGCGCCGAAGCCGGCGGCGACCGGCCGGCTGATCGTCCAGCCGACCGCGACCAGCGCCACGGCGACCTCGACCAGCACGAGTTGCTGGAGCCTCAGTCGGCTGCCGAGCAGTCCCGGCCGGGGGTGGACGCGGACCGGGACGGGTCCGTCGCCCCCGCCGCCGCGTCCCGGGGCGGGGGAGCCCGCGGCCTCGGTCCGGTCGCGTCGTGCGGAGCGGCGCGAACCACTGCCCCGTCCCGTGCTCCGGCGCCCTGGAGCGGTCTGGCTTGGCATCCCCCGAGTGCCCCTCTCTGGTCGGTTGTCGCGGCCCGGCTGGCCGGTGCGTGAACCGTACCCGTACCGTACTCACCGTCTGCTGCCGCATCGTAGAGGGTTCGAGCACGTTCTCGCCCGGGGGGTGCGGCTCACGGGGCAGCACGGTCTGACAGGGGAGACGACGAGCATGGCATCGCGCCGGGACGAGCTGAACGCCTACACCTTCGCCCGCAAGCGCACCGTCGGGGCCTTCCTGCTGCCCGGCGGCGGAGGGAGCGACGAGGACGCGCCGCGCCCGGTGAAGGCGATCCTGCCGAGCGTGGTGGTGGGCGCGTTGGTGATCGGCGGCTTCGGTCTCTGGGGGGTGTTCAAGCCGAGCGCGCCGGTGGGTTGGGACGAGGGCAAGTACGTCGTCCAGGGCAAGCAGAGCACCACCCGGTACGTGGTGCTGACCGACCCGGACGGGAAGACCAAGCGGTTGCACCAGGTGCTGAACATGGCCTCGGCGCGGCTGGTGCTGCCGGTGGACAGCAAGGTGGTGGTGGTCGACGACGGCGTCCTCGACCGCTACCCCAACCACGGTCCGACGATCGGCATCCCGTACGCGCCGGACAAGCTGCCCAGCAAGGAGAACGCGAGCCGGCCGATGAAGTGGTCGGTCTGCGACCGGCCGGGCGACGAGCAGGGGAGCACGGTCAACCAGGCGGTGTTCGTGGCGGGCGGCGCCGACGCGGACGCGCTCGGGGACAAGGACCGGATGCTGGACGTCGGCCAGGCGCTGCTGGTGCAGCAGGCCGACGACCCGCAGGTGGCCGCCTCCGGGCAGGCCGCGGCCCAGGGGAAGCTGCGGATCTTCCTGGTGGACGACAAGGGCCGCCGGCACGCGATCGGTGGTCCGGAGGACTCGGACACCACCCGCTCCCAGCTGATGTGGGCGATCTTCGGGGCGATGGCCGCTCCGCAGAAGGTGAAGAAGGACTGGCTGGACACCCTGGCGCCGGGCAGCGACATCGTCTTCCCGCGGATCGACGGGCTGGTGCCGGACACCAAGGTGGCCAACTCCTCCGTGCCGCTGCAGAACCCGGAGGACCGCAAGGTCGGCCGGCTGGTGCGGTTCGGCGAGAAGCACTACGTGGTGGGCAAGAGCCAGCTGCTGCTGATCACCCCGTTCCAGGCGGAGCTGATCCGGCAGAACCCGCTGCTGCAGCCGCTGTACAACCAGGACGCCAACAAGAGCCCGCGGATCGACGACCTGACGCCGGCCGAGCACGCCACCGTCAACAGCAGCGTGCCGCTGATGGGTGACGGCGCGGCGGACTGGCCGACCAGGACGGGCGCGCCGGCCAACACCTGGCAGGCCCCGAAGGACGCCCGCTCGGTGGTCTGCAGCACCTTCGACGGCGTGGCGCAGGACGGCCGGACGCCGCGGCGCAGCGTCTGGGCCGGCACGGACTACCCGGCGCGCTTCAGCAACGGCGCGTCCACCGCGCACGTGACGCCGGGTCACGGCCTGTTCTACCGGGCGCTGGACAACGCGGCGGACGGCTCCGGCACGGACTTCCTGATCACCGAGACCGGCCTGCGGTACGCGGTGCCGGCCAGCAGCGAGGGCGGCAAGGGCGGCCAGACCACGCCGCCGGCCCAGCCGGCCGGACAGCCGACCGGCCAGGGCGGCCAGCCCGGTGCGGCGAAGACTCCCTCGGGCCAGCCGGCCACCCCGTCCGGCCCGCCGCAGGCCCAGGAGCTGGGCGGAAACCAGGCCAGGCTGGGCTACCAGGGCCTGCAGCCGGCGCCGGTCCCGCAGCAGTGGTCGAACCTGGTGCCGGTCGGTCCGGCGCTCAACGCCAAGAGTGCGGCGCAGCAGCAGAACGCGTGAGCGCGGGGTGGCGGCTGTGGTCTTCCCCCGCTGCGTGCAAAGGAATTGGCCACGATGTCATGGCTTGGTAACCGACCGTCGCCCGGTGTTGGGCGAGCTGCGTGTGCCGACTACAGTGCTGCAGGACATCACACCGGTGATGCCCGGGGGCCGGAGACGACCCCCCGGACTCAAGGTCTGTCTCATGGGGGACGGTAGAGCATGGGTCAGTTCAAGACGACCGCTCAGGAGATGCTGGCTTTCGCCAAGCACATGGACGAGGTCATCAACCAGATCAACACCGAGATCAACGGCCTCAACAACCTGGTGGGTTCGATCACCAGTGGTTGGCAGGGCCAGGCCGCGCAGGCGTACACCAACCTCCAGGGTCAGTTCAACACCGACGCCCAGGAGCTGAACAAGTCGCTGCGCGCCATCAAGGACGCGATCGAGCTCACGACCCAGAAGTACTCGCAGGCCGACGCCGACCAGCAGGCGATCTTCGGTTCCGCCGCGACGTCCTGATCCTCAGCTCTGTCCGTTCACCCGGCGACCCACCCCTCGGGTGATGGGGTGCGTCGCAGCCTCGACTAGGAGACATCGTGGCCGAACACATTCTGGTCAACTTCGAGACCATCAAGAACGCCAGCTCGGAGGTCCGTCGGACCGCGCAGACCATCAAGGGTCAGCTCGAGGAGCTGAAGGCCGGCGTCACCAAGATCGCCGGTAGCTGGGAGGGCGCCGCCCAGCAGGGCTACCAGGCCCACCAGACCAAGTGGGACCAGCGTGCCGAGCACCTCCAGCAGGTGCTGGAGCAGATCGCCAAGTCGCTCGACAACGCGGCGACCAGCTACCAGAGCACCGAGAACCGCAACGCCACCCTCTGGACCGGCTGACGGTTCACGGCCCGAGGACGACGCGCCGAAGGGCGGGTACCCCGCGCGGGGCACCCGCCTTTGGCGCGTGACCGCGCAACCAGGTGGACGACATGAGGGGTGGCAGGGTGCCGGTGGTCAGGTACCGGACGGCGGCCGCGGCGTTGGCCGCGCTCACGCTGCTCGGCGGCCCGCTGGCGGTGCCGGCCGCGGCGGAGGGACCGGGCGTCTCGGCCGCCGGGGAGTGCGGCAAGAACGCGCAGAACGTGCAGGCCGTGCCGTGGTCGCTGCAGCGGATGGTGCTGGACGAGCTCTGGCAGGGCGGCGCGACCACCGGTGCGGGGGTGGTGGTCGCGGTCATCGACACCGGGGTGGACGACCAGAACCCGCAGCTCGCCTCGAAGGTCCTCGACGGCGGCTCGCTGCTGAAGGACAAGGAGGGCAAGCGGGTCGAGGGCGGCGGCAAGGACGACCTGGTCGGCCACGGCACCAAGGTGGCGGGCATCATCGCGGCCTCGCGCATCGAGCAGACCGGCTTCGTCGGCATCGCCCCGGGCGCCACCATCCTGTCGATCCGGCAGAACGACGCCGAGGGCAACGGCGACGTGCACTCCCTGGTGGAGGCCGTCAACCTCGCGGTCCAGCAGGGCGCCAAGGTCATCAACATCTCGCAGGACGTGCGCGGCGCGGCCGACACCCGCTTCGTCGGCTACGAGGAGCTGAAGGCCGCGGTCGACAACGCCGAGAACCGGGGCGTGGTGGTGGTCGCCTCCTCCGGCAACGAGGGCAAGAAGGGCGACACCTACCCGGCGGCCTTCCGCACCGTGCTCGCCGTCGGGGCCTCCGACCGCAACAACGAGCGCACCTACTTCTCGCAGTACGGCGACTTCGTGGACGTCGCGGCGCCCGGGGTCGACATGCTCTCCACCGTCCCGCGCGGCGGGCAGTGCGTGGACAACGGCACCAGCTTCGCCGCGCCGTACGTGGCCGGTCTGGCGGCGCTGCTGGTCGGCGCGCACAAGGACTGGAAGCCGAGCCAGGTGCGCGCCTGGATCGAGCAGACCGCGCAGCGCACCGACCACCAGGCGAACGAGTACATCGGCTGGGGCGTGGTCGACCCGGTGAAGGCCGTCACCACCGCGCCCGCGGCGCCGGCGGAGAAGCCGGCGGCGGACCCGCCGGTCCAGCTGGCCTCCGCGCCGATCGTGCCGCGCCCGCTCGGCCTCGGCGAGACCCAGGCCGACCGCGACGGCCGCACCGCGACCTATGTGCTGGGCATCGGCGGCCTGCTGGTCGCCCTGCTGATCGGCGGCGGCATCGTGCTCCGCGACCACCGCCGCCGCTGAGCCGCCGTCCGCCGCTGCCGGGTCGCCCCGACCGCGGCCGGATGTGCGTGCTCCGGCGCCGCGGCGCGCGGACACGGCAGTGCCCCGGGCGGGGGGAGCCCGGGGCACTGCCGTGTGGGGGAGGGGGAGGGTCCGGTGGGGATCAGGCCTGCTGGTCCTCGGGGATGCTGATCACCCAGTGGGTGTCCTGCCGGGGGCGCAGGTAGAACAGCCAGTAGAGGGTGGCGCCGGCGGTGATGCCACCGGTCCACAGCAGCGGCACGGTGTCCAGCTGGGTGATGATGTAGACCAGCACCGCGATCAGCGCCACCGGGACGGCCGGCCAGAGCGGCATCCGCCAGGCGGCGGCGTGCTTGTGCTGGTTCCGGCGGGAGAGCAGCGCGGCGATCGCGACCAGCAGGTACATCCCGGTGACGGCGACGCCGGTGATCTCGCTGAGCAGCTCGCCCTTGACGAAGCAGAGCGCGGCGCCCGGCAGGCCGACGGCCAGGGTGGCGACCCACGGGGAGCCGAACCGGCCCAGCGTGCCGAAGGCCTTGTTGACCGGACCGGGCCAGGCCTTGTCACGGGCCGAGGCGAACAGCACCCGGGAGTTCTGGATGACCATGACGATGCCGGCGTTGATGATGGCCAGCGCGACGCAGAGGCTGATGAAGGTGCCGACCGCGGAGCTGCTCCAGGCGGTGACCATGCCGGAGATGTCGCCCGAGCTCAGGGTCGCCAGGTCGGGGGCGCCCATGGTGATGGCGGCGACCGGGACGAGGATGACCGCGGCGGAGATCGCCAGCGTCCACAGCACGGTGCGGGAGACGTTGCGGCGCGGGTTCTCCAGCTCCTCGGAGAGGTAGACGGCGGTGGAGAAGCCCTGGGTGATGAAGAGCGCGATGCCGAGCGCGCCGATGATCGCGCCGATGCTCACCGTGGTGGTGACGCCGTCCTCGCCGGTGACCACGCCGTGCAGCATGCTCGGCGCGCCGCTGTTGGCGTGGGCGAAGCCGAGCACCGACACGACGCCGGCCGCGACGACCTCCAGGACCAGGAAGATGCCGGTGATCCAGGCGTTGGCGCGCAGGTCCAGCAGACCGGCCAGGGTGGCGGCGAGCATCACCGCGGCGCCGGCCAGCGGCTTGTCGACGTGCAGCACGGGGGCCAGGTAGTCGGCGGTGCCGAGGGCGATGACCGAGGGGACGATCATCACCACGATCAGCGAGAGCACGAAGACCAGCCAGCCGGCCAGTCGCCCGGCCAGGGTGCCGACCATGGCGTACTCACCGCCGGCGCTGGGGATCAGGGTGCCGAGCTCGGAGTAGCAGAAGGCGACCGCGATGCAGAGCACCGAGCCGATCGCGATGGCCAGCGCGGTGGCGCTGCCGATGCTGGAGAACAGCTCCGGGACGATCACGAAGAGCGTGGAGGCCGGGGTGACGCAGGACAGCGTGAGCAGTGTGCCGCCCACGACGCCGATCGAACGCTTG
This sequence comes from Streptomyces sp. NRRL F-6131, assembly GCA_000719695.1. Taxonomy (GTDB): domain Bacteria; phylum Actinomycetota; class Actinomycetes; order Streptomycetales; family Streptomycetaceae; genus Kitasatospora. The sequence continues at coordinate 24,244 of JOHN01000067.1, forward strand.
AGCGTCTGCTGGGGGGCTGGCACGCCCGCGACGGCCGCGGCGGGGGCCGTGGCGGTCGGCGGGCGAAGCGTGTCGGTCATGAGGCATCCGATCGGCTCTGTGCGGTCCTGGAGAGGGAGCGGTATCGCCTCCGCTGGCTGTGTGCTCGGTTCTGGTCCTGTCGCTCCCGGGCCGCCATGGAACCTTGGCCGTATCGATCGAGTCAATCGCGGAAATGCTTCGGAATCCGTTGTGGCGAAGCGCATAAACATGCGATCTGATGATCACTTATTGTCATCACTATGAATGTCCGACTTGTTACTTTCGCCACATCGCGCTTGAATCCAAGGTGAACGTGGCGTTGCGCGCCACATTCCAAGGTCAGTGCCGGATGTGGAGGCAGGACGGCCGACGGTCACCGGGCCGGAGGTCAACGCCCCCGCCGGGTACGGGAACCGCAGCCCTCCGACGGAAAGATCTAGGTAACGTTTCAGCACCTGGGACGCGGCAAGGGGCCGGATCCCGAGGATCCGACCCCTTCCCTCACGCTCCGTGACGGCCGTCGCGGGCCCGCCCCTTACGGAGCCGGCAGCCAGCCCGTCTGCACCATCTGCCCGCTGGTCACCCGGCGCGAGACGAACACGCCCCGGCCCGGCGGCAGCGCCTGCGGCTTCACGGTGCCCAGCAGCGGACCCTCGTCCCGGTTGCCGGACAGCAGGACGCCCTGCCCGCCCAGCTCGCGCATCCGCTGCATGAACGGCTCGTACAGCGAGCGCCCGGCGCCGCCCGCGCTGCGCGCGACGATCACCCGCAGGCCGATGTCGCGCGCGAACGGCAGGAACTCGGTCAGCGCCGCCAGCGGGTTGCCCGAGGAGGTCGCCACCAGCTCGTAGTCGTCCACGACCACGAACATGTCCTTGCCGCTGTACCAGCTGCGGTTGCGCAGCTGCTCCGCGGTCACGTCCGGTCCGGGCAGCCGGCGCGAGCAGGCCCCGCGCAGCATCTCGACCACCGCGGACATGGCCGGCTGCGCGGCCGCGTACTCGACCAGGTACTCCGGCGGGACCACGCCGAGCAGCGCGCGCCGGTAGTCGCCGACCACGATGCCGGCCTGGTCCGGGGTGTACCGCTCGGTGATCTGCTTGACCAGCATCCGCAGCAGCGCGGACTTCCCGGACTCGGTGTCGCCGAAGACGATGAACAGCGGGTCGGTCTCGAAGTTGACGAAGGCCGGTGCCAGCTCCGCCTCGTCCACGCCGAACGAGACCCCGCGCTCCGGGTGCTCGAAGCCCTTCGGCAGCGAGTGCCCGTCCAGCACCGCCGGCAGCATCCGGACCTGCGGCGCGCGCGGACCGGTCCACGCCCCGGCGACCGCCGAGACCAGCCCGGCCACGCCGTCCTGGAGGTCCTCGACCGAGTCGGAGCCGTCCAGCCGGGGCAGACCGGTGAGGAAGTGCAGCCGGTCCGGGGTGACGCCGCGGCCCGGCACGGCCGGCACGTTCTGCGCCACCCGGCGGTCCACCTCGGACTCCATCGCGTCACCGAGCTTCAGCTCGGTCCGGTTCTGCAGCAGGTCCTTGAGCGCCGGGCGGACCTCGGCGTACCGGGTCGCGGTGACGATCAGGTGGACGCCGTAACCGAGGCCGCGCTGGGCGATGTCGCCGATGACCGGCTCCAGCGCCTCGAACTCCTGCTTGAAGGTGTTCCAGCCGTCGACCACCAGGAAGACGTCGCCGAACCGCTCGTCGGGCAGCGCGCCGGCGGCCCGGCGGGCCCGGTACGTCCCGATCGAGTCGATCCCGGTGCTGCGGAAGAGCTCCTCGCGCCGGTTGAGCACCCCGTGCACCTCGGAGACCATCCGGCGCACCTTCTCGGCGTCCAGCCGCCCGGCCACCCCGCCCACGTGCGGCAGGTCCTGGACCGACTGGAAGCCGCCGCCGCCGAAGTCCAACAGGTAGAACTGCACCTCCAGCGGCGTGTGGGTGAGCGCGAACGAGGTCACCATGGTGCGGATCATGGTCGACTTGCCGGAGCGCGGGCCGCCGACCACCAGACCGTGGCCGGCCGCCCCCGCGTAGTCCTGGTCGAGGATGTCGCGCTTCTGGTCGCGCGGCTTGTCGACGATGCCGACCGGCACCCGCAGCCGGCCCAGCGCGCCGTACTGCGGCGCGGTCAGTCCGCGCTCGGCGGTCGCCTGGAGCGGCGGCAGCAGCTGGTCCACGCTCGGCGGCGCGTCCAGCGGCGGGAGCCACACCTGGTGCGCGGCCGGGCCCTGGCCCGCCATCCGCTGCACGAACACGTCCAGCACGGTGTCCGCCAGCGCGTCGTCCTGCTCCTCGACGAGCGGCTCGACCTCCTGCACCGGCGGCTCGGTCACCGGCACCTCGGCCGCGGTGAACCGCACCGGGAGGGCGGTCACCCGCCGGCCGCCGGTCGAGCGCTGCTGGCCCGGCGCCCGGTAGGGCCCGGAGACGTAGGCGGCCTTGAAGCGCTCCATCACGTCGGTGCCGAACTTCAGGTAGCCGACACCCGGCACCGGAGGCAGGTGGTAGGCGTCCGGGACGCCGATCGCCGCCCGCGACTCGGCCGCCGAGAAGGTGCGCAGACCGATCCGGTAGGAGAGGTAGGTGTCCAGACCGCGCAGTTTGCCCTCCTCCAGGCGCTGCGAGGCCAGCAGCAGGTGCACCCCGAGGGACCGGCCGATCCGGCCGATCTGGATGAACATGTCGATGAAGTCGGGCTTGGCGGTGAGGAGTTCGGAGAACTCGTCGATGATCAGCACCAGCGAGGACAGCGGGTCCAGCGCCGCGCCGGCCGCCCGGGCCCGCTCGTACTCGTGGATGTTCGCGTAGTTGCCCGCCCGGTGCAGCAGCTCCTGGCGCCGGTTGAGCTCGCCCTCGATGGCGTCCCGCATGCGGTCGACCAGGGTGAGCTGGCCCTCCAGGTTGGTGATCACCGCCGAGGTGTGCGGCATGTCCGCCATGCCCGCGAAGGTCGCGCCGCCCTTGAAGTCGGCGAGCACGAAGTTCAGGGTCTCCGAGGAGTGCGTCATCGCCAGCGCCAGCACCAGGGTGCGCAGCAGCTCCGACTTGCCGGAGCCGGTCGCGCCGACGCACAGGCCGTGCGGGCCCATGCCCTCCAGCGCGGCCTCCTTGAGGTCCAGGTACACGTGCTCGCCGCCGGCCCCGACGCCGATCGGCACCCGCAGCCGCTCGTGCTGCGCCCGCTGCCGCCAGCTGCGGGTCACGTCGAAGGAGCCCGGGTCGCCGGAGTTCATCAGGTCGGTGAAGTCCAGGTTGGACAGCAGCGGCTCGTCGTCACCGCCGGCCGAGGCCCGGTACGGCGCCAACTGCCGGGCCAGCGCCTCGGACTGCCAGGCGCTGAGGGTGTCCGGCTTGCCCGCGTAGGTGGCGCCCGAGGCGGAGCGCAGCACCAGCTCGTCCGGCGAGACGGTGACGATCAGGTGCCCGGTCGGCTCGTCCAGGTCGCCCGGGACCACCTCGACGATGGTCACCCCGTGCACGCCCTCCGCACCGGCCAGCAGCGAGTCGTGCGGCACCGAGGCGCCGTCCATGACGACCACGATGTGCGGCTGGTCGGCCGCCGGCGCGGCGTCCCGGACGAACCGCTGCCGGCCGGCCAGCTCGTCCTGGAGCAGCAGCTCCAGGTCGCCGAGCCCGGTGGCGATCAGCCGGCGCGAACCGGCGCCGTCGCTCTCCTTGCGGTGCTGGTTGTGCGGGAGCCACTTCGTCCACTCCCACTCGTCCACCGCGCCGGGGGCCGCCGCCACCGTGATCAGCAGGTCGTCCGGCGAGTGCAGGGTGGTCAGCTGGGCGATCATCGCCCGGACGTTGCCGTAGACAGTGTCCGGGTCGCCGCAGACCGTGATGTGGTAGAAGGCGCGCAGCGAGATGGCCAACGGCAGGTCCTGCAGGGTGCCGTGGGCCTTCAGGAAGGTCTGCATCGCGGCCGCCGAGAGCGGTTCCAGCTCGTCCATCGGCGCGGTCTGCGGGGCCACCAGCGGGGTGGACAGCTGCACCGGTCCGCGGCCGACCCGGATCTGGGCGAAGTCCGCGTCGCCGCCCCGGCGTTCCCACAGCCGTCGGCCGTCCGCGACGATCGACCAGAGCTGGTCGGGCTCCGGGTTGAGGAACAGCTGCGCGCCGCGCTGGCGCTCGGCGGTCCGGCGCACCTGGCGGCGCATCTGCTGGAGGTACTTGAGGTAGTCGCGCCGTTCGTCCGCGGTGGCGGTGGAGCCGCCCTTGCGGGCCCGGACGATCTGGGCGAGCGCCATGCCGATCGTCGAGACGATCATCAGACCGCCCATGATCTTCATCGAGGGCTGGGCGCCGGGGGCGAAGAAGAACACCGCCGAACCGCCCATGCCGAGCATCGGCAGGATGCTCATCACCCAGTCCTCGCCGCCCGACCGGGGCAGTTCGGGCGGGGTGACCAGCTCCACCGGCTCGTCCGGCACCGCCGGCGGATACGCCCGGGGCGGCCGCTTGACCATGATCACGCCCATACGCGTCCCATCCCCCGACCACGAACGCTTCGCAAGACCACTACGGCATCAGCCCTCACGCAACAGGATCCGTACGGGTGAGGACGCCCCGTGTGACGCCGCCCCCGCTCCGCCGACCGCAGGCGATCCGGGGAGGAACGCGCCACCCCCGCCGCCCTGCGCAGGGGCCGATCCTACTGGGGCCCCGCTGCGGCGGACCCGCCCGCCCTCCGCGGGGCCGGCCACGAACCGAACGGGTAGGGTAACGCCGCGCCAACTCGTGGCCGCACCGGGCCGGTTCCGCCCGGCCGCCACCCGCGCGACAGCCAGACCGACCAGCCGCCGGTGCCGCGGCACCGTCATCAAGGGGGAGCGCCCAGTGCGTCGAGCGAACGAGGTACGGGCATGACGACGCCCGCCACCACCGGCTTCTGCCGGGTCACCGTCGTCGCCCCGGACAGCCGGATCGACGTCGCCCTGCCCGAGGACGTCCCGCTCGCGGACGTGTATCCCGAGGTGCTGCGGCTGTCCGGCCAGACCCAGCCCGACGGGGTCCCCACCGGCTTCCACCTCGTCCGCCGCGACGGCACCGTGCTCGACGGCGGCCGCTCGCTCGCGGCCCAGCAGGTGCGCGACGGCGACCTGCTCAGCCTGCGCCCGTTCGCCGAGTCGCTGCCGCCCGCCGTCTACGACGACGTCGCCGACGCGATCGCCACCGCGGGCGAGACCGACCGCCGGTTCTGGAGCCCCGAGCTGATGCGCGCCTTCGGCCTCATCGGCGCGGGCGTGCTGCTCACCCTGCTCGGCTTCGCCCTCTGGTTCTCCGACCTGCGCCACGACATGCACGGCCTGCCCGGGGTGCTCTCCGGCGTCGCCGCCGTGGTCCTCACCGCCCTGGCCGGCGTGCGCGCCCGGGTCTACCGGGACGCCTGGGCCGGCCTCGCGCTCGGCCTCGGCGCCCTGCCGCACGCCCTGATCGCCGGCAGCGGCGTCCTCGCCCCCACCGGCGGTCCGCTGGACGGCCCCGGCCGGCTCCAGTTCCTGACCGGCTGCGTCGCCGTCCTGGTGGTCGCCGTCCTGCTGGTCGGCCTGCTGCCCGAGAAGGACTCGCTGTTCGTCGCCGCCGCCTTCCTGGCCGCGGCCGGCGCGCTCGCCACCTTCGCCGCCGTCCTGCTGCCCGGCACCCCGGCCAACCACATCGCGGCGGTCACCGGCGTCGGCGCCGTCGCCGTGATCGGCTTCCTGCCCGGCCTGTCCGCCCGCTTCGCCCGGCTGCCCGTCGGGTACAGCGCCCCCGGCCAGACCCGCGCCCGCGGCCGCGACCACGACGAGGACGCCGCCCGCGCCGAGCTGGTCCAGTACGAGCGGATCGCCCACCAGGCCCGCCGCGGCCACGAGGTGCTGGTCGGCCTGGTCGGCGGCTGCGCCGCGGTGATCGTCGGCGCCTGCGCGGTGCTCGGCTTCACCGACGAGGCCTTCCCCGAGCTGCTCGCGCTCGTCCTCGGCCTCGCCACCATGCTCCGGGCCCGGCTGTTCCGCTACAGCGCCCAGGTCTTCGCGCTCACCGTCGCCGGCCTGTTCGGACTGTCGCTGCTGATCGTCGGCCTCTCCCTGCACACCCCGCAGTTCGTGCTGCGGGCCGGCCTCGGCTCCACCGACGTCGACCTGCGCACCGTCTGGCTGACCGCCTCGATCGCCTTCGGCGCCGCGGTGCTCACCGCGATCGCGCTGGTGGTGCCCCGGCTCGGCGTCTCTCCCTTCTGGGGGCGCATCCTGGACCTGGTCGACAGCCTCACCCTGATGTCCCTGGTCCCGCTGGTGCTGGCGGTCCTCGACGTCTACCGGCTGGTCCGCGGCGCCACCGGCTGATCCGGGCGCCGGGGCCGCCGGCCGGGGCCGCCGACCACCCGTGTCGGCGGCCCTGCTACGCTTGGCCTCCGAGCGCAGCCGTGTGTCCGTCCCCGGGCGGGACCCCGATCGACGGCCGCGTTCGTACACGACACCGAGTTCTCGCAGAGTCCTGTGCCGTAGACCAGGAACGCTCGGTATCACCTCGAAGGAGTTGCAGTGGCTCTCGCCTCTGACATCAAGAAGCAGATCATCGCCGAGTTCGGCCAGAAGGAGGGCGACACCGGCTCCCCCGAGGTCCAGGTGGCCATGCTCTCCCGTCGCATCTCGGACCTGACCGAGCACCTCAAGACCCACAAGCACGACCACCACTCGCGTCGTGGCCTGCTGATCCTGGTCGGCCAGCGTCGCCGCCTGCTGCAGTACCTGGCCAAGAAGGACATCGAGCGTTTCCGTACGCTCGTCGACCGCCTGGGCATCCGTCGCGGTGCCGCCGGCGGCGCCCGCTGACAACCCCGCTCGGGGCGGCTCCCCACACCGGGGAGCCGCCCCTCGCGCGTATGACGCGGCCGACGACCGGGGCGCCCACCGCGGCGCCCGCCGGTACCGACCGGGCATAACAACTCGCGCGCACCTCCCCGGGTGCCCGAGGATTGCACCGTAGGGTTGTGGGCATGCCGGGTGATGGCGCCGAAAGCGCGCCACCGGGCAGCAGGACCCGAACCCCCCGCGGGACGAAGGCTTCAAACGGAAGCCGCCCGCATCCGAGAGAGCGTCCAGACGCGGACCGCCCGTCCGAATCCGGTCGGCCGAGAGGCGCCGGTCCTCGGTAGTGGCCGCCGGAGGCCCCGCAGACCGAAGCGGGAACCACCGGAGGCTTCGATCGAAGACCGGCCCGGACCGACCAGGGTCAGCACGCAGGCGAGGCGCGGGGACGCTCTCCCGGAGACGTACGAAAGAGGAGATCTTCCAGGTGGAAGAGAACGTGTTCTACGCCGAGGCCGTGATCGACAACGGTTCCTTCGGCACCCGTACCATCCGCTTCGAGACCGGCCGTCTGGCCCGTCAGGCGGCCGGCTCCGCCGTCGCCTACCTGGACGACGACACCATGGTGCTGTCGGCCACCAGCGCGTCCAAGCAGCCGAAGGAGCACTTCGACTTCTTCCCGCTGACCGTGGACGTCGAGGAGCGGATGTACGCCGCGGGCCGGATCCCCGGCTCGTTCTTCCGTCGTGAGGGCCGGCCCTCCGAGGACGCGATCCTCACCTGCCGCCTGATCGACCGCCCGCTGCGCCCGTCCTTCGTCAAGGGCCTGCGCAACGAGGTCCAGGTCGTCGTCACCGTGATGGCGCTCAACCCGGACCACCTGTACGACGTGGTGGCCATCAACGCCGCCTCCGCCTCCACCCAGCTGGCGGGCCTGCCGTTCTCCGGCCCGATCGGTGGCGTGCGCGTCGCGCTGATCAACGGCCAGTGGGTGGCCTTCCCGACCCACAGCGAGCTGGAGTCGGCCGTCTTCGACATGGTCGTCGCCGGTCGCACCCTGCCCGACGGTGACGTCGCGATCATGATGGTCGAGGCCGAGGCCACCGACAAGACCGTCAAGCTGGTCGAGGGCGGCGCCGAGGCGCCGACCGAGGAGATCGTCGCCGCCGGTCTGGACGCCGCCAAGCCGTTCATCAAGGTGCTCTGCGCCGCCCAGGCCCAGCTGGCCGCCCAGGCCGCCAAGCCGACCGGCGAGTTCCCGGTCTTCCTGGACTACCAGGACGACGTGCTCGCCGCGCTGACCGCCGCCGTCAAGGACGAGCTGGCCCAGGCCCTCACCATCGCGGGCAAGCAGGAGCGCAACAACGAGCTGGACCGCGTCAAGGCGCTGGCCGCCGAGAAGCTGCTGCCCGAGTTCGAGGGCCGCGAGAAGGAGATCGGCGCCGCCTACAACGCGCTGACCAAGAAGATCGTCCGCGAGCGCGTCATCACGGACAAGGTCCGCATCGACGGCCGCGGCGTCACCGACATCCGCACCCTGGCCGCCGAGGTCGAGGCCATCCCGCGGGTGCACGGCTCGGCCCTGTTCGAGCGCGGCGAGACCCAGATCCTGGGTGTCACCACGCTGAACATGCTCCGCATGGAGCAGCAGCTGGACACGCTCTCCCCGGAGACCCGTCGCCGCTACATGCACAACTACAACTTCCCGCCGTACTCGGTGGGCGAGACCGGTCGCGTCGGTTCGCCGAAGCGCCGCGAGATCGGCCACGGCGCGCTGGCCGAGCGGGCCATCCTGCCGGTCCTGCCGACCCGCGAGGAGTTCCCCTACGCGATCCGCCAGGTCTCCGAGGCGCTCAGCTCCAACGGCTCCACCTCGATGGGCTCGGTCTGCGCCTCCACCATGTCGCTGCTGAACGCCGGTGTGCCGCTGAAGGCCGCCGTCGCCGGCATCGCCATGGGCCTGATCTCCCAGGAGATCGACGGTGAGACCCACTACGTGACCCTCACCGACATCCTCGGTGCCGAGGACGCGTACGGCGACATGGACTTCAAGGTCGCCGGTACCCGCAACTTCATCACCGCCCTGCAGCTGGACACCAAGCTCAACGGCATCCCGGCGTCGGTGCTCGCCGCCGCGCTGAAGCAGGCCCGCGACGCCCGTCTGCACATCCTCGACGTGATGAACGAGGCCATCGACTCCCCGGACGAGATGTCCCCGAACGCGCCGCGCATCATCACCATCAAGATCCCGGTGGACAAGATCGGTGAGGTCATCGGCCCCAAGGGCAAGATGATCAACCAGATCCAGGAGGACACCGGCGCCGAGATCACGATCGAGGACGACGGCACCATCTACATCGGTGCCGCCGACGGCCCGGCCGCCGAGGCCGCCCGCACCACGATCAACCAGATCGCCAACCCGACCATGCCGGAGGTCGGCGAGCGCTACCTGGGCACCGTGGTCAAGACCACGACCTTCGGTGCCTTCGTCTCGCTCATGCCGGGCAAGGACGGTCTGCTGCACATCTCGCAGATCCGCAAGCTGGCCGGCGGCAAGCGCGTGGAGAACGTCGAGGACGTCCTCGGCGTCGGCGCCAAGGTGCAGGTCGAGATCGCCGAGATCGACCCGCGCGGCAAGCTCTCGCTGATCCCGGTCATCGAGGGCGAGGAGAACGGCGAGGCCGCTTCCGAGTGAAGCGCCGCTAGCTGATCCCGCGGCCCGCACGCCCCCAGCGGCGTGCGGGCCGCACCCTGTTGTCCCCATGCTCCCTCGACGGATTGCTTTCTACGGAGGTACCCCCGTGGCCCTGGCCTCGGCGGCGACGCAGCGCCCCGGCACGACCCGGACCCTGCTGAAGGGCGCGGACGGCGCCGGAACCGTGCGCCGCACCGTCCTCCCCGGCGGCCTGCGCGTCGTCACCGAGACCCTGCCGACGGTGCGCTCCGCGACCTTCGGCATCTGGGTCGGGGTCGGCTCGCGGGACGAGACCCCGCAGCTCAACGGCGCCACCCACTACCTGGAGCACCTGCTCTTCAAGGGCACCGAGCGGCGCAGCGCGCTGGACATCTCGGCCGCCCTGGACGCGGTCGGCGGCGAGATGAACGCCTTCACCGCGAAGGAGAACACCTGCTACTACGCGCGGGTGCTCGACACCGACCTGCCGCTGGCCATCGACGTGGTCTGCGACATGCTCACCGGCTCGCTGATCCGCCCGGAGGACGTCGAGGCCGAGCGCGGCGTCATCCTGGAGGAGATGGCGATGGCCGAGGACGACCCGGGTGACGTCGTCCACGACCTCTTCGCCAAGGTGATCTTCGGCAGCGGCCCGCTCGGCCGGCCGATCCTCGGCACCCAGGAGACCGTCCGGTCGCTCACCCGCGACCAGATCGCGAACTTCTTCCACCGCCGCTACAAGCCCGAGCACCTGGTCGTCGCCGCGGCCGGCAACCTGGACCACCGCAAGGTCGTCCGGCAGGTCGAGCGGGCCTTCGCCCCGCTGCTCGCCAAGTCCGAGGCCCTCCCCGCCGAGGCCCGCCGCGGCGTCAAGGTGCTGCGTACCGCGGGCCGGGTCGAGGTGCTCAACCGCTCCACCGAGCAGGCCCACCTGGTGCTGGGCGTGCCCGGCGTGCCCCGGCACGACGAGCGCCGCTGGGCGATGGGCGTGCTCAACGCGGCCCTCGGCGGCGGGATGAGCTCGCGGCTGTTCCAGGAGGTCCGGGAGAAGCGCGGTCTGGCCTACTCGGTGTACTCCTACTCCTCCTCGTACGCGGACAGCGGCCTGTTCGGCATCTACGCCGGCTGCCAGCCCACGCGGGTCGAGGAGGTGCTGCGGATCTGCCGCGAGGAGCTCGCCAAGGTGGTCGCCGAGGGCATCACCGAGGAGGAGCTGCAGCGGGCGATCGGCCAGATCTCCGGCTCCACCGTGCTCGGCATGGAGGACACCGGCTCGCTGATGAACCGGATCGGCAAGGCCGAGCTGAGCTACGGCCACCACCTGTCGGTGGACGACATGCTCGCCCGGATAGCCGCGGTGACCCTGGACGACGTGCACGAGGTCGCCCGTGATGTGCTGGGGGCGTACCGGCCCTCGCTCGCGCTGATCGGCCCGATCACCGACAAGCGGGCCGCCAAGCTCGCCGACCTGCTGGCCTGAAGGGACTCCCCACCATGACGCTGCGTGTCGCCGTGATCGGCGCCCGGGGCCGGATCGGCTCGGAGGCCGTCAAGGCCGTCGAGGCCGCTCCGGACCTCGAGCTGGTCGCCACCCTCGGCCGCGGGTCGGAGCTCTCCGAGCTGACCGACGCCGGGGTGCAGGTCGCCGTCGAGCTGACCCACCCCGACTCGGTGATGGGCAACCTCGACTTCTGCCTCTCCCACGGCATCCACGTGGTCACCGGCACCACCGGCTGGACGGACGAGCGGCTCGCCGCCGTCCGGACCCGGCTCGCCGGCGCGCCGGAGCTGGGCCTGCTGATCGCGCCGAACTTCTCGATCGGCGCCGTGCTCGGCATGAAGTTCGCGCAGACCGCCGCCAAGTACTTCGAGTCGGTCGAGGTCGTGGAACTGCACCACGACCGCAAGGCGGACGCCCCCAGCGGCACCGCCACCCGCACCGCCCAGCTGATCGCCGCCGCCCGCGCGGAGGCCGGCCGGCCCCCGCAGCAGGACCCGACCACCCACAGCCTGCCCGGCGCCCGCGGCGCCGACGTGGACGGGGTGCCGGTGCACGCGGTGCGGCTGCGCGGTCTGCTCGCCCACCAGCAGGTGATGTTCGGCGACACCGGCGAGACCCTCACCATCCGGCACGACTCGCTGCACCACAGCAGCTTCATGCCGGGCATCCTGCTCGGGGTGCGCAAGGTCGTGGAGACGCCCGGCCTCACCCTGGGCCTCGAACACTTCCTGGACCTGTGAGCCCCGGATGACCTCTCGTACCGGCTTCTTCGCCCTCTCCGGCGTGCTGGCCCTGGTAGCGCTGATCTGCGTGGGCGAGGGCGTCCAGCTCGTCGCCACCGGCAAGCCGCTCGGCATCGGCCTGGGCGCGTGCGCCTTCGTCATCCCGGTCGTCGGCCTCTGGTTCCTGCGCCAGACGGTCCGCTTCGGGCGGGACAGCGAGCGGCTCGCCCGTGATCTGGAGGCCGAGGGCGGGCTGCCGGTCGACGAACTGGAGCGCACCGACGGCGGACGGATCGACCGCGCCTCGGCGGACGCCGTGTTCGCCCGCCGCAAGGCCGAGGCGGAGGCCGCCCCCGGCGACTGGCGGGTCTTCTTCCGCCTGGCGGTCGCCTACGCCGACGCCGGCGACGTGCCGCGCGCCCGCAGGACCATGCAGCACGCGATCCGGCTGCACCGCACCACCGGTGCCGGCACCACCCCCGCGGGTGGTGCCGGTGCCACCGGCACCACCATCAGCAAGCCTGCGAGGAGTAGCGCGTGAGCGACGACACGACGGCCCCCCGGTTCCGCAGCGACGTCACCGTGGACCTGGTCCGCAGCGCCGCCACCGACTCGGACGTCATCTGGGCGGCCCGGGTCTCGACGGCGGGAGAGCAGTCGCTGGAGGCGCTCCAGCAGGAGCCGGAGAAGTCCTCGGGCCTGATCAACTTCCTGATGCGCGACCGGCACGGCACGCCGTTCGAGCACAACTCGATGACCTTCTTCATCAGCGCGCCGATCTTCGTCTTCCGCGAGTTCCACCGCCACCGCAGCGGCTGGTCCTACAACGAGGAGTCCGGTCGCTACCGCGAGCTGCAGCCGGTCTTCTACGTGCCCGCCGAGGAGCGCAAGCTGGTCCAGCAGGGCCGGCCGGGCCGCTACGAGTTCGTCGACGGCACCCCCGAGCAGTACAAGACCGTCAGGTCCTCGATGGAGGCCGCCTACGTCGAGGCCTACCAGCGCTACCAGGAGATGCTGGCGGCCGGCGTGGCCCGCGAGGTCGCCCGCGCGGTGCTGCCGGTCGGGCTCTACTCGTCGATGTACGCGACCTGCAACGCCCGTTCGCTGATGCACTTCCTGTCGCTGCGCACCAAGCGGGAGAACGCGGCGGTGCCCTCGTTCCCGCAGCGCGAGATCGAGATGGTCGCCGAGCGGATGGAGGAGCAGTGGGCCGAGCTGATGCCGCTCACCCGTGCGGCCTTCGAGAAGCACGGCCGGGTCGCGCCCTGACCTGCGACGACGGGCATCCGGGGAGAGTGTCTGGCATGTCTGGATTGCGGCATTTCTGACCGCTCCCTACGCTCGTGAACACGGATTCCGGTGCTGCTTGAACCCCCGAGCACGCAGCACCGGAATCCCATGTCCCCGCTGCTGGAACCGTCTCCGCGGGCGCCGAACCGGGACGTTCCCGGGCAGGCCCGGAGGCACGGCCGTCCGAACGGTGGACCGGCCTGGGTGTCGCCCCACCGCCTACGAGTAGTTTTGGACACATGGCTCCGACCTCCACCACCCAGACGCCCTTCGGCCGGGTCCTGACCGCGATGGTGACACCGTTCACCGCCGACGGCGGCCTCGACCTCGACGGCGCCCAGCGCCTCGCCGCGCACCTCGTCGACTCCGGCAACGACGGCCTCGTCGTCAACGGCACCACCGGCGAGTCACCGACCACCAGCGACGCCGAGAAGGCCCAGCTCGTCCGCGCCGTGGTGGAGGCGGTCGGGGACCGGGCCCACGTGGTGGCCGGCGTCGGGACCAACGACACGCACCACAGCGTCGAGCTGGCCCGCCAGGCCGAGGCGGCCGGGGCGCACGGCCTGCTGGCCGTCACGCCGTACTACAGCAAGCCCCCGCAGGAGGGCCTGTACCGGCACACCGTGCGGATCGCCGACGCCACCGAACTCCCCGTCATGCTGTACGACATCCCCGGACGCAGCGGCGTCGCGCTGAGTCACGAGACGCTGGTCCGGCTGGGCGAGCACCCGCGGATCGTCGCCAACAAGGACGCCAAGGGCGACCTCGGCGCCGCGGCCTGGGCCATCGCCCGGTCCGACCTCGCCTGGTACTCCGGTGACGACATCCTCAACCTGCCGCTGCTGTCGGTCGGCGCCGTGGGTGTGGTGAGCGTGGTCGGGCACGTGGTCGCCGGCGATCTGCGCGCCATGGTCGAGGCCTACCTGGCCGGCGATGTGGCCAAGGCCACGGCCGTCCACCAGCGCCTGCTGCCGGTCTTCACCGGTATCTTCCGCACGCAGGGCGTGATCCTCACCAAGGCCGCGCTCGACCTCCAGGGCCTGCCCGCCGGCCCGCTGCGACTGCCCCTGATCGGCGCGACTCCCGAGGAGATCGCGCAACTGAAGAAGGATCTCGCCGACGGCGGGGTAGACCTGTAACAGACACAGACGTGCGCGCCCCGGCTCGCCGGACCCTCACGGGACCGCCGCTGGACCGGACCGAAGGCGCGAGAGCACCGACCTGGTAGGAAAACCGACACTGAGAACGCACGCCATATGTCTCGCGGGGGAGGACCCCCGGACATATGGCGTGCGTCGTGAGGAGAGTCTTTTGAGCCACCCGCATCCCGAACTCGGCACGCCGCCGGCCCTCAAGGCGGGCGCCCTGCGCATCACCCCGCTCGGCGGTCTCGGCGAGATCGGCCGCAACATGACGGTCTTCGAGTACGGCGACCGCATTCTCATCGTCGACTGCGGCGTCCTCTTCCCCGAGGACGAGCAGCCCGGCGTCGACCTGATCCTCCCGGACTTCACCTACATCCGGGACCGCCTCGACAAGATCGACGGCATCGTCCTCACGCACGGCCACGAGGACCACATCGGCGCCGTCCCGTTCCTCCTCCGGGAGAACCCGGACATCCCGCTGATCGGGTCGAAGCTCACCCTCGCCCTGATCGAGGCCAAGCTCGCCGAGCACCGCATCCGGCCGTACGTCCTGGAGGTCAAGGAGGGCGACCGCGAGCGGATCGGCCCCTTCGACTGCCAGTTCATCGCGGTCAACCACTCCATCCCGGACGCGCTGGCCGTCGCCGTGCGCACGCCCGCCGGCATGGTCGTCGCCACCGGTGACTTCAAGATGGACCAGCTGCCGCTCGACGGCCGGCTGACCGACCTGCCGGCCTTCGCCAAGCTGGCGGAGGAGGGCATGGACCTCCTGCTGGTGGACTCCACCAACGCCGAGGTCCCCGGCTTCATCCCGCACGAGCGCGACATCTCGGCGGCGCTGCGGAACGTCTTCGCCAACGCCGACAAGCGCATCATCGTGGCCTCCTTCGCCAGCCACGTGCACCGCATCCAGCAGGTGCTGGACGCCGCGCACGAGTACAAGCGCAAGGTGGCCTTCGTCGGCCGCTCGATGGTCCGCAACATGGGCATCGCGCGCGACCTGGGCTACCTCAAGGTGCCCGGCAACATGGTCGTCGACGTCAAGCAGCTCGACGACCTGCCGGACAAGGAGGTCGTGCTGATCTGTACCGGCTCGCAGGGCGAGCCGATGGCCGCGCTGTCCCGGATGGCCAACCGCGACCACCAGATCCGCATCGTCGAGGGCGACACCGTCGTCCTGGCGTCCTCGCTGATCCCGGGCAACGAGAACGCCGTCTACCGGGTCATCAACGGTCTGACCCGCTGGGGCGCCAAGGTCGTCCACAAGGGCAACGCCAAGGTGCACGTCTCCGGCCACGCCTCGGCCGGCGAGCTGCTGTACTTCTTCAACATCTGCAAGCCGCGCAACCTCATGCCGGTGCACGGCGAGTGGCGCCACCTGCGGGCTGCGGCCGACCTGGGCATCGCCACCGGTGTGCCGCGCAACCGCGTGGTCATCGCCGAGGACGGCGTCTGCGTCGACCTGGAGAAGGGCGTCGCCCGCATCGTCGGCAAGGTGCAGGCCGGCTACGTGTACGTGGACGGCTCCTCGGTCGGCGACATCACCGAGGCCTCGCTCAAGGACCGCCGGATCCTCGGCGAGGAGGGCTTCATCTCCTGCTTCGTCGTGGTGGACTCCACCAACGGCAAGATCGTCGGCGGCCCGAGCATCCAGGCCCGCGGTTCCGGCATCGACGACGCCGCGTTCGTCCCGGTGGCGGCGAAGCTCCAGGAGGCGCTCGACCGTTCGGCGGGCGACGGCGTGCTGGAGATCCGTCAGGTCCAGCAGCTGGTGCGCCGGACCCTCGGCAAGTGGGTGGCGGACAACTACCGCCGCCGCCCGATGATCCTGCCGGTCGTCGTCGAGGTGTGATTTGACGTGGGGCAACCCGGTGCGTAATGTTCTCCGGGTTGCCCCACGGGACGGCCCCCAGTCGAAGTCCTCGAAATGAAATTCGAGAACGGAGCGGGAAAACGGCCCGAAAAACTCTGATAGAGTTCGGGAGCGCCGAAAGGCCCAAGCAAATCGGACGAAAGAAACTCCGGAAAACGGAGCGGAAAACATCTGATAAGCTTGAAACACGAAAGAACGAAGCGCCCGGAGGGCCGGTGTGAAAGCCGCCTGAAGGAAGCGTCCGTTCCTTGAGAACTCAACAGCGTGCCAAAAGTCAACGC
>JOHN01000068.1 GCA_000719695.1 Streptomyces sp. NRRL F-6131
GCGCGGGCCACCCCGGGGCTGGGTGGGGGCGCGGGATGTGGGCGCACGAACCGGCGTGGGGGCGCACGGGTGGGGAGGCGTTGTGCGTCGATTCCACGGGCGGTTCCGACAGGACGGCGGGGACTTCGGGAACCAGAACCGGGGACGTCCCGCAGAAGCGTTTCTGTTTCGCGCTCTTTCGTGGCGCACAACTTGTCATGGCTTGGCGAAATGGGCCTGTGACGAAACCATGACGTGGCTTCGTCGCAGGTCAGAAATGTTACCGGCCGGTCGCCCAAGAAAACGCTTGACTTCCCGTCAGGCGGATTCCTAGGGTGAAACTCGTATGAGCCGCCGTGCCTCGGCACGCAGCGATACGGGGGACGATGAACGTTAATGTGGCAGTGGCTGACAATTGTAGAACCGAAGTCGGCCGTTCCACTTGTTCGACCGGTGGACAGCAGGAAGGGGCGGTGACGGCCGCCTGACGTCGTGTGGTGTCGACGGATCCCAACGACGTTCTGCTGTAAGCCAGTTGCTCGGCTGTAGCGCGCCTGCCGGGGCGCGCCGCCGGGCGGGGTCTCCTGATGCATTTCCGGGTGGTGGCATTTGTTCGCTGCCGCACCCGAAGGCATCGAATTCGGCTGTGATCGCGTTCGTGATTTAACCGAGGATTAACCGGAGCCGCCTCTCCCGAGTGCGGCGTCGTGAATACAGTCTTCTCGGCCAAGGAATTGCGGCGCGATCCGCCGGTGCAGCTGATCACGCAAATGAGTCTGGGGGAAGTGTGCATCATGCCTGAAACTTCGATTGCCGTCCTCTTTCCGGGGCAGGGCGCGTTCTACGGCCGTGCCCTCGCCGACCTGCGGGACGAGTTCCCCGAGGTCGGACCGGTCCTCGCCGAGATCGGTGACGCCGCCCGCCCGCTGCTCGGCGACCACGCGGTCGACCAGCTGTTCGCGGCGCGGACGCCCGACACCGAGACGCTGCTGCGGGACGCCCCCGAGGCGCTCCAGCTCGCGATCTACGCCGTTTCCACCGCGACCTACGCCGTTCTGCGCGCTCGCGGTCTGCGTCCGAACGTCCTGATCGGCCACAGCCTCGGCGAGATCGCCGCGCTGGTCGCCGCGGGGGCGTTCACGCCCGCCGAGGGCGCCGAGATCGTCTGCCACCGGAGCATCGCGCTGCGCGAGGCCGGTCTGGGCGACGCCTACATGGCCGCCATCGGCACCGACGCCGACCGCGCGCAGCGGCTGGTCGACCTCGCCGGCGACCCGCTGACCGGTATCGCGGTCGAGAACCACACGGGGCAGACCGTGCTGTCCGGGCGGGCCGAGACGCTCGACACGATCGGCCGGCTGGCCGCCGTGCTGAAGATCGACTTCGCTCGGCTCAAGTCGCCGTACGCCTTCCACAGCCCGCTGCTCGGCCCGGCGGCGGAGAAGTTCGCCGAGCGCATCGCGGACATCCGCCAGCGCCCGCTGGAGACCACCGTCCACTCGCCGATCATCGGCCGCGCCTACGAGGACGGGGACCGGCTGACCGAGCTGCTGGCCGGGCACTTCACCGCCCGGGTGCGCTTCGGCGACACCGTGCGCGAGCTGGCGGGCACCGGCGTGTCGGTGTTCGTCGAGAGCGGTGCGCTGGACGCGCTGAGCCGGATCACCGGGCGCATCGTCGAGTCGCCGGTCACCACCGTGCCGACCCTGCTGCCCGAGGCGGGCGGCGCGGCCGTGCTGCGCCGGGCGCTGGACCGGCTGGCCTCGGTGGGCGCGGTCGCGGCGGGTTCCGGCGGCGCCTCGTCGGCCGACCAGCTGCGGGCGGCGCTGCTGTCCGACGTGCCGGCCGAGGACTTCGAGGCGTTCTGGAACGGCCGGGGCGTGGAGGTCCGGGCGTTCGCCCGCGAGGCCTACCTGACCTACCTGGGCGCGAAGGACGAGCCGAGCGCCGACGGCCACGCGAACGGCCGGGCCGACGGCCACGCCAACGGCGCGGCGCGGTCGGTGGCTGCCGCGGCGGTGCCGGCGGCGGCCGTGGACCGGGACACCCTGGTCCGCCAGCTCGCCGACATCTACGCCGAGGCGCTGGAGTACCCGACCGAGGTCTTCGAGGAGGGCACCGACCTGGAGGCCGAGCTGGGCGTGGACTCGGTGAAGCAGACCGAGCTGCTGGTCCGGGTCGGCAACCGCTACGAACTGCCGCCGCGGCCCTCCGACGTGCGTCCCGCCGCCTTCAACACCCTGGGGAAGATCGCTGACCTGATCATCGCCTCGGGCGGATCGGTGTGAGCCCGGTGTCCCAGGAACTGCAGGGAAAGATCGCCCTGGTCACCGGAGGGGCGCGCAACGTCGGCAAGGTCATCGCCAAGCGGCTCGCCGCCGACGGCGCGCTGGTCGTCATCAACCATCTGCACTCGCCCGGGCCCGCCCGGGAGACCGCCGAGGAGATCGAGCGGGTCGGCGGCCGGGCGCACGTCATCCGTGCGTCGGTCGCCGTCCGCGGCCAGGTCGACCGGATGTTCGACGAGATCGAGGAGCGCTTCGGCGGCCTCGACATCCTGGTCAACAACGCCGCCAACGGCGCGCTGGTGCCGGGCGGGGACGTCACCGAGCAGCTGCTCGACCGGGCGCTCAACACCAACCTCAAGGGCGGCCTCGCGTGCGCCCAGCGGGCCGCCGCGCTGATGGCGCGGCGGGGCGGCGGCAGCATCGTCAACCTCTCCACGCTGGGCGGCGGCCAGTTCGTGATGGCCAACTACCTGGCCTGCGGACCGGCCAAGGCCGCCGTGGAGGCGATGACCCGCTACCTGGCCGTCGACTACGCCCGCGACGGGATCCGGGTCAACACGGCCGCGGCCGGCATGCTGTACAGCGAGGTCGTGGGCCTGTTCCCGGACGCCGAGCGGATGCAGCGCGCCACCGTCGAGGCCACCCCGATGGGGCGGCTCGGCCACCCGGAGGAGCTGGCCGAGGTGGTGGCCTTCCTGGCCTCGCCGCGGTCGAGCTGGATCACCGGCCAGGTGATCCTGGCGGACGGCGGACTGTCCACCGGGCAGGCGCTGCTCTCGCCGCCGCGCGCGCTGGTGGAGCCGGTGCCGCCGACCGTCCCGGTCGGGGAGCAGGACGAGGAGCAGGACGAGGAGCAGGACGAGGAGCGGAAGCGCGACGCCGGGAACGACAACGAGCGGGAGCGCGGCGCCGAGAACGACAACGGGAACGGGCGCGGCGGCGCGCCGGTGGCGGCCCAGGCCGCGCCGGTCACCGCCGCCGTGCAGGCCGCGGTGACCCCGCGTCCGGCTCCCGTCCCGGCCCCGGTCGCCCCGACGGTCCCCGCCGACGTGCTGCGCGCGGACGTGGCGGGCCCGGACGCGGCGGCCACCGAGGTGGAGGACGCGGCGTTCGACGAGGACGACGAGATCGCCATCGTCGGCATGGGCATCGTGGTGCCCGGCGCCAACGACCTCGACGAGTACTGGCACGAACTCATGCACGGCGCCGAGCGGTTCGTCGAGATCCCGGCCGACCGGTGGGACAACGACAAGTTCCACTCGGCCGACAAGCGCGACGAGGACAAGACCTACTCCAAGCGCTCGGCGTTCATCACCGACTTCGTGCCGCACCCGCAGCTGGCCCGTGAGCTGGCCGAGGCGGGGACCGACCCGGACGCGGTGGAGTCGACCACGCTCTGGCTGCGCCACTCGCTGCTCCAGGCCATGGAGGGCGTCAAGCACGGCCCCGAGGACCGCTGCTCCTTCCTGGTCGGCTACACCGCCGACGGCAGCCAGCACCTGGAGGAGGCGACCGTCCGGGCCGGTGTGCTCGGCCGGATCGCGCCGATCCTGGACGGGCTGGGCCTGTCCGGGGCGGACCGGGCCGCCGCGCTGGCCACCGTCGAGCGTCGGCTGGCCGGGCACTACCCGCGCAGCGGCCCCGAGCCGCTGCAGTTCTTCCCGCACCGGGTCGGGCTCAACGCGATGCGTGACGTGCTGCCGGGCTCCGCCGAGCTGCTGCTGGTCGACACCGCCTGCTCGTCCTCGCTCTACGCGGTGGACCTCGGCCTCAAGGGCCTGCTGGAGGGCCGGCACGACATCGCGGTCTGCAGCGGCTCGTTCGCGGTGGGCCCGCGCGGGTCGATCCTGTTCGCCAAGCTCAACGGCCTGTCGGTGAGCGGCGAGGTCCGCTCGCTCGACAAGGAGAGCGATGGCGTGCTGTTCTCGGACGGCGCCGCGACCGTCGTGCTCAAGCGGCTGAGCCGGGCGCGCCGGGACGGCGACCGGGTGCTGGCCACCCTGCGCAGCTTCGGCTCGTCCTCGGACGGCAAGGGCAAGGCGATCTACGCGCCGAGCGCGGCCGGCCAGAAGCTGGCGATCCGGCGCGCGCTGGACCGGCCGGGCATGGACGAGGTGTGGCCGGACTGGATCGTCGCCCACGCCACCGGCACCCCGGCGGGCGACCTGGCGGAGTTCACCACCCTGCGCGAGACGCTGGGCGGGCACCGTCCCGGCCGCGCCCCGGTGGTCGTCACCTCCAACAAGTCGGTGATCGGGCACACCGGTTGGGCCGCGGGCGTGGCCTCGCTGATCGAGGTCGTGCTTGGCTTCCGGCACGACGTGATCCCGCCGCAGCACCGGTTCACCGAGACCCCGGCGGACTTCGCGATCGGCGAGTCCAACCTGGTCGTGCCCACCGAGGCCGTGCCGTGGCCGCGCGGCGGTCGCCGCCGGACGGCCGCCGTCTCGGGCTTCGGCTTCGGCGGCACCAACGCGCACCTGGTCGTGCAGGAGCCGCCCGCGGCGGCGCCGGCCCGCAGCCGGGTGCCGGCGCGGACGCCGGAGACGACGCAGCGGATCGCGATCGTGGCCCGGACCGCGCACGTGCCGGGCACCGAGAGCGCCGACGAACTGGCCTCCTGGCTGGGCAGGTCGGGGCCGGCGGACGTGTCCTTCGGCGACACCTACCCGCTGCCCTCGTTCCAGCAGGTGCGGATGCCCCCCGGCATGATGCGGGGCATCGACCGCTGCCAGCTGATGATCCTCAAGTGCGCCCACCGGCTGCGCGACAGCCTGGGCTCGTTCTGGGAGGACAACAGCGAGACGACCGGTGTGGTGCTCGGCCACCTGGGGGCGACCCGCAACGCGACGCTCTACGCGATGCGCTGCTACCTGGACGACCTCACCATCGCGCTGGAGGCGGACGACTCGCTGGCCTCGGCGCCCTGGCTGCCGGAGGCGCTGGAGCTGCTCAGGACCGAGGTGCGGCGGCTGGTCCCGCCGTCCAACGAGGACTCCTTCCCCGGCATGATGCCGAACGTGATCCCGGCCCGGGTCGCCAACTACTTCGACCTCAAGGGCCTCAACATGACGGTCGACACGGGGTTCACCTCGACCCTGAGCGCGATCGACGTCGCCATCCGCTACCTGCGGCAGGGCGAGCTGACGATGGCGCTGGTCGGCGGCATCAACGGCAACAGCACCGACGAGGTGCGCCAGCTGCTGGACGAGGCCCTCGACGGTCGCAGCGTCCTGGCCGAGGGCGCCTTCCTGTTCGCCCTGGTGACCGAGGAGACCGCGGCGGCGGCCGGCCTGGAGGTGCTCGGCTACCTGGACACCCCGCTCGCCGAGCCGGAGCCGGCCGCGCGGCCGGTGCCGACCGTCGAGTGCGGTGCGGTGCGCACCGGCCGGGAGGCCTGCTACCTGGGCGCCGAGGGGGCGATCGGCATCCTGCAGGCGCTGGCCAAGGAGCCGGCCGACCGGGACACCCTGGTGGTCTGCCGCGGTGAGAACGGCGCGCCCGACCTCACCGTCCGGGTCTCGGCCCCGCTGTCGGCGGCCGCTCCGGCGACCGAGGCCGAGAGCCACGTGCCGTCGGCCTTCTACGACGAGCGGAACTACGACGACCACCACCCGCTGCTGGTCGGCCGGCACGTCCCCGGGCTGACCGGGACGCCGGGCGAGCCGGTCCGCGCCGAGGTGCCGTTCTGGCCCGCGGAGCCCACCGTCGTCCTGACCGACCGGCCGGAGACGGTGACGGCGGCCGGGGCACCGGCCGGCACCCTGGTGCTGTCCACGGTGCCCGGCGGTCCCGGGGTCCGGCACGTGTCGGACGCCGAGGCGCTGGAGGGGCTGCTCGACGCGGCGGACCCGCAGCGGCGGATCCGGCACATCCGGGTGGTCACCGACCTGTCCGGCGCGGACACCGCCGGTCCGGCGGAGGCGGAGGCGCTCGGCGCCCTGCACGAGCTGGTGTTCCTGACGGTGCAGCAGCGGCACGAGGCGCTGGCCGACGAGGCCGGTGGCGCGAGCTGCGTCGGGCTGTTCCTCGGGGCGATGACCGACCGGACCCCGCACCCGTTCACGGGCATGTTCACCGGTCTGTTCAAGGTGATCCACCTGGAGTACGAGCCGCGGTGCGTGGCCTACGCGCTGGTCACCGACGAGCGGGAGGCCGCCACCGGCGCCGCGCAGGCGGAGCGGGAGTCCGCGTTCCGGCGCGGGGTGCCCTCGGCCTTCTACGACGGCGGGCGGCGGCTGACCGTCACCCTCGCCGAGGAGCCCGGCGAGCTGGTGCCGCCGGGGGAGGCGGCGCTCGGGCCCGACAGCGTGGTGGTCGCGGTCGGCGGCGGGCGCGGCATCACCGCCGAGCTGCTGGCCGAGGTCGCCCGGCACTTCCGGCCCCGGGTGTACGTGCTCGGCAGCAACCCGGTGGACTCCCACCCGGCCGAGTACCTGGACCTGGACGACGAGGCCTTCGCCAAGGGCCGCGCCGACTACATCCGCCGGCAGCTCGCGCTGAAGACCGGCCGCAACCCCGCGCAGCTCAACCGCGCGTACGAGCGGATCGGCCAGGCCCGGGTGATCCGGGCCAACCTGCGCCGGATCGCCGAGCACAGCGGCGCGGGCGCGGTGCACTACGTGCCCTGCGACGTGACCGACCGCGACCAGGTGACGGCCGCGATGGACCGGATCCACGCCGAGGCCGGGCGGATCGACCTGCTGGTCAACGCGGCGGGGCTGAACCGTTCGGCGCCGATCGCGACCAAGAGCCTGGCGGAGTTCCGGCAGGTCCGCGACCTGAAGGTGCTGGGCTACTTCAACCTCAAGCACGCGCTGCGCGGCCGGCCGCCGCGGGCCTGGTGCAACTTCGGTTCACTGCTGGGCATGACCGGCCAGGTGGGCGAGGCCGACTACGCCTCGGGCAACGACTTCCTCGGGGCCGCGGCGACCTACGCCCACCAGGTGCTGGGCACCCACGAGTTCACCGTGGGCTGGACCCTGTGGGGCGAGGTCGGCCTGGGCGCCAACGAGTTGACCAAGGCGTACTTCGAGAAGAGCGGGCTGTACTCCGCCATGAGCACCGCGGAGGGCGTGCACCACTTCGTCCGCGAGCTGAACCTCGTCAAGCCCTCGCCGTACACCGTGCACCTCGGTGACGCGGAGCGGCGGGCCGTGGAGCGGCTGCTGCCCGGCTTCCTCAACCCGGGGGCGCCGCGCGGCGGGACAGACCTCGCGCCGCCGCAGGCACCGGTGCGACCGGTGCCGGAGCGGCCGGCCGCGGCGGAACCGCCGGTGCTGCCGTTCTACCTCGGCGAGGTCGTGGAGCGCAGCGCGGACGCGGTCACCTTCGAGCGGGTCTTCGACCTGGAGAAGGACGACTACCTGGCGCACCACCGGGTCGGCGACGCGCCCACCCTGCCGGGGACGTTCGTCACCGAGATCGCCTTCGAGGCGGCCTCCTGGCTGGTCCCGGACCTCAAGGTGTACGCCTTCGAGGACTTGAGGTTCCACCACTTCCTCAAGGTCCGCGCGTCGGACCGGGCCGGGCTGCGGAAGAAGATCCGCGCCGAGGTCGTGGAGCGCCGGGCCGACCTCGGCCAGGCCGTGGTGGCGGTGCGGATCACCCATGACGTGGTGGCGCCCAACGGCACCGTACTGGTCAAGGACCGGCTGCACTTCGAGGTGCGGGTGCTGATGGCCGGCGACCTGCCGGACGCGCCGCACTGGAAGGCGTGGCACCCCGCCGCGGAGACGCCGGTGCCCGACCCGTACCACAGCCCGGGCTCACCGGTGCTGCTCACCGACCTGTTCGTGTCGACCACGGACACCCGGCTGCACCCGGACGGCAAGCGCGCCACCTACGACCTCGAACTCCCCGCCGACCACCGGGTCTTCGGGAGCTTCGGGATCCCGGTGGTGCTGCTCGACGGCCTGGCCAGGACCGGGGTGCTCGCCCTGGTCGACGGCGACCTGATCCCGCTGGCGGCCCCGCTGGGCATCGGCCGGATCGACGTCTACGAGCACGGTGGCGACAGCCACGTCGCACGGCGGTACGGGCGGATCGACCTGTACGCGGTGCTGCCCGGGGCGGAGGCCGACGGGCGGAACGCGGGCAGCGGCAACCGCTTCGTCGCGGTCCGGCCCGACGGGCGGATCCTGATCCAGATGAAGGACCTGGACTGGACGCTGATGGGTTATCTCGATCGCAGGACCGGAACGTTCCTGACCCCCGCGGAGGTGGCCGAGGCGGCCTCCGCACGGTCGGCCGACACCGCGGCGGACTCCGTCGAGGTCAGTGAGGTGGTGGCAGTGATGGGAAAAGCTGAGGCCGGCGCGGCTGGTGGGCCGACGCCGGTGACCACGGACCCCCAGCCCGCCACGAACGGGGCCGCCGGCACGGCCGTCGGTACGGACGCGGGCACGGCCGTCGGCACGGACGCGGGCACGGCCGTCGACACGGCCGTCGACACGGCCGTCGACACGGACGCGGGCAAGGCCGTCGGCGCTGCCCAGCGGGGCGCGGAGCCGGGTCCGGCGGTGGCCACGGTCGTCGCCGCCCCCGAGCGGCGCCCGGCCCGGCGCTCCGCGCCCGCCGTGGCGCGGCTCGCCCGCCCCGCCCCGGGGCCGCGCGGACTGCGGACCGTCCCCGGCAACCTGCGGAAGTTCCAGCGCAACGCGCCCGCCCTGTTCACCGAGCTCAGCCGGTCCTACGGCGACATGGTGCGGCTGCCGCTGGGCTACTTCACCGTCCACCTCAACTACCACCCGGACAACATCAAGTACGTCCTCCAGGACAACAACCAGAACTACGTCCGCGGCAAGGGCTACGACGCCTTCAAGATCTTCATGGGGATGGGCCTGCTCACCCTCGACGGGGACGAGTGGAAGCAGCACCGCCGGGTGGTGAACCCGCTGTTCCACAAGACCGCCATCGACAACATGGCGACCACCATGACCGACTCGACCACACTGGTGCTCGACCGGTGGGCGCGGGCGGGCGCCGACAAGGCCGGCATCGACGTGGTGCCGGAGATGATGGACCTCACCCTGGGGGCCCTCGGCAAGGTCATGTTCGACACCGACCTCCACCCGCTCAGCGACCGGGTGGGGCCGGCGATGGTCACCTCCATCGAGGCCATGGTCTTCCGCGGCACGCTCAACCAGCTGACCCCCGAGTTCGTCCCGATCCCGTACAACCGGCGCATCCGCCAGGCGCGCAAGGTGATGTACGACGTGGTGGACGGCATCGTCGACGCGCACCGGGCGGGCCGGCACGAGGGGCTGACCGACCTGGTCAGCCTGCTCCTCCAGGCCCGCGACGAGAGCGGCGGCGAGTGGACCCGGCAGCAGGTCCGGGACGAGATCATGACGGTCTTCATGGCCGGTCACGAGACCACCGGCACCGGTCTGGCCTGGGCGCTGTACGAACTCGCCAAGGACCCGCAGGCGCAGGAGCGGCTGCACGAGGAGGTCGAGCGGGTGCTCGGCGGGCGCACGCCCACCATCGAGGACCTGCCCAAGCTCCCGTACGCCCGGATGGTCACCGACGAGACCCTGCGGCTGCACCCGCCGATCTGGGTGTACCCGCGCGACGCGGTCGCGGAGGACGACGTCAACGGCTGGCACGTGCCGGCCGGCGGCAGCGTCTTCATGGTCCCGTACGTCACCCACCGGCACCCGGACTACTGGGTGGACCCGGAGCGCTTCGACCCGGAGCGCTTCAGCGAGCAGAACCGGGCCCAGCAGCCCCGGTACGCCTACTTCCCGTTCGGCGGCGGTCAGCGCAAGTGCATCGGCAACCAGATGGCGCTGGTGCAGACGCACCTGACGCTGGCCATGGTCGCCCAGCGCTTCCGGCTGCGGCTGGTCCCCGACCACCCGCTGACGCTCGGCACGCTGGTCTCCTTCCGCCCGGTGGATGGCATCCGCCTCGTCGTGGAGCCCAGGGAGCGCTGACCCGCCGATGACACTCAAGGAACCGATCACCCTCGCGGAGGCCCTGGCCCCGCCGGTGGTGGACTACCCGGAGGACGGATCGGTGCGCCCGGTGCGGCGCCACGTGTGGGAGCCGGTGGAGACCGCCGCGCTCCCGCCGGGCGCCGCCCCCGGGCTCCGCGGACGCTCGATCGCGGTGGTCGGTGGCCGGGAGGCCACCGCCGCCGCGGTCGGCGCGGCACTGACCGCCGCCGGGGCGACCGTGCACCGGCTCGCCCCGCCCGCCGGGGGACAGCACGGCGGCTTCACCGGGGCCGCCGCCGCCCTGCACGCCGCGGCCGGGCGGATCGACGGGATCGTCGACCTCAACGTCGAGGAGTCCTTCGACCGCAGCGGTCCGGACGGCTGGGAGGGCCCGTTCCGGCAGACGGTCGCGATGCTCCAGGCCTGCTTCGCGGACTGGATCACCGAGACCGACGCCGTGCGGCTCTTCTACCTGCCGGTCACCTGGCTGGGCGGCCGGATGGGCTTCGGCCCGGACCGGATCGAGCAGCCGCTCGGCGGCCTCTGGGCGGGTCTCGCCAAGGGCCTGCCCCGGGAGGTCCCGAACTGCAACATCCGGATCCTCGACCTCACCGCCGAGCACTCGGCGGAGGAGATCGGCGAGCTGGTGAGCCGGGAGCTGTACCGCTGGGGCGCGTTCGAGATCGGCCACCACGCCGGCCGTCGCTACAGCCTGCGGGCCCGCCACGCGCAGCCCGGCCCGCCGGTCCGCGCGCTGCGGCCCGGCGACACCGTGGTGATGTCCGGCGGCGGGCGGGGCATCGGCCACGCGCTGGCCCGCTCGCTCGCCGAGGAGTTCGGCGCCCGGGTCGTGGTCAGCGGCCGCGGCGCGGCGCCCGACGCGGACGCCACCCCGGCGCTGGCCCTGAGCGAGCAGGACTTCCGTCGCCACCGCGACGAGCGGCTGCGCGAGGCGGTGGCCGCCCGCCGGGTGCCGCAGGTCCGCGGCGAGCTGGAGAAGCTGGCACAGGACCGCGAGCTGTGGGCCAACCTCTCCTCGGCCCGCGAGGACGGTCTGCGGATCGACTACGTGCAGTGCGACATCACCGATCCCGAGCAGGTCGCCCGGCTGGTCGACGAGGCCGGCGACCGGCTGGCGGGGATCGTCCACAACGCCGGGGTGGACGTGCCGGTGCGGCTGCCGGGCAAGACCGAGCAGATCGTCTCGCTGGTCGTCCGGGTCAAGGTCGGGGGCTTCCTCAACCTGCTGCGGGCGGTGGCGGACCGGCCGCCGCTGGCGTTCTTCTGCAGCGTCGGCTCGCTGACCGGCCGCTGGGGCGGCATGGTCGGCCAGCTCGACTACGGGGCCGCCAACGAGGCGCTGAGCCGGCTCGGGCTGTGGGCCTCGCAGGACGGCGAGCAGCCGGGCCGGGTCCGGCGCACGCCGGTGTCCACGGTCTGCTGGCCGACCTGGGAACGCCTCGGGATGATCACCAACTACGAGGCGACGCTGCGCTACATGTCGGCGGTGGACGTTCGCGAGGGCCTGTACCACTGGAAGCGCGAGCTGTTCTCCGGCGGCAGCGGCGAGTCGACGTTCATCGGCGACGTCGGCCCGGCGATGCTGCCGTCGGTGCTGCGCGGCTACCAGCAGGACACCGGGCTGCCCGGCATCGAGCGGCTCGCCGCGAGCCGCTACTACCTGGGCGAGCCGCTGGAGTTCCGGCCGTACGGGGCGATCACCACGGCGCACCTGCTGCCGGCCGGGGAGCTGCCGTGCTGCGACGACTTCCGGGTGGACGGCGAGCCCGCGCTGCCGGTCTCGCTCTGCCTGGAGTACCTGAGGACGGCCGGGGACTGGGTGCTGCCGGAGAACGGCGACCAACTGCGGTTCGCCGAACTGCGGGACCTGGACGTGGACCTGCGGGAGCTGCGGGTCGGCCCCGGCCGGCGGACGGCCGCGCTGGTCCGGCGCGCCGAGGGCCGCTGGACCGGGGACGGCGACTGGCGGGTCGCGGTGACCCTGGAGCGGGACGGCCGACGGCTGGCCACCGCCGAACTGGTCTACCGGGCCGGGGAGGTGTCGCCGGAGAAGGCGCCGGTGCCGCCGACCGGCGCCCTGGGCGCCGAGGACGTGGCGCCGCCCGCGCGGGGCGGTGCGCTGGGCTGGACCGGGCACGCCTTCCGGCTGGCCGCCTGGCAGCGGGACGCGGTGGGCGGCCGGCTGTACGGGCTGGCGGAACCCGGCCGGACGGCCGATCTGCTGCTCGCCTCGCCCGCGCCCGGTTCCACCCTCCCGCTCAACCAGGTGGAGAACCTGCTGCGGGCAGCCTGGTCCGCGCAGGCCCAGGAGGCACCGGGCACCGGGGCCGGCGACGTGCGGCGGCTCACGGTGGAGCGGCTGTCCGTCGCGCCGTCGGCCGGGGAGGGCGCCGTCCTGCTGGTCGGCACCCCGGACGGCCGCGACTGGACCGGGCAGTACCCCGTCGAACTCTTCGAGGCCTGCCCGGTGGTGCTCCGGGTGACCGGCCTGCGGTACCGCTGACGCGGACGGTCCGACGCCGGCCGTCCGACACCGACCATTCGCCGTGCCGGAGGGCACGGCACGACACCACCAGGGGGATCCGTTGACCACGATCGTTGACCGGTCGAGCGCCTATTGCGTCGTGGGCGCCGGGGCAGGCGGTCTGGCCGCCGGCAAGAACCTGCGCGAGTTCGGCATCGAGTTCGACGTGATCGAGCGCGCCGACGACGTGGGCGGCAACTGGTACGGCGGCAACACCTACAGCGCGGCCTACGACTCGGTCCACCTCATCACGTCCAAGCCGTACATCCAGTACGACGACTTCCCGATCCCCGCGCACTTCCCGACCTACCTGGGCCGGGAGCACGCGCACGCCTACCTCCGGTCGTACGCCGAGCACTTCGGGGTGTACGAGCACGTCGAGTTCAGCCGCACGGTGGAGTCGGTCGAGCGCCGGGACGGCTCGCCGGACTGGTACGTCACCCTCGACGGGGGCGAAGTGCGCCGCTACGCCGGGGTGGTGATCGCCAACGGTCACAACTGGAGCCCCCGGTACCCGGAGTACCCCGGGAAGTTCGACGGGGAGGTCCTCCACTCCTGCGAGTACCGGGACCCGGCGCCGCTGCGCGGCAAGCGGGTGCTGGTGGTGGGCGGCGGGACCTCGGGCTGCGACATCGCGGTGGAGTCCTCGCAGAACGCCGCCTCGACCTCGCTGAGCATCCGACGGGGCTGCTACTACTGGCCGAAGTACCTGTTCGGGATGCCCACCGACGTGCTCTACGAGAACGTCCTGAAATGGCGCATGCCCCGGCCGGTGGTGCGCTTCTTCGGTAGTCTCTTCCTGCGGCTCAACAGTGCCGGACGGCCGGAGCAGTACGGGCTGCCCAAGCCGTCACACAAGTTGCTTGAGGAGCATTTCGTCATCAATTCGACGCTGCTCTACCACCTGGGACACGGGGACATCGGGGCGAAGCCGGACATCGCCGAACTCTGCGGCGACCGGGTGAAGTTCACGGACGGCAGCGAGGAGGCGTACGACGTCATCGTCTACGCCACCGGGTACCGGATGACCGAATTCCCGTTCATCGACCGCAAGCACCTGAACTGGAACGGGCGCACACCGCAATTGCACCTCAGCGCCTTCCACCCGGAGTACGACAACCTTTTTGTCATCGGATACTTCCAGACCTCCACCGGCAACTGGCCGATCATGGATTACCAGTCCCAGCTCATGGCCCGCTACCTGCACCTGTTGCGCACCGACCCGCAGCGGGCGTCCTGGTTCAAGCAGGCCAAGGCCACGCCGATGGCGGCGGCCGAGCTGAACGGCGGCATCCAGTACTACGACTCCGAACGGCACTGGCTCCAGGTCGAGCACTTCTCCTACCGGGCCCTGCTGCGCAAGCTGGTCCGCCGGATGAGGACCGACCCGCCGCCCGCGGCGCGCCACCGGGGCACCACGGCCGGAGCGGGCGGCACCGGGCCCGCGGAGCAGGCCAACGCGCCGGCGGCGACCCGGCTGAGGAGCCACGCATGATGGACCTGATCGCACGGCTGGCGAACCGGCACGCCCGGGTGATGGTGCTGTGCGCCGTGGTGGTGGCCGCGGTCGCGGCCTTCATCGGGGCGCCCGTCGTCACGACGCTGACCGGCGGCAACCCGGACTTCGTCACCCCGGGATCGGGCAGCGTACGGGCCGACGACCGGATCGGCGCGGCCACCGGCATCCAGAGCGACGGCGGCATCATCGCCCTCGTCGACACCGGCGCCCCGGTGGACGACCCGCGCACCCGGGAGGAGGTCGACAAGGTCGCCGCCCTGATGGCCGGCGACCCCACGTTCGCCGACGTCCTGACGTACTACGGCACCCAGGACAAGAGCCTGGTCTCCCGTGACGGGCAGCGGACCGTCGTGGTCGGCCGGCTCAAGGACAGCGCCGAGGACCACTACCAGGACGCGGTCGACCGGCTGTCCGACGGGCTCGACGGCAACCGGGCCGTCCGGCTCGGCGGCAGCGAGGTGGTCGGCAACCAGGTGGTCAGCACCGTCCAGCACGACCTGGAGCGGGCCGAACTCCTGGCCTTCCCGGTGCTGTTCCTGCTGTCGTTGTGGATCTTCCGCAGTCTGGTGGCCTCCGCGCTGCCGCTGGTCATCGGCGGTCTGAACGTCGTCCTCACGCTGCTGGGGCTGCGGGTGGTCGACCAGTTCACCCCGATGTCGATCTTCTCGCTCAACCTGGTCACCGCGCTCGGCCTCGGCCTCGCGATCGACTACAGCCTGCTGATCGTCTCCCGCTTCCGCAGCGAGATGGCCGTCCAGCCCGACATCGACCGGGCGATCAGCGTCACCCTGCACACCGCGGGCCGCACCATCCTGTTCAGCTCGCTCACCGTGAGCGCGGCGATGGCCTCGCTGTTCGTCTTCCGTCAGCGCTTCCTCTACTCCATGGCGGTCGGCGGCCTGCTGGTCTCCGCCTCCGCCCTGCTGGTCGCGCTGCTGGTGCTGCCGCCGATGCTCCGGCTGCTCGGCCGGCACATCGACTTCCTCGCCCCGGCCCGGTTCCGCCGCTCGCTGGAGGCGCCGGAGAACACCGACGGCGGCTGGTTCGCGCTGGCCCGCGGCGTGATGCGGCGCGCCCCGCTGGTCGCGATCGGCGCGAGCGCGCTGCTGGTGGTGCTCGGACTGCCGTTCCTGAAGGTCGCCTTCACCACCGTCGGCCCGTCC
The DNA here is from genome assembly GCA_000719695.1 of Streptomyces sp. NRRL F-6131. Taxonomy (GTDB): domain Bacteria; phylum Actinomycetota; class Actinomycetes; order Streptomycetales; family Streptomycetaceae; genus Kitasatospora. The sequence continues at coordinate 15,438 of JOHN01000068.1, forward strand.
TCGCTGCCCACCAGCGCGAGCAGCCGGTCGGTCGCCGACACCCTGCGCGCCGACTTCCCGGCCGACCCGCTGGAGTCCGTGCAGGTCGTGGTCGCCGCCGGCGGGGACACCGCGGGCGCGCAGCCGCGGATGGACGCCCTGCGCGAGCGGATCGCGGCCCTGCCGGGCGCGGCCTCGGTCACCCCGGCCGTGGCGCTGAACGCCGACACCTGGCTGCTCCAGGTCACCCCCGCGGAGCCCGGCCTCAGCGGCGGGAGCCAGGCCCTGGTCAAGGACGTCCGCGCGCTGTCCGGACCGGACGAGGTCCTGGTCGGCGGGCAGACCGCCACCTTCGTCGACCTCAAGGACAGCCTCACCGGCCGGCTCCCGGCCGCCGCACTGATCGTCTTCCTCACCAGCATGCTGGTGCTGCTGCTGATGACCGGCTCGCTGGTGCTGCCGCTCAAGGCCGTGGTGATGAACCTGCTCACCCTCGCCGCGACCTTCGGCATCCTGGTCCTCGTCTTCCAATGGGGCCACGGCGCCGGACTGTTCGGCGCCGACACGCAGAACGCGCTGGACGCCACCCAGCCGGTGCTGCTGTTCGCGATGGTCTTCGGTCTCTCCACCGACTACGGCGTCTTCCTGCTCGCCCGGATCAAGGAGGCCAGGGACGCCGGGGTCGGCGAGGCCGAGGCGGTGGCCCAGGGCCTCGGCCGCACCGGCCGGGTGGTCACCGCGGCCGCCGTGCTGTTCTGCGTCGCGCTGGGTGCGCTCGCCACCTCCGAGATCGTGTTCATCAAGGAGCTCGGCCTCGGCACCGCACTGGGCGTGCTGCTGGACGCCACCATCGTCCGGGCGCTGCTCGTGCCCTCGCTGATGCGCCTGCTCGGCCACTGGAACTGGTGGGCGCCGGCCCCGCTCCGGTGGCTGTACGAACGCTTCGGGCTCCGCGAGGGCGGGGCGCCGCCGCTGGCCGTCGAGAAGTCGTAAGGTTTTGACGCACCGTCACCACTCACGACCGGCCTTACTACGACCAGAGGTGGAAACGTGTATCACGCCATCGTCCGGCGCAACCTCCGCAACTCGTTCGCCGAGGTCAACCGCGGCAACTACGCGGCGATCGTGCGACAGTTCACCCCCGACGCGGAGCACTGGTTCTCCGGAGCGCACGCCCTCTCCGGCGGGCGCGACACCACCGAGCAGATCCAGCGGTGGTACGACCGGCTGGCGGAGGTCATCCCCGACCTGCGCTTCGAGTTGAAGAAGGTCGTGGCCAAGGGCTGGCCCTGGGACACCGTGGCCTTCGCCGAATGGGTCGACCACCTCACCGACCGCGAGGGCAACCACTACTCGAACCAGGGTGTGCACGTCGTCCGGATCAAGTGGGGCAAGATCACCGAGCTGCACATCTACTGCGACACCGAGTTGCTGGAGACGGTCCTGGACAAGCTCGGCCAGCAGGGTGTCGACGAGGCCGTCGCCTCGCCGGTCGGCAGCCCCGGCCCGTTCCGCGAGGCGCGCGTCGGCAGGTGACGCGCGGGTGCGTCGGCACGGGCGGTCCGGGTCTCGCCGGGCCGCCCGTGCCGTTCCCCGGGCGGGGGTCGCTCCTGGACGGGGCGAGGCGCAACGAGGTGTACCGAGGCGCAACGAGGTGTACCGAGGTGTATCGAGGGCGCGCGGTGGTGCGCCGAGGGGGCGGGGCGGTCTGATGAATCCGAGGGATCCGGCGACGGTCGAGCTCTGGCTGCTGGACGCCGCCACCGTGCCGGTGGGGCCGGCCGAGCTGCGCTGCCTCGACGAGGAGGAGCGCGGTCGCGCCGGGCGCTTCGTCCGGGACGCCGACCGCACCACGTACCTCGCCGCGCACGTCGCGCTGCGGCACGTCCTGGGCCGGCGCCTGGCGGTCGCCCCGGAGGCGCTGGCCTTCGCCCGGGAGCCCTGCCCCGACTGCGCCGAACCGCACGGCCGGCCGCGGTTGGCCGGCGCCCCGCCCGACGCCCCGCACTTCTCGCTCTCCCACAGCGGCGACCGGGTCCTCATCGGTGTCGCCGCCGCCCCGGTGGGGGTGGACGTGGAGGCGCTGCCGGAGGCGGACAGCGTGGCGGTGCTCGCCCCGAGCCTGCACCCGGCCGAACAGGCCGAGCTCGCCGAGGTCCGCCCCGCGGACCGGCCCGGCGCGTTCGCCCGGCTGTGGACCCGCAAGGAGGCCTACCTCAAGGGCCTCGGCATCGGCCTCGGCCGCCCGCCCGCCGCCGACTACCTCGGCACCGCCGAACCCGCCCGGCGCCCGTCCGGCTGGGCCGTCACCGACCTCCCGGCCGGTCCGCGGCACGCCGCGGCCGTCGCCCTCGCGGGCGCCGCCACCACCGTGCCCTACCGGCTGCGGCACGCCCTGGGGGGAGCTACGGCCGGGCGACCCGGTGGCGGTTGACCTCCGCCGGGGCGAGCGGAGCCGGCGTCCCGCCGTCCGCTGACGCCGTACCCGCGGTCGTCGCCGTACCCGCCCCTGCCGGGCCTGCGCCTGCGGCCGCCGCCGACGGTCGGCGGCGCAGCAGCACCGCGACCAGGGCGGCGCCCGCCAGGGCGGTGAGACCGGCGGTCAGCTGGACCCGGTCGAGGCCGGTGGCGAAGGCCGTCCGGAGCAGCCCCTCGGACAGTCCGGCCGGGGGCCGGCCGGCGCCCAGGGCCCGGGCGGCGGCGTCCGGGGCGGGGACGACGGCCGGGTGGCCGGCCAGGGCGTCGCCGAGACCCCGGTGCAGGACGAGGCCGAGGACCGCGATGCCGAGCGCCTGCCCCAGCTGCCGGAAGGTGTTGAGGGCGCCGCCGGCCATGCCGCCGCGCTCCGGCGGGACGGCCGCCATCGCGGCCGAGGCCAGGATCGGGCTGACCGCGCCGACCCCCAGGCCGGCCAGCGCCAGGCCGGGCAGCAGGACGGCCCGGCCCGAGGAGCCGTCCAGGACGCCCTGGAGCAACTGGCCCAGCCCGATCACGGCCAGACCCCCGGCCAGCGGCACCGCGGTCGGCAGGGCGGCGAGCCGGCGGCCCGCCAGCGCGGAGACGGTGAAGGCGGTGGCGCTCATCGGCAGCATGGTCAGCCCGGCGGCCATCGGGCCGAGGCCGAGCACCGACTGGAGCCAGAGCGAGGTGTACGGCAGGGCGGAGAACGCCGCGGCCGAGTAGACGGCGCCGCACAGCAGCACCCCGGTGAAGGCCGGACGGCGGAACAGCGCGAGGTCCAGCAGCGGGTGCGGGCTGCGCCGTTCGACCAGCAGGAACACGGTGAGCGCCAGGGCGACGGCCGCGCCCGCGCCGAGCACGGCGGGCGAGGTCCAGCCGTCCGCCCCGCCGCGGATCAGCGCCAGGACGGCCGCCCCGGCCGCGAGGGTGAAGGCCGCGGCGCCGGGCAGGTCGAGCCGGCCCGCCCCGGGGTCGCGCGACTCCGGCAGCGTCCGGCGGGCCAGCACCGCGCCGGCGACCGCGAGCGGCAGGTTCACCAGGAAGATCGACCGCCAGCCCAGGTACTCGGTGAGCAGACCGCCGGCCACCGGTCCGACCGCGGCCGCCGCTCCGCTGACGGCGCCCCAGACGCCGAAGGCCACCGCCCGGTCGCGGCCCCGGTAGGCGAGGTTGAGCAGGGCCATCGCGGTGGCGAACATCGCCGCGCCGCCGCCCGCCTGGACGATCCGGGCGACCACCAGGGTGGTGCCGTCCGGGGCGAGACCGCAGGCCAGCGAGGCGAGCGCGAAGACCGCCAGGCCCGCCGTGTACACCCGGCGCCGGCCCGCCCGGTCGGCCAGCGCGCCGAGGCCGAGCAGCAGCGCGGCCAGTGCCAGCGCGTAGCCGTCCAGCACCCACTGCAGGCCGTCGAAGTCCATGTCCAGCCCGGTGCCGATGTCCGGCAGGGCGACGATCACGATGCTGACGTCGGTCAGCAGCATGAACACCCCGAGACAGACCGCGACCAGCGGTCCCCACTTGCGCATCCCCGTACTCCCTCGTGCTCCCGCGTGCCGTCGCGCCCGACCGGTGTGACCGGACGCCCCGTCACTCTCGGCCCGGGGGACGCTGTCGCGCCGCCCGCGGGGGCCGTTCCGGCGGATCTCGACACCGCCTACCATCGCGCTGGTGGAAACCGTGACGCTGGACGCGCTGGACCGGGCACTGCTGCACGCCCTTCAGGTGGACGGCCGGGCGCCGTTCCGGCGGATCGCCGAGGTGCTCGGGGTGTCCGACCAGACGGTGGCGCGCCGCTACCAGCGGCTGCGCGCCGCCGGGGTGCTGCGGGTGGTGGGGCGGACCAGCGCCCGGCGGCTCGGCCAGGTCGACTGGCTGACCCGGATCCGGTGCGTGCCCGACGCCGCCGCGCCGCTCGCCGAGGCACTGGCCCGGCGGCCGGACACCTCCTGGGTGAGCCTGCTGTCCGGCGGCGAGATCGTCTGCAACGCCCGGGCCCGGGTCCGGCCCGAGCGCGAGGAGCTGCTGCTGGGCGCGCTGCCGCGCAGTCCGCGGGTGCTCTCGGTGGCCGCGCACTACCTGCTGCGCACCTACGTCGGCGGGCCGGTGGCGTGGAGCGGGCGGACCTCGGCGCTGAGCGCCGGGCAGATCGCCCGGCTGCGCGCCGGGACGGCGCCCGTCGCGCCGTCGTCCGTGCCACCCGCCGCGCCGTCGGTCGCCCCGTCGGAGGGGGCGGGCGGGGGCGCGGCGGCGTCGGGCGGGCCGTACGAGCCGGACGAGCTGGACCGCGCGCTGCTGGCGGCGCTCGTGGTGGACGGGCGGACCCCGCTGGCCGCGCTGGCCGCCGGGACCGGCGCTCCGGAGACGACGGTGCGCCGGCGGCTGGCCGCGCTGACCGCCACCGGGCTGCTCTTCTTCGACGTGGACGTGGACCCCCGACCGCTCGGCTTCGAGATCGAGGCGTTCTGCTGGCTGACCGTGGCGCCGGGGCGACTGGCGGCGGTCGGGCGGGCGATGGCGGACCATCCGGAGGTCGGCTTCGTGGCGGCGACCACCGGGCCGAGCAACCTGGTGGCCGGGCTGGTCTGCCGGGACACCGGGGCGTTCTACGACTACCTGACGGACGGGCTGGGCGCGCTGGAGGGGGTCGTCGCGGTGGAGACGGCGCCGGTGCTCCGCAGCGTCAAGCGGGCCGGAATGATGATGTCACCATCGAATTATCCGTAGAAGTTGGCCACTGGCCGGATATTCACGCGTTCTGGCGGATTGTTTGTCTGCTGATCATCGGACAAATCGAGGATTTCCTGATTCGCCGTGAAAATGCCTCGCCATGTCTTCCGGGCGCCCTTAGTATCTGAACGAACACTTTCGGTGAGCGTTCGACCGCGGACAGCGAAGGGGGTCGTCATGGGTGAGCAGCTTCGAACCGCGCTGCGCCACGTCGCCCACCCGTTCCTGCTGGTCGCGCTGGTGGCGATATCGGTTGCGGCCCTGCGTCTGCGGTGGGACCTCGGCCGGGTCAACCAGATCTTCCTGCTCGGCGTGATCGCTTTCATGGCATTGCTCGAACGTTTGATTCCGTACGAACCGGAATGGGCGCCGAGCGTGCGCGAGTGGGGCTGGTACGGCGTCTACTTCGTGCTGACGATGACCGGCGGGGCCCTGTCCCAGGTGCCCGTGGCCGCCCTCGTCGGCCGGCTGGCGCCGCCCCGGTCCGTGCTGCCGCTCTGGGCGGAGATCCCGGCCGCCCTGCTGCTCGGCTCGCTGGCCAACTACCTGGTCCACCGCTGGTGCCACACCAGTCCGAGGCTCTGGCGGCTGCACGGCGTCCACCACGTGCCCGACAAGGTGAACGTCGGCAACAACGGGGTCAACCACCTGCTGGACGTGCTGTTCACCCAGGGCGCCGTCCAGCTCGCGCTGGCCCTGGCCGGGTTCTCGGAGCCGGCGGTGTTCGTGACGGGCCTGTTCGTCGTCGCCCAGGGCTACTTCGTGCACGCCAACATCGACGTCCGGCTCGGCCCGCTCAACCACGTGCTCGCCGGTCCGGAGCAGCACCGTCTGCACCACAGCACCGATCTGGCGGAGGCCGGCCACTTCGGCTCCGACCTGTCGGTCTGGGACCACGCCTTCGGCAGCTTCACCTGGCGGCCGGGCCGCCGCCCGCTCGCGGTGGGGCTGGCGAACCCGGCCGACTTCCCCGCCACCGGCCGGGTGGTCGCCAGCCACCTCCAGGCCTGGTACCGGCCCGCCCGGGCCGAGCGGTCCCCGACCGGCACCACCTGACCCTCCCGCTCCCACCTCCGCCCGCCCCCTCGTCCCCGCAGCCGACGCCCCGCCCGACGCCCCGGCCGCCCCGCATCTGCTCCCCACCGGCTCGCCCCTTCGGCCGACCCGGCTTCCGGCCTGCCCGGAGCCGGTGCGCGGCCGCTGTCCCCCGGCGCGCGCGGCGCTCCCCAGCAGCCCGCCCGCGCGCGCGAACGCAGCGACCCAAGGACTCGACTCGCATGACGGATTCCCGCTTCGTCACCTCCCCGGACCTCTCCGATCCCTCCGAACGCCCCGCGCCCCGCGTCCCGTCCGCCGCATCCGCCGTCCCCGCCGCACCGGCTGCCGTGCCCGCCGTCACCGCCGCCGAACGGGAGAAGATCGCGATCATCGGGATCGGCTGCCGACTGCCGGGCGGGGCCGGCGACCACCGGTCGTACTGGCAGAACCTGCTCGAGGGCAAGGACTGCATCACCCCGACCCCGCGCAGCCGCTACGACGTCGCCACCCTCGGCAGCCGGGACCGGGCCAAGCCGGGCCGGCTGGTCGGCGGACGCGGCGGCTACATCGACGGGTTCGACGAGTTCGACCCGGCGTTCTTCGGCATCAGCGGCCGCGAGGCCGACCACATGGACCCGCAGCAGCGGAAGCTGCTGGAGGTGGCCTGGGAGGCGCTGGAGGACGGCGGTCAGAAGCCGGCCGAGCTGGCCGGCCGCGAGGTCGGCGTCTACGTCGGCGCGTTCACCCTGGACTACAAGATCGTCCAGTTCTCGGACCTCTCCTTCGACACCCTCGCCGCGCACACCGCCACCGGCACCATGATGACGATGGTGTCGAACCGCATCTCGCACTGCTTCGACTTCCGCGGCCCCAGCGTCTCCATCGACACCGCCTGCTCCTCCTCCCTGGTCGCCGTCCACCTCGCCGTGCAGAGCCTGCAACGCGGCGAGACCGATCTGGCCCTGGCCGGCGGCACCCTGCTGCACATCGCCCCGCAGTACACGATCGCCGAGACCAAGGGCGGTTTCCTCTCCCCGCAGGGCCGCTCCCGGACCTTCGACGCGGAGGCCGACGGCTACGTCCGGGCCGAGGGCGTCGCGGTGGTCGTGCTCAAACGGCTCTCCGACGCGCTGCGCGACGGCGACCCGATCCACGCCGTCGTCATCGGCAGCGGCGTCAACCAGGACGGCCGCACCAACGGCATCACCGTGCCCAACCCGGACGCGCAGGTCGCCCTCATCGAGCGGGTCTGCGCCGAGGCCGGGATCTCCCCGGGCAGCCTCCAGTACGTCGAGGCCCACGGCACGTCCACCCCGGTCGGCGACCCGATCGAGGCGGGCGCCCTGGCCCGGGCCCTCGCCGTCGGCCGCCGCCCCGGCGACAAGTGCTACGTCGGCTCGGTCAAGACCAACATCGGGCACACCGAGTCGGCCTCCGGCCTGGCCGGGCTGATCAAGTCCGCGCTCGCCCTCAAGCACCGGATCGTCCCGCCGCACATCAACCTGGAGCGGCTCAACCCGGCGATCGACCCGGCGACCCTGCCGTACGAGATCCCCACCGAGGCCACCCCCTGGCCGGACCACGAGGGCCCGGCCAGGGCCGGGGTCAACTCCTTCGGCTTCGGCGGCACCAACGCGCACGTCCTGCTGGAGGCCGCACCCGAACCGGCCCCCGCACCCGAACCGGCCCCCGCACCCGAACCGGTCCCCGCGCACGCCCCCGCCACCGACCCGGTGCCCGGTGCCCCCGTGCCGGACTGCGGACGGCCGGTCTGGACGGTGCTGCCGCTCACCGCCCGGGAGGCCGCCGCCCTGCCCGAACTCGCCGCCGGCGTCCAGGCCGAGCTCGCCGGCGTCCGCGGCGGCAGCCCGGCCCGCCCCGCCGACCTCGGCCACACCCTCGCCCACCGGCGCCAGCACCACGACGCCCGGCTCTCGGTCGTCTACGACGCCCGCGAGCACGCCGCCCGCGCCTCGCTCGACGAGGCGCTCACCGCCCACCTGCGCGGCGAGCCGCACCCCCGGGTCCTCACCGGCCACCGCCGCGAGGCCCGGCACCGCCGACTGGCCTGGGTGTTCACCGGGATGGGCCCGCAGTGGTGGGGGATGGGCCGCCGGCTCCTCGCCACCGAACCGGTCTACCGGGAGGCCGTCGAGCAGTGCGCCGAGCACCTCGACGCGCTCACCGGGTGGTCGCTGATCGACGAGCTCACCGCGGACGAGGCGGACTCCCGGATGGCCGGGACCTGGCTCGCCCAACCCGCCAACTTCGCCGTCCAGGTCGGCCTCGCCGCGCTCTGGCGCAGCCGGGGCGTGCGGCCCGACGCGATCGTCGGCCACTCCACCGGCGAGGTCGCCGCCTTCCACGAGGCCGGGGTCTACGACCTGGCCGACGCGGCCAAGGTGGTGTTCCACCGCAGCCGGCTCCAGCAGGAGCTGGCCGGTACCGGCGGCATGCTGGCCGTCGCGCTCACCGAGGCCGAGGCGCTGCGCCGGATCCGCCCGTACGGGGGCGCCGTCTCGGTCGCCGCCGTCAACAGCCCCACCGCGCTCACCCTCGCCGGGGACGAACCGGCGCTCGCCGAGCTGGCCGCCGCGCTCACCGCCGAGCAGGTCTTCGCCCGGCCGCTGAACGTCGAAGTCCCCTACCACAGTGCCCGGATGGAGCTGATCAAGGAGGAGCTGCTGGAGTCGCTCGCCGACCTCAAGGCCCGTCCGGCCCGGACGGCGCTCCACCTGACCGGCCGCGAGGGCACCGCGCACGGCACCGAGCTGGACGCCGGGTACTGGTGGCACAACGTCCGCGACAGCGTCCGCTTCCGGCAGGCCGTGGAGCGGCTCGCCGACGACGGCTACGGCCTGTTCCTGGAGATCGGCCCGCACCCGGTGCTGGGCCGCTCGATCCAGGAGACCGTCGAGGCCCGCGCGGGCACGGCCGACCGGCCGGAGGTGCGGACGCTGCCCTCGATCCGCCGCCAGGAGGACGAGCAGGCCACCTTCACCGCCTCGCTGGCCGCCCTCCACAACCTCGGAGTCGAGGTCGACTGGTCGGTGCTCCAGCCCGCCGGCCGGATCGTCCCGCTGCCGCGCTACCCGTTCCGGCGCGACCGGCACTGGGTCGAGCCGCGGCCGGTCGCCGAGGTCCGGCAGGGGCTGGTCGACCACCCGCTGCTCGGCCGTCGGCTGCCCGGCGCCGAACCGGCCTGGGAGGCCCGGCCGGACGCCGAGGCCCTGCCGTACCTGGAGGACCACCGGATCCAGGGCGACGTGGTGTTCCCCGCCGCCGGTTACCTGGAGATGGCCGTCCAGGCGGTCCGCGCGCTCACCGGCGGGACGGACGCCGCGCTGGCCGACATCGAGCTGCGCAAGGCGCTCCTCCTGCCCGACGAGGAGAGCCGCGCCGTCCGGCTCACCCTCTGCGCCGACCAGGGCTCCTTCACCGTCGCCACCGGGGAGGGCCGCGAGCGCACCGTGCACACCGTCGGCACCGTCCGCCCCGGCCAGCGCCGACGGCCCGGCCGGCCGTTGGACGTGGCCGCGGTGCGGGGGCGGATGTCGCAGCGGCTCGCCGGGCCGGACTGCTACGCCGCGCTCGCCGCGCTCGGCTACGAGTACGGCCCCGCCTTCCGGGGCATCGAGGAGGTCTGGATCGGGCCCGGCGAGGCCCTGGCCCGGATCCGCCCGACGGCGCAGGTCGCCGGACAGGGCGAGCACCACCACGTCCACCCGGTGGTGATGGACGCCTTCTTCCAGACCCTGCTGACGCCCCAGCTGCTGGACGGCCCGCCCGGCGCGGGTCGGGGCGTCCGACTGCCGGTGGGGATCGCCGAGGTCCGGCTGGACGCGGTGGGCGACCGCCCGCTCTGGGTGCACGCCACCGTCACCCGCGACGCCGGTGCCGAACTCCTCGGCGACCTCGCGGTGTACGAGGAGCAGGGCGCCCCGCTCGGCGGGATCACCGGCTTCCGGGCCGCCGACGTCGAGCAGGCGGCCACCGCCGTCGGCCTCGGCACCATCGACGGCTGGCTCGCCGAACCGGCCTGGACCGAGCTGCCGGCCGCCGCCGACACCCCCGACCTGCTGGCCGAACACCCCGACCACTGGCTGCTGCTCGCCGACCGCGGCGGGGTCGCGGACGCCCTGGCCGGGCGGATCGCCGCGCGCGGCGGCAGCTGCCTGCTGGTCCGGCCCGGCTCCGGCTACCGGCCCGCCGCCGACGGCCGTCCGGCCACCGTCGAGCCGGGCTCGGCCGAGGACCTCGCCCGGCTGCTCGCCGAGCGGCGGGCCTCGGGCGCCCCGGACCCGGCCGCCGTGGTCCACCTGTGGAACCTCGACCGGCCCGGGCTCGACACCGCCGACCCCGCCGGCGTGGCCGGCCACACCGCCGAGGGCGCCTACAGCCTGGTCACCCTCGCCGCCCTGCTGGCCGCCGAACTGCCGGACTGCCGCCTCCACGTGGTCACCCGGACCGCCCAGTCGGTGGCCCCCGGCGATCTCGTCGAGCCCCTGGCCGCGCCCGCCTGGGGCATCACCCGGGTCCTGCGCCACCAGGAACTCCCCACCCACCAGGGCAAACTGGTCGACCTGCCGGCCCTGTCCCCGGATCCCGCCACCCCCGCGCCCGCGGTCGCCCCCGGCCCCACCCCCACCCCCGCCGCTCCCGTCTCGCAGCCGGCCGAGGAGGCGCAGGCGCTGCTGCGCGAGTTCGCGCTGGCCGACGAGGACGAGATCGCCCTGCGCGGCGGTCGTCGGCTGACCAGCCGGCTCCGGGCCGCCGAGGGGCTGAGCCGGCCGCTCGCGCCGAGGCTGCGGGCGGACGGCGCGTACCTGGTGACCGGGGCGTTCGGGGCCCTCGGGCGGCTGCTCTGCCGCACGCTGGTGAAGCGCGGCGCCCGCCGGCTCATCCTGGTCGGCCGCAGTGCGCCGCCGCCGCGCGAGCAGTGGCGCGCGCTCGACCCGGCGAGTCCGGCCGGGCAGCGGGCGGCGTTCCTGCGCGAGCTGGAGGAGCTCGGTGCCGAGGCCGTCCCGGCGCCGCTGGACGTCACCGACGAGGCCGCGCTGGCCGCCTGGCTGGCCGAGTACCGGCGGCTGGACCGGCCGCCGGTCCGCGGGGTGTTCCACCTCGCCGGGCAGGTCCGGGACACCCTGGTCGGCGAGCTGGACCGCTCGACCTTCGACGCCGTGTACGGCCCCAAGGTGCTCGGCGCCCTCGCCCTCCACCGGCAGCTGGCCGGCGAGCCGCTCGACCACTTCGTGCTGTTCGCCTCGATCGCCTCGCTGCTGACCACCGCCGGCCAGACCAACTACGCCGCCGGCAACGCCTTCCTGGACGCCCTCGCCCACCACCGCAGGGCGCTCGGGCTGCCCGCGCTGAGCCTGGACTGGGGGCCCTGGGCCACCGGCATGATCGAGGAGCTCGGCCTCGTCGACCACTACCGGCACAGCCGGGGCATGAGTTCGCTCGCCCCGGACACCGGGATGGCCGTGCTGGAACGGGTGCTCGGACAGGACCGCGCCCAACTGCTGGTCGCCACCGTCGTCGACTGGCCGGTGTTCCTCTCCTGGTACCCGGCCCCGCCGCCGCTCGTCACGGACCTCGCCGCGACCGCCCGGGAGACGGCGCCGGCCACCGGGCGGACCGGTCTGCTGGACGCCCTGCGGACGGCCGGGGAGGAGGAGCGGCGGGCGCTGCTCACCGAGCGGTTCACCGTGCTGGCCGCCACCGTGCTGCGGGCACCGGTCGAGCAGATCGACCCCGCCGCCGGCCTCGGCGGTCTCGGTCTGGACTCGCTCCTCGCGATGGAGCTGCGGGCCCGGCTCGGCGGCGAACTCGGCGTCACCCTCCCGGTGGTGGCGCTGCTCGGCAACGCCCCGGTGGCGGAGCTGGTCGCCCGGCTGCACGAGTCGCTGACCGGTCTGCTGGACGAGGAGCCGGCCGGTGCGGGCGCGGCCGAGGTCGAGCGCCACGAGGACGGCTCGGCCTACCCGCTGACCCAGAACCAGAAGGCGCTCTGGTTCCTCAAGCAGCTCAACCCGGACGGCTTCGCCTACAACATCGGCGGCGCGGTCGAGGTCCGGGTGGAGCTGGAGCCCGAGCTGATGGCGGCGGCCTTCCGGGCGATGGTCGAGCGCCACCCGAGCCTGCGGGCGAACTTCGTGCTCGACGGCGGCCGGGCCGTGCAGCGGATCTCCGCCTCGGCGGAGCCGGACTTCGGGGTCTTCGACGTCGAGCAGCTGGCCTGGGACGACATCCACGCGATGATCGTCCGCGAGTACCGCAGGCCCTACGACCTGGAGCGGGACCCGCTGGTGCGGTTCCGGCTGTTCCGCCGCGGACCGGCCCGCTGGGTGATCATGAAGGCGGTCCACCACATCGTCTCGGACGCGATCTCCACCTTCACCTTCATCGAGGAGCTGCTCGCCGTCTACGAGGGGCTGCGCCGGGGCCGGGCGCCCGAGCTGCCCCCGGTCACCGCCCGCTACCTGGACTTCCTCAACCGGCAGAACGCCTTCCTGGCCGGACGCGAGGCACCGAGGATGCTGGAGTACTGGCGCTCGCACCTGCCGGCCGAGGTGCCGGTCCTCAGCCTGCCGACCGACCGGCCCCGCCCGGCGGTGCAGACCCACAACGGCGCCTCCGAGTTCTTCGTCCTGGACGAGGAACTCAGCGCCCGGGTCCACGCGCTGGCCCGCGCGCACAACGTCACCGTCTTCATGGTGCTGCTCAGCGCCTACTACCTGCTGCTGCACGCGTACGCGGGCCAGGAGGACATCATCGTCGGCAGTCCGGTGACCGGCCGCACCGACGAGGAGTTCGCCGGCGTCTACGGCTACTTCGTCAACCCGCTGCCGCTGCACGTCTCGCTGGCCGGCGAGCCGACCGTGGCCGAGCTGCTGGACCGGGTGCGGACCACGGTGCTGGGCGGGCTGGACCACCAGGAGTACCCGTTCGTGCTGCTGGTGGAGAAGCTCGGCCTGCAGCACGACCCGAGCCGCTCGGCGGTCTTCCAGGCGATGTTCATCCTGCTGCACCACAAGGTGGCCACCGAGAAGTACGGCTACCACCTGGAGTACATCGAACTCCCCGAGGAGGAGGGACAGTTCGACCTCACCCTGTCCGCCTACGAGGACGAGGCCGAGCGCCGCTTCCACTGCGTCTTCAAGTACAACACCGACCTCTTCCTGCCCGCGACCACGGCCCGGATGGCGCGCCACTACGTCCAGCTGCTCGAAGAGCTGACCACGGCCGGTCCGGAACGGGCCGCGACCGGGCTGGAACTGCTCGGCGCGCGGGAGCGCGCCGTGGTGCTCCGGCAGTGGAGCGGCGCCGACCGGCGGGTGCCGTTCACCGAGCCGGTCCACGCGCTGGTGCTCCGTGCGGCGGCGGCCGACCCGGCGGCGCCCGCGGTGGTGGCCCCGGCCGAGTCGGGCCCGACCGTCCGGCTGACCTACGGGGAGCTGGCCGCGCGCTCCCGGCGGGCCGCCGCCGGGCTGCGGGCGCTGGGCGCCGGTCCGGGCACGGTGGTCGCGCTCTGCCTGGGGAAGTCGCCGGAGCTGATCGTGGCGCTGCTCGCGGTGCTCCGCACCGGCGCCGCCTACCTGCCGCTGGACCCGGACCACCCGGTCGACCGGCTGGCGTACCTGGTGGGCAACGCCGGGGCCGGGCTGCTGGTCGGCGACGACCGCGAGCGGCTCGCCGGGCTGCCCGCCCGGCTGGTCACCCCCGCCGAACTGGGCGCCGAACCGGACGCCGGACCCGGGGCCGGCCCGCACGCCGGCGCGCACACCGGTCCGGGCGCCGGACCCGCCACCCGCGAGGAGGACTTCACCGACCCGCCGGTGGGCCTCGACGACCTCGCGTACGTCATCCACACCTCCGGCTCCACCGGGCGCCCCAAGGCGGTGCGGGTCTCCCACGGCAACCTCGCCTCGGCGTACCAGGCCTGGCGCACCGAGTACCGGCTGGACACCGACGCCCGGGTGCACCTCCAGATGGCCGGCCCGGCCTTCGACGTCTTCACCGGCGACCTGGTCCGCGCGCTCTGCTCCGGCGCCGCCCTGGTGCTGGTCGGCCGGGAACTGCTGTTCGACACCGCCCGGCTGTACGAGGTGATGCGCACCGAGCGGGTGGACGCCGCCGAGTTCGTCCCCGCAGTGGTCCGCACCGTGCTGGACCACTGCGAACGCACCGGCCAGGACCTCGCGTTCATGCGGCTGCTGGTGGTCGGCTCGGACGTCTGGAAGGTCGAGGAGTACCGGCGGCTGGCCGCCCTGTGCGGCCCGCGGACCAGGCTGATCAACTCCTACGGGCTGACCGAGGCGACCATCGACAGCGCCTACTTCGAGGGCCCCGCGGACGACCTGGAGCCCAGCCGGATGGTCCCGATCGGGCGGCCGTTCCCGAACACCTCCTTCCACCTGCTCGACACCCGGGGCCGGCCCGTCCCGCCCGGTGTGACCGGGGAGCTGTGGATCGGCGGGTCCGGCGTCGCGCTCGGCTACCTCGGCGACGAGGAGCAGACCGCCCGCCGGTTCGCCACCCTGCCGCTCGGCGGCGCCGACGGCACCCGGCCGCTCCGGCTCTACCGCACCGGCGACCTCGCCCGCTGGGACGCCGACGGCGGGGTGCACCTCCTCGGCCGGGCCGACTCCCAGATCAAGGTGCGCGGTCACCGGATCGAGCTCGGCGAGATCGAGAGCCGGCTCGCCGAATGGCCCGAGCTGGCGCGGGCGGTGGTCATCGTCCGGCCGGACCGCGGCGGCGAGCCGGTGCTCTGCGCGTACTGCGTACCGGCGCCCGGCCGGACCTTCGACCACCGTGAGCTGCGCCGCCACCTGGCCGGCCACCTGCCGACCTTCATGATCCCGACGCACTTCGTGGAGCTGCCCGCGCTGCCGCTCACCGCCAACGGCAAGGTGGACGTCGCGGCACTGCCCGAGCCCCGCACGGACGCCGCGGCCGAGGCCGCGGAGCCGCCGGTCACCCTCTACGAGGTCCGGATGGCCGCGCACTGGCGCGCCCTGCTCGGCGTCGAGGAGCCGGGCCTCCAGCACGACTTCTTCGAGTCGGGCGGCTCCTCGATCAAGCTGATCGAGCTGATCCACGGCCTGCAGGAGGAGTTCGCCATCAGGATCCCGGTCAGCCAGCTGTTCAAGGTCACCACCCTGCACGGGATGGCGAGAACGGTCGAGCACATCGTCACCGGCCGGATCGAGGGCGCCCTGCCGTACCTCCGGTTCAACCAGGAGCAGCAGCAGACGCTGTTCTGCTTCCCCCCGGCGGGCGGCCACGGGCTGGTGTACCGGCAGTTCGCGGCGCACCTGCCGGAGTACCGCACGGTCGCCTTCAACTACGTGTCCGGAGACGACAAGGTCGAGCGGTACGCGGACCTGGTCGAGGCCCTCCAGCCGGAGGGCCCCTGCGCGCTGCTCGGCTACTCGCTCGGCGGCAACCTCGCCTTCGAGGTGGCCAAGGAGCTGGAGCGGCGCGGCCGGGCGGTGCCCACGGTGGTGATCATGGACTCGCACCGGATCCCGGAGTCCTTCGACCTCGCCGACGAGCACCTCCAGGCCTTCGAGCGGGAGCTCGCCGAGCACCTCCAGCGGCACACCGGTTCGGCCGCGGTCGCCCAGGAGACCCGCGAACAGGCCCGGGACTACCTGCGGTTCTGCAGCCGCACCCCCAACCACGGGGTGGTCTCCGCCGCGATCGGCGTGATCTCCGACGACGCCAAGGTGGCGCTGTACGAGGCCGGTCAGCACGGTGCCTGGCACGGCAGCTCGGCCACCCGGACGGCGGTCTTCCGGGGTTTCGGCGCCCACGCCGAGATGCTCGACAGCGAGTTCATCGCCCACAACGCCGGGCTCGCCCGGTCGATCCTCACCGGAGCCGCCCCCCATGCGTCCTGAGACGGCCTCCGGCACGGCCCCGGGCCTGCCCGCCCCCGCACGAGAGACGGACCCGACCATGCTCCGGCAGCACCCGCCGCTGACCTACCCCTTCGAGCCGAACGGCCTCGAACTCGATCCCCGCTACGCCGAGTTGCGCGAGCAGCCGCTGGCCAGGATCCGGATGCCGTACGGCGACGGCGCCTGGCTGGTCACCCGCTACGAGGACGTCCGGACGGTGCTCGCCGACCCGCGGTTCAGCCTGGCCGCCGCGATGGGCGAGGACCAGCCCCGGATGCGCCCGGTGTCCCGCACCGGCGCCGGCCTGTTCTCCACCGAGCCGCCCGAGCACACCAGGTTGCGCTCGCTGGTGGCCAAGGAGTTCAGCGCCCGCCGGGTCGAGCGGCTTCGGCTGCGGGCCCGGGAGCTGGCCGACGAACTGCTCGACGCCATGGTCGCCGCGGGCGGGCCGGCCGACCTGGTCGAGGACTTCGCGATCCCGATGCCCACCACCATCATCTGCGAGGTGCTCGGCATCCCGGCCGAGGACCACCGGATGCTCTGGCAGTGGGCGGAGACGGTGCTCTCCGCCGTCACTCCCGGCGAGGTGCTCGCCGTCGAGGGCCGGGCGTTCATCGACCACATGGCCGGCGTACTGGAGCTGCGCGGCCGCGAGCCCGGCGACGACCTGCTCACCACCCTGGTCCGGGCCTGCCGCGAGCAGCGGTTGATCGGCGAGGAGGAGCTCCTCTCCATCGCCTGCGACCTTTTGATCGCCGGCTTCGTCTCCACCACCAACCAGATCGGCAACTTCTTCCACCAGCTGCTGGTGAACCCCGAGGAGTCGGCGCGGCTGCGGGAGCGTCCGGAGCTGATCCCCCGGGCCGTCGAGGAGCTGATGCGGTACGTGCCGCTGCTCACCGGATTCAGCCTGCCCCGGTACGCGACGGCCGACGTCGCGCTGGGCGGGGTGGTGATCCGGGCCGGCGAGGCGGTGATGATCGCCACCGCCGCCGCCAACCGGGACCCGGAGGTGTTCGAGGAGCCGGAGCGGCTGGTGCTGGACCGCCCCGCCAACCCGCACCTCGGCTTCGGCCACGGCGTGCACTACTGCATCGGCGCGCACCTCGCCCGGCTGGAGCTCCAGGTGGCGATCGAACGTGTGCTGACCCGGCTGCCCGGCCTGCGGCTGGCCGTCCCCGAGCGCGAACTGCGCTGGAAGGAGGACGCGATGGTGAACGGTCTGCAGGCGCTCCCGATCGTCTGGTGACCGGACCCGCGGACGGCACCACCAGGCACCTCCAGGCACGGCAAGGACCACGAGGAAGGCCAGGAATGGCACGGCAGACAGACACCGCACGCCGACGGGAGTCGATGATCATCGTCGGCGGTGGTCTCGGCGGCCTGTCCACCGGGTGCTACGCCCGGATGAACGGGTACCGCACCAGGATCTTCGAGATGCACGAGATCCCCGGTGGATCCTGCACCGGCTGGGACCGCAGCGACTTCACCTTCGACTGGTGCATCAGCTGGCTGCTCGGCAACGGGCCGGGCAACGAGATGTACCAGATCTGGCTCGAACTGGGCGCGCTCCAGGGCAAGGAGATGCGGCACTTCGACGTCTTCAACATCGTCCGGGGCCGGGACGGCCGGGCGGTCCGCTTCTACTCCGACCCGGACCGGCTGGAGGAGCACCTGCTCGGCCTCTCGCCGGCCGACGCGGCCCCGATCCGGGAGTTCTGCGCCGGGATCCGGACCTTCCGCCGGGCGCTCGCGGCCTATCCGTTCCTCAAGCCGGTCGGGCTGATGGGCCGGCTGGAGCGCTGGCGGATGCTGGCCTCCTTCGCGCCGTACTTCACCACCATCCGCCGGTCGATCACCGTGCTGATGACCGACTTCGCCCAGCGGTTCCGCGACCCGCTGCTGCGCGAGGCGTTCAACTTCATCCTCTACGAGAAGCACCCGGCCTTCCCGGTGCTGCCGTTCTACTTCCAGCTCGCCTCGCACGCCAACCACGCGGCCGGGGTGCCGGAGGGCGGCTCGCTCGCCCTGGCCCGCTCGATCGAGGAGCGCTACCGCGGACTCGGCGGCGAGATCACCTACAACGCCAGGGTCGAGGAGATCCTGGTCGAGCGGGACCGCGCGGTCGGCGTGCGGCTCAGCGACGGCCGGGAGTTCCGCGCCGACATCGTGGTGTCCGCCGCCGACGGCCACACCACCGTGATGAAGCTGCTCAAGGGCCAGTACCTCAACGACACCTACCGGCGGCTCTACACCTCGCTGATCGACGAGCCGGGCCAGCTGTCGCCCGGGTACGTCTCGCTCTTCCTGGGGCTGCGCAAGCCGTTCCCGGAGGGCGACCCGTGCACCACCTACCTGCTGGGCGAGCGGGAGACGGCGGGGCTGACCGGGATCCGCTGCCCGTCGATGAACGTGCAGTTCCGCACCCGGCACTACCCGGAGCTGGCGCCGGAGGACTCCACCGTGGTGTTCGCCACGTACTTCTCCGACATCGGCCCCTGGCGGGCCCTGCACGAGGGCCCGGAGCAGTCCTCCCGGGTGCGCCGCGGCGAGGAGCTGCACACCCTGCCGGTCAAGCACGGCCGGGAGTACATGGCGGCCAAGCGGCGGGTCCGCAACGGCATCGTCGCCTTCCTGGACGAGCGGTTCCCGGGCTTCAAGGACGCGGTGGCCGTCGCCGACGTCTCCACCCCGCTCACCCAGGTCCGCTACACCGGCGTCTACGACGGCACCTTCCCCGGCTGGAACCCCTTCGTGGAGGGCGCCGAGACGATGGAGGAGGAGATCAAGAAGAGCGGTCCGGTGCTGCCCGGGCTGTCGAACTTCTACCTCTCCGGGGTCTGGGCGACCATCGGCGGGCTGATCCGGGCGGCCGCCGCCGGGCGGCACGTCGTGCAGTTCGTCTGCCGGGACGACGGGCTGGAGTTCACCGCCGAGATCGACCGGACGGCGCCGCCGCCGACGCACCTGGTCATCCCGGTGGGCCGGCCCGCGGAGCCGGTCCGGCCGGCTCCGCCGCCGGCCGTCGGGACGGCGGCACGGACCGAGGACAGCGAGAACGTGGAGACGGGAGCCCTGGCATGAGGATCGAGAAGTGGGTGGTCCGGGAGCACCTGGACGGTGTGCCCGACGTCAACCGCGTCTACGAGAAGGTCGTGGAGGACGTCGCGATCGACCTGCGGCCGGACGAGATGCTCTTCCGGACCAGGTACGTCTCGGTGGACCCGTACCAGAACGGCCTGGCCCTGGAGACGCCGATCGGCCACCACATGGGCGCCGACTCGATCATGCAGGTGGTCGAGGCCGGTCCGGACGCGGCGTTCGCGGTCGGCGACCTGGTGCAGGGCTTCGGCGGCTGGCGCACCCACGTCGTCCACAACGGCGCCGAGGAGCTGTGGACGACCGGCACCTTCCCGATGGTGTTCCCGGCCTACCGCCGGCTCGACCCGGCCCGGTACGACGAGCGGCTGCCGGTGTCCACCGCGCTCGGCATCATGGGCGCGCCCGGTATGACGGCCTGGGGCACGCTCACCCGCTTCCTGGAGGTCCGGCCCGGCGACACCGTGGTGATCAGCGGTGCCTCCGGCTCGATCGGCACCCTGGTGGGCCAGTTGGCGAAGCGGGCCGGCGCCGGCCGGGTGGTCGGCACCACCGCCTCGCCGGGCAAGGCCGAGTACCTGCGCGAGCTGGGCTTCGACGAGGTGGTGCTCTACGCGCAGACCGACGACGCGGAGAAGGCCCGGCAGGCGCTGCTGCTCGCCGCTCCGGACGGCGTCGACCGGTACTTCGACAACCTGGGCGGTACGGTCACCGACGCGGTGTTCACCATGCTGAACGTGGACAGTCGGGTGGCGGTCTGCTGGCAGTGGGCGACCACGGTGAACGGAGAGCTGACCGGGCCGCGGCTGCTGCCGTACATCATGTTCCCGCGCACCACGATCCGCGGCATCTTCGCCCAGGAGTGGTTCACCGAGCCGCTGCTGGCACGGATGCACCAGGAGCTGGGCGGGCTGGTCCGGGACGGGGAGATCCACTACCACCAGACCGTGCACAAGGGGTTCGACGAGATCCCGAAGGCCTACCGGAGCCTCTACCTGGACCGCGAGGCCAACCGGGGCAAGGTGCTGGTCGAGGTCTGAGGCCCGGACCGTCGGTCCCGGGGCGGGCGGGCGCACCCGCCGGCCCCGGGAACGGCGGCTCAGTCGTCGTCGAGGCCGCCGGCGTCGGAGCCGTCCGGGGTCCCGTTGATCGCGTACCCCTGGCGACGCGCCTCGTAGCAGGCCACCGTGGCCGCGGCGGAGACGTTCAGCGAGCCGACCCGGCCCAGCTGCGGCACGAACACCACCTGGTCGCAGAGGGCGAGCGCGTCCGCGGTGATGCCGCGGTCCTCGTGGCCGAGCACGAAGGCGACGGCCGGGGTCAGCTCGGCGGCGAACATCGGCACCGCCTCGTCCGCCAGCTCCAGGCCGACCACCTTGAAGCCGTCGGCCTTGGCCGCGGCCACCGCCTCGGCGACGGTGGGGAAGTGCTCCACCTTCAGGTACTTGTCGGTGCCCATCGCGGCCTTCTGCGCACCGGACGAGCGCACCGACGGGGTGTCACCGGTGAGGTACAGCTTCTCCGCACCCATCGCGGCGCCGGTCCGGACCACCGAGCCGACGTTGAACGGCGACTGGAGGTTCTCCAGGATCATCGCGAGCCGGAACTCGTTCCCACGCCGCCAGGAGCGGTGCAGTCGCTTCAGTTCGGTCCCGCGGAGCTGCTTCACGACGTCGTCCCTCGTCCACTCTCGGGGCCCTCGTCCGCCGTCGGGCGGGGCCGCGCTTCCAGAATCCGGAACCCGTTGACCGAGGTCAGCCGGGTGGTCGGCCAGCCCTGCTCGTTCAGCCACTTCTGCAGCGAGTCCGAGCCGAGGTGCTTCTGCACCACCAGGAAGGCCGAGCCGTCCGGGGTGAGCCGGCCGAGCCACTGCTCCAGCAGCCGGCGCAGCGCCGCCTTGCCGATCCGGATCGGCGGGTTGGAGTAGATCGCCGCGAACCGCAGCTCGGCGGGGACCTCCTCGGGCAGCGCGGCGTGCACGTTGCCCAGCCCCAGCGACCCGGCGTTGTCCCGGACCAGGTCCAGCGCGCGGCCGTTGACGTCCACCGCCCAGACCGGGAGCCGCTTGCGGCGGCTCGCCCAGGTCAGGGCGATCGGGCCGTAGCCGCAGCCGACGTCCAGGATCGGGCCGCGCACCCGGGGCGGCGGCGCGTGCTCCAGCAGGATCCGGGTGCCCGGGTCCAGCCGGCTGCGGGAGAAGACGCCCGCGTCGGTGCTGAGCTCCAGGGTGAGGTCCGGCAGGGTGACCGTGATCGGGCGGCGCTCGCTGGCGACCTCGGGTGCACCGGTGAAGTAGTGCGAGCCGGACATGGTTTCCCCGTCGTTCGTATGGGCCTCGGGGCCACCGGGAGGTGTGGGTAAGCCCTGCTGGTACGGCTCCGATCGTACCCCGGTGGCCGGGAGGCCCGTCTCCCGTGCGCTGGCCCGTCTCCCGTGCGCCGGCCCGCCGGCCCGCCCGCCCCCCCGCCCCCCCGGCCAGGGGCCCCGGGGCGCAGCTCCTGCTCGGGGAAGAGCGCGGCGGCCCGCCCGTACACCTCGTCACTGACGCCGTCGCCGATCCGGGTGATCTGCTCGGACAGCGCGAGGGCGGCCTGCTCGCGCGCGCTGTAGACGCCCTCGGGGGCCTCCCGCCAGACCGGCAGCAGATAGATCCGCTCGTCGCTCTCGCCGGCCTTGCGGGCGTCCTTGACGTGCATGTCCAGGCAGTAGGCGCAGCCGTTGAGCTGGGAGGAGCGGACCTGCACCAGCTCGACGAGCGCCGGGTCGAGGCCCTCGCGGGCGGCGGCGTCCAGGGCGATCATCGCGCGGAAGACCTTGGGGGCGGTGCGGGCGTAGTCGAGGCGGGCGGTGGCCGGCGAGGTGCTCGTGTTCGTCATGGGGACGACTCTAGGAACCGGGTGCACCCCGTACGGGGTGCATTCCGGGGAGGTTTTCCCGGGTCAATTCTCCCGGACGGCAACACGCCGAGGGGCGGGCGGGACGTCGCGCCCGGCGGACGGCGGACGGATACTTCCAGTACCCAGCGGGCAGGACCCATCGGGCCGGAAGAACTCTCCGAGGAACCTTCGAGGAACGAGGACGGACACCATGCCGCAGAACCACGAGGACTACCTGGACGAGGTCGACGCGGTCGAGGAGGCCGTGGAGCCGGAGGACGAGGCGGTGGAGGACGAGTACGACGAGCTGGCCGAGCGCCGGGCGCTCGGCGCGGACCCGGCCACCGACGTCGCGGACGTCGCGGAGCAGAGCCGGATCGTCCCGCTCGACGAGGACGAGTACCGCGAGTAGCGCTCGCGCGGCCCGCGGGGGGTCGCGGCCGCGGCCCCCGGCTCCGGCGCCGCGCCTACAGCGCCCCGCGGCGCTGGAGCCAGGTGAACGCGGCCCAGCCGGGGAGCACCGGCAGGACGAAGGTGAGCAGCCGGTAGAGCGCGACGGCGGCCAGCGCGCCCCCCTCCTCCATCGAGGTGACCAGCTCCAGCAGGGTCACCAGCGCGCTGTCCACGAAGCCGGCCCCGCCCGGGGTCGGCGCCGCGTTCCCGGCCGCGTTGCCGACCAGGAACACCACCCCGACCGAGGCGAAGGCCGGCTCCCGCCCGACCGCCCGGGCGCAGCAGTACAGGCAGGCGATCAGGGTGATCGACACCATCAGCTGCCCGGTGAAGCCGACCGCCAGCCGCCCCGGGTTGCGCAGCAGCTCCAGCAGCCGGGGCAGCACCTCGGCGGTCAGCGGGCGCAGCCGGGCGGTCAGCCAGCGCCGGGCCGGCGGCACGGCGGACACCGCGGCCAGCAGGGCGCCCGCCACCGCGAGGCCGCCGACGACGGCCGGCAGCGCGTCCAGCTCGGAGCCGCCGGGCGCGGCACCGGTCAGGTAGACGAAGGCGCCGAGCTGGAGCAGGTGCAGGACCAGCCCGATCAGCTGGCCCGCGCCGACGCTGGACAGGGCCTGCGCGGTCGGGATGCCGGCCCGCTGGAGGAAGCGGGTGTTCAGGGCGACGCCGCCGACCCTGCCGGGGGAGACCAACTTGACGAAGGAGCCGGCCAGCTGGGCGAGCACGGCGTTGCGGAAGTCCAGCCGCTCGGGGACGAAGCCGACGAAGCCCATCGCCCCCGCGACGTGGCCGGCCGCCGCGGCGAGCACGGCGAGGGCGAGCCAGAACGGGTCGGCGTCGGCGACGGCGGCGATCGGGTTCTGCTCGGTGGCGAAGAGCTGCGGCAGCAGCAGCCAGCCGGCCACCACGCCGCCCACGACGGCGAGCAGGGTGCGGGGACGCAGCCGCTCCAGCCGGACCGGCCGGACGGGGGCCTGCGGGCGGCCGCGGAGCACCTCGGCGCGGATCCCGTCCAGCAGGTCGGGTACCGGTCCGGGGGCCGACGCGGGAGCCGCTGCGGCCGCGTCCGCGGGAGCCCCCGTGAGGGCCTCCGGCGCGGTCCGCTGTGCGGGGACGCGGGCCGTGGGCACCGCGGCGGCGGTGCGGCGGCCGGCGGCCTGCTTGAGGGCGATCCGGGTGGTGCGGGCCAGCGCGATCGGCTGGAGCAGCGGCAGCGCGGCGGCGACCGCGTCGGGGCCGAGCACCGCCACCGCGGCGCGTACCGACCGCTCGGCGCCGGTGCGCAGGGCGAGGGTGGTGAGCAGCTGCGCGATGTCGCTGCGCAGCACCAGCTCGCCGGCCGCGATGTCACCGTCCGCGAGGCCCACCAGGTGCACCGTCCCGGTCGCGTCGACCAGCAGTGCGGACGGCACCAGCGCGCGGTGCGCGATGGCCCGCCGCTGGAGCAGCGCCAGCTGGCCCCAGGCCTCGGCGAGCAGGGCGTCGGTGATCTCCTCGTCGGCGAGTTCGTCCAGGGTGCGGCCGGGCAGCCGCTCGTAGGCGACCAGCGCGGCGTCCCGGCCGAGTTCGGCGGTGGCGGCGATCCGGCGGGTGCGGACCCCGGCGGCGACGGCCGCGTAGGAGACCAGGGCCTCGTGCTCCAGCCCGGTGCGCAGCGAGCGCAGCGCGCGCGGGTGCGGGGCGGTGCGCAGTCGCAGCCGCCGCCAGACCCGCTGCACCAGGGCGGCGGTGACCGCCTGCCGGTCGAGCAGCTGGACGTCCAGGTCGGGCCGGCCGCCGTGCTGGCGGACCCGGTAGCGGTCCGGGCCCTCCGGGGTGACGGAGACCGGTCGCAGACCGGCCTCGCGCAGGCTGTGCAGGAGCTGTCCGGGCCGGGGCCGGGGGTCCGGGGTGCCGACGGCCCAGCGGGTGCCGTGGGCGGCCGTCCAGCCGATCAGCACCCCGAGCAGCAGTGCGGTCGGGGTGGCCGCCCCGGCGGCGAGCCCGGCCAGTGCGGACAGCGTCAGGACGGCCCACGGCACCCGGCGCTCCAGGGCCGCGGAGGCGGTGAGGAAGGCGAGGACCGGCGCGAGGTAGCCGTACACCGGCTCGGTGTGGTCGAGCGGGCTCCCGGGCAGCGGCCGGGTCAGCGCGGAGACCAGGGTGAACGGTGCCCGGCCGTCGATCCACAGGTCGAGCAGGAGCGAGGCGCCGTACGCCAGGACGGCGGCCAGTACGCCGTCGGCGATCTGCTGGAGCACGTGCCGGCGGTCGGTTCCGGTGGCCAGCAGCCGGCGGGCGGCCGAGCAGCCGGGCATCAGCAGCAGGGCGGCGGTGGTGAGGCCGGTGGCGACGCCGCCCAGCGGGTGCGGCACCAGGGCGGCGACGTCCCCGACGTCCTCGGCGAGGCCGTTGGTGGTGGCGCGGGCGTAGTCGGCGGACAGCAGGGTCAGGGCGATCACGGCGAGGCCCGCGAGCAGCCGGATCAGCGCCGCAGGCTGGCGGATCCGGCCGGTGGCGGCTATGCCGGTCGGGTCGGGCCGGGCCGGGGTGCCGCCGGTCGGGCCGTCGCCCGGGCCGTCCCCGGTACCGTCCCCCAAGCCGTCCCCCGTGCTGCCGCCCGTGCTGCCGGTCCGGTCACCCGTCGCGCTCCCCGTCACATCCGCCACGGATGGCATGCTCCCACGAGCCCCCGGCCGCGTGTCTCGGAGCGCGGGGCGGGCCCGCCGTCACTACCCTGCGTCCCATGAGCGCCTGCGAAGACCTCGCCGCCGCACCCCCGGACATCGCGCCCCTGCCGCCCGTGGACGGCTGCGCCGACTGCCTGGCGCAGGGGCGCCGGGACTGGGTGCACCTGCGGCTCTGCCTGGACTGCGGTCACGTCGGCTGCTGCGACTTCTCGCCGCAGCGGCACGCCACCGCGCACTTCCACAACAGTTCCCATCCGGTGATCCGCTCCTACGAGCCGGGGGAGGACTGGCGCTGGTGCTACGTCCACGAGCTCATGGGGTGACGTCCGCGCCGGGCGGGCGCCCCGACCGGGTTGACGTCCGGGCGGCCATGGGTTGAGGTGTAACTCCCGACCAATCGGGACATAACGCCCGTACGGCCCTCGGTCGACGCCTGTCCGGCCGACGGCTGCCGAAGGGAGGCCGACGATGACCAAGCGAGCAGCGGGAAGCTCCCACAAGCTCCGCCGCGGTACCCAGGAACTGCTGGAGGGCCGGGGCATGGCGACGATGCCCGGAGCGGTCCCGCCCCGGCTGCGCGCCGGTGCCGCGCAGAGCGCCGGCGGCGGATCCGCGGGCGCCGCCGCGTTCCGGCACGGCGGTCGGGACTCCGCGACCGCCGTCCCGCGCTCCGCGCCCGCGCAGCACGCCGAACTCAAGGGCCACCGCCACCGCGGCGCCGAGAAGCACAGCGCCCACTGAGGCGCGCCCGGCCGGCCCCCGGCCACCCCGCTGACCCGCGTTCAGGAGGGTGGCCGGGGACGTGCGGTGGCACTGTCGGTGGGCTGCGGTACGTTCGTGCCGACCGACGGTGGCACGGGCGCGCGGCACGACGGCGCGGGAGCGAGTGGGGGCACGGGCGATGGCCGAGCTGATGACGGACGAGCCGGTCGAGCTCCAGCTGGAGCGCTACCGGACCGAGTTGACCGGGTACTGCTACCGCATGCTCGGTTCGGTCTTCGAGGCCGAGGACGCGGTGCAGGACACCATGGTCCGCGCCTGGCGCGGACACCACGGCTTCGAGGGCCGTGCGGCGCTGCGCTCCTGGCTCTACCGGATCGCCACCAACGTCTGTCTGGACGCGCTGAACGGCCGCAACGCCCGGGCCCGGCCGATGGACCTGGCCGGCCCGTCCACGGTGGCCACCGCGACCGACGCCCGACTGCCCGAGATCACCTGGCTCGGACCGGCCCCGGACGGCCGGGTGCTGCCCGAGACCGGCGACCCGGCGGAGGTGGCCGCGCAGCGCGAGTCGGTACGGCTGGCCTTCGTCGCCGCGCTCCAGCGGCTGGCGCCCCGGCAGCGGGCGGTGCTGATCCTGCGCGAGGTGCTGGGCTGGCGGGCCGCCGAGGTCGCCGAACTGCTGGGCGTCACCGTCGCCTCGGTGAACAGCGCGCTCCAGCGGGCCCGGGCGGTGCTCGCCACCGATCCCGGTGCCGGCCGGCCGGCCCCGACGCTGGACGAGGACCACCGGGCGCTGCTGGCCCGGTACGTCACCGCCTTCGAGGCGTACGACATGGACGGCCTGGCGGCGCTGCTGCACGAGGACGTCACGCTCAACATGCCGCCGTTCGCGCTCTGGCTGACCGGGCACGCGGACATCCGGGAGTGGATGCTCGGCCCCGGGCACGGGTGCCGGGGCTCCCGGCTGGTGCCGGTGGAGGCCAACGGCAGCCCGGCCTTCGGACAGTACCGGCCGAGCCCGGCGGGCGGGCACGAGCCGTGGGCGCTGATCGTGCTGGAGGTCTCAGCGGGCCGGATCACCGGGGTCACCAACTTCCTCGACACCGAGGTGCTCTTCCCGGCCTTCGGCCTGCCGCCCCGGCTGGCCGCCGAGGAGTAGCTCCCCCGGGTGCGCCCCGTCGTCCTCCTCGACCGGGAGGACGGCGGCCAGCCCGCTGAACGCGAGCAACTCGCGCAGCGGGCCGCTCGCGTTGCGCAGGACGAGCCGCACCCCGTGCCGGGCGGCGGCCCGCCGCAGTCGGGCGAGGGCGTCGACGACGGCCAGGTCGGGGGCGGTCAGCGCGCCCAGGTCGCAGTTCAGCGAGCGGGCGGCGGAGGTGCGGGTGTCGGTGTTCACCTGGGGGAGACCGCCGCGGCGGTCGGGCCTCATCGGCCCGGCCGGAAGATGTCCGGAAAAACTTCGCCGGGGAGCGATGAGTTTCCGGTGCGGCCCCGGTCCAACTCCCCGAGAAGCGCGGCACCGAGCGGCGCACCCGACGAACAGAGGGAACCACCACCATGACCGAGAACCTCGGCACCCTGTCCATCGTCCGCGAGCTGCCCGCCACCCCGGCCGAGGTCTTCCGGGCGTACGTCGAGCCCGAGCAGTTCGTGCGCTTCTGGGGCCCGGTCGGCACCCGGGTGCCGCTGGACACCGTGACCATCGAGCCCGAGGTCGGCGGCCGCTTCGACAGCACGATGGTGATGGAGGAGACCGGGGACCGCTACCCGGTGCGCGGCCGGTTCACCGCGGTCCGCGCGGGCGAGCTGCTGGAGTTCGTCGAGGAGGGCGTCGGCATCACCGGCCGGATCACCCTCACCGATCTCGGCGACGGCCGGACCGAGGTGCTCATGGAGCAGGAGAACGTCCCGGCGATGTACCTGGGTCCGGAGGCCGAGGCCGGCCACAACTCCAGCTTCGACCGGCTGGTCGAGCACCTCGCGGCCCGGAGCTGAACCCGTCGGCCCGGCTGGCAGAGTGGGGCGCACGTTGTCCCTGTGGCCCAGGAGGTCCGCCGTGCCGGTCGAGCCGTTGAAGTCCCGTGAAGAGTGGTTGGCCTCGCTGCCGCGGATCTACGCGGCGGCGGGGTGCGTCCTGCGGGACGCCTCCGGGCGGATCCTGCTGGTCAAGGCCGGGTACCGGGAGCACTGGCAGTTCCCGGGCGGGACGATCGACCTGGGCGAGGGGCCGGCCGAGTGCGCGGCCAGGGAGCTGCTGGAGGAGACCGGCATCGTCCGTGCGGCGGGGGCCCTGCTGGCCATCTCCTGGACCCATCCCTCGGGCGAACTCGACCACCCGGCCGAGCACTTCCTGTTCGACTTCGGCACCGTCCCGGACGGCACCCCCGTGACCGTCCCGGCCGGCGAACTGGACGACCACCGCTGGGTCGGGGACGCGGAGGCGCTCGAACTGCTGGGCCCCGCCCGGTCGATGCGACTGCGCGCGGCCCTGGAGGCGCGGGCGGACGGCCGGGTGCGGATCGTCACCACCCACGTGTCGGGCTTCTGAGGGACGGCCCCCGACGGTTGTCGCCCGACGGCTGCCGGTGTCCCGGGGGCGCGCCCGTCCCGCGGCCCCCGGAACGGTCCGGTCACGCCGGCTCGGGGCCGGCGCCGTCGGTGCCGGAGGCGATGAACGCGGCGAGGATCTCGCCGACGAAGCGCTCCGTCTCGCCCTTGTCCACGCCGAGGTCGTTCAGCACCCCGGCGCTGTTCTCCAGCTCCAGCAGGGCGAGCAGGATGTGCTCGGTGCCGACGTAGTTGTGGCCGAGCTTCAGCGCCTCCCGGAAGGTCAGCTCCAGCACCTTCTTGCCCCGCGCGTCGTACGGGATGAGTGCGGGCACGTCGGCGGCCGGAGCGGGCAGCGCCGCCGTCGCGGCCGTCCGGAGCGCCTCCGCGGAGACGCCCTGGGCGGCGAGCGCGCGCACCGCGAGGCCGTCCGGCTCGACGAGCAGGCCGAGCAGCAGGTGCTCGGCGCCGATCTCGGCGTTGCCGGCCCGGCGGGCCTCCTCCTGGGAGGCCATCACGACGTGCCGGGCCCGGTCGGTGAAGCGGCCGAAGCCCTGGCTCGGGTCGAGGTCGTTGGGCGTGGCCGGGTCCTTGGGGACGAACCGCTTCTGGGCGGCCTGCTTGCTGACGCCCATGCTGCGGCCGATGTCGGTCCAGGAGGCGCCGGAGCGGCGGGCCTGGTCGACGAAGTGACCGATCAGGTGGTCGGCCAGCTCGCCGAGGTGGTCGGCGGCGATGACGGCGTCGGAGAGCTGGTCGAGCGCGTCGCTGTGGAGCTTCTTGATCGCGTCGATCAGGTCGTCCAGGCGCAGCGGAGTGGTCTTGGGAACGATCGGATTCTCCATGGCGTCAACCGTAGGTTGTCGATCCTGGATCGTCAACCATCGGTTGACGATGGTCCGAGTTGGGGTCGGTGGAGGGTCGCCGGTCGTCACGCCCCCAGCAGGCGGCCGCGGACCGCCGCGAGGTCGGCGGGGGAGACGCCGGCGGCCGACAGGTGGGCGGCCGGGTCGAAGTCGGTGAGGGCGGCGCGGACGGCGGCCTCGGCGGTGGTGCCGGCCTCGGCCAGGACGGCGTCGATGCGGCGGTACTGGTCGGGGAGGCCGAGCATGCCGTACAGGGGACGGACGTTGGGCGCGCTCAGCAGGTAGTCGGCGACGATCTCGGTGGGCTCGACGTCGGCCAGGGCGAGCAGCAGCAGGGCGGCCAGGCCGGTCCGGTCGCGGCCGGCGCCGCAGTGCACGACCAGGCCGCCGGGGCGGGCGCCGGCGATCGTGGCGATCAACTCGGCGGCGGCGTGCGGGCAGTGGTCCAGGTAGGGGCGCAGGGCGAGCGGGGTGCCGTCGAGGTGGCCGTACGCCTCCCACCAGGCGGGGCCGGCGAGTTCGTCCAGCGGGACGCGGATCAGCTCGACGCCCTCGGGGAGCGGGAGGAGCGGCTTGTACTCCTCGATGTTGCGCAGGTCGACGACGGTGCGCACCCCGTGGTCGAGGAGGGCGTCCCAGCCCTCGGCGGTGAGGCGGTCGAGGTTGTCGGCCCGGACGATCGCGCCGCGGGTGGTGCGGGCGCCGCCGGTGGTGCGCAGTCCGCCCAGGTCGCGGACGTTGAGGCAGCCGTCCCAGACGAGGGTGCGGTCCTCGGTGGCGGTGGTGCGCGCGGCTGACCGGCTCATCAGGTTCCCCGTTTCCTCGACGAGGGGGTCCCGTTACCCCCTCGTGATGTGGACTCCCGGTGGACCGCGATGGTTCCTCGGATCGTCGGACGATCAGGGTGGTGCGATCAGGGTGGTGCGGTCGGGCCGACGACGGTCGGGCTGGTGCGGTCGGGCGTCGCGTGAGTGCGGGTCGGACGGTGCGCGGGTGCCGGTCAGGTGCCGGTCAGGCGGTGGCCTCGGTGCGGACCAGCTTCTCCATCGGCTGCGCGGCGACCTGGCCGAGCACCGAACCCGCCACGATCGCGCCGACCAGCAGGGCGGTGGACAGCCACGCCATGGTCGCCACCGGCAGGGTGAAGGCGCCGGCCACCCGGGCCACGCACTCGGCGAGCAGCGCGGTGCCCCAGATCACCGAGAACAGCCGCTCGTAGCGGCGGAACGGCCGCGAGCCCGCCGCGAGACGGTCCCACGCGGCCTCCCGGGCCGCCTCGCCCTTGGTGAGGAAGGGGCGCAGCGCGGCGGACATCAGCGGCCGGGCGGTCAGCGCGGAGCCCAGGACCGCCAGCGCCAGGAAGCCGCTGAGCACGGCCTCCTTGGCCAGCATCAGCCGGGCGTCGCCACTGACGGCGGTGAGCGCCAGACCGACCAGGTTCACCCCGAGCATCAGGGCGGCGAACCGGTTCAGCGTCCGGTCCTTGACCAGGCCGAGGACGGTCCGGGCGACCGGGAAGGCGCTGCTCCAGGCGAGGGCGGCGAACTCGCTCGTCCCGAGCCCGGAGTGGAGCAGGTAGAAGCCGGCGAGCGGGCCGGCGATGTCGATCGCGAGCGGGCGGAGGGCCTCGGCGAGCGGGTTCGTGCCCCGAGCGGTGGCCCCGGTGCCGGCCCGGGTGGTGGCGGCCCGGGCGGCTATGGTCTGGGCGGCGATGGTCTGGGTGGCGGTGGTCTGGGTGGCGGCGGCGATCTGGCTCATGGTGGGTCCTCCCCGGACTGGCTGCTCGGTCGGCGGGCCGCTGCCCGCTCCGTCGTGCCTCCAGTGTTCCGAGCGGGACCCGTGGCCCAGCAGTGCCGTCCGTTGCGGGATCCGCATGACAGTTGTCACGGCGCGCACCGTGACGGTGCCGCTGAGCTGCGACGGTCCGGGCGGGCGGGCGGAGTTCGGCGCACGGGGTGCTCAGGGGGCCTCAGGGGCGCTCGAACTCCCAGAGCGGCCGGCCGAGGGTGTCCACGCAGTGCACGACGGTGAAGCGCTCGTCCTCGGCCGAGAGGAACCCCTGGGCGACACCGCGCAGCACCGTCCGGGCCGCCGCGTCCGCCCGGGTCCAGGCACCGGTCAGCACCAACGCCCCGTCGACCAGCTCCGCGCGCTGGATCCGGGCCACCGGGACGGCCAGCAGCATGGTGTTGACCTGCTCCAGCTCGGTGGCGGAGAGGTAGGTCCCACCGGCCCCGCCGCCCCGCTCGCGCTCCGCGCGGCGACGCAGCTCGGGCAGCCCGTAGTGGCGGACCGCCGCCACCGAGTCGTCCAGCGCCACCCGCCAGCGCGGCCCGGGCAGCACCTCCCACCAGACGTCCTCGCCGACCGGCAGCAGCTCGCCGATCCGGGCCCGCCAGGACTCGATGCCGTAGACGGCGCGCGGATCCGGCCGCGGGCCCGGGAAGGTCGAGGCGGCCCAGTCGGCGCGGCGGACCAGGCTCAGGTCGAAGGTGTAGCGGACCCCGCCGTCGGTGCGCTGCTCGACCAGGCCGAGCATGGCCCAGTGGGTCGGGTCGGAGAGGGCGAAGGTCCGCCGCCGGCCGGTGAGACCCAGGAGGCGGAGCGCGGGCGCGAGGTGGTCGCGCAGGCCGCGCTCGAAGAGCTCGTGGGCGGTGGTCATGACGGTCCCTGGAGGGTCGGGGCAGCAGACGGCGGTGCCCACGGCGCGGGAGGGGCGGGGCGCGGGTGGCGGCGGCCGGAACGGATCGTTCACCTACAACCTAGGCAGAGCGGGCCCGGTCCGGCCGCGGGCGAAGGCCAGCAGCTCACGGGACCTTCGCCCCGTCGCCGGGTCGGCCGAGGGCCCGCCCTGCCGGACCCGGCCGGACGACGTAACGGTCCGGGCTCGCCGGGCGGGGGCGTTCGCCCGGATGGCGCATGATGTGGCGGGTGCAGAGTGCAGAACGCCCCGGAGCGGGCACCGACAGCCCCGTCGGCCGGTCCGGACCGGTCACGACGTCAGGCCCGCCACCCCTCCCGCCCACCGGCGGGGCCACCGCCCCCGTCGATCTGACCGAGGCGGTCCGGGCCGCGCAGGGCGGGGACGAGGAGGCCTTCCGGCTGCTGTTCCGCAGTGTGCAACCGGGTCTGCTCCGTTACCTGAGGGTGCTGGTCGGCGGGCGGCCCGAGGACGCCCAGGACGCCGAGGACATCGCCTCCGAGGCCTGGCTGCAGATCGCCCGCGACCTGGGCTCCTTCTCCGGCGACGGCGACGGCTTCCGCGGCTGGGCCGCGACCGTCGCGCGCAACCGGGCCCTGGACCACCTGCGGGCCCGCCGCCGCCGCCCGGTCGCCGACCAGCCCTTCGAGTACCTGGCCGAGCTGGCGGCCGGTGACGACACGGCCGGGGCGGCGCTCGCCTCCGTCGGCACCTCGGACGCACTGGCGCTGATCTCCCGGCTGCCCCGGGACCAGGCCGAGGCCGTGCTGCTCCGGGTGGTGATGGGGCTGGACGCGGAGAGCGCCGCCCAGGTGCTCGGCAAGCGCTCCGGCACCGTCCGGATGGCCGCGCACCGGGGGCTGAAGCGGCTCGCCAAGCTGCTGGAGCAGTCCTTCCCGACCGGCGGGGGCGCGGGTGCGGCCGGCCCCGGCATCCCGGCCGCGCGACCGGGCCGGGACGGTGGGCCGTCCGGCGGCGGGACCGTCC
The DNA here is from genome assembly GCA_000719695.1 of Streptomyces sp. NRRL F-6131. Taxonomy (GTDB): domain Bacteria; phylum Actinomycetota; class Actinomycetes; order Streptomycetales; family Streptomycetaceae; genus Kitasatospora. Next base: position 48,471 of record JOHN01000068.1, read on the forward strand.
GGCAGGGCCGCGGGAGATCCGCGAAAAAGAATTCTCCGCAGGGTGTGACAGAACGCCGGGCCGCGACGCTGAAGGACATGAGATGAGCACCAACCGATCCCGTCGGATCGACCGTGACACCGCCGAGCAGCTGCTCGCCGGTGCCGTGGGCGGCCCGTCGGCCGGGCAGGACGCCTCGCTCACCGGCCCGGACGGCAGCACTGGGCGTACGGGGGTTGCCCGTGTGCTCGCCGCCGCCGCGGCTCCGGCGACGCGGGACGACCTGGCCGGGGAGGAAGCGGCCCTGGCCGCGTTCCGGGAGGCCCGTCTCGCGCCCGTCCCAGCAGTACCCGCCGCACCCGCACCCGTCCGGAGACGTTCGATGGCCGCCGCCACGCTGACCAGGGCCTTCAGTACGAAGGCCGCTGCCGTCGTGCTCGGTGCCACGGCGCTCGGCGGGGTCGCGGTCGCGGCCGGGACGGGCAATCTGCCATCGGCGCTGGGAGGCGGCTCGGACGAGCCGCACCGGGGCGCGCTCGCCCCGGTCACGTCCGCTCCGCCGTCCACCCCGGCGCCGCGCTCCGGCGCGGCGGTCGGCGGGTCGACGACCGCGCCGTTCACCGCCGGCCCGTCCGGCAGCACCTCGGGCGGTCCGTCCGGGACGCCGTCCGGTACCCCGTCGGGCGGCCCGGCCACCGTCGATCCGACCACCGCCGATCCGTCCGCCTCGGCGACCCGGCCGCGGGAGACGCCCTCCCGCACCCCGGGCGAGGGCCGCGGTCCGGCGTACCCCCGTGCGCACGTCGCGCTCTGCAAGGCGTTCGCCGACCGGGCCGGCAAGGGAGACCGCCCCCGTCCGTCGGCCACCGACGCCCGGTTCGGCGCGCTGGTCGCGGCGGCGGGCGGGCCGGAGAAGGTGGAGGAGTACTGCGCGCGGGTGCTCGGTGCCGCCGCCGACGAGGACCGCCAGGGCGGTTCCGGCTCCGGGCCGGCGCGGCCGGGCAGCGGCTCCGGTTCGGGCTCCGGCCGTTCCGACGACGGGTCCGGCTCCGGCGGCGGCGACGGCCAAGGCGGCGACAGCCAGGGCGGCCCCGGAACGGGCGCCGACCAGGGCGTCGCCGGGGGCGGCGACGGCGGCTCCGGCCGCGCGTCGAAGGCCGCCACCGCACCGCCGACCGCGCCCGCGGCGACCGCGCCCGTACCCGCCACGCCCGCACCGGCCACGTCCGGACGGCCGAGGACCGACCGCACCGACCGACCGGACGACGCCCCGGGCGACCGGAGGTGACCCAGATCTCCGGATGAGCGGCGAGCGAATCCCCCCGGGCCCGTCGCTCATCCGGACAGTTCCACCCCGCAGGACCCCGCTCCACCGCAGTGACCGCTGGACCGCAGTGACCGCTGGACCGCAGTACCCCGCTCCACCCGAGACCCCGGGTGGCCGGTCGGCCCCCCCGTGCCCACCGTCCACCCGGTCGGCCCGACCGGGCCGGCAGGCGCACCCCCCGGACGCGCCGCCGGTCCGGACGGGCCGGGCCCCCTCCGGCCCGTTCCGCCCGCAGTCAGGACGGACCGGAGACCCCGCCGGCCCGCCCGCCCGCAGTCAGGGCGGGCCGGCACCCCGCTCGACCAGCCGAACCGCAGCGCTCGTGACCGTCTCCGGTCACGACCACGAGCCGGCGGTCGGGGATCCGCTGCCCGGTTCCCCGGCCGCCTCCCCCCTGTGCGGCGGGCCGTCGACAGCCGGGCCGGTCGCCCCCGGGGGCTATCGTGCACAGGTGCACGAGGCGGTCCGGGACCCCGGGCAGGGCTTCTGAGGGGAGCGGTTCCAGGTGATCGGACGCGCGCTGAACGGGCGCTACGAGCTCGTCGAGACCATCGGTGTCGGCGGCATGGCCACCGTCTGGCGCGGGGTGGACCACGTGCTGGGCCGCCAGGTGGCCGTCAAGGTCCTCAACGGCGGCCTCGCCGACGACCCGCGGTTCGCCGAGCGGTTCGGCCGCGAGGCGCAGCACGCCGCCATGCTGGTCCACCCGAGGATCGTCATGGTCTTCGACTCCGGCGTGGACCAGGGCTCGCCGTACATCGTGATGGAGCTGGTGCAGGGCCGCTCCCTGGCCGCGCTGCTGGCGCAGCGCCCGGGCCTGCCGGTCGAGCAGGCGGTCGGGATCGCGGCCGCGGTCTGCGAGGGGCTGGCCCACGCGCACGCGGCGGGCCTGGTGCACCGGGACATCAAGCCCGGCAACATCATGATCACCCACGACGGCGGGGTGAAGGTCGTCGACTTCGGCATCGCCCGCGCGGGCTCCTCGCACAACCTCACCCAGACCGCCTCGGTGCTCGGCACCGCCGCCTACCTCTCGCCCGAGCAGGCCACCGCGAGCCCGCTGGACGGCCGCACCGACCTGTACGCGGTCGGCTGCGTGCTCACCGAGATGCTCACCGGCGCACCGCCGTTCACCGCCGAGACCCCGGTGGCGATCGCCTACAAGCACGTCGGGGAGCTGCCGCCGCCGCCCTCCGCCCGGCGTCCCGGTCTTCCGCCGGCCCTGGACGCGGCGGTGCTGCGGCTGCTCGCCAAGCACCCGGCCGACCGCCCGGCGGACGCCGCCGCGGCCCGGGCCGAACTGCTCGCCTGCGTCCCGGGGCTGATACCCGCCGACCCGACCACCGAACTGCTCGCCGCCGCCTTCCCCCCGGCCGCGCCGTCACCGGTCGACCAGCAGCACACCACCTTCCTGCCGCACGGGCCGGTACCGCCCGCGCCGCCGGCGGCGACCTCGGTGATGGCGCCGATCCCGGCCGGCCGGCCGTTCCCGGAGCCGGATCCCGAGCCGGTGCGGGAGAGCCGGCGCCGGCCGATCGTGCTCGGGGCCCTCGGTTTGGCCGGGGTCGCCGGGGCCGCGATGCTCGCCCTCACCGCCTTCGACGACCCGGCCACCCCGTCCGCCGCGCCGCCCGCCAGGCCCACCGCGAGCGCCCCGGCCGGCACCGCCCCGGCGCCCACCCCCACGCCCACGCCCACCCCCACGCCGTCGGCCACCACGCCGTCCGCCACCCCGACCCCGACG
>JOHN01000069.1 GCA_000719695.1 Streptomyces sp. NRRL F-6131
ACCCCCGACCGACCCCCGTACCGACCCCCGTGCGCCGAGGCCCGCGCAGGAGGACGGCAGTCCTGGAACTGCCGCTCACCTGCCGGGCCTTGTGCCGCTTCCGGCCCCGGCCCGCCCCTACCTTCGAATCACACCGCACCGCGCCACCACCTCACCGAGGAGACCACCGTGAGCAACCCGTTCGAGGACGACAACGCCGGCTACCTGGTCCTGGTCAACGACGAGAACCAGCACTCGCTCTGGCCGGTCTGGATCGACGTGCCGGCCGGCTGGACCACCGTCCACGGCGAGGCGCCCCGCCAGGAGTGCCTGGAGTGGATCGAGGCCAACTGGACCGACATCCGCCCGGCCTCGCTGGTCGCCGGCCTCGACCGCCGGTGAGCGCCGCCATGGTCACCTGGGAGCTGAACCCCGGCCGTCCGGCCCTCGCCCACGTCCCGCCCGTCGCCGACCTCGCCGAGGGCTGCGCCTGGCTCCGCGCGCACGAGGCCGAGCTGACCGGCGCCCTGCACGAGCACGGCACGATCTTCCTGCGCGGGCTGCCGGTCGCGGCCACCGAGGACGTCGCCGCCGTCCGCGACGTGCTGATCCCCGAGCCCACCCCGTACCGGGAGAAGGCCACCCCGCGCAGCGACTTCGGCAACGGCGTGTTCTCGTCGACCGACCTGGCGGCCGCCCTGCCGATCCGGATGCACAACGAGAACAGCTACACCCTGACCTTCCCCGGCCGGCTGCTGTTCGCCTGCCTGGTCGCCCCGGAGGAGGGCGGCGCCACCCCGACCGCGGACGTCCGCAAGGTCCTCGCCGCCCTGCCGGCCCGGCTGGCCGAGCGCGGCCGCACCTCCGGCTGGACGCTGGACCGCAGCTACTCGGAGTACGTCTCGCTGCCCTGGCGGACCGCCTTCGCCACCGAGGACCGCGCCGAGGTCGAGCGGTACTGCCGGGAGAACGGCATCACCTGGGAGTGGCAGGAGGACGGCAACCTGCGCACCACCCAGCTGCGCCCGGCCACCGTCCGCCACCCGCACACCGGCGAGGAGGTCTGGTTCAACCACCTGGCCTTCTGGAACGAGTGGTCGCTGGACCCGGACATCCGGGAGGCCATGGTCGAGGAGTTCGGCCCGCACGGGCTGCCGTTCAACACCGGCTTCGGTGACGGCGAGCCGGTCACCCGCGAGGACGTCGAGGCGCTGAACGCCGCGTACGAGGCCGCCACCGTGCGGGAGACCTGGCAGGTCGGCGACGTGATGCTGGTCGACAACATGCTCTGCGCGCACGGCCGCGACCCCTACCGCGGCGACCGGAAGATCGCCGTCGCGATGGGCCGCCCGGTCGACGTCCTCGACTGCGAGCCGTCCGTCCTCCCGACCACCGCCGTCCCTGCGTGACGGCGCCCCCCACCACACGCCCGTGACGTGAGCAGAGGAAGCACCGTGATCCCGGTTTCGTACGCACAACAGCGTCTCTGGCTGATCGATCAGATCGAAGGGCCGACCGCGCTCTACAACCTGCCGTTCGCGGTCCGCCTGCGCGGCGCGCTCGACCTCGACGCGCTGCGCGCCGCGACGGCGGACGTGGTCGCCCGGCACGAGGCCCTGCGCACGGTCTTCCCGGTGGACGCCACGGGCGTGCCGGTGCAGCACATCCTGCCGTCGGCGGAGGCGGGCACCGCCTTCACCACGGTGGAGTGCGCCCCGGCCGACTACCCGGTCCTGCGGGACCGGGCCGCCGCCCACACCTTCGACCTGAGTGCCGAAACGCCCCTCCGGGTCACGGTCTTCTCGCTCACCCCGCCCACCGCACCGGCCGAGGACACCGCACCGGCCGAGGACGGCTCCCCGGCGGACGCGGGCACCCCCGAGCACGTGCTGCTCGTCGTGCTCCACCACATCGCCGGCGACGGCTGGTCGCTCGGCCCGCTGCTGCGCGACCTCGCCGAGGCCTACACCGCGCGCCTGGCCGGCGCCGGGCCCGACTGGGAGCCGCTGCCGGTCCAGTACGCCGACTACACCCTGTGGCAGCGCGAGCTGCTCGGCGACGAGTCCGACCCGGACAGCCTGATGAGCCGTCAGCTCGACTACTGGAGAGGAGTCCTGTCCGGTCTGCCGGAGGAGCTGGAGCTCCCGGTGGACCGCCCCCGGCCGCCCGTGCCGAGCGGCGCCGCCGACGCCGTGCCGTTCGCCTTCGGCCCCGAGCTGCACACCGCGCTGGCCGACCTCGCCCGGCGTCACCGCGCCACCCTGTTCGCCGTCCTCCAGGCCGGTCTGGCCGCCCTGTTCACCCGGCTCGGCGCCGGCACCGACATCCCGCTCGGCACCGGCGTGGCCGGCCGTTCGGACGAGGCGCTGAACGATCTGGTCGGCTTCTTCGTCAACACCCTGGTGCTGCGCACCGACACCTCCGGCGACCCGTCCTTCGACGAACTCGTGGGCCGGGTGCGGGAGTCCCAGCTGGACGCCTTCGCCCACCAGGACGTGCCGTTCGAGCGGCTGGTCGAGGAGGTCAACCCGGCCCGCGCGCTCGGCCGCCACCCGCTGTTCCAGGCGCTGCTGGTGCTCCAGAACCACGAGGAGGGCGAACTCGGCCTGCCCGGGCTGGAGTCGGCGCCCGAGCCGCTGGGCCTGCGGGTCGCCAAGTTCGACCTCAACATCGGCGTCACCGAGCGGCACGGCCCGGACGGCGCCCCGGCCGGACTCGAGGGCTCGGTCGAGTACGCCGCCGACCTGTACGACCGCTCCACCGTCACCACCCTGTTCGAGCGCTTCGGCCGGCTGCTGGCCGCCGCGGCCGCCGACCCCGGGGCGCCGATCGGCACCCTGGACGTCCTCGGCCCCGAGGAGCACACCCGCCTCGCCGAGGAGTGGAACGCCACCGGGACGCCGGTCCGCACCGGCTCGCTGCCCGAACTGTTCGAGGCGCAGGCCGCCCGCACCCCGGACGCGGTCGCGCTCGCCCACGACGGCGGCACCGTCTCCTACGCGGAGCTCAACGCCCGGGCCAACCGGCTCGCCCACCACCTGCTCGCCGCCGGCGTCGGCCCCGAGTCCCCGGTCGCGCTGCTGATGGAGCGCTCGGTGGACCTGGTCGTCGCCACCCTCGCGGTGCTCAAGGCCGGCGGCTGCTACGTGCCGATGCACGCGAGCCTGCCGCCCGAGCGGATGGCCGCGCTGCTCGCCGACACCGGCGCGCCCGTGCTGCTCACCGACCGCGCCGAGCCCGGCTTCGCGCACACCGCCGCCGTGGTCCGCCCCGGCGACGCGGCGGGGCGGCCCGACCACGACCCCGGCCTGCCCGTCCACCCCGACCGGCTCGCCTACGTGATGTTCACCTCCGGCTCCACCGGCACCCCGAAGGGCGTCGCCGTCCGCCACCGCGACGTCGTCGACCTCGCCGACGACCGCCGCTGGCGGGACGGGCGGCACGAGCGGATCCTGCTGCACTCGCCGCACGCCTTCGACGCCGCCACCTACGAGCTGTGGGCGCCGCTGCTGCACGGCGGCACGGTCGTCGTCGCCCCGCCCGGCACCCTGGACGCGGCCGCCCTGCACGCCCTGGCCACCCGGCACGACGTCACCGCGGTCTTCCTCACCAAGGCGCTGTTCGACCTGGTCGCCGAGCAGGCCCCGGAGACCTTCCGCGCGCTGCGGACGGTCTGCACCGGCGGCGAGGCGGCGTCCGGCACCCTGATGCGCCGGGTCCTGGACCACTGCCCGGAGCTGCTGCTCGCCCACGTCTACGGGCCCACCGAGGCCACCACCTTCGCCACCCACCACCACCTCCTCCCGGCCGACCTGGACGGCGCCCGGGCCCCGATCGGCGGCCCGCTGGACAACATGCGCACCCACGTCCTGGACGCCCGCCTGCGGCCGGTGCCGCCCGGGGTGCCCGGCGAGCTGTACATCGCCGGGGCCGGCCTGGCCCGCGGCTACTGGCGCCGGGCCGCGCTGACCGCCGAGCGCTTCGTCGCCGACCCGTACGACCCGCAGGGCGACGGCGGCCGGATGTACCGCACCGGCGACCTGGTGCGCCGCCGGGCCGACGGCGCGATCGAGTTCCTCGGCCGGATCGACGGCCAGGTCAAGCTGCGCGGCTTCCGGATCGAGCTCGGCGAGATCGAGGCGGTGCTCTCCGGCCACCCAGCCGTCCGCCAGGTCATCGTGGTCGCCCGCGAGGACCGCCCCGGCGACACCCGGCTGGTCGGCTACTGCGCGGTCCCGGCGCAGGCCCTCGACGAGCAGGCCGAACTCGCCGCCGAGCTCAAGCGGTTCGCCGCCGGCACGCTCCCCGGCTACATGGTCCCCTCGGCCGTGGTGGTGCTGCCCGCGCTGCCGCTGAACGCCAACGGCAAGGTCGACCGGCGCGCCCTGCCCGCCCCCGACCTCGGCGCCGGCAGCGACGGCCGCGCCCCGCGCGACGAGCGCGAGCGGGCGCTGTGCACGCTGTTCGGCGAGATCCTCGGCCTCGACGACATCACCATCGACGACGACTTCTTCGCGCTCGGCGGCCACTCGCTGCTCGCCACCCGCCTGGTCGGCCGGGTCCGCGCCGACCTCGGCGCCGAACTCGCCATCGGCGATCTCTTCCAGGCCCCGACCGTCGCCGCGCTCGCCGCCCGGATCGCCGGCGGGCCGGCCCGCCCCGCCCTGCGCCCCGAGGAGCGCCCCGCGCACCTGCCGGTCTCCTTCGCCCAGCGCCGGCTCTGGTTCCTCGGCAAGGCCGAGGGCCCCGCCGCCACCTACAACGTCACCCTCGCGCTGCGGCTGACCGGCCCGCTCGACACCGCCGCCCTGGAACGCGCCCTCGGCGACGTCGTCGCCCGCCACGAGGCGCTGCGCACCGTCGTCGTCGAGCACGACGGCGTGCCCCTCCAGCAGGTGCTGGACGCGCCGCCCGGGCCGCTGCTCACCGTCACCGACCGCCCGGCGCAGGAGCTCGTCGGCCACACCTTCGACCTGGCCGCCGACGTCCCGCTGCACGCCTACCTCTGCCCCGAGGGGCCCGAGGAGCACGTGCTCACCCTGGTGATGCACCACATCGCCAGTGACGGCTGGTCGCTGCGCCCGCTCTTCCGCGACCTCGCCGAGGCCTACACCGCCCGCCGCGCGGGCACCGCGCCCGACCGGGCGCCGCTGCCCGTGCAGTACGCCGACTACACCCTCTGGCAGTACCGGCTGCTCGGCGAGGACACCGACCCGCGCTCCCTGCTGGGCCGCCAGCTCGACCACTGGCGCCAGGCCCTGGCCGGCCTGCCGGACGAGCTGCCGCTGCCGCTGGACCGCCCCCGCCCGCCGGTGCCCAGCCACCGCGGCGACGTCGTCGAGCTGGACGTCGACGCCGCCCTGCACGCCCGGCTCGCCGAGCTGGCCGGCCGGCACGGCGTCACCCTGTTCATGGTCCTCCAGGCCGCCTGGGCGACCCTGCTGCACCGCTTCGGCGCCGGCGACGACCTGCCGATCGGCACCCCGCTGGCCGGCCGGCTCGACACCGCCCTCGACGACCTGGTCGGCTTCTTCGCCAACACCCTGGTGCTGCGCACCGACCTGAGCGGCGCGCCCACCTTCGGCGAGCTGCTCGGCCGGGTCCGGGAGGCCGACCTGGCCGCCTACGCCCACCAGGACGTGCCGTTCGAGCGGCTGGTCGAGGAGCTCAACCCGGCCCGCACCCTGGCCCGGCACCCGCTGTTCCAGGTGATGATCGCCTTCGACAACACCACCGGCGGCGGTCCGGAGTTCCCCGGCACCCGCGCCTCCTACGAGCCGCTCGGCCTGCCGACCACCCCCTTCGACCTGACCCTCAACCTCTCCGAGCGCCACCACCCGGACGGTGCCGCGGCCGGACTCTCCGGAGGCCTGGAGTTCGCCGTCGACCTGTTCGACCGCGACACCGCCGAGCGGCTCGCCGACGCGCTGGTCGCCCTGCTCGGCCAGGTCGTCGAGCGGCCCGACCGCCCGGTCGCCGAGCTGGACGTGCTCGGGGCGCGGGGCCGCGCGGCCCTCGCCCACTGGCACGACACCGACCGCCCCGGCGGCGAGGAGCTCGTCCCGGCCGCCTTCGCGGCGCAGGCCGCGGCCACCCCGGACGCCACCGCGCTGGTCTTCGGCGAGCAGCGGCTGAGCTTCGCCGAGCTGGACGCCCGGGCCAACCGCCTCGCCCACGGCCTGCTGGCCGCCGGCATCGGCCCCGAGTCGCTGGTCGCGCTCGCCGTGCCCCGCTCCGCCGAGTCGATCGTCGCCCTGCTCGCCGTGCTCAAGGCGGGCGCCGCCTACCTGCCGCTGGACTCCGACTACCCCCGCGACCGGCTGGCGGGCATGCTCGCCGACGCCGGCCCGGCCGCCGTGCTCAGCACCGCCGCCTGGCCGCTGCCCGAGGTGCTGGAGGGCCTGACCGTCCTGCCCGCCGACGCCGCCCCCTGGGCGGAGCTGCCCGCGGACGCGCCGGACGTGGCGGTCGGCCCCGAGCACGCCGCCTACGTCATCTACACCTCCGGCTCCACCGGCCGCCCCAAGGGCGTCGTGGTCCGGCACGGCGGCCTCGCCAACCTGCTGGCCTTCCACCGCGCCGAGACCCTGGGCCCCGCCCGGCAGGCCCACCCCGGGCGGCGGTTCGCCTTCGCCGCGACGGCCTCGCTGTCCTTCGACACCTCCCTGGAGGCGATCCTCTGGATGGTCGCCGGGCAGGAGCTCCACCTGCTCGACGACGACCTGCGCCGCGACGCCGCCGCCGTCGTCCGCTACCTGGCCCGCACCGGCGCCGACACCCTCGACGTCACCCCGGCCCTGGCCGAGCGGCTGGTCGAGGAGGGCCTGCTCACCACCTGCCCGCCCGCCGTGCTGATGATCGGCGGCGAGGCCTGCGGCCAGCAGCTCTGGACGACGCTGCGCGCCGCGCCCGACACCGTGGTGTTCAATCTGTACGGGCCGACCGAGTGCACCGTCGACGCCCTGCACCACCGCCTGGGCGACACCGCCGCCCGCCCGGTGATCGGCCGTCCGCTGCCCAACCTCCGCGCCCACCTGCTGGACGCCCGGCTGCGCCCGGTGCCGGTCGGCGTGCCCGGCGAGCTGTACCTGAGCGGCGTCGGCCTGGCCCGGGGCTACCTCGGCCGCCCGGCGCTGACCGCCGAGCGCTTCGTCGCCGACCCGGACGGCGGCGGCGCCCGGATGTACCGCACCGGTGACCTCGCCCGGCGCCGGGCCGACGGCACCGTCGAGTACCTCGGCCGCACCGACCACCAGGTCAAGGTGCGCGGCTTCCGGATCGAGCTCGGCGAGATCGAGGCCGTGCTGACCGCCCACCCCGAGGTGGTGCAGGCCGCCGTCCTGCCGCACCAGGACGGCACCGCAGGCACCCGGCTGGTCGCCCACCTGGCCGTCGCCCCCGGCGCCGACCCGGCCGCGCTCGACCTCGCCGCGGTGCGCGCCCACGCCGCCGCCGTGCTGCCCGACTACATGGTCCCGGCGGCCTTCACGGCCCTCGCCGAGCTGCCGCTGAACGTCAACGGCAAGATCGACCGGGCCGCGCTGCCCGCCCCCGACTTCACCGCCGCCGCCGGGGGCGGCCGGGCCGCCCGCACCCCGCGCGAGGAGATCCTCTGCGGTCTCTTCGGCGAGGTCCTCGGCGTGCCGGAGGTGTCGATCGACGACGACTTCTTCGCCCTGGGCGGCCACTCGCTGCTCGCCACCAAGCTGCTCAGCCGGGTCCGGGCGACCCTCGGCGCCGAACTCGGCATCCGGGACGTCTTCGAGGCCCCGACCGTGGCCGGTCTCACCGACCGCCTGGACGCCGCGGTCGCCCGGCCCGCGCTGACCGCCGGGCCGCGCCCCGCGCGGCTGCCGCTCTCCTCCGCCCAGCGCCGGCTCTGGCTGATCGACCGGATGGAGGGCCCCAGCGCCCTCTACAACATGCCGCTCGCCCTGCGCCTCACCGGTCTGCTGGACGTCGGCGCGCTGACCGCCGCGCTCGGCGACCTGGTCGCCCGGCACGAGAGCCTGCGCACCCTGATCGCCGAGCACGAGGGCGAGCCGTACCAGCGGATCGCCCCGGCCGCCGCCGTGCCGGTCGAACTCCTGGACTGCGCACCGGAGTCCGTCGAGGCCGAGGTCGACCGCGCGGCCCGCCGCCCGTTCGACCTCGCCGCCGAGGCACCCGTGCGGGTCACCCTGCTGCGCATCTCGGAGTACGAGCACGTCCTCGTCGTCGCGCTGCACCACATCGCCGGTGACGGCTGGTCGATGGGGCCGCTGCTGCGCGACCTCACCGAGGCGTACACCCGGCGCCTCGGCGGTGAGCCGGCCGCCCTGGAACCGCTCACCGTCCAGTACGCCGACTACGCGCTCTGGCAGCGCGAGCTGCTCGGCGACGAGGCCGACCCGCAGAGCCTGGTCTCCCGCCAACTCGCCTACTGGCGCTCCACCCTGGCCGACCTCCCGGAGGAGATCGCGCTGCCCGTGGACCGCCCGCGCGGTGCCCGGACCGGCCACCGCGGCGACCGGGTCGCGCTGCCGATCGACGCCGAACTGCACGGCCGGCTGGTCGCGCTCTCCCGCGAGCACCGGGTCACCCTGTTCATGACCTGCCAGGCGGCACTGGCCGCCCTGCTCACCCGGCTCGGCGCCGGCACCGACGTCCCGATCGGCTCGGTGGTCGCGGGCCGTTCGGACGAGGCGCTGGACGAGCTGGTCGGCTTCTTCGTCAACACCCTGGTGCTGCGCACCGACACGTCCGGGGACCCGGCCTTCACCGAACTCCTCGCCCGGGTCCGGGAGACCGGTCTCGGCGCCTACGCCCACCAGGACGTGCCGTTCGAGCGGCTGGTCGAGGAGCTCAACCCGGCCCGCTCGCTGGCCCGGCACCCGCTGTTCCAGGTCGCGATGGTCCTCCAGTCCACCGACGAGGGCGAGTTGGAGCTGCCGGGCCTGGAGGTCGAGGCGCTGCCCTCCGACACCGGGGTCGCCAAGTTCGACCTCAACGTCACCCTGGAGGAGTTCTTCGGTCCGGACGGCGCCCCCGCCGGCCTGGACTGCGCGATCGACTACGCCACCGACCTGTTCGACCGGCAGACCGCGGAGGCGATCGCCGCCCGCTTCGGCCGGCTGCTGACCTCCGTCGTGGCCGATCCGGAGCAGCCGATCGGCCGCGCCGAGCTGCTGGACGGGCGCGAGCGCGCCGAACTGCTCGCCCCGGCCGCCGCGCTGCCCGCGGACGTCCCGCTCGTCCCGGCCGCCTTCGCCGCGCAGGCCGCGGCCACCCCGGACGCCACCGCGCTGGTCTTCGAGGGCCTGCGGCTGAGCTACGCCGAGCTGGACGCCCGGGCCGACCGCCTCGCCCACGGCCTGCTGGCCGCCGGCCTCGGCCCGGAGTCCGTGGTCGCGCTCGCCCTGCCCCGCTCGGCGGAGACCGTCGTCGCCCAACTCGCCGTGCTCAAGGCCGGTGCGGCCTTCCTGCCGCTGGACGCCGACTACCCCCGCGACCGGCTCGCCCACATGCTGACCGACGCCCGCCCGGCGGTCGTGCTCAGCACCGACGCCTGGCCGGTGCCCGAGGTGCTGGAGGGCCTGACCGTGCTGCCCGCCGACGCCGGGGCCTGGACGGAGCAGCCCGCCGGGGCGCCGCCGGTACGCATCGACCCGGCCGACGCCGCCTACGTGATCTACACCTCCGGCTCCACCGGGCGCCCCAAGGGCGTGCTGGTGAGCCACGGTTCGATCGCCGCCCTGCTGGCCCACCACCGGGCCGTGACGTTCGCCGGGCCCGAGCGCCGGCACGGCCGGCTGAGCGTCGCCCTGACCGCCTCGCTCTGCTTCGACGCCTCCTGGGACAGCCTGCTCTGGATGGTCGCCGGCCACGAGCTCCACCTCGTCGGCGACGAGCTGCGCCGTGACGCGGCCGCCCTGGTCCGCCATCTGCGCGGCACCGGCATCGGCGTCGTCAACGTCACCCCCAGCTACGCCGAACAGCTCCTCGCCGAGGGTCTGCTGGCGGAGGACACCCCGGACGGCCGCGCCCCGCGGGTGCTGCTGCTCGGCGGCGAGGCCGTCGGCCGGGCCCTCTGGACCAGGCTGCGCGAGACCCCGAACCTCACCGGCCACAACCTCTACGGCCCCACCGAGGCCACCGTCGACACCCTGCTCCAGTCGTTCGCCGACGCCGAGCGGCCCTCGCTCGGCCACCCCGTGCTCGGCACCCGCGCCCACGTGCTGGACGAGCACCTGGCGCCCGTCCCGGTCGGCGTGCCCGGTGAGCTGTACCTGGCCGGCCGCAGCCTGGCCCGCGGCTACCTCGGACGCCCGGCGCTGACCGCCGAGCGCTTCGTCGCCGACCCGTTCACCCCGGGCGGGCGGATGTACCGCACCGGCGACCTGGTGCGCCGCACCCGGGACGGCGGGATCGACTACCTGGGGCGCACCGACCACCAGGTCAAGGTGCGCGGGTTCCGGATCGAGCTCGGCGAGATCGAGCAGGTGCTGACCCGCCACCCGGCCGTCCGCCAGGCCGTGGTCCTCCTGCACGAGGGCACCGACGGCGACCGCCGCCTGGTCGCCCACTGCGCCACCGACGCTGCCACGGCCTTCGCCACCGCCGACCTGACGGGCGCCGAACTCGCCCAGGAGCTCCGCCGGTTCGCCGCCGAGTGGCTGCCCGCCCACATGGTCCCGGCCGCCGTGGTCACGCTCGACGCGCTGCCGCTCACCGGCAGCGGCAAGGTCGACCGGCGGGCCCTGCCCGCCCCCGACTTCGCCCTCTTCACCGGCGGCCGGGCGGCCCGCACGGCCCGCGAGGAGCTGCTCTGCGGCCTCTTCGGCGAGGTGCTCGGCGTGGACCGGGTCTCGATCGACGACGACTTCTTCGCCCTCGGCGGCCACTCGCTGCTCGCCATGAAGCTGGCCGGCCGGGTCCGGGCCACCCTCGGCGCCGAACTCGGCATCCGGGACGTCTTCGAGGCGCCGACCGTCGCCGGTCTCGCCCAGCGCCTGGACGGCGGAGCCGAGGCCCGGCCCGCGCCGACCGCCGGGCCGCGCCCCGCGCGGCTGCCGCTGTCCTCCGCCCAGCGCCGGCTCTGGCTGATCGACCGGATGGAGGGCCCGAGCGCCCTCTACAACCTGCCGCTCGCCCTGCGGATCGGCGGCCCGCTCGACCCCGCGGTGCTGGCCGCCGCCCTGGCCGACCTGGTCGCCCGGCACGAGAGCCTGCGCACCCTGATCGCCGAGCAGGACGGCGAGCCGTACCAGCGGATCGTCCCGGCCGACGAGGCCCGCGTCGCGTTCGAGCACCGCACCGCCCCGCCGGCCGACCCGGCCGCCGCGGTGGCCGGGTTCGCCGAGCTGCCCTTCGACCTCGCCGCCGACCTGCCGGTCCGGGCCCTCCTGCTGCCCGCCGGCGAGGGCTCCGCGGAGCAGCTGCTGGTCCTGGTCCTGCACCACATCGCCGGTGACGGCCGCTCCATGGAGCCGCTGCTGCGCGACCTCGCCACCGCCTACGCGGCCCGCCGCGACGGCGCCGCGCCCGACTGGCGCCCGCTGCCCGTCCAGTACGCCGACTACGCGCTCTGGCAGCGCGAACTGCTCGGCGACGAGGCCGACCCGCAGAGCCGGGCCGCCCGTCAGCTCGCCCACTGGCGGGAGGCGCTGGCCGGGCTCCCCGAGGAGCTCTCGCTGCCCGTGGACCGCCCCCGGCGCGCCGACAGCTCGCACCGCGGCGACCGCGTCGTCCTCCCGCTGGGCGCCGGACTCCACCGCGGGCTGACCGCCCTGGCGCGCGAGCACCGGGTGACGATGTTCATGACCCTCCAGGCCGGACTCGCCGCCCTGCTCACCCGCCTGGGCGCCGGCACCGACGTCCCGATCGGCTCGGTGGTCGCGGGTCGCACGGACGAGGCGCTGGACGAGCTGGTCGGCTTCTTCGTCAACACCCTGGTGCTGCGCACCGACACGTCCGGGGACCCGGCCTTCACCGAGCTGCTGCGCCGGGTCCGGGAGGCCCAGCTGGACGCCCACGCCCACCAGGACGTGCCGTTCGAGCGGCTGGTCGAGGAGCTCAACCCGGCCCGCTCGCTGGCCCGGCACCCGCTGTTCCAGGTGATGCTGCTGCTGGAGGGCGCGAGCCAGGGCGCCACCGGCGGCGACGCCCCGCTCGACCTGGCCGGGCTGCCGGCCGCGATCGAGCCGGTCGGCGGCCACGTCGCCAAGTTCGACCTCTCCATCGGCATGGGCGAGTCCTTCGACGCCGACGGCGCGCCCGCCGGTCTGGAGTGCGCGATCGACTACGCCACCGACCTGTTCGACCGGGAGACGGTGGAGGCGATCGCCGCCCGCTTCGGCCGGCTGCTGACCGCCGTCGTGGCGGACCCGGAGCAGCCGATCGGCCGCGCCGAGCTGCTGGACGGGCGCGAGCGCGCCGAACTCCTCGCCCCCGCCACCGCCCTGCCCGCCGCGCTGCCGCTGCTGCCGGCCGCCTTCGCGGCGCAGGTCGCCCGCACCCCGGAGGCCACCGCGCTGGTCGCCGGTGCCACCCGGCTCACCTTCGCCGAGCTGGACGCCCGCACCGCGCACCTCGCCGACCGCCTGCGGGCGGCCGGGGCCGGACCGGACGCGGTGGTCGCCCTGGCGCTGCCGCGCTCCGCGGAGACGGTGGTCGCCCTGCTGGCCGTGCTCAGGGCCGGTGCGGCCTCGCTGCCGCTGGACGCCGAGTACCCGGCCGAGCGGACGGCGGCGATGCTCGCCGACGCCGCGCCCGCCCTGGTCCTCACCGACGACGGCTGGCCGCTGCCGGAGCTGCTCGCGGGCCTGCCGACCCTCCCGGTGCGCACCGCGACTCCCGTCCCCCCGGCCCCGGCGACCGCCGCCGCGCCGCCGGCGCCCGATCCGGCCGACGCCGCCTACGTGATCTACACCTCCGGCTCCACCGGACGCCCCAAGGGCGTGCTGGTGAGCCACGGTTCGATCGCCGCCCTGCTCGCCTCGCACCGCGCGCCCACCGGCCCGATCGGCGCGACCGAGCGGACCCACGGCCGCGGCCGGGTCGCCCTGACCGCCTCGCTCTGCTTCGACGCCTCCTGGGACGGCCTGCTCTGGCTGGTCGCCGGCCACGAGCTGCACCTGGTCGGCGACGAGGTCCGGCGCGACGCCGCCGCGCTGGTGCGGCACGTCCGCACCGAGCGGATCGACGTCCTGGAGGTCACCCCCTCCTACGCCGAGCAGCTCCTCGACGAGGGCCTGCTCGACCCCGCCGCACCGCAGGGCCCGGCCCCCCGGGTGGTGCTGCTCGGCGGCGAGGCCGTCGGCCAGTCCCTCTGGACCAGGCTGCGCGAGGCCCCGCACACCACCGCCCACAACCTGTACGGCCCCACCGAGGCCACCGTCGACGCCCTGGTGCGGCCCTTCGCGGAGGGCGGGCGCCCCGGCCTCGGCCACCCCGTGCTCGGCACCCGGGCCCTGGTCCTGGACGAGCACCTGGCGCCGGTCCCGGTCGGCGTGCCCGGTGAGCTGTACCTGGCCGGGGCCGGCCTGGCCCGCGGCTACCTCGGCCGCCCGGCGCTGACCGCCGAGCGCTTCGTCGCCGACCCCTTCACCTCCGGCGCCCGGATGTACCGCACCGGCGACCTGGTGCGGCGCACCCGGGACGGCGGGATCGACTACCTGGGGCGCACCGACCACCAGGTGAAGATCCGCGGGTTCCGGATCGAACTCGGCGAGATCGAGCACGTCCTGACCCGCCACCCGCGGGTGCTGGCCGCCACCGTGACGGCCCGCGAGGACGACGCCACCGGCCCCCGCCTGGTCGCCCACGTCGTCCTGGACACCGCCGGGCACCCGGCCGCCGGCCCGGCGACCGGCTTCACCACCGGCCCGGCCGCCGACCCGTTCGACCCGGCCGAGCTGCGCGCCTTCGCCGCCGAGCGGCTGCCCGGCCACATGGTCCCGGCGGCGGTCGTCCCGCTCGACGCCTTCCCGCTGACCGCCAGCGGCAAGGTCGACCGCCGGGCCCTGCCCGCCCCCGACCTGACCGCCTCGCCCACCGGCCGCCCGCCCCGCACCCCGCGCGAGGAGCTGCTCTGCGGCCTCTTCGCCGAGGTCCTCGGCGTGGACCGGGTCTCGATCGACGACGGCTTCTTCGACCTCGGCGGCCACTCGCTGCTCGCCATGAAGCTGCTCGGCCGGATCCGCACCGCCTTCGAGGGCGAGCTGGGCGAGCGCGCCGACCTCGGGATGCGCGCCCTGTTCGAGGCCCCGACCGTGGCGGGCCTGGCCCGTCGGCTGGACGCCGCGGACGGCCGCCGGCCCGACGCCCTGGACGTCCTGCTGCCGCTGCGGTCCGGAGGCGGCAAGGCCCCGCTGTTCTGCGTCCACCCCGCCGCCGGCATCAGCTGGGTCTACTCCGGCTTGCTGCGCCACCTCGACCCGGAGCGCCCGGTCCTCGGCCTCCAGGCCCGCGGCCTGCGGGGCGGCTCCCCGGCCGCGGTCACCGAGATCGCCGCGGACTACGTGCGGGAGATCCGCGCCGTCCGCCCGCAGGGGCCGTACCACCTGCTCGGCTGGTCGTTCGGCGCGGTGGTCGCCCAGGAGATGGCCGTCCAGCTCCAGGCGGCGGGCCAGGAGGTGGCCCTGCTCGCCCTGCTCGACGGCGTCCCGGCCGGTCCGGTGGGCGCGGTCACCGAGGAGCACCCGGCCTCGGACGACCCGGTCGAGACCCTCGCCGAGCTGCTCGCCTCGCTCGGCTACGACCCGGCCGACGGACGCGGACAGGCCGACCTGACCGCCCTGCTCGGCGAGGCCGCCGGCCTCCTGCCGGACGTCTTCGAGCACCACCGCAAGCTGATGGCCGACCACGTGCCCGGCCACTACCGGGGTCCGGCCGTGTTCGTCGGCGCCACCGCCGACAAGCCCGCCGACTGGCCCTACGAGGCCGCCTGGGCCCCCTACCTCACCGGCCCGGTCACCGCCCACCGGATCGACTGCGCGCACGGCGCCCTGACCCAACCCGAGCCCCTCGCACGGATCGCCGCCGTGCTGGCCGACACGCTGGAGAGTGACCCGCGATGACCACCAGTACCGTTCCGGTCGAGCCGCCCGCGGTGGACGACGGACCCCGCCGCAGCCGTTGGGGCCTCTGGGCCCAGGGCGACTTCCGCAAGCTCTGGATCGGTGAGACGACCAGCGGTCTGGGCACCGCCGTCGGCAATGTCGCCCTCGCCCTGGTGGCGGTGGTGACCCTGGACGCCTCGCCGTTCATGGTCGGCGTGCTGACCGCCTCCGCGTGGGTCCCGTGGCTCTTCCTCGGCCTGCTGGCCGGCGCCTGGGTGGACCGCTGGCCCCGGCTGAAGGTCATGCTGGTCTGCGACCTGCTGCTGCTGGTGCTGTTCGGCAGCGTGCCGGTGGCCGGCTGGTTCGACGCGCTGACGATGGCCCAGCTGATCGCGGTCGCCCTGCTGGCCGGCGCGGTGAAGGTGTTCTTCTCCACCGCGTACGGCGCCGTGCTGCCCGCCCTGGTCGCCAAGGACGACCTGCTGGAGGCCAACGTCAAGCTGCGCTCCGGGGACTCCGCGGCGGAGATCGCCGGCCCCGGCCTGGCCGGCCTGCTCTCCCAGGTGTTCGGCGCGGCCAGCGGCCTGCTCGCCGACGCGGTCACCTACCTGGTGTCGGCGCTCTGCCTGGGCACCATCAAGGTGAAGGAGACGCCGCCGCCGGTGGCCGAGCGGCGCGGCATCCTCCGCGAGATCGGCGAGGGCGTGCGCTTCCTGGCCGGCGACCCGTACCTGCGCACCCTGGCCCTGTTCGGGGCGGTCGGCAACCTCGGCCTCAACGGCATCCAGGCCGTGCAGACCGTCTTCCTGGTCCGCAGCGTCGGGGTCTCGCCCGGCGGCATCGGCGCCGTCTTCGCGGTGGTCTCGGTCGGCGGCCTGGCCGGCGCCGCCCTGGCCGGGCGGATCGCCCGCCGCTTCGGCACCGCCCGCGGGCTGCTGCTCTGCGAACTGGTCGCCGCGCCGTTCATCCTGCTGCTGCCGCTGGCCGGCGCCCGGCTGCCGCTCGCGGTGAGCGCGGTCGCCTGGTCGGTCGCGGTCTGCGGGGTGATCGCCGGGAACGTCCTGGCCGGCAGCTTCTACCAGTCCTACTGCCCGCCCGCGATGATCGGCCGGATCCGGGCCAGCGCCTCCACGGTCAACTTCAGCGCCATCCCGGTCGGCGCCCTGCTCGGCGGCTGGCTGGGCGAGGTGCTCGGCGCCCGCACCACCATCTGGATCATGGCCGCCGTCCTGCTCTCGGCCGGCGCCGTCCTGCTGGCCAGCCCGCTGCGGGGGATGCGCAACTTCCCCGAGCGCCCCGCCGCCTGACGGTCCGTCCGTCACCCAGCACGTCACCTCGCCTTCCGCCCTCACCCTTCGGAGCCCCGCCATGACCAGCCCCGCCGTGACCAGCCCCGCCGTGACCCGCACCGCCGTGACCAGCCCCGCCGGGACCCGCACCGCCCGCCCGCGCCGCTACCTGATGTGCCGTCCGACCCACTTCGACGTCAGCTACGCCATCAACCCGTGGATGGACCCGGCCAAGCCGGTCGACACCGACCTCGCCGTCGCCCAGTGGGAGCGGCTGTACGAGCTGTACCTGGAGCTCGGCCACCGGATCGACCTGATCGACCCGATCCCCGGCCTGCCGGACATGGTCTACGCGGCGAACGGCGCCACCGTGGTGGACGGGCGGGTGCTCGGCGCCCGGTTCCGCAACGCCGAGCGGGCCGCCGAGGGCCCGGCGTACCTGGAGTGGTTCCGGGCCAACGGCTTCGCGACGCACGACCCGGCGCACGTCAACGAGGGCGAGGGCGACCTGCTGCTGACCGACCGCTACCTGCTGGCCGGCCGGGGCTTCCGCAGCGTCTCCGCCGGGCACGCCGAGGCGCAGGAGTTCCTCGGCCGCCCGGTGGTCGGCCTGGACCTCGTCGACCCGCGCTTCTACCACCTCGACACCGCGCTCAGCGTGCTCGACGGGGACCGGATCATGTACTACCCGGGGGCGTTCTCGGCCGGCAGCCGGGCCGTCCTCGCCCGGCTCTTCCCGGACGCGGTGCTGGTGGAGGAGGAGGACGCGGCGGCGTTCGGGCTCAACGTGGCCAGCGACGGGCTGAACGTGGTGCTGCCGGAGCCGGCCACCGGGGTCGCGGCCCGGCTGCGCGAGCACGGCTACCGGCCGATCGGGGTGGACCTCTCGGAGCTGCTCAAGGGCGGTGGCAGCGTGAAGTGCTGCACCCTGGAGATCCGCGAGGCCGTCTGACGGCCGCCCGAACGGCCGCCCGGCCGCCGGGCGACCCCCAGGTCAGGACCCCGACCGACCCGATCGACATCCCGATCGACAACCCGATCGACAACCCGATCAACGACGGCGATCGACGCACGGTGCTCGTGCGTCGATCTGCCGTTGAACGCCCCTTGCCATGCTGATCACGTCAGCCGGGGAAGCCCCCCGGAAGCGCCGGGAAGACCCGGAACCGCCCCTTCCCGCAAGGGAAGTCGAGCTGAGGAGCAGTCATGGCGAAGCACTCGACCAACGGCACCACCCGGATCCGGCTGGCCGTCGCGGGCCTCGGCCTCGGCACCCTGCTCGCCCTCGGCGTGGCGGGCACCGCGATGGCGGACGGCGCGGCCGGCCCGGAGCAGGGCGGCGTCACCGCCCCGACCGCCACCCCGACCCCGACCGCCACCAACGGCAACGCCCACGGCGACTGGAACAGCACCGGCTCCTGAACCCCAGCGCCTCCCACCGTCAGACCCCGAGCAGAACCGTTTCTGCCGCTCCCGAACTTCCGTCCGCTCACGGATCCACGAGCGCGAACGCCGGCTCCGCGAGCAGCCCCGCCACCTCGACGGCCTCCGGGAGCCCCAGCCGCCGGAAGATCGCGTACGCCTCCCTGAGCCGCGTACCCGCCTCGGCCCCGCGCCCGAGGTCCGCCAGCGCACAGCCCAGCACCACCAGCGCCTGCGCCTGGTCCCGCTCCGCCCCCAACTCCTCGCAGAGCAGCAGCGCCTGCGCCGCGTGGTCCAGCGCCTCGTCCGCCCGGCCCAGCTCGCGCAGACTGTCCGCCAACCGGTAGCGCGCATGCGCGGCCCGGTCCCGCAGACCCCCCGCCACCGACACCGCCAGGCACTCGCCGAACCAGGTCACCGCCTCCTCGTGGCGACCCAGCGCGTGGTGCGCCAGCCCCAGCACGTACAGCGTGTACGCCCGGCCCGGATCGTCCTGCCGGGTCCGCAGCTCGGCCAGCACCTCGTGGCAGATCGTCACCGCCTCGTCCGCCCGGCCGCTGCGCACCCGCGCCAGTGCCGCGTTCACCGTCGTCACCAGCGCGCCCGAGCGGTGCCCCAGCCGGTTGGCCAGCAGCAGCGCCTCGTCGTAGTGGTCCACCGCCTCGTCGTAGCGGCTCAGGAACTGGCAGATCAGGCCGAGGTCGTTGAGCGCCTGCCGCAGGATCACCGAGTCCCCGGCCGTGCGCGCGGCCGCCACGGCCTGCCGGGACGCCGCCTCGGCCGCGTCCAGCCGGGTGGCGGCCAGCGCGACGTTCCCGCGCAGGAAGTGCGCCCGCCCCTCCGCCCGGACGTCGCCGTGCCGGGCGGCCGCCTCGGCCAACGCGTCGGCGGTCGCCGCGAGCTGACGGCTCGGCGGGGTGAGCACGAACGGGGTGAGGGCGATCAGCAGATCGGTGGCCGCCCGCAGCGCCGGGCCCTGCCCGGCCGCCGGGTCGGCGGCGACCTGGGCCGCCAGCGCGACGGCGCCCGCCCGCTCGACGGCCGCCCACTCGCGGGCCGCCTCCCGACCGGTCAGCGGCACCCCGGGGGAGTGCGCCGGACCGAGCGCGCCCGCGGCCGGATCGCCCGGCACGGCGTGCTGGAACGCGCTGCACGCGGTGGCCAGCAGATGGTCCAGCAGCCGGTCCCGGGCGGCGACCGCCTCGCTGCCCTCGCCGCTGCCACCGTGGTCCGCTCCGACCTCCGGACCGGCGCCCTGGGCCGGTCGTCGCCGGGCGAACGCCCGCAGCAGGTCGTGGTAGCGGTACCGGCCGGGGAACGGCGACTCCACCATCGCCACGTCCACCAGCGCCTCCAGCAGGTCCTCGGCGTCGTACTCGTCGAGGTCCAGCAGCGCGGCCGCGGCCGGCAGCCCGATGTCCGGCCCGTCCACCGAGGCGACCAGCCGGAACGCCCGGGCCTGGTCGGCGGTCAGCTGGCGGTAGCTCAGTTCGAAGGCCGCCGCGACCGCGAGGTCCCCGATCCGCAGCTCGTCGATCCGCCGCCGCTCCACCTGGAGGCGGCGGCTGAGCGTCTCCACCGTCCAGCCCGGCCGGGCGGCCAGTCGGGCGGCCACGATCCGCACCGCCAGCGGCAGGTGCCCGCAGGCCACCACCAGTTCGCGGGCGGCCTCCGGTTCGGCGGCCAGCCGCTCGGCGCCGATGGTGCGGCCGAGCAGGTCCAGCGCCTCGTCCGGCTGGAACACGTCCAGGTCGACTTGGACGGTCGCCGGCAGCCCGGCCGGGCGGGTGCGCCCGGTGGTCAGCACCGCGCAGCCGACCGCGCCGGGCAGCAGCGGCCGGATCTGCGCCGCGTCCTTGGCGTTGTCGAGGACGAGCAGCAGCCGTCGGCCGTCCACCACCGACCGGAACAGCGCGGACCGCGCGTCCAGGCCGTCCGGCACCGCGTCGGCCGGGACCCCGAGGGCCACCAGGAAGCCGCTCAGCACCGCCTCCGGATCGGCCGGGACGCGGTCCGAGCCGCGCAGGTCCACGTACAGCTGGCCGTCGGGGTAGCCGTCCCGGACCCGGTGCGCCACGTGCAGCGCCAGCGCGGTCTTGCCGACCCCGCCCATGCCGACCACGGTCGCGACCACCAGGGCCCGCGGTTGTCCCGCGCCGCCGCCCTCGGCGTCCTCCGGCTCGGCGGCCAGGGCCGCGCGCAGCACCCGGACCGGAGCCGTCCGCCCGGTGAAGTCGGCGGCGTCCGGCGGCAGCTGGGCGGGCCGGGGCGGGGCCACGGCGGGCCGGGCCGCCCGCCCGGCCGCCTCCGAGCGGTCGGCGGAGCCCTCGGACGTCCCGCCCGGGTCCGCCGGAGCGCCCCCGGCGGGGTCCGCGCCGCCACCGGCCGCCGGTCCGGCCTGCGCACCGGCCGGGGGACCCGACGGCGCGCCCGCCGCCACCCCGCCGGACCCGACCAGCGGGCCGCTCCCGGCCAGGCCGGCGCCGCCCGGCTGCGGCGCCGCCAGGGTCGCGTCCCCCTCCAGGATCCGCCGGTGCAACTGCTCCAGCTCGGGCCCCGGCCCGACCCCCAGCTCGCTGAGGAACAGCTGCCGGACGCCCCGGAACACCGCCAGCGCGTCCGCCTGCCGGCCGGCCTGGTACAGCGCCCGCATCAGCAGCCCGTACGCCCGCTCGTGCAGCGGGTGCTCGGTGGTGAGCGCGGTCAGCTCCGGGATGCACCGCGAGTAGCGGCCGAGCGTGAGGTCCAGCCCGATCCGCTCCTCCAGCAGCGTCAGCCGCAACTCCTCCAGCCGCTGCCGGTGCCGCTCCGCGAACGGCCCCGGGATCCCGGCCAGCGGCTCGCCCTGCCACAGCTCCAGCGCCTGGTTGAGCAGGTCGCGGGCGCGCAACGGCTCGCCGCGGGCGGTCCGCTCCGCCTCGGCCGCCAGCGCCTCCACCTGCGCCGTGTCCACCGCGAGTTTCGGCAGGACGAGCCGGTAGCCGTCCCCCATCGACATCAGCGCGCTGCCCGCGGCCTTCTCGCCGGAACCCTCCTCCCCGGGCGCCACGGCGTCCAGCACCTTCCGCCACCGCCACGCGTAGGTCCGTACGGTGGTCATCGCCGCCCCCGGCGGCTCCTCGCCCCACAGGGCGGCGATCAGATCCGTGGCACTCGCCGAGTGACCGGGCCTCAGAAGCAGTACGGCCAGCATGGCCTGCTGCTGCGGGCTGCCCACTTTGAGCGCCGTCGCGCCGCGGTGAGCCCGCATCAGACCCAGTACGGAAAAACGGAGATCGCTCATCCTGCCCCCTGCTGCCCCAAGGACAGTGCCCGCCCCGTTCGTGCACATGTCAGATGATGTGTGAATGGTAAACCTGAAGGTCGCGCCCGGTGTAGAGGCTCCGTTGAGCCTGCGGTGACCGGGCGTTGAACCCGACCGGCGAGAATCACCGTGCCGGGGCCCTCCGGAGACGGTCCGGTCCGCGCCCCTCCTTCACCTCCCGCGACCGGGTACCCCCTGTGCCCGGTCGTGATTGCCCCGCCCCCGGCCGTCGGCGGCGTCGGGCGCCATGACCATACCTTCGGAGGCGGACGTCCGTGAACACCGCTCTGCTGTACCACCTGCTCGACGTCGACCCGGCCGACGGGCCGGCCGAACTGCTCCACCGCGCCCGCGGCAGCCGTCACCTGCCCCACCTCGTGCTCTCCGCCCTGGCCCGCGAGGACGTCCGGATGGGCGAGCCCGCCCGCGCCGAACTCCGCCGCGCCCGCACCCGCGCCGACCGCTACGCCCGCCTCGCCCACGACCTCGCCCGGTCCACCGGCGTGCGCGCCATCCACGGCCTCCCGCTGGCCGGCTACTACCCCGCCGACCTGCTCCGGCCGCAGGCCTCGCTGGAGCTGGTCGCCCCGGGCGAGGCCGCGCTCTGGCAGGCCGTGGTCCGGCTGGTCACCGACCACCCGGTGGAGACCGTCGACGTCACCCTGCTCGGCGACCGCCCGCACCACACCGCCGTCACCGTCCGCTGGCCCGCCGAGGACCCGCTCCTCGACCCCTGGTACCGGGTCCGGCTCACCACCGCCGCCCTCCCCGGCGACTGCGCCGCCGTGCCGGTCCGCCCGTACCTGGTCGCCGACGACCACGTCGAGTGCCTGATCGCCCTCGCCGAGGCCCAGCTCCACCGCGGGCCGGCGTCCGCCGCCCCCGCGTCCACGTCCGTGCGCGGACTCGACCCGCTGACCCTGCTCGACCTCTCCTGTCTCACCCACCAGCCCTTCGAACCCGGCGAGACCGCCGCCGTCCTGGCCGCCTACCGGCTCGCCCCCGAGGCCGCCGCCCTGCTCGACCTCGCCGCCCCCCGCCTGCCGCTCGGCACCCTGGCCGCCGTCCGCACCGCCCTCGGCCCCGAACTCGCCCCCGAGCACCGCCGCCGTGCCGAGGCCGCCACCGCCCCCCGGCTGCCCGTCCGGCACGGCACCCTGCTGCGCCGCACCGTCATCCGCCACACCTGGGACGAGGCCCGGCTGATGCCCGCCGGGGAGTCCCGCGACGGCTGCCGGGACGGCTCGGCCCTGCTGCTCACCCCCGTCGCCGACTACCTGCTCACCGCCCCCACCGCCACCCCGACCCCCGCCGACCGCACCACCGCGCTCGACGCCCTCCACCACTGGGACACGCGCTGCTGACGGCCGATGCCGAGGCCGTCGCCGGTGCCTGCGCCCACCGGCCCCAGCGGCCCCACGCCCACGCTCCCGACCGCCCCGTCACCCCCGCGCACCCGCCGGGGCCGGCTCCCGGCCCGATCGCCCGGGCGATCCGCCGTTCCGCCCTCGCGCCGGAGCCGCGCGCCCTACTGTCGTCCCACCGGCAAGCGGGGACCACCCGAGGGGGAGACCTTGCACATCCACTGCGACCACTGCGGCTTCGAGCGGGACTACACCGGCGCGATGGACCAGAACGGCGTGCGGTGCTTCGTCTGCGGCGTCGGCCGCATGCGCAACGGCGTACCGGCCCGCGGCTTCACCGTCGGGGCCGACTTCCGGCCGGTGCCCCGCAACCCCCTGGTGCCGGCCTACCGCGCCGTGCGCAGCGGCACCATGGGCGTCCCGGCCGACTTCAACTACTTCGCGAACATCCGGGGCGCGAAGTACCGGCAGTTCGTCCAGCAGCACACCTCGTACATCGGGAAGTTCACCAACCTCCTGGTGCCGGACTCGGACCGGTTCGCCTGGCTCACCCCGTACACCGGCAACAAGCACAACCGGACGCACTTCACCCAGCTGGTGCTCGCCCGGGTCGCCCAGGCCAAGTTCGTCGACAACGGGGGCCGGCTGCCCCGGCTGATCGAGCCGTTCCTCGGCTCGGGCCAGGTCTTCCTCAACTCCACCTGCTGGGGGACGGCCTTCACCGGCGGCGTCCCGCTGTTCGGCGCGGTCGTCGCCGGCGACCTCAACCACTACGTCATCGGCTCCTACTGGACGATGCGCCGCCTCGGCGACCGCTTCGTCGACGAGTACTTCAAGCTGGCGACGGTCTGGGACGCCCGACCGGCCGAGAACTTCGCGCTGCTGCTGGAGGACCTCCGGACCGGGCGGCAGGCGCTGCTGGCCACCGAGGCCGCGCCGGCCATGGCCATGCTCTGCTGCTTCAAGTACATCTGGCTGGTCAACCGCTCCGTGCACGGCACGGCCCTGAACGCCTCCGGCGGTGTCGTCGCCACCTGGAAGGCGCGGACGCCGGGGGAGCTCGCCACGCTGCGCGGCCAGGAGGCCGCCCGGCTCGGCGCGGTCCGGGACCAGGTGCGCTCGGTGGTGCTGGACTTCGAGTGCCGGGACTTCCGCCGCACCTGCGAGCTGGCCACCCGGCACGACGTGGTCTTCATGGACTGTCCGTTCCCCAGGTTCAGCAACGGCCTGGTGGAGTCCCTCCACCCGGCACCGGAGACCGTCGGCTCCGACAGCGCGCACACCTACGGGACGGGCGACGACGGCGCGGAGTTCCAGACGGCGATCGTCGACGTCGCCCGGGAGCTGGTGGGGGCGGGCGTCACCGTGGTGCTCTGCAACTTCGCCAACCCGGGCCTGGTGAACGCCTACCAGCGGCTGATCGGCACCGACGTGCGGGCCGCGGACCACAAGCTCCACACCTTCACCTACCGCTCGCCCGCCACCACCAGCGAGGCGTACCAGCTCACCGTGCTGCCCGGTGCCCGCAACCGGACGGTGGCGGCCGTGCCCCGGCAGATCCTCGCCGAGTGGCTGCACGACGGCGGCGACGACGTGGCACGCGGCGAGTTCTTCGAGGAGGCCGCCATGGACCTCAGCGACGGCGAGGAGCAGTACCAGGCCCCGTTCGACGAGCAGGAGCGCCGCCGCCAGGAGGAGGACGGCGAGTTCGAGGCCTGAGCCCCGCACGGGGCAGACCGGCCGAACCCCGGGCTCCGTTCCGGCCCGGGTTCAGCCGGTCTGCCCGAGCTTGCCGCTCCGCCCGGACGCCCACATCGTGTGCTCGCGCGAGATCGCCGACTCCGCCTGGTCGACGAAGGCCGCCCACGCGTCCGCGTCCGCGTCGGCCTCCGTGAGGGAGAGGATGTGCCGGATCTCCCGCGCGGTCAGGCTGTAGGCGGAGGCCTCCGTTTCGAGCCTCTGGGCCTGCGCCCACGCGGTGATCCCCGCGACCCCGGCACTCACCACCCCGAGGAGGTCGACGGAGAGCACCCGGTAGGCCTTGAGCACGCCCGCCACGATCCCGACCATCTCCCCGAGGAGCGCCAGCCGCCGCCAGATCCGGGACTGCCGGTCCCGGACCTTGGCCATCCGCGCGTACCAGGCGACCTGCTCGGCGAGCCGCTGGTCCCGGTAGGTCTCGATCCGGCTGCTCCGGTCGCCCGCCCGGCAGCGTTCCATCGCCTCGTTGATGTCGAGCCCGAACGACACGTCGACCACGTCCAGGCCGAGGCTGATCTCACGCAGCCGGGCGATGAACAGGCGCCGCGCCTCGTCGGCCGGCATGGACTCCGGGAACGGGTCCCCGCACACCGCGTACCGCCAGGCGAGCGTCTTGCACGACTCGGCGGCGGCGCGGCACTCGTACCAGCGGCGCTCGTCACGCTGCTCGACGATGTAGAGCCGGAGCAGGATCGACGCTATGAAGGCGAGGGCGGCGCCGAAGCCCGCCCAGTCGATGCCGCTGTCGCCGGCCGTGAGCGTGACGACGCCGACGGCCGCCGCGAGGAAGAGGAAGAGCAGGTTCAGGCGGAGCTGCCCGAAGTAGCGCCGCTTGGAGCGGATCGACTCGGCGTCGGCGTCCTGGAAGAAGGGCGGCAGTTGGTGCCAGGTGAACGCTTCGTTCGGAGGAGTGGTCATGGTGCTCCTCGGGGCCGGGGGTGGGCGGACGATTCGTCACTCTAGGGGCGCCGGAAGGCCCGGGCAGGGGAAGTCGGGCAATCGGGGTCGTAGGCTGACCGCTTCTGAGGATCTTCGGCGGGAGGCGGGCGGCATGACGGACGATCGGGCCGGGGGTTCGGGCGGAGGTCGGGGTGATCGGCGGGTCGGGGTTGTACGCGTTGCTCGACGACGTCGTCGAGGTGCCCGTCGACACGCCGTACGGGGCGCCGAGCGACTCGGTGTTCGTCGGGGAGGTGGCCGGCCGTCGGGTGGCGTTCCTGCCGCGGCACGGGCGGGCGCACGCGATCCCGCCGCACCGGATCAACTACCGGGCGAACCTGTGGGCGCTGCACGCGCTCGGGGTGCGGCAGGTGCTCGGGCCGTGCGCGGTGGGCGGGCTGCGGCCGGAGTACGGGCCGGGCACCCTGCTCGTCCCGGACCAGTTCGTGGACCGCACCGCCGCCCGGGCGCAGACCTTCTACGACGGCGAGCCGCTGCCGGACGGCTCCGTGCCGGGCGTGGTGCACGCGCCGATGGCGGACCCGTACTGTCCGGCCGGGCGGACCGCGGTGCTGGGCGCGGCGCGCGGGGCCGGGTGGGAGCCGGTGGACGGCGGCACGCTGGTGGTGATCGAGGGCCCGCGCTTCTCGACCCGCGCCGAGTCCCGCTGGTTCACCGCCAACGGCTGGTCGACGGTCGGTATGACCGGCCATCCGGAGGCCGTGCTGGCCCGTGAACTCGCGCTCTGCTACACCTCGTTGAACCTGGTGACCGATCTGGACGCCGGGGTGGAGAGCGGCGCCGGCGTCACCCACGCCGAGGTGCTGGAGGTGTTCGGCCGCACCGTGGACCGGCTGCGCACCGTGCTGTTCGAGGCGCTGGCGGCGCTGCCGGCGGAGCGGGCGTGCCCGTGCCGGCGGGCCCTGGACGGCTTCGAGCCGGGCCTGCCCGGCGTGCCGGGGGAGTGAGCCCGGGCGGTGTGCGGGCCCGTCGGCTCACGCCCCGGCGTGCACGTACGCCGCCCACAGGTCCGGCCGGTCCGGCAGGCGGCGGCGCAGCTCCCGCACGGTGCGGTGCAGCGCGAGCGCACTGGCCGCCGGGCCGTCGCCGTCCTCGGCGGTGACGTGCCGGTAGAAGGCGCGGGTGACCTGCTCCGCGTGTTCGCCGTCGATCTCCCAGAGCGTGCCGACTGCGCCGGGGAACCCGGCCAGCAGGAACGCGCCGGTGATGTGGATGGCCTCGTCGCTGAGCCGCTCCGAGCTGCGCGCCGTGCCGCAGGCCGTGAGGAAGGCCAGCCGGGCCGCGTCGGGCCGGGCGCGGCAGATCTCCAGCACGGAGATCCGCTCCCCGCTGGGCAGGTGGAGCCGGGCGCCGGAGGGTTCGGCCGGGTCGGTGGCGGCGTGGCAGCCGAAGTGCGCCCACCGGGCCTCGCCCAGGGCGTCGAGCACGGCCGCCCGGGTCGCCGCGGCGCCGATCAGCGGTTCGGGTGCTCCGAGCAGGTCGGCCGCGTGGCGGGCGGCCGCCGCGACCCCGGGCAGTTCCTCCTCGGGCACGGCGACCAGCAGGGCGCGGTCGTACGTGCCGGCCGCGGCTTCCGTCCGCAGCTGCCCGGCCGCCCGGGCGCGCGCGTACGCCAGGGTCTGGAAGCCGGGCACGTGGGACGAGACGACGGCGTCCAGCGCGGCCCCGCACCCGATCGAGTCGCACCCCTCGGGCCCCGGGACGCACTGGGCGGCGTGCAGCGGCAGGGCGTTGAACGCCCCGGTCGGCACCCACCAGATCCGCGGCCGGGCCGCCCCGTCCTCGGGGACCGGTCCGGCGATCCCCAGGTGGTCCAGCACCGGCCGGACGATCTCGTGCCACGTCCAGGACAGGCACTGCCGCACGATGGCCGCGGCCCGGACCAGCGCGACGGGTCCCGGCCGGGCCGCTCCCCGGCCGTTGATCGCGTCGACGGCCGTGCGCAACCGGCCGGCCCGGTCGATGAGTTCGTCGGTCTCCGCGGTGAGCCGCAGCGCCGTGACCGCGTGTGCGGTGACGACGATCGCGTGGCAGTGGCGCCGGCCCTGCTGGAGCAGCACCACCGGCCCCTCGCCGCCCAGCGCACGCAGCCGGTCGGCGGTGAGCGGGCGGAGGAAGTCCTCGAAGCCCGGCAGTGTGCGCACCCGCCCGATGACCTCGTCCAGCTCCCGGGAGGCCCGCAGGGCCTCGAACCGGGCCCGCTCGGGGAGCGTGTCCGGCGCCGTCCCGGCCTCGGGGGTGAGCAGCCCGGTGAGCCGCTCGAACTCCTCGGCGAGCTCCGGTTGGGCGGCCCGCAGCGCGGTCAGGTCGACCCTGGCCTCGATCCGCCGGGCGAGCAGCAGCCCGCGTCCGCGTTCCAGCAGTTCGACGACCCGGTCGACCTCGGGCCCGGTGGTCCTGCCGGCGGCGTTCGTCAGACGTTCGACGAGTCCTCCGGTCAGGGCGGCGGCGAGTTCGGCGGGCCCGGGCGGGTCCGTCCGGCCGGGCCCCAGCCCGGCCTCGGTCAGCACCCGGACGGTCTCCCGCCCGGAGACGGCCAGCAGGATCAGTTCGACGATCGACCGCAGGTCGCCGTCGAAGGAGCTGAGCCCGTGCTCGGCGGAGCGCTGGTCGCTGCCCCGGTCGGTGATCCGCGGCAGCAGCTCGACGGCCGTGCCGAGGTGGTCGAGCGCGGCGTCGATCCGCGGCTCGGCGCCCCGCAGGGCGCCCGCGGCGTCCCCGATCGCCTGGTGCACCCGCAGCCAGGGCGGCCCCGTGAACCCGCTCGGCCCGTCCCCGCCCGCGTCGCGCTCGGCGATGCTCGCCAGCATGCCGTCCAGCAACTGCCGGGCCGTGGCCTCGGCGGGGTCGAGCTGCCCGGGCCCCGCGTGCCCAGGGCCCGTGTGCTCCGGCCCCGTGTGCTCCGGGTGCGGACCGGGCCGGACGGCGGACGTCGCCATGGTGACGTTCATCCGCAGCAGTTGGACCACGCGCTCCGGCGCCTCCGGGGCCACCAGGTCGACGAGGCCCACCGCCTCCTCGGCGAGCGCCCGCGCCCGCTCCGGGTCGTGCGTGCGGGCGGCCAGGACGCACTGGGTGAGCGTGTGGACGAGCGTGACCGCGGTGGACAGTCGTCGGGGGTGACCGGGAGGGCAGGCGGCGAACGTCGCCCGGCAGCGCGCGACATGGGCCTCGGTGAGGTCGGTGCGCGGCCCGCCGCCCGGGCCGATGGAGCCGAGCAGGTTCAGGTACTCGTCGCCCAGGACGTCGAGCCCCAGCGCGAGCGCCACCGGGTCGTCCGGCGCCCCGGCGCCCAACTCCTTGAGCCGGTGGGCGATCCGCAGGGCCCGTTCGAGTTCGGAGGGGTCGTGGCCGAGCACGTAGTTCTGCAGGGCGCCGTGGAGTTCGGTGTGGGCTGTCAGGGCGGTGAGGACGAGCGGCGAGGGGAGCCCCTCGACGTCGTCCCCGCCGGCGGCACCGAGGAGGTCCGCCTCGCCGCGGGCGGTCGCCTCGGCGAGGACCGCCGCCGCCTCCCGCGCGGCGTCCGGGTCCAGGCGGAGGGTCGAGATCGTGGTGAGCGTCCGGGCCAGGGCCTGGTCGGCCGCCGGGTGGCGGTCGGGCGCGTGCGCCTTGACGTAGCGCAGCAGGTCCACGATCTCGTCCGCGGAGCTCAGGTCGCGGGAGGCCTCGGCCCGGGCGGACAGGGCGGAGCCGAGGGCGGCGGCCAGGTCGGCCCGGTGGAGGGCGTTCTCCTCCTCGGTGAGGTCGCCCATGAGTCCCCGGATGATCTCGATGTCGTGGTCCAGGGAGTCCGAACCGTCCAGCCGGACCTCGGAGAGGCGGGTGAACAGCGAGGCCGCCCGGGCCACTTCCGGATCCGGGATGCTGCCGTCCGCCGTGCCGGCCGCCGCGGCCAGCGCGGCGAGCGGCAGTGCGGTGTCGTAGCGGCGCGCGGTGAGCAGGGCGGTCGTCGGGAGGCCGGGCGGTGCGCCGGCGGCGGCCGCCGCGGTCAGCGCCTCGGCCTCGGCGTCCAGCGGGGCGGCCCGTTCCGGCTCCCGCGCGCGGAGTTGGGCGGCCCGCACGCCCACCAGGGCCGCGAGCAGCGCGAGGTGGGCCCAGCGCTGCGGGTCGTCCGCCGGGGCGGCGGCGAGGGCGGCGCGGAACCGTTCGATCCGCTCGTCGGCGGCCGGGCCCTCGACCGTCTCGCCGAGCGACGCGGTGACGGCGAGGACCTCCAGCTCGACCAGCGGCGGCGCCCCGGTGCGTTCGTGCGCCCGCCGCAGGGCGTCGACCGTCTCGCCGACCGCCTCCGTCGTCAGGCCCGGCCCCCCGGGCCCGCCCGGGACGCCGTCGCGCAGCGCGGCCGCCTCCTGCGCCGCCGCCCGGGCCACGTCCTCCTCGCCGCTCTCCGCGGCGAGCGCCTCCAGCGCCCCGGCCAGCGCCTCGGCGGCGAAGCCGTGCGCCGGATGGTCCTCGGGCGTCGCGTCGACGGCGGCCCGCAACCGCCGTACGGCGCAGGCGATCCGGCCCGCGTCGTGCGCCTGCGCCCCGGCCTCGGCGATGGTCGTGCCCATCATCAGCTCGAACTGCCCGGGCCAGCCGGTGGCCCGGTCCCGCATCGCGCGCACCGCGTCCAGGGCCGTTGCCGCCCCGGGCGGGAGGAGGCCCGCCGGGGCGGCGGCGAGCAGCCGCGCGGCCTCGTCGAGCGAGGGCTCGCCGAGCAGCCGGGCCGCGTCCAGCACGGTCCCGAGCGCGAACGCCGCCGTCTCCGACCCGGTCCCGTCGAGCGCGTCCGGTGCCAGGCCGGCCACCACCTCCGCGACCGCCGCCCCGTGGCGGGCCGCGGCGCCCAGCGCGTCCGGATCGCCGGTCAGCCCGAAGCGGGTCATCTCCAGCCCCAGGGCCTGCGCGTGGACGTCGACGTCCCCTGCGTGCTCCGGCGGCAGCAGCAGTCGGGCGCGCCGGGACCACGCGAGCGCGAGGTCCAGCGCCGCGCGCCGTTCGGCGTCCCCGGTCTCCGCCGCCTGGACCGGCGCGCCGTGGACGTCGGTGACCAGGTACGCGAAGCGGGCGTCGAGCAGCGGTTCGGTGGGGTCGAAGGCGGCGACGAGCGGGTCCGGGAACACCACGTGCTCGGGGGCCCGCGGGTACAGGAAGCCGAAGGTGCTGCCGACGACGCCGATGTTCAGGGCGGCCTCGGGGTCGTCGGGGCCGGTGTGCCGCAGCCAGAACGTCCAGAACACCGCGTGGACCGCGTCCAGGTCGACGGCCCCCTCCGGCTCCGGCGTGGCCGCGCGCAGCAGCGCGAACGCCTCCTCCACCGCCTCCGGCGTCCGCAGCGGCGCGGCGCTGCGAGCGTTGCCGGCCGCCGTCACCCGTGCCACGACCCGTTCGTGAAGCTCACTCACCCGGTCAACGTAACCTGACGTATCGTCTGCCTTCAGGTTTTTCACAGAATCCGGGGAGGGGCGGGTCGGTGGGCAACGACGCCAAGCACCAGCAGGTGTTCGAGGACGCCGTCGAGTACCTGTGCCGCAACGCCGGGGAACTGCGCGAACTCCTCGGCCCGGCCCGCTGGGACGCGCCGTTCGCGGCCGTGCGCGACACCGAACCGGCCACCGACGGCTGGCGCGCCGCCGTGCGCGCGCTGCACGAGGCGGCCGAGGAGGCCGGGATCCCCGGCGGCATCGGCCTGCGCGTCACCCTCGGCGTCGGCGGCTGGCCGGCCGGGCCCCCGCACCGCGCGGTCGGCCGGGTCTGCCCCACCGGCCGCTGCGCCCGCGTCGACCTGCCGGACGACCCGCCGTCCGCGGGCGGACCCGACCAGGTCTGCGCGCTGACCGGCGGACCGCTGCGTCCGGTGGACTGAGCCGACCGTGGGCCTGCTCCTCGAACTCCAGAAACGCATCCCCGACGGCTGGTTCCTGCGCCGGATGCTCCCGGCCGCGCTGCTCGTGGTGGTCGCCGTGCTCGGCGGCGGGCAACTCGGCTGGGCGCACTGGTCCGACCTCGGCCTCGCCCGCGCGCGGATCGCGGGCGCGCTGCAACTCGGCGAAGGCCTCACCTCCGACGGCGCCGCGGTGCTCGTCCTGCTCGCCGCGGCGGCCTGCGCCGCCGCCCTGGCGGTGCCGTTCGCCGCGGGCGCGGTCGGCACGCTGGCCGCCGGCGCCTGGCCCTGGTGGCTGACCCCGCTCGGCCGGCGCCTGACCGCCCGCCGCCGCGGCCGCTGGGCGCCGCCCGCCGAACTCGCCCGCCGGGCCGTCCGGGCCCGCGCCGCCGGCCGGGAGACCCGCGCCGCCCGCCTCGACGCGCTCCGCGCCCGGTCGACCGGGGTCGAGCCCCTCGGACCGACCTGGTCCGGCGACCGGCTGCGCGCCACCGAGCGGCACCTGCGCGAGACCACCGGAACGGACGTCGCCGAGTCCTGGACCGGCGTGCTGCTGACCGCCCCCGACGCCGCCCGCGAGGCGCTCACCGCCGCGCGCGACGGCTACGACGCGTCCTGCGAGGCCCTGGTCTGGAGCCTGGCCTTCACCGCGGTCGGCGCCTGGTGGTGGCCCTCGGCCGTCGCCGGCGTCCTCCTCGGCCTGGCCTCCTGGCGCTCGCTGCGCCGCTCCGTCGACACCCTCTGCCGCACCACCGAGGCCGTCGTCGCCCTCCCGCCCGCGCCGACCGCCGACACCGCCACCCCCGCGTCCTGAGTCCCGCCCGACCGCCGAGCAGCGCCCGCACCCCCTCTGCCACCATGGCGCCATGGAGATCCGCCGCGTCACCCGCGCCGAGGACGTTCACGCCGCCGGGCACCTCTTCGACTCCCCGCCGCTCCCGGCGGCCACCGCCCGCTTCCTGGCCGACGACCGCCACCACCTGCTCCTCGCGTACGTCGACGGCACGCCCGCCGGGATGGTCACCGGTGTCGAGACCACCCACCCGGACAAGGGCACCGAGATGTTCCTCTACGAGCTCGGCGTCGACGAGCCGTTCCGCGGCCGCGGCATCGGCCCGGCCCTGACCGCCGCCCTCGCCGACCTGGCGCGCGAACGCGGCTGCTACGGCATGTGGGTGGTCACCGACCAGGACAACGCCCCAGCGCGGGCGACCTACCGCCGCGCCGGCGCCGCCCCCGACCCGACCGCCCAGGAGGTCCTCACCTGGACCTTCGAGGAGGCTCCCGGCCCGTGAAAAACCCTTGGTGAACGGCGCTTCGTGCGCCACCATGGCCCGCATGGACGATCAACCCGCGCGCTGGACCGAAGCGACCGTGTACCCCGACATGTGGCTGAACCCCGACGACGACCCCCGCAACAACGAGGGCCCGAGCCCGGACGGCGAGCTGGCGACCCTGCGCGAGGCCATCACCAACTACCGCCTCACCCTGCGCCTGAAGTGCGAGGGCCTGGACGCCGAACAGCTCGCCCGCCGTTCGGTGCCGCCGTCCACCATGTCGCTGCTCGGTCTGGTCCGTCACCTCGCCGAGGTGGAGCGCGACTGGCGCAACTGGATCGTCGACGAGGAACCGCTGCCCAAGCTCTACGGCGTGCGCGACGCGGACTTCCACGGGGCCGTCGCCGACGGGGCCGTGGTCGCCGCCGCCTTCGCCGACCTGGCGCGCGAACAGGCCGCCATGGACGCCACCCTGGCCGGGTACTCCGCCGACCTCGGTGCCCGCGCCGGCCGGGAGGGGCTCGCGATCCGCGAGGTCATGGTGCACATGGTCGACGAGTACGCCCGCCACTGCGGCCACGCCGACCTGCTCCGCGAGTGCGTCGACGGCCGGGTCGGCCAGTAGCGGTCCCCGCCGGGTCGTCGAGGGACGCCGGGGCCGGCAGCGCTGCGGTAGCGTCGGGGCAGCGTGGGGCGGGAAGTCGGTCGGGTCGACGCGGCGGGGCAGGCGGTGTCCGTCCCGTCCGCAGGAGCGGGGGCGGGGAGATTGAGATCCGGGGTCGGTGGCCGGGGGCATCGGCGACGGTCGCTGGGGCTGGCCGCCGTCGGCGGCGCGCTGGTCGCGGTAAGCCTGGTGTACGCGGTGGTGCAGGTCGCCGGGGGCGGCCTGAAGGAGTCCGACCTGGCCGCCGTGCTGGGTCTGCCGATCGGGCTGACCGGTCTGGTGGTGGCCGCCCTGGGACTGCGGCGGCCACCCGAGGGCGCTCTGGCCGATCTCTCCCGCGGCTGGGCGGCCACGCTCGCGGCGCAGGTCGGGGAGGCCGAGGGGCGCCAGTGGCGCCAGCTCCTCGGTGACGACACCCAGCGGATCAACCTCACCTTCACCCTGCGCGCGGCGCCCGCCCGGACGGCGGCGGCGCCCGCCGAGGGCGGCCGCCTGTTCGACGGCACCTCGACCGTGCCCGACGTGGCCGCCTACTACCGGCGGACCCGCCCGCGCCGACTGGTCGTCACCGGCCCGGCGGGAGCGGGGAAGACCGTCCTCGCGCTGGAGCTGATGCTCGCCCTGATCGAGGAACGCGGCGCGGACGATCCGGTCCCGGTGCGGCTCTCCCTGGCGGGGTGGAAGGCGGGGGCCGACCTGCGCGGCCTGCTGGTCCGCCGACTCGTCGAGGACTACGACTGGCCGGAGCGGATGGCGACGGCGCTCGTCGACCACCACCGCGTCCTCCCGGTGCTCGACGGCCTGGACGAGATGGACCGGACCGGGCCCGACGGCACCCCGGCCCCGGACGCCCCCCGCGCCCTCGCGGCCCTGCGCGCGCTCAACGAGTACCAGTCGGGCCGCGACGCCGGCCCGCTGGTGCTGACCTGCCGGACCGCCCACTACGACGCCGTGGCCCCCCGGGCACACCTGGTGGACGCCGCCCGGATCGAGATCGACGCCGTCCCCGTCGTCGACGCCCACGCCTATCTGGCCCAGCGCGCCGACCGTCCGCAGGCCTGGCAGCCCGTCCTGGACGCGCTCGGCGAGGACCCCACAGGCCCGTTGGCGACGGCCCTCTCCACCCCGTGGCGACTCTGTCTCGCCGCCACCGTCTACGCCCGCGCGGCCGACCCGGCCGAACTGCTGCGCCACGCCACGCCCGAGGAGCTCGACCGTCACCTCCTCGCCCGCTTCGTCCCTGCGGCCTGTGGCCTCCACCCGGCCGTGCCGACCGCTCACCCGCCGGAGGACGTCCACCGCCGGCTCGCCCACCTCGCCGGCCACCTGGAGCGCGCGTCCGCGCTCGGCACCGGATCCGGTACGGACCTGACCCTGCACGAGCTCTGGCCGCTGGCCGGCTCGGCCCGGGTGCGCCGCGTCGATGCGGTCCTGACGCCGTTGCTGGTGCTGCTGCCGCTGGCGCCGGTCGCCCCGCTCCTGGGCGCGCTGGACGATGCGGCGTCCTGGGGCGCGTGGGTGGGGGTGGGGGTGCTGGCGGCCCTGCTGGCCCGCCTGGGCGCCCGCACCAGGACGGAGCGCCCGGCCAGTTCCGACCTGGTCTCCCTCGGTACGGCGGCGGCACGCCGACGGGTGGTCGGGTCGCTCGCCGTGGCGGTCCCGGTGACCCTCACGGTGGTGTTCGCGGCCTGGTTCGGACTGAGGCTGATCGACGGCGTCCTCGGCCTGGGGTCCGCCACCTTCCTGGGCGGCACGTCCGGGGACCCCGTCCTCGGGCTGGTGGTCGCGGCCGTGGCAGCCGGGACCGGGGTCGGCCTGTCCCGGGGCGTCGCGCAACCCGCGACGGCGGTCGATCCGCGCGGGATCGTCCGTGGCGACCTGGTGCTGGGACTGGTGCTGGCCGTCATCGTCGCGTCCATGGTCTGGGCCGCCGTGTTCACGGGAAGTGCGCTGGGCGGCTGGGACGTCCCGGTGAGCCGGATCGGCACGGGGCGCGTCGTCCTGGGGGTGATGCTGCCCCTGACGCTCTCGGTCGGCCTCGCGGCGGCGGTCACCCGGAGCGCGGCCCGGCGGTACCTGGTCTTCCTGCTGTGCTCGCGGGGCCGGCTGCCGTGGCGGCTCGGGGCCTTCCTGGACTACTGCTGCGAGGCCGGGATCATGCGCCTCGCCGGGGCCTCGTACCAGTTCCGCCACCGGGAGTTGCAGCACTGGCTCGCCGCCCACCCGGACCCCGTGCCTCCCGACCGGGAGGCCGTGCCGGCGGGGCGGCACTGACCCCGGGGATCCGGTGGCGGCGCCGGCCGCCCTCCGCCCGCGCCGGGTCCGGCCCGCGCGGTGACCCTGCTCTCCGACCACCTCCCGGCGGCCGGACTGATCCACCTCCCCGGCCGGGGCTCCTGGGCCGCACCGGCCCCGGCCGCGAGCACCGCGGCCCTGCGCGTCGTGCTCGGCCTCGACCTGCGGGGCCTCGCCTGCGGGCCCTCGCCGCCCGTCGGCGCGACGGCGCCGCTCCGCCGAGGGTTGAGATCCGGCCCGCGCCGAGGTCGGGCCCCGGGCCCGTGGGCGACATGCCGCGCCCGGCCGAGGGTCTCGGGTCGACGGGCGCCCGCGCGGGAGACTGCGCGGGGGTCGGACGAGAGGCTGGGAGCGATGGTGAGCGGAACCGCGTCATTCGGTGAGTGGGACGTCCGGGAGTCGGGGCCGGCCGACGCGCCGCACCGCGTCCTGCTGTTGCCCGGCGGCCTGTGCGGCACGGTCTTCTACCAGGACATGATGGCCGCGCCCCCGCTCGCGGAGGCGCCGGTCCGGCTGGTGGCCGCGACCGTTCCCGGGCACGCCGGCACCGTCGCGCCCGCCGATGTGTCGATGGAGCACTACGCGGCCATCACCGGCGCCCTCGCGGCCGAGCACGGGTGCACGACCGTGGTCGGCCACAGCCTCGGGGCCAACATCGCCCTGGAGATGGTGGCCGGCGGGCAGTTCTCCGGCCCCGTGGTGCTGCTG
Organism: Streptomyces sp. NRRL F-6131; assembly: GCA_000719695.1. Taxonomy (GTDB): domain Bacteria; phylum Actinomycetota; class Actinomycetes; order Streptomycetales; family Streptomycetaceae; genus Kitasatospora. The sequence goes on from JOHN01000069.1 coordinate 35,931, forward strand.
TCGCCGACGTTCTCGCGTCCGGACGAGCCCAGGGCGCTCTCCCTCGCCACCAAGCTCGGGCACGTGCCCGGGATCGGGGGGCTGGTCTGGCCGGCGATGCTCTGGCTCGCGCCGAAGGCCATGCGGAGCAGCCTGCCCGAGCGGCGCAGGGAGGAGCTCCTCGCCGACCTGGGGAAGAACTCGGCGCCGTTCTGCCGCCGGGCGATGGACGACTACTTCGCCTACCTGGACCGGCACGGCTCCCTGGTGCCGAGGCTGTGCGGCTCCGGCGTCCGGGCGTGGGTGGTGCGCGGCGACCGGGACGAGATCGGCCTGACCGACAGCGAGCACGCCGGTCTCGCGGCGTGCCCGTCCGTCTCGCTGGAGGTGGTCCCGGACGCCGGTCACCTGGTCATGGTGGAGCAGCCGGACGCGGTGGCCCGGCTGGTCAGGGACGTGGTGCTGGGCGCGGGTCGCTGACCGCCCGCGCCGGGTCACGCACGACGCCGCTGGACACCGGACCGGGCCTCGGGGGGCGTGGTGCGGGTGCAGCGGCGTGTGTCGTGGTGTTGCGCGTGGCCTTACTTGGTGAGGCCGGCCTTGACGGAGCAGACGGGCCAGGCGCCGGGGCCCTGGGCGGCGAGGACCTTCTCGCCGATGGCGATCTGCTGGGC
>JOHN01000070.1 GCA_000719695.1 Streptomyces sp. NRRL F-6131
GGGCGGTCCCAGGGGTGGTGCCGGGGGCGGTGCGGGGGGCGGTGCGCGTCCCCGGGCGGAGCGCGGGAGCGGGCCGGAGCGGGGGGAGGGGCCGGGGGGCGGCCGTGGTCGGCCCGAGGAGGCCGAGGGGTCCGGGCGCGGTGATCGACCGGAAGGTCTTGCCGCCCGCTGCCGAGGGGCCGGTCCGGGGGGCGCCGCCGGTCCGTTGGCCGGTGCGTGACGCGGTGCGGGCGACCGTGCGCGCGGCGGCCCGCAGGGCGGTGGTGTGCGGACGGCCCGCGGCCGAGGACCGGCGGCGGCCGGTCGCGGACCGGGCGGGGAGCACCGTCGACCGGCGGGGTCCGGCCGATCCGACGGTGCGCAGCGGTTCGACGGGGACGGTGCCGCCACCGGGAGCCGTGGGGGACTTGGGCGCCTTGGGCGTCCTGGGCGTCGTGGACGTGCTCGGAGCCGCGGCGCCCGCGGTCCCGGGCTCGGCCGGGGAGGTGCCGCGGCGGCGCGGACCGGCGATCGGCAGGCACCGGGCCGGCACGTCGTCCCGGCCGCCGGGGGCGGGGGTGCGGCGGGTGCCGGGGGCGTGCGGGGCCCGGCCGCCGCGCGGGGCGAGCCGTACCCGCAGGCCGTGTGCCTGGACGGTCGTCCAGACCACCTCGCGGGCGCGCGCTCCCGGGACGGCCGTCGGGCGCCAGCGGCGCAGGACGGCGGCGGCCGCCACGGTCAACTCGGCCCAGGCGAAGGCCTCGCCGATGCACTTGTGCTTGCCGGCGCCGAACGGCAGGAAGGCCTGCCGGGCGGCGGGGGTCCCGCCCGCCCCGCCGACGCCGTCCGCCGCGTCGGCGCCCGTCCAGCGGTCGGGCCGGAACCGGAGCGGGTCCGGGTACAGGGCGGGGTCGCGGTGGACGGCGGTGAGGCTGTAGAGCAGTTCGGTGCCGGCCGGGATCCGGTACGGGCCCAGCGCGACCGGCACCCGCGCGGTGCGCATCAGGAAGGCGTTCGGCGCGTGCAGCCGGACGACCTCCTGGGTGACGGCGCGGGTGTAGGTGAGGCGGGCGAGCGCCTCCGGGGTGGGTACCGTGCCGGCCGGGAGGTGCTCGTCCAGCTCGGCCAGGACGCGTGCCTCGACGTCGGGGTGGCGGACCAGTTCGTCGATCAGCCAGGTGAGCGTGGTGGAGACGGTCTCGGTGCCGGCGCCGAACATGGTGATCGCCTCGGAGCGGACGTCGGCCTCGGTGAGCGGGCGTCCGGTGGCGGGGTCGACGGCGGCGCGCAGCAGCGCGGGCAGGGTGGTGCGCCGGCCGCCGGACCCGGTCATCGGGCAGCCGCCGCCGGGCCCGCCGTGGCCCCCGCGACCGCCGTGGGCGGCGTGTCCGCCGGGTGCGCCGTGGGCAGCGTGTCCGCGCCCGGCGGCGGTGCCGTTGACGGCCTGGTCGACGACCCGGTTGAGCACGCGGACGGCCGCGTCGAACCGGCGGTTGACCGGCAGCGGCAGCCGGGCGAACGCCGGGTGCGGGTAGAGCGACTGGACGATCTGGCCCTTCACCAGGTCGGGCAGCGCCCGGTGGAAGGCGAGCGTGGCGTCCTCGCTCAGCCGGGCGTCGAACAGCGCGCGGGTGACGATCTCCAACGCGAGGTGGTTCATCTCCTTGGCCACGTCGAGGACCTGGCCGGGGCGCCAGCGGGCGGCCCGCTCCTCGGTGACCCGGTGCATGACGGCGAGGTAGTCGGCCATCCGGTCCGGGCCGAAGGCGGGTTGGATGGTCCGGCGGCGGTCGCGGTGGGCGCGGCCCTCGGACATCAGCAGGCCGTCGCCGAAGGCCGTCTTCAGGGTGTCCTGGACGGCGCCGCGCGGGCAGTCGTGGGCGAGTGCGACGAGCAGGGTGTGGACGAGGCCGGCGTCGGTGACGACGCAGACCGTGCGCGGTCCGAGGCGGATCCGGACCACGCCGCCGTACCGGGAGAGGGAGCCGAGGAAGCCGAGCGGGTCCCGCAGCAGGGCCGGGACGTGGCCGAGTCCGGGCAGGGCGCCGGGGGCGAGCGGGGGAACGGCCGGGCGGGGCCGTACCGGTGCGGACGCTCTGGGCGGGGCGGGCGGTCTGCGGGTCTCGTTCGTCAGGATCATGACATCACCTCTCACCAGATGGACCGGGGGCGGACCGGTGGGACGGTCCGGCGCGACCGGTCGGGTCGGACCGGTCGAACGGTCCGGCGTTGCGGTACCACCGGAGCCGCCGCCGCGACAGCCGGGTTCCGGGAGCCTGTCGACGCAGACCCCCGCGCGCGCCACTGCGAGAGGGCGCACGCCATGGGAAACGCGCCGGTCCCGTGAGCGTTGCGCCGTACCCGGGTGGATCACCCCATCGGTGGAGTGTCCTCAAGGTGGGCGCGGAGCGTCCCGATGGGGCCGCCCGGACGGGCCTCCCCCGGGCGGTCCCCGGGGAGGCCCGGGAGCACCTCCCCGGGGACGAACCGTTCGGGTCCGGAAAGGCCGTTCCGCCAGGTCGGCAGGGCCTTTCGGCCCTCGGCGGGAGGGTCCGCGCGGGTCCAGCATGGGGGCGAACCGAGGAGGATCCCCTGATGACCCGTCTGCGCCACCGGCCCGCCCGCGACATCCGGGTGGAGATCCGGGGCGAACTGCCCCGCGAGGACGCCGAGTACGCCCGGAGCCGGTGCCTGGCGCTGGTCGCGGACCTCGGGCCGGACGCGCACGCCGCCCGACTGCGGCTCGGCGGGCCGAGCGACCGTTCGGTGACCAGGCCCGCAATCGCCCGGGCCGCCGTGGACCTCGACGGTGCGGGCCGGGTCCGGGTGGAGCTGGCAGCGGTGACCGTTCGCGAGTCGGTCGACCTGGTGCTCGGCACGCTCGCCGGGCGGGCCCGGCGACTGCGCGAGCTGGGCGACATCGGGCTCGCGGCGGCGTACGAGAGCGCCTACCGCCCCCAGTACGTGCCGCGCCCGCTCGCCGAACGACGGATCGCCCGCCGGAAGTCGGTGCCCCTCGCCCGCCGCACGCCCGAACAGGCGGTCCGCGAGATGCTGGCCCTGGACTACCGCTTCCACCTCTTCTCGGACGCGCTCACCGGCCAGGACGCCGTGGTCCACCGGATGCCCGGGGACGGCGGGTTCCGGCTGGTCAGGGCGCACTCCACCGCCCGCCTCGACGGCTCGGCGCTGCCGCTCACCGGGAGCGCGCACCCGGCGCCCCGGCTGGACCCCTTCGATGCCGCCCGGCAACTCTGGCTCACCTGCTGGCCGTTCGTCTTCCACACCGATCCGGGCGACGGGCGCGGTCGGGTGCTGTACCGCCGGTACGACGGTCACTATGGCTTGATCACGCCGGTAGCGGACCCGTGCTGACGGGCAGGTAGTGATCGGCAAGGGCTGACCGGTACACGACCGACGACGGACGAGCACACCCTCACGCTCTGGACGGGAACTGGGACCATGGACTGCGAAGAAGTCATGCTGACCGTCAGGATCGCGGCCGCCGAGCGGGCCCTGCTGCGTGAACTCGCGCGCGGCCACGGCACCGACGTGTCGGACGTGGTGGTGGACGGCCTGATCGACGTCGTCCCCAGCCTGCACGTCCTCCCGGCGTTCCCGGCCCGGCCCGAGCTGTCGGCGCTGCCCGCCGTGCCCGCCGTGTCCGCCGTGCCTGCCGTGCCCGCTGTGCCCGCCGTGTCCGCCGACGCGGGCGTGCTGAGGCTGCTGCGGGTGCTGGCCCGGCCCGCTCCGTGTGCGGTGACCCTCTGGCTGCCGGCGCCGGTCGCCGATCTGCTCCCGCTGGTCGGCGAGCGGATCACGGCGGTCAGCGGGCTGCGGATCGGCCCGGCGAGCGCGGCGCTGTCCGCCGCGCTGCGGTTCTGGCTTTCCGGCGACCCGCAGCGGCTCGCGGCGGGCCTCGCCGCCCTGCACCGGCAGGGCAGCCCCCGTCTCGTCCCCCAGGGGCTCGACGTCGCGGCCTGAGGGGCGCCCGAGGCGCCGGAGGTCGGCGGACCGTCCGGATCCGGCCGCTCGGCGCCGCCCGCGTCGAGGGGCGCGCAGACGGCTGCGGGAGTGCGCCGCAGCGCACTCCCGGCGGACGGCATGACTGACAGGTGGTCGGCGCGACGCCCGGAGTCGGCCGGGCGGACGCCTCCCCGACGCCTGCCCGAGGGGCGGTGGAGCGGAGGGGTCCCCCGGGGCCGGAGCGGCGTCCGGGGCCCAAGTGGCATGTCCTGGACGGGAAATTCCCTGGTCAGAGCTCTGGTCATGGCCTTCGGGCGGGTCTAGCATTCCCGTCACGGCAACCGGAGTCCGGACCTGCGGACCACCGGTGCGGTGGCCGCCACCACCCCCCAGCCGGGGAGCGCACACCCCCCGAGTGTGCTCCCCGGCGCCGCCGTGCGCGCGGTGACGTCTCCCCGCGCCCCCGTCTCACCCCGCTCTCATCCCCTCGCGTCCCCTCCGCGTGCCGACGCCGTGTCGTCGCCGCCTCCTCGCCTCGCCGACGCCGCGTCATCGCCCGCCCCGCCGCCGGATCCGGCCACGGCGCGCACCGCCGCGACCTCGTCGCCCGGGCGCGCGAATTTCGAAAAGAGGTTTTTGTTATCCGCTCCGTCCACGCCGGTCTCCGGAGTGTCGGAAGGTTCAGGCCACTGCCCCGAGCGGTGGCGGAACCCTCGCACGAGGAGAGGAGACACCCGATGGGGCACCGGAGCACGGAGCTCCGCCGTCGGCGGCGTCGACGGACGGGCAAGCGCGGGGCACTGATCGCGGTCGCGGTCGCGGCCGGACTGGTCGCGGGCGCGCTGGGCATCAGCACGGCCATGGAGTCGTCCGCGGTCCGCGAGACGGCCGCGACCGCGGTGGCCGGATCGGCCGACGGCGTGGCCGGCGCGATGGCCGGCACGATCGCCGACGACGGCACGGGCGAGACCGGAACGGCCGAGAACGCCACCAAGGCCCCCGGGCCGAAGCGCGACCAGAAGGCCGCGCCGATCAAGGAGATACCCAAGGACCAGCCCGACCGCGGCCTGGTCTACGCCGGACTGAACCTGCCGGCGGGCGACCGCTGCGCCGGCTCCCTGGAGGTGACCGGCGGCGAACTGTGCAGCCACGGTCCGGACTCGCCGCCGAAGGACGTGGACATCCGCAAGGACGTCCCGCCGGTGGCCGCCGCGGCCGCCCAGCCCGCCGGGCTGACGCCCCCGGCCGACGCCCAACCGCCCGCCGCCGCGGACCTGGTGAAGGGCTCGATGCCGATCCTGGACGCCGCGCAGAAGACGCTGCTGGCCGACGCGGCCGGTGACTCCGGCGCCGCCGCCGCCGCGCCCGCCGCCGGTGGGCAGGCCGTGGTCTGCGAGGGCGACGGCAGCGCCGGCAACCGCGTCCAGGTGGTCTACGTGCACACTCCGGGCAACGACCGCTTCGCGCAGTACCTGGCCTCCTTCAAGAAGTGGGCCGCCGACGTCGACGTCATCTACAACGCGAGCGCCCAGGAGACCGGGGGCGTCCGGCACGTCCGGTTCGTCACCGAGTCCGACTGCTCCGCCTCGGTGCTGAACGTCCAGGTCTCGGACGCCGAGATGGCCGACTTCAACTCCAGCAACCGTGCGATCGCGGCCCAGGGCCTCAACCGCAAGGACCGCAAGTACATGATCTTCGCGGACGCCAAGGTCTACTGCGGCATCGGCACCTTCGCCGGTGACGAGCGCGCCGGCCAGGACAACCTGAGCAACTTCGGCCCCTCGTACGGCCGGACCGACTCCGGCTGCTGGGGCGGCCACACCGCCGCGCACGAACTCGGCCACAACCTGGGCGCGGTGAGCAACAGCGCTCCCAACTCCAGCAAGGCCGGCCACTGCGTCGACGAGTGGGACCTCATGTGCTACTCGGACGCCCCGTACTACCCGGCGATGCGCACGGTCTGCCCGGACAACGCCAGTGACATGCGCCTGGACTGCCGGCACGACGACTACTACCACACCAGTCCGGCGCCGGGCAGCTACCTCGCCACGCACTGGAACGTCGCCAACAACCGCTTCCTGATCGCCGGTGGCGGCACCGGGCCGACGCCCGACCCGACCCGGACCCCGACCGGTTCGCCGACCCCGACGAACTCGCCGACCCGCACCCCCTCGCCGTCCCCGACCGCGACCGGCAGCGGCACCCCGACGCCCACCGGCACCCCGACCGCGACCGGTTCGCCCACCGCGAGCCCGACCGCCACCGGCAGCTCCTCGCCGACCGCCACCCCGACCCCGACCGGTTCGCCGACCGGCAGCGGCACCCCGACGCCCACCGGCACCCCGAGCCCGACCGGTTCGACCACCCCGAGCCCGACCGCCACGCCCACCGGCGGGTCCACCGGGCCGGCCACGACGGTCAGCCAGGTCACCCAGACCTCGGCCGTGCTGAGCTGGCCCGCCGTGAACGGCGCGGGCGGCTACGACGTGCTGCTGAACGGCCAGACGATCGGCACCGTCCGGGCGACCGTGGTCGGCGTGGTCCGGCTCGCGCCCGACACCTCGTACACCGTCGCGGTGGCCGTGCGGGACGCCGCCGGCGCCGTCTCCAAGCCCGGTCGCGCGGCCACCTTCCGCACCGCGGCCGACGCGGGCAAGCCGCAGGCCGGCACCCGCTACACCTTGGTCAACGGCCTCACCGGCCAGGCAGCCGACCTCTGGGGCAGCTCGCTCAACGACGGCACGGTGGCCATCGCCTACCGCCGCACCGGCTACGCCAACCAGAAGTGGACCTTCGAGGACGCGGGCTCCGGCACGCTGCGGATCAAGTCGGTCCGCTCGGACAAGTGCCTGCAGCTCGGCGGCAACCCGGTCGCCGGGCAGTACGTGGCGCAGCGCCCCTGCTCGGACGCGGCCGGCCAGAAGTGGCAGGTCGGCTCCTCCGGCGGTGCGGTCACCCTGACCGCCGCGGGCTCCGACCTCGTCCTCGGGACCAGCAACCGCTGGTACTACGGCGGTTGGCTGCTGGAGCTGCAGAAGCCGAACGGCCAGGCGTACCAGTCCTGGAACCTGCAGAAGAGCGCCTGACGCCCCCGGTGCCGGGTCCCGTGCCCTGACGGGTCCGGAGCCTGACGCCGAGGGCCCGGGGACCGGGTCCCGGGATCCGGTCCCCGACTCCTGAGCCGGGTGCGGCCGCCACCGACGTGGTGGTGGCCGCACCCGGCCCGTTCCACTCCACGAGGAAGTACCGCGATGCCCCGCACCCGTCAGTCCGCCGCCGTCCTGGCCCTCGCCGCGGCGGTCGTGCTCGCCCCCGCGACCGCCGTCCCCGCCGCCGCGCACGGGGACACCGTCCACCTGGAGGTGGCCGGCCAGGACGGCGGACACGTCACCACCGTCGCCACCTGGGAGAACGACCACGACCCGGTCACCGAGCAGTTCGCCGGGACGCTCTCCGCGACGTCCGCCGACGGCCGGGCGGCCGGGCCGTGGCGGCTGGTCGCGGTGCCCGGACGCCCCGGGACGTACACCACGCGGGAGTTCCTGACGGCCGGCCACTGGCGGATCGTGGTGGACTGCGCGTTCCCCTCGCTCGGGCACGGTGAGCGGGAGCTCGACGTCGACACCGCGGTGATCTCCGACCCGACGCTGCCGACGCCCACCACCCCGGCGACCACGTCGGCGACCGGGCCGGTGACCGGGCCGGTGACCACGACACCCTCGCCCGCCCGCCCCACCGCCACCCCCACGGCGACCGCACCGACGGCGGCAACGACCCCCGCCGCCGCGAACGCCGCGGATTCGGACGGCTCCGACCTCGCCACCTGGGCGGCCGTCGGCACCGCCGTCGCGGCCGTCGTCCTGGTCGTCCTCGGCCTGCGCCTGCGCCGCCGGACCCGGCGGTCCTGAGCCGCCCGCCACCGCGCGCCCGCCGTCCCCGGGCCCGCCGTGACCGTGTCCGCCGTCCCCGGGCCCGCCGTCCCCGGGCCCGCCGTGACCAGGCAGAACCTTCACCGGCCGGGGAACCGCCGGGCGCGAACCGCTCGTCCTCGCCTCCAACGGGCGCCACCGGGTGCCCGTCCGAGAGCGAGGGAGCATGCGGATCGTGCGGAAGGTACTGATCACCGGCGGGGCGGGCTTCATCGGAAGCACCGTGGCGTCCGCGCTCCTGGACGCGGGCATCACCCCGGTCGTCCTCGACGATCTCTCCAAGGGCCGGGCCGAGTTCGTCGAGGGCCGGGTCTTCTACCAGGGGGACATCGCGGACGCGGCGCTGGTCGACCGGATCTTCGCGGAGCACCCCGAGATCGACGCGACGCTGCACTGCGCGGCCCGGATCGTCGTCCCCGAGTCGGTCGCCCGACCGCTGTTCTACTACCGGGAGAACGTCGGCAAGACCGTCGACCTGTTGGAGTCGCTCCAGCGCAACGGCTGCACCCGGGTGGTCTTCAGCAGCTCCGCCTCCATCTACCGGCCCACCCCGACCGGTCGGGTGGACGAGAGCTGCCCGGTCGACGCGAGCAGCCCGTACGCGCGCACCAAGCAGATGATGGAGCAGGTGCTCCAGGACTGGATGCGCGGCGAAGGCGCCGAGGGGACGCGGGTCGTCGCCCTGCGCTACTTCAACCCGATCGGTGCCGACCCGAAGCTGCGCACCGGCCTCCAGGACCTCCAGCCCAGCCACGCGCTCGGCAAGTTGATCGAGGCGCACGTGAACGGCACGCCGTTCACCGTCACCGGGGTCGACTGGGACACCCGGGACGGCTCCGGCATCCGGGACTACATCCACGTCCAGGACGTCGCCGAGGCGCACGTCGCGGCGCTGGTCCGGTTCGACGAGGTGGTCCGGCCCGGGGCGGAGGACCGCTACCGCGTCGTCAACATCGGTACCGGGGACGGCACCACCGTCCGCGAACTGGTCGCCGCCTTCGAGCAGGCGATCGGCGAGAAGCTGGACGTCCGCGAGGCCGCACCGCGCCCCGGTGACGTCCTCGGCTGCTACAGCGACGTGACCGCCGCGCGCGAACTCCTCGGCTGGGCACCGCGCCGGACCATCGCCGATGGCGTCTCGGACGCGCTCGCCTGGCGCGCCCGGTGGATCGAGCGGCTCTCCGCCACCGTCTGACCTGCCCCCGGGGTCAGGTCCGGCGAGGGTCGGACCGCCGGACCTGGCCCCGCAGGGCCGGACCCCGCAGGGCCGGGGTCACTTGGAGTCGTCGAGCCCGTTGACGAAGTCCTTGGCCTTGCCGGTCGCGGTGTCGATGTGGCCGCTGTACTTGCCGTCCGTCTTGCCGTCCACGACCTCGGCGACCTTGTCCAGCCCCTGGGTGACGGCGCCGCTGTGCTCGCGGGCGAGGTCGGTGGCCTTGTCGGCGAGGTTCTTGAGGTGCTCGAACATGATGGTCCTTCGGTCCGTTCCGCGCGGTTCGTGCTCATCCTAGCCGCCGCTGACCTGCCGTTTCCCCGCCCGGAGCCGCCGGCGCCACGGGTGGGACGGCGGGGGCCGCCGGGGCGGACGGTGCGCGCAACGGTGCGGAACCGCGGCGCGGTCGGCGGCGTCTTGGGCCGGGAGCACGGGGCCGGAACGCGGTCCGCGGCGACGGAGGGGAGAACCGGTGGAGCGGGCGCGCTGGTGGGTGTGGGTGCGACGGGTGCTGCGGTGGTCCAGTTGGGCCCTGCTGGCGGTGTCGGCCGGGCTCGTGGCGGTCCGGCTCGGCGGGTGGGACGACGGGACGCCGCTCGCGATGGCCGTGGTCGGACTGCCGTACGCGGCGCTGGGCGCGGTGCTCGCGCTCGGCGTGCTGCTGGCGCTGCGCTCCTGGTGGCCGGCGGCGGTCGCCGGTGTGCTCGTGGCGGTGCAACTGGTCTGGCTGGTCCCGAGGTTGGTGCCGGACGGCGGAGCGGCACCGGCGGCCGACGCGCCCCGGCTGCGGGTCGCGACGAGCAACGCCTACATGGGGCAGGCCGACGCCGCCGATCTCGTCCGGCTGGTGCGCGAACAGCGGGTCGACGTGCTGGCGATGGAGGAGCTGGGGCCGGGCGCGGTCGCCCGGCTGGAGCAGGCGGGGATCGCCTCCGTGCTGCCGTACAGGGAGCTCCCGCCGGGCCGGGACACCGTGCTCTACTCCCGCCTGCCGCTGACCCCGCTGGACCCCTCCGCCTCGGAGGCGGCCCGGGAGCAGGTCTCGGCGGAGGTGACGGTCGGCGGTCGCACCGTCCGGCTGACGGCCGTGCACACCTATTACCCGCTGGGCGACGCCGAGCGCTGGTCGGCGGACTTCGACGGACTGCGGGCCGCGGTGGCCGGCGCCACCCGCAACGCCGTGCTGCTCGGGGACTTCAACGCGTCCCTCGACCACGCGCCGATGCGCGACCTGCTCGACACCGGCCTCACCGACACCCACGCCGAGCTGGGCCGCGGCGCCGCGCCGACCTGGCCGGAGTCGAACGCGGACTTCCCCGGGCTGTGGCCGGTGATCCAGCTCGACCACGTGCTGCACGGCGAGGTGCTGCGGGCGGTGTCGGTGACCGAGCACACGGTGCGCGGCGCCGATCACCGCGCGGTGGTCGCGGAGTTGGCGGTCACCGGCTGACACGGCGTCCGGCGGAGCGCCGGGGCCCGGCCACGCGCCGCTCGCCGAAGACGCTTTCGGCGTCGGCGCTTTCGGTGTCGGCGGTTCCGGCGTCGGTCACCGCGGCGGAGGTCACGTCGGCGGAGGTCACGTCGGCGGAGGTCACCTCGGCCGAGGCCGTGGTGCCGATGCCGGGACCGGACGTGACGCGCCGCTCGGTGGCCCGCCAGAAGACGAGCGCGAGCAGGCTCACCCCGCCACCCAGCGCGCAGACCGCCGTCCAGCCGCCGTGCTCGTACACCACGGTGGAGCCGATCGCACCCAGCGCGCTGCCGGCCGAGTAGAAGAGCATGTACCCGGCGGTCAGCCGGCTCCGCGCCTCGGGGCGGACCTGGTACAGCAGGTGCTGGTTGACCACGTGCGCGGACTGCAGGCCGTAGTCGATCACCACCACGGCGAGCACCAGCCACCAGACCGAGCGCGGCAGCAGGGCGGCGAGCGGCCAGGCGGCCAGCATGGCGAGCAGGCCGATCGCCAGGGTGCGCCGCGCCCGCCCCCGGTCGGCCTGCCGGCCGGCGTACCCGGCGCCCAGCGCACCGGCCGCGCCGGCCAGGCCGAACAGGCCGATCTCGGTGTGGCTGAGGCTGAACGGCGGGGCGGCGAGCGGCAGCACCATCGGCGTGAGCAGGACGGTGACGGCCGTGAAGAGGAGCAGGGCGAGTCCGGCGCGGACCCGGAGCACGGGCTCCTGGGCGAAGAGCGTGAACACCGAGCCGACCAGTCGCCGGTAGCGGATCGGCTCCGGGGGGCGGCGCCGTTCGGCCGGGACGGCCAGGGCCAGGACGACGGCCGTGAGGCCGGTGGCGACCGCCGAGACGACGTAGACGGCGCGCCAGCCGGCGAGGTCGCCGATGGTGCCGGCGACGGTCCTCGCGAGCAGGATGCCGATCACGATGCCGCTGGTGACGGTGCCGACCACGCGGCCCCGGTCGGCGGGTTCGGCGAGTGACGCCGCGTGGGCGACCATCACCTGGGCCACCACGGCGAGCACGCCGACCGCCGCCATGGCGAGCAGCGTCAACGGGGCCGAGGGGGAGAGCGCCACGGCGCCGAGCGCCACCACGGACAGGCCGAGCTGGGTGGTGATCAGCACCCGGCGGTCGAGGTGGTCGCCGAGCGGGACGAGCAGCAGCAGGCCGACCGCGTAGCCGATCTGGGTGAGGGTCCCGATCAGGCCGGCCGTGGCACGGCCGATGCCGAGGTCGTCGGCGATCAGGTCGAGCAGCGGTTGGGCGTAGTACACGTTGGCGACGGCGAGGCCGCCGGCGACGGAGAACAGCCAGGAGAGGGCGGGGGCACGCACGGGGGCAGGCTCCTTCGAGCGGCGTGGTGGCGGAACGCGGCGCGGCGGTCGCGACACCGGGCGGTTTCAAAGTGCTACCGCCATACCCTCGCACGTTGAGGTTTCAATAAGCAACCACGAGTCGCCCCGGCCGTGAGCGGTAGGGTTGCAAGGTGAAACCCGCGCCGCCGGGGCACGGGACCGTCGCCGAAGAGGAGGGCGCGTGCCGAAACGCACCTCGCACGAGGACTCCACCTGCCCGGTCGCCCGGCCGCTGGACCTCCTCGGCGACGGCTGGACGCTGCTGATCGTCCGTGACGCCTTCGACGGCCTGCGCCGCTTCGGGCAGTTCCAGAAGAGCCTCGGGCTGGCGAAGAACATCCTCTCCGCGCGGCTCGCCAATCTGGTCGCCCACGGCGTCCTGGAACCGGCCCCGGCCGCCGACGGCAGCCCGTACCAGGAGTACGTGCTCACCGAGAAGGGGCGGGCGCTGTTCCCCGTCGTCACCGCGGTGCGCCAGTGGGGCGAGCAGTACTGCTTCACGGCCGACGAGCCGCGGGCCCGGCTGGTCGACCGCGCCGCGGGAGCGCCGGTCGCCCGGCTGGACGTCCGGTCGGCCGACGGCCGGGTGCTGGGGCCGGAGGACGCCGAGGTGCTGCTGCCCTGACCGCTCTGACCGCCCTGACCGCCCTGACCGCTCTGAGTACTCTGACCGCCCCGACCACGCCCCCGCGCCCCGTCCACCGGGGGTCGGGTGGACGGGGCGCGGGGCGGTCGGGCGGTGCCGCCGGACTCAGCCGGTGGTCGCCGTGGTGGTCGGACAGGCCGGCAGGGTCGACGGCGCGGTGGTGGCGCAGGTCGCCGTGGGCGTCGCCGGGGCCGAGCTGGTCGACGCGGCCGTCTTCGTGGTCGTCGTGGTGGCGGCCGGGGTGCTGGTCACCGTCACCGTCGGCTTCGACGAGGTCGTCGACTCGGAGGAGGCGGCGGTCGAGGCCGCCGACGAGGTGGCACCGGAGGAGGTCGCGCCCGAGGACGTCGCACCCGACGAGGTCGCACCCGTCGAGGTCGCGCCGGAGGAGGTGGCCCCCGAGGTGGAGGAGGTCGCCGAACTGCTGGACGGACCGGTGGAACCGGAGGTCGAGCCGGAGGGCGAACCCGAGGTCGAGGAGGTCGAGGCGGAGGTCGAGCCCGACACCGACGCGATCGGCGAGCCCGGGGGCCAGGAGGTGGCGGGCGGGACCCCGGGCGCCAGCGGACCGTTCGGTTCCCGGACCGTCTTGTCGACGACCTTGATCTGCCCCGTCACCCGGGCGAACCAACCGCCGGTCACGATGTTCACCAGCACGAGCTCGGTCACCGGCCGCGGTGCGGCGACCACGATGACCAGGGTGCTCGGCTGGAAGCCGGTCCACGGCTTGCCGACGTACTTGGCGTCCGCGACCAGCGTCGGCGACTTCAGCGGATTGCCGCAGCCGCACCGCACCCGCGGCACGCCCTGCGCGTCCACCAGCACCGCGGTGCCCGCCTGGAGCACGGACTGGTAGGCGACGGCCGCGCCGCCCTTGTAGCTGTGGTTGGTGACCCGGGTGTCCACCCGCAGGTAGGCCGAGGTCAGCGACCGCAGGTAGCCGGGGACGGCGGACTGTTCGATGCCCTGCGCCGAGGCCCAGGCGCGGCCGGTGTCACCGGTCGAGGTGATCGAGATCAGCCGCTCCACGTCACAGCTCGACTTGTTCATCGTCCCGCCGTAGACACCCGCCGACGTCCCCTCGACGTTGTGCAGGCCGGCGCTCGCGGTCGCCGTCGCACCACCCGTTCGGGTGGCGGTGGGCTGGGCTGGTGCCGAGGTCGGCGCCGGCGCCTGCACCGACTCCGTCTGCACCGAAGGGGTGAACGGCGCCGGGCCCGGATCCTGCGGGGCCTGCAGGGCGACCTCGTTCGCGGTCGGCACGGTGTCGTCCTTCTTGCCACCGCCGTTGTTGTTGACGATCAGCACCGTCGCCACCACGGCGAGCACGGCCGTGCCCGCCACCAGCGCGGCCTTGCGGCCCGAGCGCCACCACGGCGTCGGGCGCCCCCCGGACGGTCCGCCCGAACCGGACGACCCGCCGGACCCGTACGGTCCACCGGGACCGGACGGCCCGCCGGCTCCACCGGAGCCGGGGCCGGACGGGGGACCGGGCGGACCGGAGCGGCCGCCCGAGGGCGGTCCGGAGAGCGGTCCGGACGGCGGTCCCGAGGGCGGCCCGAGGGGCGGCCCGGAAGGCGGTTGGGAACTCATCGAGGCTCCGTTTCGCAGGCGGCCGGTCACCGGCCGGCGCAGGAGGCTCCTGCCACTGGCATCCATTTCTCCCCCCGGTCCCCGTCCGTCGCAACAGCAACGGGGCCGCCCGGAGGCCGCCGCGGCCGGGCCGGCGAAGGTCGGCAGGAGGGGCCGCACCGGACCGGCGGACGGGCGGGCGGGCCGGTCCTGGGCCACTCTGGTGCCAGGCGCGGGGCCGGAACCGGACCCGTGGGGGGCACCGAGCCGACAGGGAAAGCCGACAGGGAGGCCCCGCATGCACCAGCAGGCCCGTCCGAGCGGGCCGGCCCGCACCGGGGCGTCCGGAGCACCCGGCGCCGTGCGCGGCTGGCTGGACGCGGTGGCCGTCGTCCTGGCCGGATTCCTCGCGATGGCGGCGGTGGCCGCGCTCGGCCTCTGGGCCGCCGGCGCCGGCGACCTGCCCGGCGGCGGCTTCCCGTACGTGCTCGCCGCCACCCTGGCGCTCGCGGTCGGCGGATCGATCGGCCTCGACGGCGGCGCGGGCTTCTTCGCCTCGGTCGACGCCGGGATCACCGCGATGCCGCTCTCCGTCGGCCTGGTCGGCGCGCTGACCGTGGCCGAGGTGTTCCTGCGCCAGCTGCGGTTCCGCGCGGTGGCGGCCGGGCCCGAACTGCTCGGCCGCGCCGCCCGGACGGCGGTGGTCTGGCTGGTCGCCCTCGCCCTGCTCTGCGTCGCCGCCCGGCACACCTTCGCGGTGCCGCTCGGCGGAGGGCTCGCCGAGGAGATCGGCGGCGCGCTCGGCATCGACCCCGAGGTGGGCTTCCACGCCGAACCCGCCCCCACCCTGGGCCTCGGACTGCTCTGGCTGCTGGTGGTGCTGGCCGCGACCTTCGCCGTCTCGCGCCGGGCGCCGCTGCCACGCTCCCTGGTGCCCTTCCAGCAGGCCGTCCGCCCGGCCGCGTTCGCGATGCTGCTGGTGCTCCTCGCGTACGTGGTGCTGGGGGTGGCGGCCGCGATCGGCACCGCCGTCGTGAACGGCAACGCCCGCGAGGTCGCCGCGGTCGCCCTGCTCGCCCTGCCCAACCTCGTCTGGCTGGCCTTCGGGGTCGGCCTCGGCGGCGAGTGGCACGGCCACCTGGTCGGGGCGATCGGACTGCCGGTGCCCGAGTCGCTGGCCGCCGTCCTGCGGGTCGGCGAGGGCCAGGACGGCACGGTGAGCCTCGGCACCCTCGCGGAGCAGGACGGCCGGGCCTGGTGGCTGCTCCCGCTGGCCGCCGTCCTGATGCTGGCGGCCGGGGTGCTCGCCGCCCACCGCGCACCGCGCGGGGTGCCCGTGTGGCGGCACGCGGTGCGGCTGGCGGCGGCCGCCGCCGTCACCGTGCTGCTGGTCGGCGTCTGGAGCAGGGTCTCCGCCGACTACGGCCTCTCGGTGCTCGGGGTGGGCCTGGGCGACGGCGGCCTGGGCGACCTGCTCGGCTCCGTCCTCGGCTCCGCGGCGGACCCGGTCGGCCCGGCCGCGGCCCTGGCCGGCGGGACGCTCACCCTGGACCCGGTGCTGTGGATCCTCGTCCCGCTCGCCGCCGGCTGGGGCCTGCTGACCGGCGCCCTGGGCGCCCTCGCCGCCGCCCGGATGTCCCGCCGGGGCGAGATCGAGTAGCGGCGAGACCGAGTAGGAGGCGGCGCCGCGGAGAAGGCACTGCCCGGCCGGACGCCGGCGGTCACCTCCCGTGGCCGCGGCTCGGGGGGTGGACGGCGGGGAGGGCCCAGGCCGGGGGTTCGGGGACGCCGGGGGTCGCCCCGTACGCCCACGGGGAGGGGCCGGAGGCCGGGGGCGCACCGAAGGCGGGGACCACCTCGGTCGGGGGACCGGCCGTGCCCCACTGGGCGCCCGGCGGGCCGGCGGGCGGGGCGGCGGTGGCCGCGGCGCGGAGCTCGGCGACGAACTGCAGGCAGCTGGCGAAGCGCTCGTCGGGGAGCTTGGCGAGCGAGCGGCCGACCACCGCGTCCACCGCGTCGGGCAGGTCCGGCCGGTGTTCGCGGACGCTGGGCGGCGGGTCGTTGAGGTGGGCCCAGAGCAGGGCGAGGTCGCTCTCCCGGCGGAACGGCGGCGCTCCGGCGAGCATCTCGAAGACCACGCAGCCGAGGCCGTACTGGTCGCACCGGCCGTCCAGCGGGCGGCCGGAGATCTGCTCGGGCGCGGCGTAGTCGAGGGTGCCGACGATCTGGCCCACTCCGGTCAGGCCGCTCAGCGAGAGGGACTTCTTGGTGAGGCCGAAGTCGGCGAGGTAGAGGTGCTCGGGGTGCTCGCTGTCGGTGCCGGGGGCGACCAGCACGTTGCCGGGCTTGACGTCCCGGTGGACCAGGTCGTGGTCGTGCGCGGCGTCCAGCGCGGAGGCGATCTGCAGGGCGAGCCCGGCCGCCCGTTCGACCGCGAAGGGGCCGCGCCGGGTGATCAGACCGCGCAGGTCGCCGCCCTCGACGTAACGCATCGCGATGAACAGGATGCCGTCGGCCTCGCCCGCCTCGAACACCGGGATGATGTGCGGGTGGTCGATCGCGGCGGCGACCTGTGACTCGTGGATGAACCGCTGGCGGAACACCTCGTTGCGGGCCAGTTCGGGGGCGAGCAGTTTGACCGCGACGGTGCGGCCGAGCCGGAGGTCCTTGGCCCGGTAGACGACGGCCATGCCGCCGCGGCCGATCTCCGCCTCCAGGCGGTAGCCGGCGACCCGGCGTCCGACCAGGCCGGCGGGCAGGCTCGGCGGGCCGACGGCGGAGTCCGGGTCGAGGTGTTCGGGGAGGTCCTCGGGGAGCTTCTTGAGCGGGGCCGGTCCCGCGGGGTCGGCCGGGTGCGCCGGCTCGGTGGGGCCGGCGGCGGGCGGCTCGGCGGCCCCCGGCTCGGTGCGGCGGTGCGGCGGGTGCTCACCGGTGGGGTCGTGCGGGGGTTGCTCCTCGGGCGGGTCCCCGTTCTCCGGCGACGGCTCGGGTGCCGGTTGCTCGGGTCCCGGTCGCTCCTCGGGTGCCGACTGCTCGTCGGGTGCCGGCTGCCCGTCGGACGGCGCGCCGGGGGGCGGGCTCACGGCTCCACCAGCCGGGTGGGCTCGTCGGCCCCCGGCGGACGCCCGGCGTCCGGGGCCCGCCCGGCGCCCGGCGTCCGGCCGCCCGGGGGCTGCGGGCGCTCGCCGACGGCGTAGGTGTGCAGTTGGAGGCCGTCGCAGTAGCACCAGCGGTCGTGCACCGGGTCGAAGACCCAGAGCCGCTCGCCGTCGACGACCAGCCCGATCCGCAGACCGCGCGCCCGCTCCCGGAACATCTCCAGGTCGGCGCCGCCCGCGGCGAGGTCCTCCAGCAGCGAGCGGTAGCGGGCCAGCGCGCCCTCCGCCTCGGCGAGCGCCGGGCGGGGGTCGGCGGTGCGGGCCGGCGGGCCGGTGGCGGTGGGCGGCACGCCGGGGAGCGAGACGAGCAGTCGGCCGTCCACCCAGGTGGTCCACCCGTTGGAGCAGAGCACCTGCGCCCAGTCCCCGGCCCGGCCGATCAGCTGCAGCGGGAGCAGGGGGTCCAGCGGGGAGGCGGGCAGCGCCGGGTCCGGGGCGGCCCAGCTGGGCAGGCCGTCCGGCGGAGCCACATGGGTGGGCCGGAACCCGAACTCGTCCATCGGCATCGACTGGGTCACTTCCGCATCGGCTGGGTCGCTTCCGCCGGGTCACTTCCTCATGATCGCCGGCTCCTGCCGGCGCAGCAGGGCGAGCACGGCGAGGGCCAGCACCACCGCGAGCGCGACCAGCAGGGCCAGCGACAGCACCCACCCGGCCCGCTCCTGCCGGAACATCGGGTCGGCGGTGATCGCGGTCGGCAGGACGGTGTGCAGGTCGACGGTGCGGGCCATCGCGGACAGGCCCCAGCGGGACGGCACCAGCCAGGCGAACTGCTCCAGGCCGGGCACGCCGTGCAGCTTCAGCATGGCGCCGCTGAACACGATCTGCACCACGGAGAGCAGCACCAGCAGCGGCATGGTCGCCTCTTCCTTGCGGACCAGGGCGGAGACCAGCAGGCCGAGCATCATCGCGGAGAAGGAGAGCAGGGCGACCGCGATGATCAGCTCGGCCAGTGGTGGCAGCAGGACCCCGCCGTGCACCGTCACCCCGGTGGCCAGGGTCGGGCTGAGGTCGACCCCGGCCAGGCCGACCACGGTCAGCACGGCGGCCTGCGCCACCGTGATCGTGCCGAGCACCACCACCTTGGAGACCAGATAGGCCGAGCGGGACAGCCCGACCACGCGTTCTCGCTGGTAGATCGGCCGTTCCTTGACGATCTCACGCACCGCGTTGGCCGAGCCGGTGAGCAGGCCGCCGATGCAGAGCGTGAGCAGGCAGTTCAGCGCGTTGTCGGAGGAGAGCCGGGTGCCGGCCATCGCCCGGCACATCACGCCGATCAGGAACGGCAGGGCGATCATCACGGTCAGGAACAGCCGGTCGGCGGCGAGCACCGCCGTGTAGCGGCGGATCAGCGTGCTCAGCTGGGAGAACCAGCTCTGCGGCTGCTCCGGGCCGATGGTGTCGGCCGGGGCCCCGGGCCCGGGCACCGGGACGGGCGCGGCGGGCGGCAGCGCCCCGGCGGCGACGTACCGCTCGTACTGGGGGGACTCCCGGAAGCGGCGCTGCCAGGCCTCGTGGTCCTCGTTCTCGAAGGCCTCGAAGGCCTGCGGCCACTCGGTGAAGCCGAAGAACGGCAGTGCCTCGTCGGGCGGGCCGTAGTAGGCGGTGCGACCACCGGGGGCGAGCACCAGCAGCCGGTCGCAGACGTCCAGGCTGAGCACGCTGTGGGTGACCACGACGACGGTGCGCCCGTCGTCGGCCAGGCCGCGCAGCATCTGCATGACGGAGCGCTCCATGCCCGGGTCCAGGCCCGAGGTGGGCTCGTCCAGGAAGAGCAGCGAGGGTTTGGTGAGCAGTTCGAGGGCGACGCTGACGCGTTTGCGCTGGCCGCCCGAGAGGCTGGAGATGACCAGGTCGGCGCGGCTGTCCAGGCCGAGTTCGTGGATCACCTCGGAGACCCGGGCCTCCCGCTCCTCCTTCGCGGTGTCGCCGGGGAAGCGTAATTCGGCGGCGTAGGAGAGCGCGCGGCGGACGGTCAGCTGGGTGTGCAGGATGTCGTCCTGCGGGACCAGGCCGATCCGGCGGCGCAGCTCGGCGTAGTCGCGGTAGAGGTCGCGGCCGTCGTAGAGCACGGTGCCCTCGTCGGCCGGCCGCAGACCGGTGAGCGCGTTGAGCAGGGTGGACTTGCCGGCGCCGCTGGGGCCGGCGACGGCGAGCAGGGCCTTCTCGGCGAGCGGGAAGGAAACGTCGTTCAGCAGCACCCGCCGTTCGGCGCCGACCCGGACGACCAGGCCCTGCACGTTGAGCGAGACCTCGCCGGTGTCGGTGTACTCGACCAGCTCGTCCCCGGAGAGGCAGAGCGCGAAGTGGCCGATGCCGACGATGTCCGCCGGGCCGATCGCGGCCTGCTGGACGGGGCGGCCGTTGAGGTAGGTGCCGTTGTGGCTGCCGAGGTCGACGATCTCGTGGCCGCCGTCGGGGCGGGTGCGGAGTTCGGCGTGGTGGCGGGAGACGACCAGGTCCTCCAGGACGAGGTCGTTGTCGGGGGCGCGGCCGATCCGCACCGTCCGGCCGGGCAGCCGCAGGACGGCGCTGGGCCGGCGGAAGGTGCCGGAGACGCCCGGGGCGACGAGCGAGGGGCGCTCGGCCGGGGCGGCGGCGGGCAGGCCGGCGAAGGTCGCGGACGGGCCGTCGGTGGCGTTGCCGAACCGCAGCCGCGTCCCGGGCCCGACCTCCTCGGCCTGGATCCGGCGACCGTCGGAGTAGGTGCCGTTGGTGCTGCCGACGTCCTCGAGCCGCCAGTGGCCGTCCGTGGCGCGCAGGACGGCGTGGTGCCAGGAGACCCGCGGGTCGTCGAGGACGATCTCGCTGGTCGGGTCACGGCCGACGTGGTACGCCCGACGCGGGTCGATCAGCTGCGAATCCGTGTCGGTGACCAGGACCAGGGGCGGCGCGGCGGGCGCGCCCGGGCGCTCTCCCATGCTTGGGAGTCTAGTCCGGCAGGCCCCTCCCGGCCCGGTCACCGCGGCGCCGGGGCCGCGGCGATGCCATGAATTGGACTGGACCACTGGATCGGTGCGGGGCCGCTGCCCTATCGTTCGGGGTGAGCTGCACGGTCGTCCGGGGCACTCCGCACGACACACCGCCCCCCATGTGAGCCCCGGGATGGATCGATGAGCGTCTGGCCGCAGTTGCGCGACACCCGAACGGTCAGGGCCGGCACCGCCCCCGGGACGGTGCTGCGCTGCGGGCTGGCCGACACCATGCTCGCCGACCTCTCCGTCTCGGTCGTGCTGTTCTTCGAACGGGCGCTTGACGAGGACCGCCTGGCCGCCGGACTGGCCCGGGCACTGGAGCGCATCCCGGTGTTCGCCGGCCGACTGCGCACCGTCGACGGGGCGTTGGAGGCGGTCTGTGACGACTCCGGTGTCCCGATGGTGAGTTACCGCGTCGACGGCACCCTCGCCGAGTCCATGGGCCGGGTCACCGCACCCGGCGCGCAGCACGTCGACCCGCTGGACGCCCGGGCCGCCCGCACCGGCGACGGCCCGCTGTTCGGCGTCCGGGTGACCCGCACCGGCGACGGCGGCACCGTGCTCGGCTGCTCCTGGCACCACGCGATCGGCGACCTGCAGAGCTTCGCGCTGCTGCTGCGCGCCTGGTCGGCGGCGGTCGAGGGGGACGAGCTGCCGGTGGCCGAACTCGTCGAGGACCAGGACGCGCTGCTCGACCGGGTGCTGCCCACCGAGGACTGCGGCCGGCCCGGCTTCCGGGTACCGGGTGCCGACGAACGCGCCCTGCTGGACCGCGAGGTGGCGGCCGGACCGCGCGCCAACCGGACCGTCCAGCTGTACTTCGGCGACGCCGAGATCGCCCGGATGCGCGAGGAGTTCACCGCCGCGGCCGGCCGCCGGGTCTCCTCCGGCGACGCCGTCTGCGCGCACGTCGTGCACACCCTCCGGGAGCTGGACGGCGACGCGGAGACCCGCTGGCTCACCGTCCCGGTCAACGTCCGCCGCTCGCTCGGCCTGCCGGACGCCTTGGTCGGTAATCTGCTCGGCGACATCCACCTGCCGTACGAGCCCGCCGACGGGCCCGCCGCCCTCGCCGGAGCGCTGCGCGGCGCCGTGGCGGGTTACACCGAGGACCACCTCAACCTGCGCTCCAATCTGCGCTTCCTGGCGGAGATCGGCCGCCCCGGGCTGGACGCCTGCGTGCCGCTGGGCTTCGACCCGCAGCACCGCCGGTTCAGCTTCTCCAACTGGAGCCGGTTCGGCCTCTACGAGGCGAGCTTCCAGGGGCAGCGGCCGGTGTTCTTCAGCCCGACCGCCAACTACCCCCTGCCGTGGGTCTCGTGGAGCGTGGAGGGCTTCGGCGGCACCGGACTGCTCACCACGCTGGTGGTCCCCGCCCGGCTGGCCGCACGGCTGCGCGGAACCGAGGGGCGGGCCGCCCTCCACCGCTACCGCGACCCGTCGGACGACCTGCCGGCCCTGCTCGCCGCCGTACCCAAGGTGCTCTGAATCAGACGGCGCCGAACTCGCCCGCCCGCACACCCGCAACGAACGCACTCCAGGTGTCGGCCGGGAAGACGAGGGCCGGGCCGGCGGGGTCCTTGGAGTCACGGACCGGGGCGAGACCGGGGAACCCATGAGCAACCTCAACACAGTCACCGCCCTGGCCGCTGTGTGTGCTCTTGTGCCACTGCGCTCCGGTGAGGTCAACGTGCTGCATGGCTCTCAAAATCCTTCCGTACTGCTCTGATCAGCTCCAGCGAGCCTGCTCGGGGCAGTGCTTCGACTTGAAGCCGATCGTAGTCCCTGGTCCACGACGACAGTATCTGGGTGTCCCGCTCCAAGTAGCCCGTCTTGTGGCTCTCCGTGTAGCCCAACGACTTGCCGCTCGGCATCGTCAACAAGGTCACTGTGTGGGCGAATGGTCGATCTTCGCCGAGATTGAGCGGGGCGACCTGGAGCGTCACGTTGGGCTGTTGAGCCAGTGCTTCCAAAGACCTGAGCTGTTTGGCCATCACGGCCGATCCGCCGATCGGCCGTCGCAGGTTCCACTCGTCCACCACTGCTTGGATGAACGGTGGCGGAGTTCGCTTCAGGCTCTCTTGGCGGTTCAGTAGGAACTTTACGCGAGCCTCGGCCTGTTGCTGAGTGGTCGTGCCTCGCCGCACGGCGGCTAGCTCGTATGCCATGGCGTACTCCTCGGTCTGGAGCAGTCCGGAAAGCACGCCGAGGTGGAAGAGTCGGATGGCGACTGCCTTGGCTTCCTTCTCCGCGTACTCCGGGAACCCTTCCTTGAGTACGGCGTGTTCCAGTTGATCGAGCATCAGTTCAATGGTTCCACCGGTATCGAGGGCCCGATCGACTTCTTGGGCGAGGCGGCGACTGGGAGGCTCGACTCCGCGTTCAATTCGCGAGATGTAGGACGCCGAAAATCTGACAAGTTCGCCGAGCTGTGGCTGCGTGAGGTTACGGGCCTCCCTTGACCTGCGAAGCTGAATGCCTAGGGGTGCACTGGGAGATGACGTTGGATCGAGATTGCGGCGGTTCACGACGCCTCCAACTGAACCTGGGCCTGTTTCGCCACTTCTGCGGCTTTCGATCGTAGCCCCTCCAGCTCCACCATGGATACGGGTCGTAGTGATCCCAATGCGCACCGCAATCAATGGAGCCCCCATGCCCATGCCCGTCTACACCCCTGCCGTCGGCGAGGTCGTCCGCGACCTCGCGCACCGGGACACCTCCGGCAAGCCGCTCGAAGCGGTCTACATGGACACCCTCGCCGGGCTCGTCTACCTCCGTCACGAGGCCGGCGGCTGCGAGTGGACCACCAAGCCCACCTCCGTCCAGCCCCTCCCCAGCCCCCGCTTCCTCACCGTCCAGACACCCAGCCGCCCCCGCACCTCCGACCTGGCGTGAACCGCTCCCTCAAGCTGGTCGCCGCCGCCCTCGGCGTCCCCGCCCTCAGCGCCCTCGCCGCCGCCCTCGCCTGCCGGCCCATCCACGACGGCCCCCTCGCCCCCCAACTCCTCATCTTCGGCCTCCTCCTCACCACCGGCATCTGCGCCGGACTCCCCGCCTGCCTCACCTGGCTCACCCCCGACAAGCCCGACCGCGACTGACCCCCAGGAGCCCCACCGTGCTGCACCACCTCCCCCCGATCCTCACCACCCCGCCCCGCCGACGCCACAGCCACCAGGCCCTCGTCCTCAACCGCGACGGCGCCCTCCTCCTCGTCGGCCGCCCCCACGAAACCGGCCTCACCCTCCCCGGCGGCCCCGCCGAAGCCAACGAACTCCCCCACCACGCCGCCCGCCGCCACACCGAAACCGAAACCGGCCTCGTCCTCCCCCTCCACCGCATCCTCGCCACCGACCACATCGACGCCCAACTCCTCCCCGAAGCCCTCGCCTTCGTCCACTGGGGCGGACGCCTCACCACCACCCAGGAAGCCACCGTCGCCCACCACCGCCCCCCGCACACCGTCACCACCCTCCACTGGCTCCACCGCACCCAACTCCCCGACGCCATGGCCCCCGACCAGTACCGCCGCACCACCCACGCCCTCGACGCCCTCACCCGCGGCGCCCACCTCCCCTTCCTCCTCCGCGGCACCCCCGCCGAATAGCACCCGCGGGTAGCCGAAGCTCTGAACGCCGACCGGGGGCGGCCGTGGTGGCCGCCCCCGGAGGGTTCTCTCGCAGCGGAGACTCAGTGCGGAGTCACTTCATGACGGCGCGCAGCGCGTGCCGCAGCTGCTCCCTGCTCGGCTGCAACGCGCGGTCCAGCGCGGGGGCGAACGGCAGCACCGTGCCGTCCGGCCGGGTGATCCGGCGCGGCGGGGCGGTGAGCCGGAACTCCTCGGCGGCGGTGGCCAGCACCTCCGCGCCGATCCCGCAGCTGCGGTTGGAGTCGTCGATCACCACCAGCCGGCCGGTCCGCTCCAGCGACTCGCCGAGCGCCGCCCAGTCGAACGGGTACAGCGTGCGGGGGTCGAGCACCTCGACCGAGATCTCCCCGGCGAGTTCCTCGGCCACCGCCAGGGCGTCGTGCACCAGGTGCCCGACGGCCACCAGCGTGACGTCCGTGCCGGAGCGGTGCACCCGGGCGCTGCCGAGCGGGATCGGGGCCAGCTCCCAGGTGACGGTCTCACGCACCGGCAGCGCGGCGGCCGGTGCGAACACCACCACCGGGTCCGGGTCGTGGATCGCGGAGCGGAGCAGCCCGTAGGCGTCGGTCGGCGTCGCCGGCACGACGGTCTTCACCCCGGCGTGCGCGAACAGGCTGTACGGGTGGTCCGAGTGCTGGCCCGCCCAGCCGTCCCGGGAGCCCGATCCGGGGACCAGACAGGTCAGCGGGACGCCCGCCTGCCCGCCGCTCATCAGCGAGAACTTGTGTGCCTGGTTGACGAGTTGCTCGAAGACCAGGAACAGCAGCGACGGGATCTGGAACTCCAGCACCGGCCGCCGCCCGGCCAGTGCCGCACCGAGCGCCATCGCGGTGAACGCCTGCTCGGAGAGCGGGGTGTCGACGATCCGTTCCGGCCCGAACCGGTCCAGCAGCCCGAGCGTCGGCCCGGCCATCCCGGCACCGATGTCCTCGCCGAAGACGCAGACCGCGGGATCGGCGGTCAACTCGTCGGCCAGCGCCCGGTTCAGCGCCTTGGTGTACGAAAGCCTCATGCCGTCGCCCCCGCCCGGGGGCGCAGGCCGGAGGCGTACAGGTGGTCGGCGGCGCCGTCCGGGTCGGGGTGCGGCGAGGCGAGCGCGAACTCCTCCGCGGCGGCGAGCCGGGCGGCCACCTCGGTGTCCAGGGCGGCGGCGCGTTCGGCGCCGATCGCGGCGGCGGCCCGGGGGAGCGGGTCGCGTTCGCGCCAGGCGGCCACCTCCTCGGGGGTGCGGTAGTGCAGTTTCATCCGCCGTTCCATGGTGTGGTGGCCCTCGAACCGGTAGGTGCGGCATTCCAGGAAGCCGGGGCCGCCACCGGCCCGGGCCCGGGCGACCGCCTCCTCGGCGGCGGCCCGGACGGCCTCGGTGTCCATGCCGTCCACCTCGGCGGCCGGGATGCCGAACGCCGCGGCCCGGCCGGTCGCGCTGCCCGCCACCGCGGTGCCGGCCGGCAGGGTGGTGGCGTAGCCGTTGTTCTCGCAGACGAAGAGCACCGGCAGCCGCCACATCGCGGCGAGGTTGAACGACTCCAGCAGCACGCCCTGGTTGAGCGCGCCGTCGCCGAAGAACGCCACCGCGACCGCGTCCGAGCCGGTCTGCCGGTCGGCCCAGGCCGCGCCGACCGCGATCGGGGCGCCGGCGCCGACGATGCCGTTGGCGCCGAGGATGCCCAGCCGCAGGTCGGCGGCGTGCATCGAGCCGCCCCGGCCGCGGTTGGACCCGCCGACCCGCCCGGCGAGCTCGGCGAGCATCCGGGCCGGGTCGAGCCCGCGGGCCAGCACGTGGCCGTGCCCGCGGTGGGTGGAGGCGAGTCGGTCGCCCGCGCCGAGCGCGGCGCAGACGCCGACCGCGACGGCCTCCTGGCCGATGTAGGGGTGGATGCCGCCGGTGATCACCCCGGACTTCACCAGGTCGAGCGCCCGCTCCTCGAAGGAGCGGATCAGCCGCAGCATCCGGTACCGCCGCTCGGGGGTGTCGAGCGCGGCGACCGAGGGCTCGGTGACCGCGGGCTCGGTGACCGAGGGAGCGGTGCCGGCGGACGCGGTATCGGCGGACGGTGCGACGGCGGGTGCGCCAGGGCTCACAGCGCGCCCCGCCAGACCGTCGGGCAGAAGTCGGGGTCGGCGTAGTCGGGGCGGTCGTCGGCGTCGCGGCGGACCACCACGTCGTGGTTGTAGACGACCGTCTCCCCGTCCGGGCGGGTGGCGTGCCGGTAGCGGTTGCCGCCGTCCTGGAGGTGCAGCGAGACGGCGCGGCGCGGGTAGGAGGCCAGGTTGGGGCCGCTGCCGTGGTACGTGCGGCAGTGGTGGAAGCTGACGTGCCCGCGCGGGATGATCATCGGGACCTTGCGGACCTCGGTGCCGTTGTACGCCGCGTTGGCGTCCAGGATCGCGTCCAGCTCGGAGTTGTCGCGGTCGGCGAAGTGCCGGGTGGAGTCCTCCTCGGAGGGCAGCTCCTTCCAGCGGTGGCTGCCGTCCACCATGGTGATGGTGCCGTTCTCCTCGGCGCAGTCGTGGAACGGCAGGAAGGCGGTGAGCATCCGCTCCGAGGACGAGGTCTGCCAGTAGTGCTTGTCGAAGTGCCACGGCACGTGGTTGCTGCGCTCCCCGGGCACCGGGGGCTTGTAGATGAGGGTGGCCTGGAAGATCCGGACCTCCTCGGCCTCGGCGAGCAGGGCGGCCACGGCGCCGAGCAGCGGCTTGCGCAGGATCGCCCCGATGGCGTCGCTCTCGTAGTGCACGTAGTCGTTGTGCCGCTGGACCGGGCCGTGCGCGGGCTCCCAGGAGGCGAGCCGCGGCGGGCGGACCGGCAGGGTGCGGTCGCGGTGGCCCGCGTAGTACGTCTCGGTGGCGGCCTGGAGGGTGTCCAGCTCCTCGTCGCTGAACAGCCGGTTCGACAGGTACCAGCCGTGCTCCAGGTAGCCGGCCACCTCCTCGGGGGTGGGCAGCAGGGCGCGTTCGGCCTCGGTGAGGTGGAACACGGGTGCGGCGGGTGCGGTGGTCATGGGGTCGGGCCTCCTGTGGTGTGAGGGCTGACGTCGTTCGGGGCGGCTCAGACGGAGGCGGCGGCGCGCTGCCGCTCGACCGCCTCGTAGAGGGCCTTGATGTTGGCGGTGCCGAAGGTGCCGGCGCCCTGGCGCTCGATCAGCTCCACGAAGTACGTGCGGCGGGGGTGGGTGGAGCGGGCGAAGATCTGGAACAGCTGCCCGCCGTGGTCCTGGTCGACCAGGACGTCCAGCTCGCGCAGGGTGTCGACCGGGATGGCGGTGGCGCCGAGCCGCTCGGCGAGCGCGTCGTAGTAGGTGCCGGGGGTGGTCAGGAAGGCCACGCCGTTGTCCCGGGCGGTGCGCACGGCGGTGGCGATGTCCCCGGTGCGGAAGGCCAGGTGCTGGACGCCGGCGCCGTCGTGGTCGGCGAGGAAGGTGTCGATCTGGCCGGGGCGCCGGGAGGTGTCGGGCTCGATGAGGGTGAAGGTGACCTCCCCGGAGGCGCTCTGCACCACGCTGGAGTCCATCGCCTGCTCGCCGACCTCGATGTACTCGCCGAAGATGCGGTGCATGCCGAGCGCGGCCTCGCAGAACCGCACCGCGTCGGCCAGTTCGCCGGCCGGCAGGCAGATCGCGGCGTGGTCGAGGGCGTCCAGCAGCGGCGTGCCGTCGGCCGGTTCGGGCGAGGAGGGCACCTCCGGGACGAACCGCAGGGCGGTGTCGCCGAAGCCGGCGACCAGCCCGCCGGCCCGGTCAAGCACCCGGGCGCCGTGCCGCTCGGCGCGGTCGAGGGCGGCCTGCGGGTCGGGGCAGGCGAGCGCGAGGGCCGCGACGCCCTCGCCGTGCCGGGCCGCGTAGCGGGCCACCGGGTGCGCCGGGTCGGCGGCGGAGCGCAGCAGGAAGCGGATGGTGCCCTGGCGCAGCAGGACGGTACGGGCGTTCGCGGACTCGGCCGCGGCGAGCTGGTCCGGATCGGGCAGGACGGCGGTGAAGCCGTAGTCGGCGCAGAGCTCCGCCGCGGTGGCGTCGGCGTCGGCGCAGTGGTACTCGACGTGGGCGATGGACTGGATGGACAACGGGATCTCCCCGGGGGTTCGCGAGTTGACGAGTGGCCTGGCACGTGTCCGCGCTGCGGCGCCGTGCGGTGTCAGCGGGCGGACGGGGTGGAGGCGGGCTCGAAGACCAGGCTGAGGTTGTGCCCGCCGAAGGCGAAGGCGTTGCTCAGGGCCGCGGTGAGCGGGCCGGTACGGGCCGCGCCCCGGACGTGGTCCAGGTCGCAGGCCGGGTCCGGCTCGATGAGGTTGACGGTCGGTGGAAGCGTCCCCCGGGCCACCGCCATGGCGGTGACCGCTGCCTCCAACGCGCCTGCGGCGCCGAGCAGATGACCGGTGGCGCCCTTGGTGGAGCTGACCGCCGGGGCGTGCTCGCCGAAGACGGCGCGCAGTGCGGCGGTCTCGGCGACGTCGCCGAGCTTGGTGCCGGTGCCGTGGGCGTTGACGTAGCCGATGTCGGACGGGGCCAGGCCCGCGTTGGCGACGGCGGCCCGCATCGCGTCGGCGGCGCCCGCGCCGTCGGGGCGCGGCATGGTCGGGTGGTGGGCGTCGGTGGAGGCGCCCCAGCCGGTGAGGTCGGCGTAGCCGGCGACGCCGCGGGCGGCGGCGTGCTCGGGGCTCTCCAGCACCAGGACGGCGCTGCCCTCGCCCAGCACGAAGCCGTTGCGGCGGCTGTCGAACGGGCGGCTGGCCTGCGTCGGGTCCTCCCAACCCGAGGACAGCGCGCGGGCGTTGGTGAAGGCGGCGGCGATGGTGGGGTGCAGCGAGGACTCGGTGCCGCCGCACACCACCACGTCGGCGTCGCCGGAGCGGATCAGTCGCAGCCCCTCGGCGACGGCCTGGGCGCCGGCCGCGCAGGCCGTCACGATGGCGGTGCTGAAGCCGCGGATGCCGTGCTTGATGGCGATCCGGGCGGTGGCCATGTTGGAGAGCATGCCGGGCAGCAGGTACGGGCTGACGCCTGGCCGGCCGCGTTCGACGCGCCGCTGGGACTGCTGCTCGAAGGTCTCCAGGCCGCCCCCGCCGGTGGCCAGCACCACGGCGGTGCGGTGCGGGTCGGCGTCCCGGCCGACCACCAGGCCGGCGTCGGCGAGCGCGTCGTCGGCGGCGGCCAGGGCGAGCAGCACGAAGCGGTCCACGCAGCGGGTCTCGGTGGGCGGCAGCACCTCGCGGCCGTCCACCGCCGGGGCGATGCCGGCGGCGGTCAGCCAGCCGTGGGCGGCGTGGCCCTCGGGCAGGGCGCGGATGCCGGAGCGGCCGGCGGTGAGCGCCTCGAAGACCTCGTCGGGCTTGCGGCCGAGCGGGGTGACCAGGCCGATGCCGGTGACCACCGCGCCCGGGCGGCGGGCGGCGCTCACGCGCCCGCTCCGGCGAGCGGCGTGGCGGTGGCCTCGGTGGGAGCGGCAGGGGCGTCGGCGTCGGTGGCCCCGGCGGGAGCGGCAGGGGCGTCGGCGTCGGTGGCCCCGGCGGGAGCGGCAGGGGCGTCGGCGACCGAGTCGAGGTAGCGCTGGCGCAGCAGGACCTTGCGCACCTTGCCGGTCGGGCCGAGCGGGATGTCGTCCCCGGCGACCACGACCACCTGGCGGACGGTGGCCGCCGCGGCCTCGTCCAGGGCGGCGGTGACGGCCTTGGTGCGGTCGGTGTCCGGGTCGGCCCCGGCGGCGAGGATCAGCAGCACATCGGTGACCACCCGCTCGCCGTCGCGCACCGCGACCACCGTGCAGTCCAGCACGTCGGGGCAGGCGGCCAGCACCCGCTCCTCCGACATGGCGGTGAACAGCCGCTTGCCGTCGCCGAGTTCGACCGAGTCGACGGCCCGGTCGACGTGGTAGTAGTAGCCCTCCTCGTCCCGGTACATCAGGTCACCGGTGAGGAACCGGCCGCGCAGCCGGGTGCGGTAGGTGGTGGCCGAGTCGTTCCAGTAGCCGAGGGCCAGGGTCGGTGAGGCGGTGGCGAGTTCGCCGACCTCGCCGGGGCCGAGCGGCTCGCCGTCCGGTCCGACCAGCTCGCAGTCGACGAAGGCGTGCGGGCGGCCGACGCAGCGGCCGTAGCGCTCGGTGCCCGGGCCGTGGGTGATGAAGAAGTGCGAGTGGCCCATCTCGGTGGAGCCGAGGCCGTCCACGAACAGCGAGCCGGGCACCCGGACCCGGCCCTCGCGGGTCACCGACTCGCGGCTGCCGGCGGCGACCAGTCGGCGGATGTGCACCTCGTGGGCGCAGTCGCCGGTGTTCCACCAGAGTGCGACCGAGTCCAACTGGCGTGTGGAGAGGTCGTGGTGGGCGAGCTCGGCCCAGGTGGCGGCGAAGCCGACCACGCCGCTGGGGCGCCAGCGCTCGATCGCGTCCAGCACCCCGGTGCCGGACTGGCTGGAGAGCACGGCGAGCCGGGTGTGCGAGGCGAGCGCGAGGTTGACCGCGATCAGGGTGGCGGCGTGCGGGGCGGGCAGCGCGCTGAGCATCCGCTCCTGGCCCTGCGGGCGCGGCAGCCGGGCGCGGTGGCGGATCGCCGCGTACAGGCTCGCGTGCGAGTGCACCACGGCCTTGGGCAGGCCGGTGGTGCCGGAGGAGTGGGTGATCGCCACCGGGTCGTCGGCCGAGTACCGGTAGGGCGCGGGGGCGGCCTGCGGGTCGCCGGAGCCGAGCGTGGCGATCTCCGGCAGCGCGGGGGCGCCGGTCTCGTGGCCGGCCAGCACGGCCAGGTGCGGCGGGTCGGCGAGGACACCGACCGGGCCGAGCTTGGCGATGTAGCGGGCGGCCCGGTCGCCGTCCAGGTTGGGGTTGAGCAGCGCGGGGATCGCGCCGAGCCGGGTCAGCGCGAGGAAGGCGAGGACGTGGTCGGCGGCGTCGCCGGCGTACACCACCACCGGGTCGCGGCGGCCGATGCCCAGCTCGTGCAGGGCGGCGGCCCGGGCGCGCACGGCGCGGTCCAGCTCGGTGAGGGTGAACGGCTCCCAGGCGGCGTGGTCGTCCACCGGGGTGTCGAAGGTCAGCAGCGGCTCGTCGAGTCCGAGGCCGAGCGCGAGGCGGCTGGTGAGGACGTTGCCGGCGCCGACGGCCGGGTCGTCCGCCAGCAGGGTGCGGATACTGCGGATGCTCACGGGGTGGATCCCTCCCGAGGTGCGGGGCGTGCGGGGTGTGGCTGCGGCGGGACGCGGCGGGCGGGGGACCGCTCGCGCCGCTGGGTGCGCAGGGGGTGGGGCGGGGCGTACGGGGTGTTCGGCGGGTTCGGGTCGGTCGTGCGGGTGCGGGTGTCGGTGGGTGCGGGTGCGGTCAGGCGGCGGTGACCAGCAGGGCCACCGCCCGGTCGAGGTCGGTACGGCCGTCGGGGCGGTCGGAGCCGTCGGCGTCGTCGGGGCCGTCGACCTTGTCGGGATCGTCGGGACCGTCGGCGGTGTCGGCCTGTTCGGCGGCGATGACCAGGACTTCGTCCGCGTCGCCGTCCGCGAGCAGCAGCTCCGCCAGGTCCAGCGCGTCCTGCGGGACGCGCCCGGGCGGCGGGGGCTGGGCCGGGCTGATCGCCATCACCGGGCCGGTCAGCCCCCAGCGGGCGGCGATGTGGCCGAGGACGGCGTTCGGGTTGGACTGGAAGAACAGCAACGGGGGCATCCGCCGGCCGGTGTCGGCGGCGGCCTCGTCGATGGCCCGGGCGGTGGCGCGGTCGCCGCCCGCGCTGGTCAGCAGCAGCGCCGTCCGGCCGGGGGCCGGGGCGGTGCCGTGGCGGGCCCGCAGGCAGCGCTCGGCGGTCTCGGCGACCAGCGGATTGAAGGAGGACGCGGCGAAGCCGGGCAGCGGGGGGAGCTGCTCGGACCCGCGGGCGTCGGGGTCGGGCCAGGCGGCCTCGGCGAGGATGCGCAGCGCGGTCATCGGGCGGCCACCAGGAGTGCGGTGTTGGCGCCGCCGAAGGCGGAGTTGAGGGTGAGCGCGTAGCGCGGCCGGGCGGCGCGCGGGCCGTCCAGCACGAGGTCCAGGTCGATGTCCGGGTCGGGGCCCAGCCAGCCGGCGTTGACCGGCAGCAGGCCGTCGGTCAACGCCCCGATGGTGACGGCGAGTTCGAGCAGGGCCGAGGCCTCCAGGGCGTGGCCGTGCACGGCCTTGCTGGAGCTGACCGGCAGCCGGGCGGTGTGCGCGCCGAAGACCCGGTGCAGGGCGAGGGCCTCGGCGTGGTCGGAGAGCGTCGAGCCGGTGCCGTTGGCGTTGACGTAGCCGACCTCCTCCGGCGCGACGCCGGCCCGGCCGAGCGCGGCCTCGATCGCCCGCGCCACGCCGTCGCCCCCGGGTTCGGGGCGGCAGACGTGGTGGGCGTCGCCGGCCCGGCCCCAGCCGGCCAGCCGGGCGAGCACGGGCGCGCCGCGCCGTTCGGCCTCCGGTGCGGCCTCGACCAGGACGGCGACGGCCGCGTCACCGAGCAGGGTGCCGCTGCGGCCGGTGCTGAACGGGCGCAGCTCGCCGTCGCGGGCCAGCGCCCGGCCGGCGTCGAAGGCGGCGAAGACGCCCGGTTCCACCAGGTGTCCGGCGGCGACCAGGACCCGCTTCCGGCGGCCGGTGGAGACCAGCGCGGCGGCGTCGGCGACGGCGGTGCCGGCCGCCACACAGGCCCCGGTGTAGGCGCGGACGACCCCGGGTCCGCCCCAGCCGGCGGTGGTTCCGGCGGTGACCGCGGCGAGGGTGGCCCGGGTGCGCAGGTCGCTGTGGAGGGCGAGCAGCACGGGCGGGCCGGCGTCGGGGTCGGTGTCGGGACCGGCCGCCGCCAGGCCGGCCCGGCGGCAGGCCTGGTCGACCGCGGCGAGCACCGCGTCGGCGAGCGGACGCGGTTCGGGCAGCAGCGCGGCGCGGGTGGTGCGGCGGGCGGACACGTCGAACCGGGTGACCGTGCCGAACGCGGTCTTGCCGTGGACGACGGCCTCGGCGAGTGCGGTGGTCCCCTCGCCGGCCGCGCTGAGCACGCCGACGCCGGTCACCACGGGCCGGACGGCGGGCGGGGCGTGGCGGTTCATGGCCGCGCGGCTCCCGCGGTGGTGGCGTCGTCCTGGGCCGCGCGGACGGCGGCGCGGAACACCGCGACGGCGTCGTCCACCGTCCGGACGGCCTCGAAGGCCTCGTCGTCGAGGTCCGGCTCGATGCCGTAGCGCTGCTCGAACTCGGCTATCAGCCAAGTGAGTTCGAGCGAGCCGAGTTCGTCGGGCAGGTCCTCGACGGCGCGCTGCCCGAACGCCGCGAGCATCTCCAGGACCTCGGCCCGGTCGGGGCGGGCGAGGTCGGTCACGCCGGGCTGCCCGAGGTGGCGGTGGCGGCGGTGATCCGGGCGGCGACGTCGGCCGTGAACTGGTCGAGCGTCATCAGCGCGGTGGTCTCCATCTCGTCGAGGTCGAACTTGACCCCGAACTCGTCCTCGACCTGGACCGAGAGGTCGGCGAGGGCGAGCGACTCCAGGTCCAGGCCGGCCGGGCCGAGGTCGGTGTCGCCGGTCACGTCGGAGACGTCGTACTGCATCTCGGCCAGTGCGGCGAGGACGAACACGCGGATGCGGTCCTGCATGGTGGGCTCCTTGGGTCCGGGCGCAGGCGGTGCGCACGGGGTTGTCGGGGAGGGCGAGCGTGGCCCGTCGGGGCGGTGTCGGGGTTCCGAAGGGGCGAGCGGTGGTTGCCCGTTGAGGAATCCCGTCCGGTCCTTCCGGGTGGTTCGGGGGGTCCGGTGGCGGCCGTCGGTGGCCGGTGACGACCGGTGGCGGCTCGTGGGGCCGGGACCGCGTCGTCCCGGCCCGCCGGTTCAGCCGGCGGCGGCGCGCAGGGCGGCCGGGTCGCGCAGCAGCTTTCCGGTGGCGGTGCGGGGCAGTCGGGGGAGGAAGGCCAGTCGGCGCGGCCGTTTGTAGGCGGCGAGGCGCTCGGCGAGGCCGTCCCGGACGAGCGCCCGGTCGGCGCCGTCCTCGGCGGCGAGGTAGGCCTCGATCGCGCCGTCGTCGAAGACCACGACGGCCTCCTTGACGTGCGGCAGCGCGGCGAGGGTCTGCTCGACCTCGGTGAGGTCGACCTTGAGGCCGCCGATGGAGACCTGGGAGTCCCGGCGGCCCAGGACGGTCACCAGGCCGGTGGCCGGATCGAGGGTGGCGGCGTCGCGGGTGTGCAGCCAGCCGTCCGCCCAGCGGGTCGGGTCGTCGAGTCCCGGGTAGGGGGAGGCGGTGGTGCGCAGCTGGAGCTCGTCGGCGACGAGCCGGAACTCCATGCCGTGCACGGGCCGTTTGGCCGGGTGCAGGGTGCCGTCCAGGTCGGTGGCGATCACCCCGAGTTCGGTCATTCCGTACATGGTGCCGAGCGGCACGCCCCAGCGCGCGGTGAACGCGGCGGGCAGGCCCGGTCGGACCAGTTCGCCGGCCACCACCATCCGGCGCAGCTGCGGCAGTTCCGGACCGCCGGTCGCACCGGCCAGCAGTTCGGCGTGGAAGGGGACGCCGATCACGGTGGTCGGGCGGTCGTCGGCGGCCACCGCGCCGAGGATGCCGGCGGCCGTCATGCGGTCCGGGACGGTGAGCGGCGCGCGCGCGTGCAGGCTGTTGAGCAGCCCGCCGACCAGGCCGAGCACGTGCACCACCGAGGAGAGCAGGACCACCCGCTCGCCCTCGCCGGGGAACGCCGCCAGTCGGCGGTAGCAGTCGAGTTCGCGGAGCAGGTCGCTCGCGGTGCGGGCGATCACCTTGGCCGGACCGGTCGAGCCCGAGCTGAGCTGGACCAGCGCGTGGCCGGTCCCGGCGGGCCGGCCGGCGGGCAGCCGGACGGGCACCGGGTCGACCGCGGACCAGCCGCGCAGGGCCGCGGTGGCGGGCCGCTCGGCCGAGCCGACCAGCACCTGCGGTGCCAGCCGGGCGACCGCCTGCTCGACCTCGTGGTCGGTCAGCCGGTGGTCGAGCAGCGCCACCTGGGCCCGCAGCCGCCAGGCGGCCAGGAGCACGGTGACGAAGCCCGGCGAGGGCGGCAGCCGCAGGGCGGCAGTGCCGCCCGGGCCGAGGCCGGCCGCGGCCAGCCGCTCGGTCTGCTCGGCGACCAGCGCGCGCAGGGCGTCGCGGTCGACGGGCGTGCCGAAGCGGAGGCACTCCTCACCCCCGGGCCCGGCCAGCAGCACCCGGTCGACCCAGTCGGCGGGAGCGTCGGCGTGCGGGGGTGAGGCGGGCGGCGGTGAAGAAAGGGAAAAGCCGGTCAACGCCACTCCACACGTGAGGAGATTTGTCATGAACACTCGGACGCTGTTTCCCGTGTCATCACCGACACCGGGCAATACGTCCAATTCCGTTGCCAGACCTTTGCACAGACGATTGGTCAAATCAAGGTCTATACCAATCCGGTCCAGACCTCCTACGCTGCCGATCCGTGGACCGGTCCGAACGCGGCCGGTCAGGGAACGAGGACGCCCGTGGCACCACATGGACTGGCTGGGATCGAACGCGCAGCGCGCGAGCAACTCCCCCCGGAAATCTGGGACTTCGTCGAGGGCGGCAGCGGTGCGGAACGCACCCTGGCGGGCAACCGGGAAATGTTCGGACGCTACGCGTTCCGCCCGCGCGCGCTCGTCGACGTCGCGGAGTGCGCCCCTGCGGTCGATCTGCTCGGCACAACCCTGGGACTCCCGGTCGGAATTGCCCCGATGGCCTACCACCGGTTGGTCCATCCGGACGGCGAAACGGCGACCGCACGGGCGGCCGGAAAGGCCGGTGCCCTGCTGGTCGCCGGAATCTTCGCCAGCCGCACCCTGGAGGAGATCGCCGAGGCCGCCACCGGCCCGCTCTGGCTCCAGCTCTACTGGCTGCGCCGCCGCGACGCCCTCGCCGCCCTGGTCGAACGCGCCGAGGCGGCCGGCTACGGCGCCCTGCTGCTCACCGTCGACGCCCCCCGGATCGGCCGCCGGCTGCGCGACCTGCGCAACGGCTTCGCCGTCCCGCCGGAGATCCGCGCGGTCAACCTCGACCCCGCCCTGATGGCCGCCAGCCACCGCGCGCAGCAGGGCGGTTCGGGCATCGCCGAGCACGCCCGCGAGCAGTTCGACCCCACCCTGACCTGGGCCGACCTCGCCTGGCTGCGGGAGCGCAGCAGGCTGCCGCTGGTCCTCAAGGGCGTGCTCACCGCCGAGGACGCCCGGCGCGCCGCCGACCACGGCGTCGACGCGGTGGTGGTCTCCAACCACGGCGGGCGCCAACTGGACGGCGCGCTGCCCGCCCTCGCCGCCCTGCCCGAGATCGTCGAGGCCCTGCCGCCGCACGTCCCGGCGCTGCTCGACGGCGGCGTCCGCAGCGGCGCCGACATCGCCGTCGCCCTCGCGCTCGGCGCCCGCGCCGTCCTGGTCGGCCGCCCGGTCCTGTGGGGCCTGGCCACCGGCGGCGAGGCGGGTGTCGGCCGGGTCCTCGACCTGCTGCGCGACGAACTGGAGCACACCATGGCGCTGTTGGGCCGCCCCTCGGTGGCCGACCTGGACCGCACCGCCCTCGCGCCCTGGCCCACCTGACCGTCCGCGGACGGTCCGCGCACCGCCCGCGCCCCGCCGGCCCGAGCCGCCGCGCCCCCGACACCCCCGACACCCCCGCCC
>JOHN01000071.1 GCA_000719695.1 Streptomyces sp. NRRL F-6131
GCCACCCGGTACGACAAGAGCCCGGAAAGCTACACGGCCGGCCTGCACCTCCGCGGATCGATCATGTGGCTGAAGTCCCTAACGGCAGCCACATGATCCAAACCTTGAACAACTCCTAGGTGGGCGCAGGAAGTCGGAGCCGCCGACTTCCTGCGCGTTCGTCGCCTTCGCACGCTCTGTGGAGGAGTGCCGACCATCGGCCCGCGACGACAAGGCGCGGCCAGGCTGGAAGGCCATCCCCTCGGGCGGCCGGGCGGATCGCGGACGACAGGCCCGACCGCTTCCCTCAGCGCGGGAAGACGATCACCAGCGAGTCCGACTCCGGATCGACGAAGTGGTACGTCGGGAAGTCGACGTGGCAGTGATGGTGGGCGTCCGCCTCCTGGGCGAAGCCCTCGATGTTGTCGGCGAGGAGGTCGAGGGCCTCCCGCCCGCCCCGGATCCTCAGCACCTGCCCCTCCACGACGAGCGAAACCGTGTCGCGCGCCGGATCCTCCCGGACCACGATCTCGGACAGCGACCGCTCGTAGGGGGAGGGGTGCTGGTTCTCCGCGAGTTCACAGCTCCCGGCCTTTCCCAGCAGCAACCGCCCGAGGGTCAGCAGTTCGCTCCGCGTCCCGACGAGTTCGACTTCCCTGGTCTCCCCGCTGTGCAGAACCTGCACCACCGCCCCCTTCACCCCGCCGATCCCGCCGATCCTACTGCTCACCCAACCGGCCTCGCCCCCGCCGCTGCACCGTCGACCGCCCCCGGCTCCCTCTGCATCTGCCCCGCCCCCGCTGCACAGGAAGTCGGCGTCCCCGACTTCCTGTGCGCTCGCGTACGGTCGCCGCGACCGGGCCTCAGCGCAGCGGCAGGCTCTCGATGGTGAAGGCCGGGCTGGTCAGCGGTTCGCCGTAGAGGTAGGTGTCCATCTGGGAGTTGGTCACCAGCAGCCGGCCCCCGCTCACGGCGACGCCGGTGGTGGTGTCGGCGCCTGGGAAGGTGCGTTCGGAGACGACGACTGCCCGGGTGCTCCCGGCGGACAGTCGCAGTTCGGTGACCTCGTTGTTCACCGAACGCGCGACGTACAGGGTGTTTCCTTGCCGGACGATGCCGTCGGCGCTGGGCAGCGGCGGTGCGTCGATCCTGCGGACACCGCCGGTGGTGAGGTCGAGCCGGTAGAGGGCGCCGCTGTACCAGTAGCCGATGATCAGCGACGTGCCGTCGGGGGCGGTGGTGATGCCGTTGCCGTTGGACTGGCCGGCCACGTAGTCCGGCAGGTGGTAGGCCACCCGCAGGGTCCGGTGGGCGCCGGTGGCGGGGCCGTTCACCTCGGCGGCCGGAATCCGGTAGACCACGGCGCGCAGCGAGTCGGTGATGTAGACGTCCCCGTTGGGAGCCACGGCCGCGTCGTTGACGAGGGTCTGTTCGCCGGTATCGGGGACGGTGTAGGCCGCGACGAGCCTCCCGGAAGTGCTGTAGACGAAGAAGCGCCCGGTGAACGCGCCGGCGACCAGCAGGCGGTTGCCGGTGACCTTGATGCCGGTGGCCTGGGTGCGGCCGTCCCGGCCGGCCGGCAGGAAGGGTTCGAGCGTGGGCGCCCCGGGGCGTCCCCGGTAGACGGTGCCGTCGCCGATGCTGCCGGCGTAGACGAAGTGGCGGTCGGCCGCCACGCTCTCGGGGAACGCGCGGCTGCCGTCGAGGGTGATCGCCCGGTCGCCGTTCCCGCCCCGGGAGGCATGGGCGGGGGCGGGGCCAGCGGGGGTCGCGGCGGTCGCGGGAAACGTGAACGCGGTCAGGGCCGCGGAGGCGGCGCTAAGGGTGACGAGCGCGCGCCGCCCCATGACGCGGACGGTCGTACGGGCGGACGCGGCGCGGGTGGACGCGGTGTGCGGGGGAACTGTGCGGGAGGACATGGTCGGCAACCTTCCGGGTGAGGGCAGGGTCGTACACGGTCGTGGAACGAGCGGTGAGCGCCTCGCGGCGGTCCGGGCGCGACGGCTGCGGGGGCGAGCGGACGGTCAGTGCAGCGCGGCGGCGATGGCGTCGGACAGGGCAGTGCCCGGCCGGCCGATCAGGCGGCTGAGGTCGCCGGATCCCGTGTACAGCTCGCCGCGGCACATCCCGAGGTCGGCGTCGGCGAGGACGTGCGCCAGTTCGGCGGGCAGGCCGACCCCGGTCAGCGCCTCGCTGAGCCGGTCCGCGGGCAGATCGGTGTAGGCGATCGGCTCCCCGGTGGCCGCCGAGACCGCCTCCGCCAGCTCGGCCAGGGTGAACGCCTCGTCCGCACCCAGCTCGTACACCGCGCCCGCGTGGCCCTCGGCGGTCAGCACGACGGCGGCGGCCTCCGCGTAGTCGGCGCGTGACGCGGCGCTGATCCTGCCCTTGCCCGCGGCTCCGATCACCGTCCCGCGCCGGCGGAACAGGGGCAGTTGGGCGGTGTAGTTCTCCAGGTACCAGCTGTTGCGCAGCAGCGTGCTGGGGACCTCGCGTTCGCGCAGGTACTCCTCGGTGGCGCGGTGGGTGCGGGCCAGGATGCTGGTCGCCGTGTCGGCCTGCGTCATGCTCGTGTACGCCACCAGCGAGACGCCGGCCGCCACTGCCGCGTCGACGGCCCGGCGGTGGTTGGCCGACCGCTCGGCCACGGTGGTGGTGGACACCAGCAGCAGCCGGTCCGCTCCCCGGAACGCCGCCGCGAGGCTGTCCGGCTCCGCGAAGTCCGCCCGGCGCACCACGACGCCGCGGTGGCCGAGGTCTTCGATGCGTGCGGTGTCCCGTCCGGTCGCGACGATGTCCGCGGCCGGGACTCCGCGCCGCAGCAGCGCCTCGACGGTGAGCCTGCCCAACTGGCCTGAGGCTCCGGTGACGACGATGGACATGAGATCGCCCCTTCCTGCCGCGAACTCTCCTCGCGGCGTGACGAACCCCAGATTGACCTGCTCACTCTCCATCGGTAAGTAGCCACTTGCCGGTAAGGTGACCACCTACGGGAAAGTATCGAGGTGAGTGGAATGGCGACCGCCGAGAATGTGACGGAGCCCATGGCGTCATGGGACCCGTACACGCGAGGCTGCCCCTCCCGCGACCTGCTCGACCAGATCGGCAGCAAGTGGGCGGTGCTCGTGCTGGGAGAACTCGGCAAGCACGGAGCCTGCCGGTTCACCCGGTTGCGGCAGCGGCTGGCCGGAGTGAGCGAGAAGATGCTCACCCAGACACTGCGCACGCTCGAACGCGACGGACTGGTCCGGCGGACCGTGTATCCCGAGGTGCCGCCCCACGTCGAGTACGACCTGACCCCCCTCGGCCAGACCCTGCGGGGACCACTGCGCGTACTCACCCAGTGGTCGGTGGAGCACATCGGCGAAGTCCTCGCCGCACGTCAGGAGTACGACGTCCGTGCCGGGGGCACCACCTGAGCCCTGCGCCCTACGGCCGCACCCACGCCGCGCAGGTCGCCGACGTGACCAGCTCCCGGCCCGATCTCCTGGCGAGTGCACGACGTGGAGCGTCCCCCCGACCGCTGGCTGCATCGACAACCAGGCGGACATCCAGTGCACCGCGACCGACGCGTGGGTACCAGTGAAGACGCCCGCCGCACCGGAAGTCGTCCGCGGCAACAACATCAACTTCACCAACGACATCGTCATCCCGTACGGGTGGCACCGGCGCCGACTTCGGCGACGACACCCAGAACTCGACGCTGTCCGGCAGCACCGCACCGTCACCGTCACCCGAACCGCCGCCAACGGCGTCAACATCGGCGAGGTGGACGACCACCACCAGTCGTCGACGGCTCTGGTGACCCTGAACGACACGGTCACCCAGAACAGGATCACCATGAGGGCAGCGAGATCCTGGTCAATGCCGTGAAAGCCACGGACGGTGAACGTCTGGCGGTCACGCTCTGCGAGTCGGCTGAGCTGGCCGTCTGAGGCGCTGCTCGCAGATGGTCGCGCGTGCAGGTCGAGGCGCCGTTCCCAGCGGACGGCGAGGCGCTTGAACCGGTGGAGTTGGGCGAAGGTCTGCTCGACGACGTGGCGGAGCTTGCCGAGACCGATGATGTCGGGCTCGCCCCGGCGGGAGATGACGGGCAGGATCCGGGCGTCTGCGCAGCTCGCGGCGGTTGGGGTTGCTGTCGTGGCCCTCGTCGCCGAGCAGGGCGTCGGGGCGGTTGCGGGGGTGGCCGACGCGGCCGGCGACCGGTGGGATGCCGTCGACCAGGGCGAGAGTCCGGGTGACGTCGTCGACGTCGGCGGCGGTGGTGATCACATGGAACGGGATGCCGCCGCATTCCCCGCCCCGCACCGGCCCCTGTGCGGGCGGGCGGGGCGGGAATGCGGTGGCGTCGTGATGTCAGTACACGTAGGTGGTGTTGCCGAAGCGGGAGGCAGCGACGGCCTTGTACCCGGTGCCGGGCAGTGCGACCTTCTGGAAGCCGGCGTTGGTGTGTCCGGTGCCGAGCTGCCCCTCGGTGTTGTCGCCCCAGGTGTGGATGCTGCCGTCGATGATCGCCACGCCGTGACGGCCGCCCGCTGCCAGGCTCCGGGCGCCCTTGAGGAGGGGGATCTCCACCGGCGCGGTTCGGTTGGTGCGTGCGGCGTGGTCGGCGAACGCCTCGTCGCCCTCCAGGAGCTGCCCGTACTGGTTGTTGCCCCAGGCGTAGACATTTCCGTCGGAGGTCACGGCGTAGTTGTGGTGGGCGCCGGCCACGATGGTCTGCACGCCCTCCAGCCAGTCCACGTCGACCGGCACGGTGCTGCTCTTGGTGCTGCTGTTGCCGAGCTGACCGTAGAGGTTGTAGCCCCAGCTCTTGACGGTGTCGTCGGCGGTCAGCGCCAGCGCGTGGAATGCTCCGGCCTCGATGGCGACGATGTTCTCCAGGCCCGTGACCTGGCGCGGCACCGAGCTGGTGGCCCGGCTCCCGGTGCCGAGCTGGCCGTGGATGCCGCGGCCCCAGGCGTAGACCTTGCCGCTCTCCAGGAGCGCGAGGCTGAAGTCCGAGCCGGCGGCGATCTGCTTGATCTTCGGCAGGCCCTGGACCCGGTCCGGAACGGTCCGGTGATCGCCGGTGCGGTTGTTGCCGAGCTGGCCGTGGGCGTTCTCGCCCCACGAGTACACCTGACCGCTGGTGTCGAGGGCGAGGGCGTGCATGCCGCCGGCGGCGATGTCCTTGACGTTCGTCAGCCTCGGCACGGTCACGGGTACCGTCCGGTCCTCGGTGCCGCCGTTGCCGAGCTGCCCGGACACGTTGTCGCCCCACGCCTGCACCGTCGTATCGGTCCGCGCCAGCGCGAACCCGCTCACCGAGGAGACGCCGCCGGCGACGAGCTGGTCCACGTCCCCCCACAGCAGCGAGGTGACCGGTCCGGGGCCGTAGCGGTCTTCCGTGGTCCCGTCACCGAGCTGCCCCGTGTCACCGGCGCCCCAGCTCACAACCGCCTCGGCCTGCGCGTCCGCCATCATCGTTCTCCTGGTCGTCGAAGGGTCTTGGTACGTAGGTGATGCCAGCTTGTTCGGCCGGCCCCCACCCGATCGGCAGACGCGACCGCGACACCGCCCGAACGAGTGAGTTCCGTGTACGGGCCTTCCGAGGCCGTCGAAACGTCCGACGTCGTCATCACCATGGGCTGCGGCGACGCCCGCCCGTACCACCCTGACGTCGACAACTACCGCCAGAGCACCAGTTCCATCCGGCCCTTCTGACGCCCCGACACATGATCACCGCGCGGGAAGTCGGCCTCTCCGACTTCCCGTGCGGCGACGACGCGTACAGCGGAAGCCTCGCCTCATCCCAGGTGGGGAGTGGCCCGGTGCTCAAGGAAGTGCTGGAGCCGGAGTCGCTGGGTGTGGTGCATCGGCAGGTCGGCGATGCTCTCCGGAGCCACGAACCGGAGATCGGTCGACTCGTCGGAGATCCGGAGCTCCCCACCCGTGATGCGCGCGGTGAAGCAGATGTTGAACTGCTGCCGCACCTCGCCGTCCGAGTAGGCGATCACGTGTCGCGGATCGGTGTACGTACCGACGATCCCCGTGATCTCCACATCGAGGCCGGTCTCCTCACGGACCTCCCGAACGGCCGTTCCCGGGAGCGATTCGCCAAGATCCATTGCTCCGCCCGGCAGTGCGTACAGGCCGTTGTCGGCACGCCGTTGAAGCAGGATGCGCCCTTCGGAATCGGTCACCACGGCGGATGCCGCGACCACCAGGCGGTTCGGCACGGGCGCGTCGGGATCGTCGTAGAACTCGGTGCGAGTCACGTGATCAACTCTCCTTGACCGGCTGGGCGACGTTCCACACTGCGTCGAAGCTCGCAGCATAGGTGTCGAACAGTGTCCCCGAACCAGCCCTCCGCAGGTGCCAAACCGGGGCCCCGAAGGCGTTGACCCCCCACACGTGTGCGTTCACCAATAGCTGGTCGTCTGTCCGGTAGAGGCTGTTGTACAGCGTGGTCGCATGGGTACGGATCTCGATTCCTGGTGTGTCGAGCAGGGGACGGTAGTGCATGAGGGCCAGCCTGCACCGGGACTCGATGCCATGGCCGAACTTCTCCTCCTCCCCGCGTTGTCGGACGTTCTCGCTTTCGGCGTCGCCGAGAGCGACTCGTACCGTGCATCCTTCGGCGGCGCGCTCGCGAAGTAGCTCGTTCAGCCGGGGATACGCCTCGTGAAGGAACACGGCGGCGTAGACGAGTACATCGATGTGTTCTGTGGCCTTTCCGAGTAGATCCACAAAGGCGGAGACCGGCAGGTCTGCTCGCTGCTCATACAGAGCGACCAGTTCGGGACTCATCGCGCGTGCGGCGCGCGGCTGCCGCAGGCTCGGCCACAGCGCGTACATGTCTTCTCCGAGTGCTTCCGCAGCCAAGCGGGCTGCTCCCGGCCGAGGTGTGCGGTTCTGGCTGGCCCATCGTTCAACCGACTTGGTGTCCACACCGGCCCTCTCGGCCAGAGCAGAGCATGTCCAACCGCCGCTGGCCATAACGTCTTTCAGCCTCTCGTTCGGCACCCTGCCGGGCCCCCTCGCCTCGTGGTCCGTCGCCAGGGACGTTCTACCGCACGGGGGACGTGCTGAAGTGTCCCTCGAGTGAGGTTCCACCGTCCCAGGTACCTGGCAGATCCTGGCGTCAACTCGGCGAAGAGGGCAGAAGGTGCGTCACCGCGCCAACGACTGGGCGGTCCCTCCCGCCGATGTGTGACCCGAGCGCCATCCGGCGCCCGCCGCCTCCCACGGTGAGGAGTAGTGATCATGAGTACCCCGACCCAGCGTCCCCCCGGCCCGACGGCTCCGGAGACCAAGCGGTCCACCGCGAACGACAACTGACCAATCACGTAGGAGGACCGAGCATGGCCTGGGGCACCGGCAAGGGCGGAAGCAGCGGCGGCGGATCGGGCGCCAACGATGGTGGCCAGGGGAGGCACGGGGGCAAGAAGGACCCCGGCGACTCCAAGACGACGGCCGATCACCAGAGCGGCAAGGTCGACAACAAGCACAAGAAGGACGAGAAGTAGTTGACCGGTGAGCACGAGACGGGGCGGGCCGCCATGCGCGGCCTGCTTCGGGCTGTCGCGGAATACCTCGGCCACGATGTGGCCCCCGAG
The DNA here is from genome assembly GCA_000719695.1 of Streptomyces sp. NRRL F-6131. Lineage (GTDB taxonomy): Bacteria > Actinomycetota > Actinomycetes > Streptomycetales > Streptomycetaceae > Kitasatospora. The sequence continues at coordinate 7,581 of JOHN01000071.1, forward strand.
TGGGAGGCCGCCGCCTATGCGGTGCCCCGACATCGATTCATGCCGGAGCTGATCCGGGATGCGGACACGCTTGAGCCGATCAGCAGGATCGGTGATCCTGCCGACTGGTGGGCTTCCGCTTACGCGGAAGCCCCCGTGGTCACGCAGATCGATGACGGCCGGGAGTCCGATGACGACCCGGTTCCGACATCGTCCCTGTCCGATCCGGGGATCGTCTTCCGCATGTTCGACATGCTCGACCTGCGGAGTGGCATGCGGGTGCTGGAGATCGGTACCGGTCCGGGGTGGAGCGCGGCGCTCATGTCGTACCGCCTCGGTCCGGGCCTGGTGACCAGTGTCGAAATCGACCCGGAGGTGACGGCGAGTGCCCGCACCGCCCTGCACGACCTCGGATTGTCCCCTGTGGTGGTGTGCGGTGACGGCAGTCGTGGATGGGCTCCGGGAGCCCCGTACGACCGCGTGATCGCCACCTGCGCGTTTCGGTCCGTGCCGCCGGATCTCATCGCACAGACCGTACCCGGCGGGCTGGTTCTGCTGCCGTGGGACAGCCCGTGGGTGGGGTGGGGCCTGCTGTTGTTGACGGTCGACGAGGACGGTAGTGCCTCGGGGTGGTTCAGTCCGCACAGCGCGTTCATGCTGAATCGGAGGCAGCGATCCGGGGTCCGGCTCTACCGGGACGTGGTTCACGAGGAGCACGTTCCCGACGAGTCGCACACCGGCCTGGCCGCGTTCGAGATCGCCGAGGACCAAGGTGGCTTGGCCTTCAGCATTGGCATTCGCCTCGCCGACGTCTGGCGGGCGTGGGACAACGATCCCGATGTCGACGGGGTCGGTCGCAGGCTCTGGCTCGCCACCACGGACGCCAAGTCGTGGGCGGCCGTGGACTGGGCGGGTGACGGAACGAAGGGCTTTACGGTCTGGCAGCACGGCCCCCGGCGCCTGTGGGACGAGGTGGCCGAGGCGCATGCCTGGTGGCTCGCCAACGATGAGCCCGGCCCGGACCGTTTCGGGCTGACCGTGGCCGCTGACGGGTCACACAGCTTCTGGCTCGACGACCCGCGGACAGTCGTACGGAGCACGACATGACCACGGAACTCGACGCGCGGATGCGGTTGGGCCGGGAGGTGGAACGTACGGCCTCCGTCCTCTCCTCGCGGGTGGTCGAGGCGTTCCTCAACGTGCCGCGGCATCCGTTCGTCCCGGTGTTCTACCGGCGGGATGGAGGGGTGTACCGGGCCTGGCGCGGGCCGGGGGAGGGGTGGCTGCGGGCGGTGTACGCGGACGAGGCGCTGGTCACCGAGGTGGACGGGGTGCACGCCGAGGACGCGCCGGAGGCGGGGGTCACCGGCGTCGCGACGTCCTCGTCCACCGCGCCGACGCTGATGGCGGAGATGCTCGACGCCCTCGATGTCCGGCCCGGGGACCGGGTGCTGGAGATCGGCACCGGCACCGGGTACAACGCCGCACTGCTCTGCCACCTCGCGGGCGCGGGGAGCGTCACCACGCTCGACCGCACCGAGCGGCTGACGGACGCGGCACGGGAACGGCTGGGCACGGCGGGGTTCGGGCCCGCCGTCGTGCGGGCGGACGGTGCGGGTGCGTACCCGGACGGCGGGCCGTTCGACCGGGTCATCGCCACGTGCGCCGTCCGCCGCGTCCCCCGGGCCTGGCTGGACCGGTGCGTGACGGGCGGGGTGATCGTCGTACCGATCGGCAACGCCCTGGGCGGCGGCGCGGTCGTCCGCCTCACCAAACTGCGCGCCGGCGGCGCGGCGGGCCGGTTCCTGCACCGGCCCGCCGCGTTCATGCCCTTGAGGGGGGAGGACGGGGGCACGGTCAGGGCCGGCGGCGTCGCCCGGGTGGAAGGCCGACGGCGGACCAGCGTCGTCGGCGCCCGGGTGCTCGACGACCACGCCTTCTCCTTCTGGGCCGGCCTCGCGCTGCCCCCGGCCGTCCTCCGCGACGGCGCCACCCTCCACGATCCGACGGACGGCTCGACCGCCCACATCGAGGACCACCCCGGCCGGCCGTCCACCGTGACGACGAGCGGTCCGCGCGACCTCTGGCAGCCCGTCGAGACCGCCCGCACCAGTTGGCGCCGGTACCACCGGCCCCGCCGGGAGTGGCTCACCATGACCGTCGATCCGGACGGTCGTCAGGTGGTCAGCTTCACCGCGCCGGACGGGTGGCCGACGGCGTGGTGCCTCTGAGCGGGGAATGCCTTAGGGGAGTGCCGCGCAGGAAGTCGGGCCGGCCGACTTCCTGCGCGGGACCGGTCCGTCGGCCGATCGGTGGACGGCCGTACGTCGGGCGGGTGTCCTGCCCGGGACCCGGCGCGCCTGCTGATAGCTCTTCGGCCATGTCCCACCACCTCAGCGGACCGAACCTCCGCTCTCCCCGCGGCGATGCCAGGCTCGACCTGACCGACGTGTTCGCCTTCCCCGCCGCCGACGCGTCCGGGCGCACCGTCCTGATCATGAACGTGAACCCGTACGCGCCCACCGGCGGCGCGGAGTTCCACCCGGACGCCGTCTACCGGATCAACGTCGACAGCGACGGCGACGACCGCGCCGACGTCGCCTACTCCTTCACCTTCTCCGCGCCCACCACCGGCGCGCAGAGCATGACCGTGCGCCGGGCCACCGGCGAGGCCGCGCGCAAGCACGAGGCCTCCGGGGACGTGCTGTTCGCCGACGTCCCGGTGGCCTTCGGCGACGCCCCCGACGTGATCGAGGCCGACGGGCGCAAGGTCTCCGTCGGACTGCGCAGCGACCCCTTCTTCGCCGACCTCGAAGGGATCGTCAACGACTTCACCTGGACCGGGAAGGACGCGATGGCGGAGGCCAACGTCTTCGGCATCGCCCTCGAGGTGCCGGACGCCGACCTGGGCCCGGAGCCGACGATCGGCGTGTGGGCGCGCGTCAGCCTGCACCAGGACGGGCAACTGGTGTCGGTCGACCGGGGCGCCCACCCCTCGCTCACCGCGTACTTCAACGCGGAGGAGGTGAAGGACGCGTACAACGCCGGTGAGCCGGCCGACGACTGGGAGAAGTACCGCGAGCCGTGGACGGCCGTCCTCCAGCACACCGGCGACTACACCACGGACGCCGCCACCGAGACGCTGAAGATCGTCCTGCCGGACGTGCTGCGCTACGACCGCTCCCGCCCGGCCGCCTACCCCAACGGCCGCACCCTCACCGACGACGTGACCTCCGCCCGGCTCACCATGGTCTCCGGCGGCAAGATCACCAGCGACCACATCCCCCCGCACACCGACCTGCTGCCCACCTTCCCCCACCTCGGCCACCCGCACCCCGTCCCCCCGGCGGGGTAGCCGGCACCACGGACGACCCGCCGCGCGCCCGGACCACGGCGTGCGGCGGGCCGTCCGGAGTGAACCAACTACACTGAGACGAGGGGGAGTTGGGGTGACGAGGTTCAGGAGGGCAGCGGCTTGGCCATCACCAGCTCGCGGGAGACGCCGTCGGGCAGCAGGTCGCCCTCCTCGCCGGTGTCGGTGAAACCGATCCGCTCGTACAGGGCGATGGCGTGCGGGTTGTGCGGCATCACGGCGAGCCGCAGGGCGGCGAAGCCCTGCCGCGCGGCCCACCGCTCGATCTCCTCGATCAGCCGGGCGCCGACGCCCCGGCCGCGCGCCTTCGGGCCGACCCACATCGAGATCAGCTCGGCGTTCCCGCCCTCCGGCACCCCCGTGGCCATCGCGGCGGGCTCGCCGTCCACGAACGCCACGAGGTCCAGGGCGCCGGGGATCTCCAGCCGGGAACGCCAGCGCTCCTCCCGGTCGCCCTCGCCCTGCCAGGCGGCGAGGGTGGAGCCGAAGGCGTACGGGGCCTCGGCGAGGGCGGCCAGGCGCAGCTCGCGGAAGAGCGGCCAGTCGTCGGAGGTCAGGGTGCGGAGTTCGATCATGGCCCCGACCATGCCCTGTCCCGACCTGCGGCGACAAGCGGATTAGCGCTCGCGGGAGGACCGCACGGCGATCGGCCCGAGGACTACTGCGGACCCCCTGCGGCAACCTCCGCGGCCACTGCGCTCTTTCGGGTGATCGACGGCGTGATGCCCGCTCCGCGGCGGGGGCATGCGCCAGGGTGGGCCCGACACCGTGAACGTGGACAGAGAGGGCAGGTGAGGTCCGTGGTGACTCGGGCGGAGCGCGACCACTTCCAGGCGATGTTCAGGAAGCTCGACGCCGACGGCGACGGGGTGATCGAGCAGGTCGACATCGACCAGCTCGTCCAGGAGATGCTGATGCGCTCCGGCGCCGGCGCCCCCGGCACGCCGACCTGGCGGCGGGTGACCGATCTCGGCAACCGGCTCTGGAGGGAACTGCTCGGCACCCTCGACGAGGACGGGAACGGGAAGATCGGCGCCCGGGAGTTCGTCGCCGCGTACCGGCGGCCCGAGTTCCTGGACGGGGTCGTGGTCCCGTTCGAACTCGGTGTGCTGGAGGCGGCCGACTCCGACAACGACGGGCAGATCTCCATGGCGGAATGGCTGACCTGGCAGCAGGCCAAGGGCGTCCCCGCGCACGAGGCTGCGGGGGAGTTCCAGCAGATCGACGCCGACGGTGACGGCTACCTCACCCGCGAGGAGTGCGCCCAGCACATCAAGCAGACGTACACGGCCTGACGTCCGCATTTTCGAGGGCGTCGGCGGCTTCCAGGGCGTCGACGCCTGCGTCGGGGGCCGCGTGCTGTGCGCGGGCGGCCCCTCCGGTTCCCCCGTGCCTGCCCGCCTCAGCCCGCGAGGGGCGGGTTGAGGCGGGCGAAGGCCTCCTGGCGCCGGTACGGGAAGTACGGGTACGGCGCGGTGCGGGTGCTCGCCGCGTCCAGGCGGGCAACCTGCTCCGGCGTCAACTCCCAGCCCACCGCGCCGAGGTTCTGCCGCAGCTGCTCCTCGTTGCGGGCGCCGATGATGACGGACGAGACGGTGGGGCGGCGCAGCAGCCAGTTGATCGCCACCTGGGGGACGGTGCGGCCGGTCTCCCCGGCGATCGCCTCCAGCGCGTCCACCACGTCGTACAGCAGCTCCTCGTCCACCGGCGGGCCGTAGTCGGCGGTGTCGTGCAGCCGGCTGCCGGCCGGGATCGGGGCGCCGCGGCGGATCTTCCCGGTCAGGCGGCCCCAGCCGAGCGGGCTCCACACGAGCGCGCCGACGCCCTGGTCCTGGCCGAGCGGCATCAGCTCCCACTCGTAGTCGCGGCCGACGAGGGAGTAGTAGACCTGGTGGGCGACGTAGCGGGGGCGGGCGTCGCGGTCGGCGGCCGCGAGGGACTTCATCAGCTGCCAGCCGGAGAAGTTGGAGACGCCGGTGTAGCGGACCTTCCCGGCCCTGACCAGGTCGTCCAGGGTGGCGAGCACCTCCTCGACGGGGGTGGCGGCGTCGAAGGCGTGCAGCTGGAAGAGGTCGAGGTGGTCGGTGTCGAGGCGGCGCAGGGCGGCGTCGACGGCGGTGACCAGGCGGGCGCGGGAGGTGCCGGCGTCGTTGGGGCCGTCGCCGACGGGCAGGCCGGCCTTGGTGGAGATCAGCACCTGGTCGCGGCGGCCCTTGATGGCCTGGCCGAGGACCTCCTCGGAGGCGCCGTCGGAGTAGACGTCGGCGGTGTCGAACAGGGTGACGCCGGCGTCGATGGCGATGTCGAGCAGGCGGCGGGCGTCCTGGGCGTCGGTGGTGCCCCAGGCGCCGAACAGGGGGCCGCGGCCGCCGAAGGTGCCGGTGCCGAGGGAGAGCGCGGGGACCTTGAGGCCGGACGCGCCGAGCTGACGGTGTTCCATGGGGTGTTCCCTTCGCTAACGGGACTGCGGTGCCGTTAAGATGTCCCGACCCTAGCACTGTCGGCCTCACTAATGGAACAGGAATCCCGTTAATGACTTCATCGGGGACTTCGTCCGGGACTGCACCGGGGACTGCACCGGGAACTGCACCGGGAAGTTCGTCGGGCATGCAGCGCCCGGGCGGGCGCACCGCCCGCGTCCGGACCGCCGTCCTCAAGGCCGCCGAGGACGCGCTCGTCGAACTCGGCTTCGCCGGGCTCGACCTCGGCGACGTCGCCCGGCGCGCGGAGGTCGGCCGCACCACCGTCTACCGGCGCTGGGGCTCGGTCGGCGCTCTGCTCGCCGACCTGCTCACCGACATGGCCGAACAGTCCCTCCCGCGCGCCCGCACCGGCTCCCTCGACGAGGACCTGCGCGCCAACGCCCGTCTCGTCCGGGCGACCCTGGCCGACCCCCGGCAGGGCGCCCTGTTCCGCGCCGTCCTCACCGCCGCCACCTGCGACGAGGCCGCCGCCGAGGCCCTGCACCGCTTCTACCGCGTCCGCGTCGAGGAGTGGGCGCCCTGTGTCGCCGAAGCCGTCGACCGCGGCGAACTCCCGCCCGACACCGACCCCTTCGAAGTCGTCCGCGCCGTCTCCGCCCCCCTCTACTACCGCATGCTCACCACCCCCGACCCCCTCGACCAGCCCACCGCCGACCGCGCCGCCGCAGCCGCCCTCGCCGCCGCCCGAGCCGGCACCTTCCGCCGCACCCCCCTCGACTGACCCCCGCCCGACCCGAGCCCCTGAACCGAGGCCCCCGCCCGGTCTAGGACCTCTCCCCGGGGTCGGTGGCGGGGGTGGTGGGTTCGGTCCGGGGGGTGGTGTGCTGGGCGATGAAGGTGCGGGCCTGGTCGGGGGTCAGGGGGTGGGCGAAGAGGTAGCCCTGGCCGAGGGGGCAGCCCATGGCGGCGAGGAGGTCGCGCTGGTCGGTGTTCTCGATGCCCTCGGCGATGACCTGGACGCCGAGGGTGTCGGCGATCCGGGCGATGCCCTCCACCAGGGCGTACTGCTGCTGGGAGAGGCCGAGGCCGTCGATGAAGGACTTGTCGATCTTCAGGATCGAGATCGGGAACTCCCGCAGGTAGGAGAGCGAGGAGTAGCCGGTGCCGAAGTCGTCGATCGCGATGCCGACGCCGAGCTCGCCCAGGGTGTGCATGTCGGTGTGGACGCGGTCGTCGCGGCGCATCAGAACGGACTCGGTGAGCTCCAGGACCAGTGACTCCGCCGGGATGCCGGAGGTGCGGACGGCGCCGCGCACCACGTCGACGAATCCCGCGTCACGGAACTGGCGGGCCGAGACGTTGACGTTGACCCGCAGCGGCGGCAGACCGGCGGCGGCGCGGGCGGCGGAGCTGGACGCGTGCCAGCCGGCCGCCTCCTGGGCGGCGCGCTCCAGCACCCAGGCGCCGAGCGGCACGATCTGGCCGCTCTCCTCGGCGAGGGAGATGAACTCGTCGGGCAGCACCATGCCGCGCCGGTCGTGCGGCCAGCGCACCAGCGCCTCGAAGGCGACCAGCGCCCCCGAGGCCAGGTCGACGATCGGCTGGTAGTACAGCCGGAACGCGGACTCGGCGATCGCGGTGTCCAGGTTCTCGTTCAGCTCGTGCCGCGCCACCAGGCCCGCCTGCAGGGACGGCTGGTAGTGGCACCACTGCCGCTTGCCCGCCGACTTCGCCGAGTAGAGCGCCAGATCGGCGTGGCTGAGCAGCTCGGTGGCGTCCACGCTGTCCTCCGTCGTCGCCACCCCGATGCTCGCCGACACCCGCACCGCGCCCGCGCTCAGCTTGAACGGCTCGGCGAACGCCGCCAGCACCGCGTCCGCCAGCGCCCCGACGTCGGCCGGCGCCAGCGCGTCCTCCACCAGCACCGCGAACTCGTCGCCGCCCAGCCGGGCCGCCGTGTCCGAGGTGCGCAGCGCCGTGGAGACCCGCAGCGAGACGGCGACCAGCAGCTCGTCCCCGACCGCGTGCCCCTGGGTGTCGTTGACCACCTTGAAGTCGTCAACGTCGATGAAGAGCACGCCGGTGACGGCGCCGCTGCGCTCGCCGCGGGAGAGCGCGTGGCCCACCCGGTCCAGGAACAGGACGCGGTTCGCCAGGCCGGTCAGCGAATCGTGGAAGGCCCGGTGGGTGAGTTCGCGCTCCATCTGCCGCTGCTCGGTGACGTCGCGCAGGGTGAGCACCAGCCCGGAGACCGTCGGGTCCTCGCGCAGGTCGTTGGCCCGCACCTCGGCCTCGATCGGGGTGCCGTCGGAGCGCAGCAGCCGCCAGTGCTCGCGCTGGGTGTCCAGGCCGGAGCGGCCGGAGCGCCCGCCGAGGACGGCGCCGTCCAGGCTGCGCATCCGGGCCAGCGCCTTGCCGACCGCCCGGCTGTCCTCGGGCGGGACGAGGTCGGTGATCAGGGTGCCGGTGAGGCTCGGGTAGCCGAGCACCCGCTCGGCCGAGGCGCCCGAGGCGTAGCGGACGGAGTCGTCGGCGTTGAGGATGAGGATGATGTCGCTGGCGCTCTGCACCAGGGTGCGGAAGTAGGCCTCGCTGTCCCGCCGGGTGATCTCCTGGCTCAGCATGACGCGCTCGACGGCGAGGGCGGCCTGGGCGGCCAGGATCTCCAGCGAGCCCCAGAGGCTGGTGAGCTCCTGCTCGGTCCCGGTGACGATGAGTGCGCCGATCAGGGGGTCGCCGGACGGGCGTTCGGCCAGGGTGAGCGGGCAGAGCAGGGCGCTCGGCATGCCGTCCAGCCGGGTGGCGAGGTCGCTGCCGATGTCCTCGACGGGCAGCAGCCTGGTCTCCCGGTAGGCGGCGAGCGCGAGCACCTCGTCGGAGTCGCGTTCGGCGCCGAGGTGGTGCCGGCCGGAGCCGCGTTCGGCGTGCCGGACGTGCAGGACGCCGCCCTCGGTGACGGCGAGCAGCGCGACGTGGCCGGGTTCGGTGGGCATGAGGGTGGAGGCGGAGGCCTGGACGGCGTCGGCGACCTCCTCGACGGTGACGGCCGCGGTGAGGGAGGAGCCCGCCACCCGCAGCGCGCGCTCCCGGGCGATGGCCTGCCGGCGGGCCCGCACCACGACCGCCAGCCGGGCGAGGACCAGCAGGTAGATGATGGCGGAGAAGGCGCCGATGACGCCGGCGTTGCTGGTGTTCCCGGCGCCGGCCTCGATGATCAGGATGGTCGGCGCGATCAGTGAGGCGATGGTGAGCAGGGCCAGCCGGCCGGGGCTGAGGTCCGGCTGCTGGCTGGGGATGGGTCTGGTCAGTTCGACCATCGACGGGTGCAGCGCGGCGGCGCCCCAGGCGGTGTAGAAGGCGGCCCAGCCGAGGTCGACGGGCGTGCCGATGTGCCAGTTGCCGTGCAGCACGATCAGCCCGTACAGGATGTCGGAGACCAGCAGGCCGACGGTGCCGACGGTGAGCAGCTGGAGCGAGCGGCTGACGCCGCCGCGCGGCACGACCAGGCGCAGCAGCAGGGCGAGCACCACGACGTCGCCCAGCGGGTAGGCGATCGAGACGGCCTTCTGGAACCAGTCGAGGTCGGCGTTGCGCGCGTACGGGAGGATCAGGTAGATCCAGACCAGCAGGGCCAGGCCCATGGTGAGGACGAGTGCGTCCAGCAGACTGGCCCGGTCCTGATGGGCGGTCCGCCAGCGGATGAAGCCCAACACGCCCGCCGCGTACAGCAGGTACTCGGCGAGGTAGAACCCGTCGGCGATGGACGGGAACGGGCTGCCCAGGTGCAGGAACTGCATCTGGATGACCTGGACGACCTCGCCCGCCGTGAAGCTGAGGTTGGCGAGCGCCAGCAGGTACCAGTAGCGCGCGTGGGAGGGGCGGTTGAGACGGACGCCGACCACGATGGCGGCGACGCCGCCCAGGCCGATGCCCGTCCACCAGATGATCCGCTGGGAGGGATTGGTGTAGTAGATGCCGGTGAACAGCACCATCCACGCCAGGTAACAGGCCATCAGGCGTTGGCGCCGACGTGTCAACGAGCTACCTCCTCCGCGACATCGCCCCGTCCGCCCGTGGTGACGGGTGGTGGGATTTCCGGGCAGGGGCTCGCGAGCGTCAGGACCGGATCGGGGAGGTCCGGTCGGACGTTCGAAATGGGCCTTGAGTGCGTATAGTCGGAAATGTCGCACCTCCCAGCATTCTGCCGCCACAGCACGAGGTCAAGCCGGTGGATGAAGCAGCAGACAGCGCACGGAGAGCACGTCCCGGAGTGGGCTCCGGACGTCACGCCGTGCTGGTCAACGAGGACGGTCAGTATACGATCTGGCCCGGGGACTTCACGGTTCCGAGCGGGTGGCGGACGGTGTTCGGTCCCGCCCCGCGCGAGGAGTGCCGGGGCTACGTGGAGCGCGAGTGGCGTGCGCCCGGGCTCGGCATCGGGCCCGGCCCCGGGGCCGAGTCCGACCCCGGGGCCGAGTCCGACCCCGGCACGGAGTCCCTCGGAGCGGGTCCCCGCCGGACGGGCTCTGGGAGCCTTGGTGGCGGACGGGCCGGCTTCGCGCAGACCGTCCACGAGCTGATCCGGACCCGGGCCGCGCACGACCCGCAGGCCGTCGCGGTGATCGCCGACGAGGAGACGCTCACCTACCGTGAACTCGACACCCGCAGTGACCGGCTGGCCGGTGTGCTGCGCGGCTTGGGCGTGCGCCCCGAGCGGGTCGTCCCGGTCTGCCTGGAGCGCGGCGCGGACCTGGTGACCGCCATGCTCGGCGTGCTCAAGGCGGGCGGGGCGTTCCTTCCGCTGGACCCGGCGCACCCGCGGCGCCGGCTGGCCCGGCTGGTCGAGGACTGCGGGGCGGACCTGGTCGTCGCGGCGCAGGGCCGGCCGTTCCCGGGGGTGCGGGTGGTGACACCGGGGCCGACCGAGGAGGACCACCCGCCGCAGGCGACCGGGGAGGACCGGCCGCCGGGGGAGCGTCCGTCCGGAGAGGTCCCGGCGGAGGGGCCGGAAGCCGAGGGCGGCCCGGCCGGGCCCGTGGCCGGGCCGGACGACCTGGCGTACCTGATCTACACCTCCGGCACCACCGGCACCCCCAAGGGCGTCCCGGTCACCCACCGCTCGCTGGTCTTCACCCTCGACCGGGTGATCCACGCCTACGGGCTCACCCCGAGCGACCGCGTCCTGCAACTCGCCGCGCTCGGCTTCGACACCTCGCTGGAGCAGGTCTTCGCGACCCTCGCCGCCGGCGCCACCCTGGTGCTCGGCGGCGCCCGCACCTGGGCGCCCACCGAGCTGGCCCACCGGATGAGCGAGCTGCGGCTGACCGTCGCCGACCTCACGCCCGCGTACTGGCACCACCTGCTCGGGCTGTTCCCGCCCGGCGGGCCCGCGCCGGAGGGGCTGCGGCTGATCATCGTGGGCGGGGACACCGTGCACGCGGACGACTGCCGGGCCTGTCTGGAGCGGCTGCCGGGCGTCCGGCTGGTCAACGCGTACGGCGTGACCGAGGCGGCCGTCACCTCGACGCTCTGCGAGCTCACGGCGGAGGTGCTGGCCCCGGGCGCGCAGCACGCCGGTGCCGGCCACCAGACCGCCGCGCCGGTGCCGATCGGTCGGCCGCTGCCCGGGGTGCGGGTGCACCTCCTGGACGCCCGGCTCAGCCCGGTGCGGCCCGGCGAGAAGGGCGAGATCCACCTGGGCGGGCCCGGCCTGGCACGTGGCTACTGGCGGGCGCCCGGCCTGACTGCGGAAACGTTCCTGCCCGACCCCTACGCCCCCGTCCCTGGCGAACGCATGTACCGCACCGGCGACGCCGGCCGCTGGCGGGCGGACGGCAACCTGGAGATCCTCGGCCGCTTCGACGACCAGCTGAAGGTCCGCGGCCACCGCGTCGACCCCGCCGAGGTGGAATCCGTCCTCGCCGCCCACCCCGACGTCCGGCAGGCCCGGGTCGCCGCCGACGGCAGCGGCGACGGCACCCGCGTCCTCACCGCCTACTACACGCTCACCGACCGCGCCGCCTCCGGACCCCACGCCCGGCGCTCCCGGATCCGCGCCTACCTGACCGAACGGCTGCCGGACTTCATGGTCCCGGCCGACTTCGTGCTCCTCGACACCATGCCGCTCACCCCGGCCGGGAAGATCGACCGCCGCCGCCTGCCCGACGCCCGGCCGCAGCTGCAACGGCGGGACGGCCTCGGGGCGCCCGGGGACGGCGGCCTCACCGGCGCCCGCGGCGCCCCGGAGGCGTCGCAGGCCTCGCAGGCCTCCCACCCCTCGCCCGCCTCCCGCAACGGCGCGCCCGCCTCTCGCAACGGCGAGCCCGGTGGCGGCACTGGCGCCGACGGAGCCGGTGGCGCCGGGACGGGCGGGGGAGCCGGGACGGCCGGTGGCGCCGCGACGGCCGGGGCCATCACCTCCGCCAACGGCTCCGCCCTCGAGGCGGGCGTCGCCCAGCTGTGGTCCGAACTCCTCGGCGTCGAGGAGGTCGGCCCCGACGACGACTTCTTCGACCTCGGCGGCAACTCCCTGCTCGCCATGGAGATGCTCGCCCGCGCCCGGATCATGTTCGGCATCGACGTCACCCGGATCCGCTTCCTCACCCGCTCACTGCTGCGCGACGCCACCCTGAGCGCCTTCGCCGCCGCCACCCTCGCCGCCCGCACCGCCGGCTCCGCCCACCCCACCGGCCCCGCCCGGCCCGGACAGCCCGGCCGCGACGGCGAGACCACCGTCGACTGGACCGCCGAGGCGCGCCTCGCCACCCCCGTCCGGCAGTCCTGGAGCCCCGCGCCCTCCCGCGCCGAACCCACCGAGATCCTGCTCACCGGCGCCACCGGCTTCTGCGGCGCCCACCTGCTCGACGCCCTCCTGCACACCACCGGCGCCCGCATCCACTGCCTGGTCCGCGCCCCCGACGAGGAACACGCCCTCGAACGCCTCCGCGCCGCCCAGCAGCGCTTCCTCCGCCACGACCTGGCCGACCGCCGCGTCGTCCCGCTCGTCGGCAACCTCGCCGAACCCCTCCTCGGCCTCTCCCAGCAGCGCTTCGAACACCTGGCCGGCAGCCTGGACGCCATCCACCACCTCGGCGGCCAGGTCAACTTCATCTACCCGTACCACCAACTGCGCGCCGCCAACGTCGACGGCACCCGCGAGATCGTCCGGCTCGCCGGACACTCCCGCGGCATCCCCGTCCACTACCTGTCCACCCTCGCCGTACTGGCCGGCTTCGGGCCGGCGGGCATCGGCGAAGTCACCGAACGGACCCCGCTCGCCCACCCCGACCGGCTCGCCGTCGGCTACGTCGAGAGCAAGTGGGTCGCCGAACAACTCCTCCACCACGCCGCGGAGGCCGGGCTGCCGGTCACCGTGCTGCGCACCAACGACGTCACCGGCGACCTGCGCACCGGCGTGATGAACACCGGCACCGAGATCTGCGCCCTGATCAAGTACCTCGCGGAGAGCGGGAGTTGCCCGGACGTCCGGCTGCCGCTCGACTTCGTCCCGGCCGACCGGTTCAGCCAGGCGGTCTGTCACATCGTCGCCCACGCGCCCGCCAACGGCGAGGTCTACCACCTGACCTCACCGCGCCCCGCCGGCCTCCCCGACCTCGCCGAACGGCTGCGCGCCCGCGGCCACCCCGTCGACGAAGTCCCGTACGAGCAATGGGTCCAGGGCCTGGTCCGGTTCGCCGCCGGCCACCCCACCCACCCGATGACCCCGTTCGTGCCGCTCTTCGTCGACCGGGTCCCCGGCACCGACCTCTCCATCAGCGAGATGTACTTCCGCCCGACCTTCCCGCTGTTCGACCGGGCCAACACCGAACACGCCCTCACCGGCAGCGGAGTGGTGCTGCCCAGCGTCGACGACGGCCTGCTGGACTTCTACCTCGACCGGCTGACCGCCGAAGGCTTCCTCTCGCCGCCGCTCGGCACCCGGCCCCTGGGAGCGGCGCGATGACCGCCACCGCCCCCGAGGACCTCTTCGCGGCGGTGGACCTCGCCCGCGCCCCCGCCGACGGGCCCGCCGCGTTCGGCGGCGACCTCGACCCCGGCACCCTGCTCGACGCCTACCGGCACGGGCTGTTCCCCCTCCCGGCCGCCGACGACTACACCAGCGCCTTCAACGAGGCCCGCCACGAGGAGGCGGTGCACGCCGGCGCGATCACCCTGCTGCCCGGCTCCGACCACCACGCGGACCCGTACGCGCTCGCCTGGTGGTCGCCCGACCCGCGCCCGGTGCTCGCCCCCGACGGCGTGCGCCTGGGGCGCAAACTCTCCCGCATGCTGCGCAACCGCCTCGAGTGGTGGACCACCGCAGACACGGCGTTCGAGGAGGTGCTCGCCGCCTGCGCCGAGGGCCGTCAACCCCCGTGGCTCACCGCCGACCTGAGGGAGGCGCTCCTCGGACTGCACCGGCTGGGCGCGGCCCACAGCGTCGAGGTGTGGGAGGACGGGGAACTGATCGGCGGGGTGTTCGGGATCGCCGCCGGGCCGGCGCTCAGCCTGGACTCGATGTTCCACCGCCGCCCGGACGCCGGCCGGGTCGCCGTCGCGGACCTCGCCGCCCGCTTCGACGCCGCCGGCGGGCGGCTGCTCGACGCCCAGTGGGACTCGCCGCACGTGCGCTCGCTCGGCGCCGTCCCGCAGTCCCGGGCCCGTTACCTCGCGGCGCTCGCCGAGGGCGGCGAGCTGGAGCGGCCACTGGACACCGCCCGCCTCCCGGCCGCCCGGCTCGCCCCCGAGAAGCCCCGGCCCCCGTTCCCGCCGGGGCGGGGGCGCGGGGCCACTGCCGGGCACGGACACGGGCACGGGAACGGACACGGGCACCGGCATCCGTACCGGAACGCCCGCGGCGGCGGACCCGACGGCGGACCGGACGGCTGAACCGGCGACGGCCTCCGCCAGGCCGGCTGTTTCGGCCGGGACGGGGGCGGGGAGGGTGGCGGGCATGCTGTCGGTGGTGGTCGCCCCCTGGGGCCGGGAACCGGTGTTCGAGCGGAACGGCGACGAACCGCACGAGGCCGCGAGCACGATGAAGGTCGCCGTCCTGGCCGCGTTGCACCGCGCCGGGGCGGACCTCGACGAGCCGGTGCCGGTGGTGAACGCCTTCGCGTCGAGGGCCGGCGGCGAGTTCGCCAACGATCCGGACCGGGACAGCGACCCCGTCCCCTGGTCGCTGCTCGGCGGGACCGCGCCGCTGGGGCTGCTCGCCGAGCGGATGATCACCCATTCGTCCAACCTCGCCACCAACCTCTGCCTCGCCCGGACCGGCCACGAGGCCGTCGCCGAGGTCTGGCGGCGGGCCGGCGCCACCCGCAGCGCCAGCCCGCGCGGGATCGAGGACCTCCGGGCACGGGAGGCGGGCCACCGGAACCGGGTGACCGCGCGCGACCTGGTCCGACTGCTCCAGTCCCTGGACGGCGAGCCCGAGCTGCTCGCGCTGCTGGAGCGCAACGCCTTCCGGGTCGACCTCGCGGCCGGTCTGCCACCGGGCACCGCGGTCGCGTTCAAGAACGGGTGGATCCCCGGCGTGCGGCACTGCGTGGGCCTGGTGCGGCCCGCCGACTGCCCGCCGTACCTGCTGGCCGTCTGCTACACCGGCCCGCTGGCCTCCGGCGCGGACGGGGCGGAGGCGGACCCGGCGGCCCGGCTGGTCGCCCGGATCTCGGCCGCGGTCTGGGCGCACCGGCACGCGATCACGCGGACCGCCGACGGGACAGCTCCGTCAGGTCCTCCAGGGCCGGCTCGTTGAGCAGGTTGATCCGTAGGTAGCCGGGGTGGCCCGGCGTCGAAGACGAACAGCCGCCCGTCCGGTTTGCCGCCGGGCCGTTCCACGGCCTCGTGCAGGTCGAGCAGGTGGAACAACGACGTGGTCGTCCGTCACTCCTCGGACGGCGGGCCACACTTGTCGGACGGGCGTCAAGTCTGTTCCGCGGCCCGGCCCGCGCCGGCCCGCACACAGGCCCGGCCCGGCACAAGCCCGGCCGGTGCGCGAGGTGGGCGGCGCGGGGGCGGACGACTGACAGCTGACAGAATCTGATATCTGATATCTGATATCTGTCAGCTGTTATCTGTCATCTGAAATCTGTCAGTTGTCAGTCGTCAGCCGCCGCCCGTCCGCCCGTCAGTACGGCTTGACCAGGACGTGCGCCGCACCCGGGATGCCGACCTTCAGCAGCTCGTCCTCCTCCGGGGTGGTCGGCGTCCCGGTCTCCTGCTTGAGGATCGCCCGGGACAGCGCCTGCACCCACATGGCGCGCGGCCGGCGGCGCTCCTCCCACGCGGCGAGCGCGTCGGGCACCGTCTCCGCCGCGTCCAGGCTCTGCGCGAGGACCAGCGCGTCCTCGACGGCCATCGCCGCGCCCTGCGCCAGGTGCGGGGTGGAGGCGTGCGCGGCGTCGCCCGCCAGCACCACCCGGCCGACGTGCCACGGCTCCTCGACGGTGACCTGCGAGATCCGCGAGTACACCACCGCCGCCGGGTCGGTCACCTGCGCCAGCGCCTCGGCGATCGGCCCGCCGAAGCCGGCCAGGCGCTCGCGCAGCTGCTCGTGGGCACGCTCCCGGTCCGGCCGGAAGTCCTCGGCCTCGGCGAACACCGAGCCCAGGTACATGAGGTCCGCGCTGATCGGGGTGAGCAGCGCCTTGGCCTTCAGGTTGCCGGTGGACATCACCACGCCCTGCACCTCGGGCGAACGGGGCAGGGTGACACGCCAGTTGGCGAAGCCGGTGTACTCCGGCGCGTACTTCTCGCCGTAGAGCCGCTTGCGCAGCGGGGAGCCGATGCCGTCGAAGCCGACGACCAGGTCGTAGCGGGCGCTGCTACCGTCGCTCAGGGTCACCGCCACCTCCTCGCCCTCGTCGGCCAGTTCGGTGACGGTGGTGCCGAAGCGCAGGGTCGCCCCGGCGGCGGTGGCGGCCTCGCCGAGCACCTGGGCCAGCGCGGGCCGGGGGATGCCGTTGCTGGACGGCGCGTCGTCCATCCGGGGCTGCGGGATCTTGGCGAGGATGCCGCCCGCCGGGTCGCAGATGGTGAGCACCTCCCACGCGAAGCCGGCCGTCAGGCACTGCTCCAGGACGCCGATCTCACGCATCACGTGCAGCGCGTTGGACGGCTGGATGATGCCGACGCCGAGTGCCTCCAGGGCGTCGCGCAGTTCGACGACGTCGACCCGGTGGCCGCGGCGGGCGAGGGCGGTGGCCGCGGTCAGGCCGCCTATGCCGCCGCCGTGGACGAGGACGCGCAGGGGTGGGGTCATTGCGGGAGTGCTCCAAGCGGTGGTGGGAGAGGGTGGGGAAGGGAGGGGACGGGCGCGTGGGGGCGCCTCAGTGGACCGGCGCGCCGGCCGACAGTTCCATCAGGTGGTCGACGAGCGCGAGCAGCAGGTCCCGCCCGAACGCCCGCACCCGGACGTCGCCGATCAGCATCGGCACTTGCGGGTCGAGGTCCAGGGCGGCCCGGACCTCCTCCGCCGTGCGGGTGTTGTGGCCGTGGAAGCAGTTGATCGCCACCACGAACGGGATGCCCCGGCTCTCGAAGAAGTCGATCGAGGCGAAGCTGGTGTCCAGCCGGCGGGTGTCGGCGATCACGATGCCGCCGAGCGCGCCGTTCACCAGGTCGTTCCACATGAACCAGAAGCGTTCCTGGCCGGGCGTGCCGAACAGGTAGACCACCAGCTCCGGGCTGACGGTGATCCGCCCGAAGTCCAGGGCGACGGTGGTGGTCTCCTTGTTGTCCACCCCGGCCAGGTCGTCCACGCCTTCGCTGGCCCGGGTCAGGTACTCCTCGGTGCGCAGCGGGGCGACCTCGCTCACCGCGCCGACCAGGGTGGTCTTGCCGACCCCGAAGCCGCCGGCGATGAGGATCTTCACGGCCGCGGGGACGGCGGCGGAGGAGGAGACGGGGGAGGAGGGGAGAGGTGCGGATGGTGCCATGGTTCAGAGCCTCCGGAGTCCTTCGCGTACGGCCGTCAGCAGCCCGAGGTCCAGGCCGCCGTCCCCGGCGGCCCGGGCCACCGAGATCGGGGCCCGGGCCAACAGCAGTCCCTGGGCGATGAGGTCGCCCAGGAGGATCTTGGTGACCGACACCGGCAGGTCGAGTCCGGCGGCCACCTCGGCGACGGCGGCGGGCCGCCGGCACCGTTCGAGGATCAGCCGGTGCTCGGGCTGGAGCCCGCGCGGACCGGACGACCGGGTGGCCAGCACCTGGTCCGCGCGTTCCTCCACCGTGGTCATCAGGGTGATCAGGGTGAGGTCGTCGCGTTCCGGCGCCGTCCGGCCGCGGGTGATGGTGTAGGGGCGCACCATCGTGCCCGCGCCGTAGTCGTCGTCCTCGTCCTCGTCGGGCAGCTCGCTCCAGTGCGGCCTCACCGGGGATTCACCCCCGGTTCCTGGCGGCGAAGGCGTCGAACTCGCTGCGGACCGGCGTGCTGAGCTTCTGGCCGACCTGCTGGACGAGCTGGTGCATGGCGACCGACATCACCTCGGCGTCCACCTCCTGGTCGGCGACCACGGCCAGGTGGGTGCCCTGGGCGGCGGCGATGACGAACAGCCAGACCTCGGCCAGCTCGACGATCACCTGGTGGACCGGGCCGCCGTCGAAGAGCTGGCCGATGCCCCGGGCGAGGCTCTGCTGGCCGGTGGCGACGGCGGCCAGCCGTTCGGCGTCGGCGCGCTCGATGGTGCGGGAGTGGCTGACCACGAGGCCGTCGTCGGAGAGCAGCACGGCGCTTCTCGTCCCGGGGACCGTGTCGACGAGTCCGTCCAGCAGCCAGTCGAGGTCCTGGTGGGTGGCGATGGTGCGGTTCATGACTGCTCTTCCGTCCTCGTGTTTCGGGGGTCCGCGGCCGGGAGGGCCCAGGGGGAGGGACCCGGCGCGGGGGTCGGGGTTCCGGCGGCGGCCGTGGGGGAGGCCGGACCGGACGGGGGGATGGTGCCGGTGCGGCCCGGCGGCAGGGCGCGGGCGGCGGGGCCGTCGCCCGCGGCCGGGTCCGCGGCGGTGAGGCCGCGGGCGGCCCGGGACTGGCGCTGGAAGGCGCCGACCGTGGCGCCCGAGCGGCGCGGCGGCCGCTGGAAGGGGCCTGCCGCGGTGGTCGGGGCGTCGGCCGTCCCGGATCCGCCGCTGCCGGCGCCGGTCCCGGTGTACGGGGTGCGGGGCGGTGGCGGGATGCGCAGTTCGGCGGCCAGGCTGGCCTGCCGGACCCGCTGCGGCAGCGGCGGCTGGGAACCGGCCACCGGGCCGGCCGACGGCCCGGCCGGTGCGTCGGCGGTGGCGCCGGGGCCGGTGGCGGACAGGGCGGCGCCGGCGGGTCCGGGGACGGGGTGCCCGGACCGCTCGTCGCGCTGTCGGCGTTCGGCCAGCCGGTAGTGGTCGGCGGGCCGGTACTGCTCGTCGGCGTACGGGGCCTCGGCGGGCATCACCGTCGCGTAGGCGATGTCCGGGTAGGCGGGCTCGTCGTAGCCGGAGCCGGAGCCGGACGCGGGGGCGGACGGACCGGGCTGTCGCGGCGAGCCGTACGGCGCCCCGTCGTGCGGCGGGCGCCCGGTGGCGGGCGAGCCGTGCTCGACCGGCTGGCCGGGCTCGGCGACCGGGTGCAGGTAGCCGTCCACCTCGACGTGCGGGAAGCCGCCGTCGCGCTCGGCGAGGCCGTTCCCCTCGGGGAAGCGGTCGAGGTCCCGGAAGCTCTCGCGGCCCGGGGCGCCGAGGAGCTCGTCGTCCGAGGGCGGCACGTACTCGACGTACGCGAACGCCTGGGCCGGTGAAGCGGTGGGAGCGGCAGCGGGCGCCGCGCCGGGGGCGGTACCCGGGGTGAACCAGTCGCCGCCGGCCTGGTCGGGCTCCGCAACGGGCGCCGCGTGGGCCGCGCGCTCCTCCTCCTCGTCCACCGCGACGAGCGCCGAGGGCGCCCCCGACGACGCCGGATCCTTCGCCGAGGCCGGCACCGAAGGCATCGTGGGCGTCGAAGGCATCGACTGCATCGACGGTGCCGACGGCGACGGCATCTCGGTCACCGAGGCGAGCGGCGCGGGCGCGCCGGTCCGCTCCGGCCGCTGCCGCCGGGCGAGCGGGATCGGCGTGACGGCCGCGCCGTCCGGCAGACCCGTGTCGCCGTCCAGGATGTACTCGCCGGGCACGAGCACGACCACCCTGGTCCCGCCGAAGGCCGACGGCCGGAACTCGATCTGCAGCCCGATCGCCGACGCCAGCCGGGCCACCACGTGGAAGCCGAGGCGGATGTCGTCGCCGCGCGCCAGCATGTCCGTGCGGGGCGGTTCGTCCGCCAGCGCGCCGGCCATCAGGGCGTTGGCGGCGTCGTACTGCTCCGGGTCCATGCCCAGGCCGCGGTCCTCGATCTCGACGGCGAGCCCGCGCCCGACGACGGCCGCCCGGACGTCGACCGGGGTCGGCGGCTTGGAGAAGCTCGCCGCGTTCTCCATCAGCTCGGCGACCACGTGGGCGATCGGGCCGACCGCCCGCTCGGAGAGCCACGGGTGGCCCTCGACCTCCAGCACGATCCGGCGGTACTCCTGCACCTCGCCCTGCGCGGCGCGCAGCACGTCCAGCACCGGCACCGGCTTGCGCCACTTCCGCTGCGGCTGGCCGCCGGCCATGATGACCAGGTTCTCCTCGTAGCGGCGCAGGCGGGCGGTCAGGTGGTCGAGGTCGAACAGGCCCTCCAGCACCTCCGGGTCCTCGTGCCGCCGCTCCAGGGCGTCCAGCTTGCGCAGCTGCTGGCCGATCAGCAGCTGGGTGCGGCGGGCGATCCGCTGGAGCAGCCGCTCGAAGCCGCGGTGCTGGTCGGCCTGCCGGACGGCGGCCTCCAGGGCGGAGGTGCGGGCCAGGTTCATGGCCTGGCCGAGCTGTGCCAGCTCGTCGCCGCCGCGGGCGTGCGACCCGGCGGTGATCGCCCGGCTCTCCGCCTCGACGTCCACCTGCTCGCCGCGGGCCAGCCGTTCGACGACCTCGGGCAGGGTGTGCTCCAGCTCCTGGGCCTGGCCGTGCAGGTCGTTGATCCGGCGGCGCAGCGAGCGGGTCAGCCGCCAGCTGGCGAGGACCACCACGATCACCGCGAGCAGACCGATCACCGAGGTCAGCGCGACCCGGGTGAGCAGCGCGAGGATCGACCCCTTGCCGACCTCGACCACACCGTCGGTGCGGGTCTCGATGGCCTTCACCAGCAGCGGGTTGACCTGGTCGACGGCCTGCCGCCACTGGTCCTGGAGCTGCGGGAGCCGCACGGTTCCGGTGGCGTCGGCGGCGGCCGGGCGGGTGAGGGCCTGCTCGACGGCGGCCTTGGCCTGCCAGGCGGGGCCGCTCATCAGGTCCGACCAGGCGGCCCGCTCCTCGGTCGGCACGTACGGGACGACCTGCACGGTGAACAGGTGCTCCTGGGCGCCGATCGCCTGCTGCACGAGCTGGTAGTCGGAGGCGTTGAGCTTGCCGGACGGCCAGCCGCGGGCCAGGATCGCGTCCTCGCGGGCCAGCATCTCCTTGGCCCAGAAGGAGTTCACCAGGGTCTTGGAGATCCAGGTGACCTCGCCGGTGTCGACGTGGCTGAGCGCGGTGAACAGCCGCAGGTCGACGGCGATCAGGTCGGTGTAGTACGCGTAGACGCCCTGCTGGTCGGCGCTGCCCTTGTCGACGGCGGCCCGCTGGTCGCCCAGCTTCTCCATCGCGCGCCGGGCCTCGGCGACGGCCGTGCGGACCTCGGCAGGCGCGTTGTCGGCGGTCTCGCCGGACAGGGTCTGGAACTTCTGCACCGCCTCGTCGGTGAGCTGGCGCTGGCGCTTCAGCTGGTCGGTGACGCTGCCGGGCCGGGCGAGCGCCTCGGCGCTGAGCCGCCGCTCCTCCTGGAGGTTGTAGTAGACGATGTTGGACGGTTGTCCCGCCTTCTGGGCCAGCAGGCCCTGCGCCGCCAGGCGCTGGAAGTCGAAGAAGGTCACACCGCTGGTGACCGCCCAGAGAGCGGCCAGGGCGATGCTGGGGACGAGGGCGAGGACGAGCAGTGCCGTCCGCAGCGACAGGCGCGGTCGACGCCTGCGGGGGGCCTTCGGCGTCGGGGGCCGCCGATTCGCACGCGCGCGCAGAGCTGACTCCTTGGGGCTGGCGGTCGGCCTGCGAGGGTCGGACCGTCCGGGGCACGGGCTTTATGACGAGGCGATACTAGTCATACGGTGTGTTAGGAGTGAAAGCCCGTTCGATCTTCGGACAGTGCACACACAAGTCCTTAACATCGCGGTAGTGCGTGGTTCACGACCGCCCCGGGCTGGTCGGAGGCGGTCCGGCGAGCGTGCCCGGCCCACCGGGCGGCCCCGGCCCCGGTGACAAGTTCCGCCCAATGGAACGGGGTTGTCCCGGCCGACGGTTCACGGCTACGGTACCCGGCATCATGCAGTCGTGGAGCCTTCTTCTCGGTGGCCGCAGCGGGGTCTGACAGACCGGCACCCCGCTGCGGGTCGCCGTGCTGCCGGTCGTCGTCCCTCGGCACCGACCCAGGAAGGACCTCGCCGACCGTGCGCTCCACCGAATCCCCCCGCTCCGCCACGCCCCCCGCGTGTTCTGCGGCAGCCGTGACCGCCGGGCCTCCCGCGACCGCCGGGCACGGCCCGTCCGGTGGGTTCCCGACCCTCCGGACGCCCGCCGGACCGGTCCCGGCCGACGCCCCCGCCTGGAACCGCCAGCGCGGCAGCGCCATGCCGTTCCACCGCTACCGCCCGGCCCACGCCCGCGTCCCGCTGCCGCCCGTCGACACCCTGCCCGGCGGCCGCCGGTGGCCCGCGCGGCGGATCGAACGCGCCCCGCTGTGGGTCCCGGTCGACCTGCGCGACGGCAACCAGGCGCTCGCCGAGCCGATGGACCCGGGGCGCAAGCGCCGGATGTTCGACCTGTTCCTCGCCATGGGCTTCAAGGAGATCGAGGTCGGCTACCCCTCCGCCAGCCGCACCGACTTCGACTTCGTCCGCGAGCTCGCCACCACCCCCGGCGCGGTGCCCGAGGACGTCACCGTCGTCGTCTTCACCGCCGCCCGCGCCGACCTCGTCGACCGCACCTTCGAGGCCGTCGAGGGCCTGCCCCGGGTCGTCGTCCACCTCTACACCGCCACCGCCCCGGTCTGGCGCGAGCACGTCCTCGGCCGCGACCGGGCCCAGGTGCGGGAGCTGGTCACCGCGGCCGCCGAACAGATGGCCCGCCGCGCCGGCGACCGCCCCGGCGTGCGGTTCCAGTTCTCGCCCGAGGTCTTCAACCTGACCGAGCCGGACTACGTGCTGGAGATCTGCGACGGCCTCACCGCCCTGTGGGACGCCAGCCCGGACCGCCCGGTCGTCCACAACCTGCCCGCCACCGTCGAGATCGCCACGCCCAACGTCTACGCCGACCAGATCGAGTACCTGGACCGGCACCTGGCCCGGCGGGACTCGGTGATCCTCTCCGTCCACCCGCACAACGACCGGGGCACCGGCGTCGCCTGCGCCGAACTGGCGCTGCTGGCCGGTGCCCAGCGGGTCGAGGGCTGCCTGTTCGGCAACGGCGAGCGGACCGGCAACGTCGACCTGGCGACCCTCGCGCTCAACCTCCACACCCAGGGCGTGGACCCGATGGTCGACTTCTCCGACATCGACGAGATCCGCCGCACCGTCGAGCACTGCAACCGGCTGCCCGTCCCCGAGCGCCACCCCTACGTGGGCGACCTCGTCCACACCGCCTTCTCCGGCACCCACCAGGACGCCATCCGGAAGGGGCTCGCCCACCACGCCCGCACCGCCGCGGACCTGGGCGTCCCGCCGGGCCTCGCGCCCTGGGACGTGCCCTACCTGCCGATCGACCCGGCGGACCTCGGGCGCGACTACGAGGCCGTGATCCGGGTCAACAGCCAGTCCGGCAAGGGCGGCATCGCCTACCTGCTGCAGACCGGGTACGGGCTGGACCTGCCGCGGCGGCTGCAGATCGAGTTCTCCCGGGTGGTCCAGGAGTCGACGGACGACAGCGGGCGGGAGATCGCCGCCGAGGAGTTGTACGCGCTGTTCCGCGCCACCTACCTGGACGCGGCGCCGGCCGTGGCGTGGCGGACCGGGGAGGCCGACGGGCGGCACTGGGCGGAGCTCGGCGCCGGCGCCGGGGGCGGGACCGGGGCCGGGGACGTGGCGGGCGCGGGTGATCCAGGTGCTGCGGTGCGGCGCGGGGAGGGTAACGGGCCGCTGGCCGCCGTGGCGGCGGCGCTCGGAGCGGACGGACCCGCCGTCGACATCCTGCAGTTCACCGAGCACGCCGTGCGCACCGGGCCGGACAGCGACGCCGTCGCCTACGTCGAGGCGCGGGTCGGCGCGGAGGTGGTGTGGGGAGCCGGACGCGACTCCTCGGTGCTGGCGGCCGGTGTGCGCGCCCTGCTCAGCGCCGTCGGCCGGGCCGCGGCCCGGAGCGCGGCCGGTGGCGGGGCGGGGACCGCGGCCGGTGGCGACGGGGCGCGGGCGGCGACCACCGGCGGCGGGCGGCAGGATGGCGCCATGACCGATGACATCCTGCCCGACCGCAGCCGCGCGGTGGCCGAGGCGCTCGCCGAGGCCGGACTGCCCGGGGAGATCCGCGTCCTGCCCGACTCCGCCCGGACCGCCGCCGAGGCGGCCGCCGCCCTGGGCTGCGAGGTCGGCGCCATCGCCAACAGCCTGGTGTTCGTCTGCGACGGCACGCCGCTGCTCGTGATGACCAGCGGCGCCCACCGCGTCGACACCGCGCACCTCGCCCGTGAACTGGGCACCGGCCCGATCACCCGGGCGACCGCCGCCCAGGTCCGGGAGTCGACCGGTCAGGCCATCGGCGGGGTCGCCCCCGTCGGCCATCCGGCGCCGCTGCGCACGGTCGTCGACACCGCCCTCGCCGATCACGCGCTGCTGTGGGCCGCCGCCGGGCACCCGCACACGGTCGTGCCGATGACTTACGAGGACCTGCTGAAGCTGACCGGCGGCACCCCGTCGACGGTGGTCCCGCCGCAGTAGCGGTGGGGCGACCCCGGGGCCGGTGGTGGGCGTCGATCGACACCCGCCGGCCCCGGGAACGCCGGGAAGGGACTACTCCATGCCGAACGCGGCGGCCCAGCGGGCCGTCCCGGACGGCAGCGGGTGACGGACCGGGTCGAGGCTCAGGGCCATCCAGGCCTCGTCCGGGGCGTCGCCGTTGAGCGTGATGCCGTGCTCCGAGGCCCGGCCGAAGCCGAACCGCGGGTAGTACGACGGGTGTCCGAGCAGGATCACGAACCGCTCGCCCCGGCCGCGGGCGGCGTCCAGTCCGGCCCGGACGGCGGCCGAGCCGGCGCCGGACCGCTGGTGGTCGGGGTGCACGGAGACCGGCCCCATCGCGAGGGCCGGGGCGTCCCCGATGAAGGCGCGGGTGAGGAGCACGTGGCCGACGGGGGAGTCGGTGGCGTCCGCCGCGTCGGTGACGACGACCGAGAGGCCGTCGATCCACCCCTCGTCGGAGCGCAGCGCGTCGAGGAGGTCGGCCTCGGCCGGCCGCCCGAAGGCGGCGAGCGTCAGCTCCCGGACGGCCGCGACGTCCGAGGGGACCTCGGCGCGGGTGCGCCAGGAGGAATCCGCAGAAGCCGCAGAAGCAGAGGAGGAAGAGGAGGAAGAGGAAGAAGACATGGGAAACCCTTGAGAAGGGGCCCCGGAGTGAAAGGGGTCAGACCGGGACCCGGGAGGTGAGGACAGTCCGGGTGCCGCGCAGCACGTGCGCAGCGGCTATCACCGCGACCACAATTCACCTTCCCTGTCTCCGAATCGGACCTTGCGCGAGCTCGAACGGCCGTCCGGCCGGGCTCGACGATCGACCGTAGCACGCGGTCCGGACGGGCCGCGAAGGGTTTTCCGGGCCGCCCCGGAGGCGCCGGCGGGGCGCCCGGCCGGCGCCTCCGGGGCGCTGCCCCGCTCAGCGCTGTCGTGCTCAGCGCTGCCCCGCTCAGCGCTGTCGTGCGGCGCGGGCGACCAGGAGCAGGAACAGGCCGCAGACCGTGACCACCACCCAGCCGGGCCGGGCGGCGGCGGTCAGGTCGGCCGGGGACGCGCCCGCGACCAGGCCGCCGGCGATCGCGATGCCGACCGCCGAGCCGAGCTGGCGGGCCGTCGAGGTGATCGCCCCGGCCACCCCGGCGCGGTCCGCCGGGAGGCCGCCCACCGCGGTGTTGGTGATGGGGGCGTTCGCGAAGCCGAAGCCGATGCCGAGCAGCAGCAGGGCGAGCAGCAGCCCGGGCAGGTCGGCCACGCCGTGCAGGACTCCGTCCGAGGGACCGGTGCCGGACGGACCGGCGTCGTCGACCAGGAACGTCCGGGCCAGCAGGAGCGCGCCGCCGGCCGCCGTGAACCAGGCCGCGAGCAGCAGCGGCGGGCGCGGCCCGGCCCGGCTGACCAGGACGCCGGACAGCGGCGCGCAGACGGTCGCGCCCAGTGCCATCGGCAGCGCGGCCAGTCCGGCGGCCAGCGGGGTCCACTCGCGGGCGTGCTGGAGCTGGAAGGTGGTGAGCAGCAGACTCACGGTCAGCATGACGAAGACCGCCACCGCGCCCAGGGCGGCGGTGGTGAACACCGGTCGGCGGAACAGTCCGAGGTCCATCAGCGGTTCGGCCCGGCCGTGTTCGACCAGCACGAACCCGGCCGTCGCCGCCGCGGCCACCGCGTATCCGGCGACCGCCCCGGGCGAGCCCCAGCCGATCCGCGGCGCCTCGATGAGCACGGCCACCGCCGCGGCCACCGCCACGGTGAGCAGGAACTGGCCGGGCAGGTCGAGCCGGCGGGCGCGCGGCGCGCGCGAATCGGGCACGAAGCGGGCGCTCAGCAGCACGGCCGCCACCACCACGGGCACGTTCACCCAGAACACCGAGCGCCAGCCGAAGGCCGCGACGAGCGCCCCGCCGGTGACCGGCCCGGCCGCCATGCTCAGCCCGAACACCGACGCCCACACCCCGATCGCGCGGGCCCGCTCCCGAGGGTCCGGCATCGCGTTCACCACGATCGCCAGGGCCACCGGGCTGAGCATCGACGCGCCCACCCCTTGGAGGGCGCGCGCCGCGATCAGCGCGCCGGCCGTGGGCGCGAGGGCGCAGGCCAACGAGGCGAGGCCGAAGACGACCAGGCCGCACTGGAAGACCCGGCGCCGTCCGAAGCGGTCCGCGAGCGCGCCGGCCGAGATCAGCAGGCTGGCCAGGACCACGGTGTAGGCGTCCACGATCCATTCCAGGTCGCGGGTTCCCACCTCCAGACCGCGCCCGATGGCGGGCAGGCCGACGTTGACGATCGTGGTGTCCAGGCCGACCAGGAACAGGCTCAGCGCGCAGACCGCGAGCACGGTCCACCGTCGCCGCGCGCTCAGCGGGGGAGGAGCGGCGGTTGCCGCGCCGGGGCCTGCCGCGCCGGAGGCCGCGGAACCGGTGGCCGCGGAAGTGGTGGTCATGGGGTGGGGCCGCCCTTCGATCGGATCGTCTTGCCGATCGCCATGCTCGGACCGGGGGACGGCGCCCGCCCAGCATCTTTGCGGAAACCGCAAAGCGGCGACCGGACGGGGCAGAATCGCCCCATGGACGCCGCTTTGCGGTTTCCGCAAAGATGCTGGGCGGGCGCCGTCCCCCGGTCCGAGCATGGCGATCGGCAAGACGATCCGA
>JOHN01000072.1 GCA_000719695.1 Streptomyces sp. NRRL F-6131
GGGCGGGGAGGGTGCGGGGTGGGGAGGGTGCGGGGTGGGTGCGGCGCGGGGAGCAGGAGGTCGGGGAGGGCGGCGGGGCCGCGGTCGGGGAGGACTCAGCCCAGGTACTGGCAGGTGTCCCGGCGCAGGAACGCGCCGTGGCCGGCCCGGCCGAGCCAGGTTCCGTGGTCGAGCACGACGGTGCCCCGCGAGAGCACGGTGCGGGCGCGGCCGGTGAGCGTACGGCCCTCGTACGCCGAGTAGTCGACGTTCATGTGGTGCGTGGCGGCGGAGACGGTCTGCACGGCGGTGGGGTCGTAGACGACCACGTCGGCGTCGGCGCCCGGGGCGAGGGTGCCCTTGCGCGGGTGCAGGCCGAACATCCGGGCCGGGGTGGTGCAGGCGATCTCGACCCAGCGGCGGCGGCTGATCCTCCCGTCGACCACGGCCTGGTGGAGGAGGTCCATCCGGTTCTCCACACCGGGCAGACCGTTGGGGATCTTCGAGAAGTCGCCGCGGCCGAGTTCCTTCTGCCCCGTGTAGCAGAACGGGCAGTGGTCGGTGGAGACCACCTGGAGGTCGTTGGTGCGCAGCCCGCGCCAGAGCGCCTCCTGGTGCTCGCGGGGCCGCAGCGGCGTGCTGCACACGTACTTGGCGCCCTCGAAGCCGTCCGTGCCCTCCTCGGCGAGGTTGTCGGTGGAGAGGAAGAGGTACTGCGGGCAGGTCTCGCCGAACACGGGGTGGCCGTCGTCGCGGGCGCGGGCGAGTTCGGCGAGCGCGGACGCCGCGGAGACGTGCACCACGTACAGCGGGCTGCCGGCGACCTGGGAGAGCTTGATCGCGCGGTGGGTCGCCTCCGCCTCCAGCAGTTCGCGGCGGACCTCGCCGTGGTAGCGGGGGGCGGTGCGCCCGGCCGCGAGGGCCTGCTCGACGAGCACGTCGATGGCGATGCCGTTCTCGGCGTGCATCATGATCAGCCCGCCGTTGGCGGCGCCGCGCTGCATGGCGCGTAGGATGCGTCCGTCGTCGCTGTAGAAGACGCCGGGGTAGGCCATGAACAGCTTGAAGGAGGTGGACTCGCCGGAGTCGACGAGGGTGTCCATCTCCTTGAGGACGGCGTCGGTGACGTCGGAGACGATGGTGTGGAAGGCGTAGTCGATCGCGCAGTTGCCCTCGGCCTTGGCGTGCCACGCGTCCAGGCCCTCGCGCAGGCTGCCGCCGACCGGCTGGACGGCGAAGTCGACGATGGTGGTGGTGCCGCCCCAGGCGGCGGCGCGGGTGCCGGTCTCGAAGGTGTCGGAGGCGTGGGTGCCGCCGAACGGCAGTTCCATGTGGGTGTGGGCGTCGACGCCGCCCGGGATCACGTAGTGGCCGGCGGCGTCGATGACGGTGTCGGCGGTCCAGGAGAGGGCGGCCCCGCTGCCGGTGGCGGCGAGGGCGGCGATCCGTTCGCCCTCGATGAGGACGTCGGCGCGCAGTTCTTCGGTGGCGGTGATGACCAGGCCGCCGCGGATGGCGGTGCGACCGGTCCGGGCGGTGGCCGGGGAGGCGCTCGGAGTCGGGGAGCCGCTCGGAGTCGGGGAGCCGCTCGGAGTCGGGGAGCCGCTCGGAGTCGGGGAGCCGCTCGGAGTCGGGGCCGGGGAGTTGCGCGGCCCGGTGGCCGGGGTGTCGCTCGGGGTGGTGGTCATGGTGTGCTCGCGTCCCTCTCCGTCACGCCTCGGTCAGCGGTCCGTACGCCTCCGGCCGGCGGTCGCGGTAGAACGCCCACTGCTGGCGGACCTGTTCGATGAGGTCGAGGTCGAGATCGCGGACGATCAGCTCCTCCTCCTTGTCGGAGGCCACGTCGCCGACGAACTGGCCGCGCGGGTCGACGAAGTACGAGGTGCCGTAGAAGTCGTTGTCGCCGTACTCCTCGGTGCCGACGCGGTTGATCGCGGCCACGTAGTAGGCGTTGGCGACGGCGGCGGCCGGCTGTTCGAGCTGCCAGAGGTAGGCGGAGAGGCTGCGGCTGGTGGCGGAGGGGTTGTAGACGATCTGCGCGCCGCCCAGGCCCAGGGCGCGCCAGCCCTCGGGGAAGTGCCGGTCGTAACAGATGTACACGCCGACCTTGCCGACCGCGGTGTCGAAGACCGGCCAGCCGAGGTTGCCGGGCTTGAAGTAGTACTTCTCCCAGAAGCCCTTGACCTGCGGGATGTGGTGCTTGCGGTACTTGCCGAGGTAGCTGCCGTCGGCGTCGATCACGGCGGCGGTGTTGTAGTAGATGCCGGGCTGCTCCTCCTCGTAGACCGGGACGACCAGGACGAGGCCGAGCTCGCGGGCGAGGTCCTGCATCCGGCGCACGGTGGGCCCGTCGGGGACGGACTCGGCCCAGCGGTAGTGCTCGGCGTCCTGCACCTGGCAGAAGTACGGGGAGTTGAAGACTTCCTGGAAGCCGAGGATCTTCGCGCCCCGCGCGGCCGCCTCGCGGGCGTACCGCTCGTGGAGGGCGATCATGCTCTCCTGGTCGCCGGTCCAGCGGGTCTGGACGAGGGCGGCACGGACGATCTGCGACATGGGTACCTCCGCAACTCCGCGGCCCGTCCCGGGGGCGGGCCCGCGGTCCGAGGGTTGGCGGGCGGTGCTGCCTGCGGTGGATGTCTACGTGTCTACGTGCGTAGAAAGTTGGTGCGACGACCGTAGGCCCGGCTCCGGTCGCCTGACAATACGTCGGACGCAACACGGCTGGGGCGATCTTGGTGAGCGGACACGCGGGGTCTCGTAGGTGGGATGAAACGGTCATCTACCCCGGGAGCGCACTCCTTACTCATTCGGGTGAATCCATGCCTGGGAAGGGCGTGCGGCGGGGCAGGGGGTGCGGCGACCAGGAAGGCAGCGACCAGGGACGGGAAGGGCAACCGTCACCGTGCCCGCTTGACTCGCGCCCGTCCCGTCGGGAAGGATCCGGCGCATGGACACCGGCACCACTCTGGTCTGCCGCCTGCACGTCGACCTCCGACGCCAGGCGAGTTCCATCTGTGCCTGTTGACCTTGTCCTTCCTCGCCGGCCCCACCCTGTGACCTCTGCCAGGACCCGGGCGGCGCACCCGCTCTCCTGACGCGCCTCCGCCCGGCGTGACCGTGCCGCTCCGGCCGGTCGGACCGGTGCGGCACGTCCCCCGCCACCGGCCCGGGCACGGCTCGCACGCCACCGCACCGCGTCGTACGGCACCGCCGCGGTCCCGCCCGGCTCCGCCCCGTCGCCCCGGGTCCCACGGCGGCGCGCGGACCGCGCGGCGAACCGCTCCACGACCGCCACCCGCCTTTCCCGAGGACACCCACATGAGCCTGGACCTCGTACCCGACACGCCCACCGCCGCCGACGTCTCCGCCCTGGCCGCCAGCACCGGCCCGGGAACCGCCACCGCGGCCCCTCCCGCCGAGGGCCGCGTGCCGCTCACGCCGAGCGCGCTGCGGGAGATCGTCCGCGAGCTGGCCGAGCAGCCCGAGCAGTGGATCCACCACGTCCGGCTCTCCACGGAGGAGCGGTGGTACCGGCGCCTCGCCGCCGACGAGGACCACGAGGTCTGGCTGATCAGCTGGCTGCCCGGCCAGTCCACCGGGTTCCACGACCACGGCGGCTCGCGCGGAGCGTTCACCGTCGCACTGGGCGAGTTGGAGGAGCTGTCGTTGGGCGGTCCCGAGCAGGGCCTGCTGATCCGGCGGATCGCGTCCGGCACCGCCCGCGCCTTCGGACCCGAGTACGTGCACGACGTCCGCAACACGGCGTCCGGCCCGGCCGTGACCCTGCACGCCTACTCCCCGCCGCTCAGCTCCATGGCGCACTACGAACTGCGGGCCGGTGGCCTGGTCCGCACCTCCGAGGAAGGACCCGAACAGTGGTGACCACGATCGACGACCTGGTGGCCCGCGCCCGTGAAGGGGTTCACCGCCCCGGTGCCGAGGAGGCCCACCGCGCGCAGCGCGCCGGCGCCCTACTGGTGGACATCCGCCCGGCGGCGCAGCGCGCGGCCGAGGGGGAGATCCCCGACACGCTGATCATCGAGCGCAACGTGCTGGAGTGGCGGCTGGACCCGACGGGAAGTCACCGGATTCCGCAGGCCACCGGGTACGACCTGGAGGTGATCGTGGTCTGCTCGGAGGGGTACGCGTCGAGTCTGGCGGCCGCCTCGCTGCGCGAGCTTGGCCTCCACCGCGCGACCGACCTGGACGGCGGCTTCGTCGGCTGGGCCGCCGCCGGACTGCCGACCCGTCAGGGCGGCTGAGGGGCGGGCCTGCCCCGCGGACGGCGCTTCCGGGGGCGCGCGGGCACCGTGTCGGCCGCTCCCGGTGAATCCGACCACGCCCGGTAAATCAGGGACACCGGGTTCACCAGAACATAGGCTGATCAGAGTTTCCGCTTGTTCGACGGCGGGCAACCGCGCGACCGACAGGCACACCCGCAGAGACCGACGGACAGAGCCACAGAGCCACAGGGCGACCGAGCGCCGGAACGACAGACCGCCAGAACGACGCACCGACCGACGCACCGACCGACAGACCGACAGACCGACAGACCGACAGACCGACCGACAGACACCACCATCGGCGCCACCGGCCGGAGCCGCCGAGACGAGGAAACTCCCCGTGATCAGATTCGACGGCGCGGGCAAGCGCCACCCCGACGGCACGGTCGCCGTCGAGGGCCTCGACCTCGACGTCCCCACCGGTCGGACGACCGTCCTGGTGGGCCCGTCCGGCTGCGGGAAGACGACCCTGCTGCGGATGGTCAACCGCATGGTCGAACCGACCTCGGGCCGCGTCCTGCTGGACGGAACCGACGTGGCCGAACTCGACCCCGCAAAGCTGCGGCGGGGCATCGGCTACGTGATCCAGCAGGCCGGGCTGTTCCCGCACCGGCGGGTGATCGACAACATCGCCACCGTCCCCTACCTGCTCGGCTGGGACCGGAAGAAGGCCCGCGCCCGGGCCGCCGAACTGCTCGACCTGGTCGGCCTCGCGCCCGAGACCGCCAAGCGGTACCCCTTCCAGCTCTCCGGCGGTCAGCAGCAGCGCGTCGGCGTCGCGCGGGCGCTCGCCGCCGACCCTCCGGTGCTGCTGATGGACGAGCCGTTCAGCGCCGTCGACCCGGTGGTCCGCGCCGGACTCCAGGAGGAGTTGCTGCGCCTCCAGTCCGAGTTGCACAAGACGGTGCTGTTCGTCACGCACGACATCGAGGAAGCGGTCCGGCTCGGCGACCAGGTCGTGGTGCTGCGCGAACGCGGCCGGATCGCCCAGCTCGCGGACCCGCACACGCTGCTCACCGCGCCCGCCGACGCGGACGTCGCCGCCTTCCTCGGCCGGGACCGGGGCCTGCGGGGGCTCGGTCTGCGGCCGGCCGCAGCGGTCGCCGTCCGACCGATACCCGGCGGCCCGGGCGACCGGGCGGCTCAGGGGTCGCCGGACGGCCACGGCGTGCGGTTCGGCGGATGGGAGCTGACGCTGGACGACCGGCGGCGCCCCATCGGCTGGATCGACCGGCACGCGACGGGCGCCGCCCTGGAGCCCGCGCCGGGATTCCGGCCCGACACCGACACCCTGCGCGCGGCCCTGGACGCCGCCGTGCTCTCCCCCGCCGGGATCGCGGTCGCCCTGGACGCCGACGGGCGCGCGATCGGCACGGCCGACCGGGAGGCGGTGCTGGCCGCGCTGGCGGCCCGCCGCCCCTCCCCCGTCGACCTCGCGACGCCGGGCCGGTCGGCGGGGACGGAGCCCTCGCCGACGGGCCCTGCCGGAACAGGCCCTGCCGGAACGGGCTCCTTCGACGCGCGCGGGGCCGGCCCGGGCAAGGCCGGGGCGGACGCGGTCACGACCCCGGCGACCCCGGCGACCCCGGCGACTCCGGTGACCCCCGCGACCGCGTCGGGCGCCGTCGAGACGGACGGAGCCGGCGGTGGACGATGAACCGATCGTCCGCTGGTACTGGATCGGCGACCACCTCGGCTACCTCGGCGACCTGCTCGCCGACCACGCCGTCATCGCGCTGCTCCCGGTGCTGATCGGCCTGCTGCTCGCGATCCCGCTCGGCCTGGCGTGCACCCGGTACCCGCGCCTCTACCAGCCGCTCGCCGCCGTCTTCAACATCGTCTACGCGCTGCCCTCGCTGGCCGTCTTCGTGGTGCTCATCCCCTACACCGGGCTGGCCACCCAGGCGACCGTGATGGTCCCGCTCACCTTCTACGCGCTCGCCGTGCTGCTGCCGACCACGGTGGACGGCCTGCGCGCCGTCCCCGATCCGGTCCGGCAGGCCGCGACCGCCATGGGCTACGGCCCGTGGCACCGGCTGGCCGCCGTCGAACTGCCCGCCGCCGTCCCCTATCTGGTGGCCGGCCTGCGGGTGGCGGCCGTCTCCAGCATCTCGCTGGCCTCGGTCGGCGCTCTGGTCGGCCGGGGCGGCCTCGGCTACCTCTTCGTCGACGGCTTCCAGCGCACCTTCCCGACCCCGATCGTGGCCGGGATCGTGCTGATCGCCGCACTCGCCCTGGCCGTCGACCTGCTGCTGGTCGGCGCCCGCCGGGTGCTCGCGCCCTGGGCCGTCCGGGAGAAGGGAGCGGGACGGTGAACTGGTTCACCTGGCTGGGGGACTTCTTCTCCGCCCCGGACCGCCGCAGCGGTTCGAACGCCATCGCCCACCGGATCGCCGAGCACCTGCTGCTCTCCGGGGAGGCACTGCTCTACGCGGCGCTGCTGGCCGTCCCGCTCGGGCTGCTGATCGGCTACACCGGGCGCGGCGCCACCGTGGTGACCACCATGGCCGGCGCCGCCCGCGCCCTGCCGACGCTCGGGCTGGTGACGCTGGCGGTGCTGCTCGCGGGGGTCGGCGACACCGCCGTCCTGGTGCCGCTGGTCGCACTGGCCGCCCCGCCGCTGCTGGTCGCCGCGGTCGAGGGGGTGCGCGGCACCGACCCGGACGTGCGGGACGCGGCGCGCGGCGTCGGGCTGACGCACCCGCAGGTGCTGTGGCAGGTCTGCCTGCCGTCGGCGCTGCCGACCCTGCTGGCCGGCTTCCGGACCGCCACCGTGCAGGTCATCGCGACCGCGACGGTGGCCGCGTACGTGGGGCTCGGCGGCCTCGGCCGGTACGTCGTCGACGGGCTGGCGACCCGGGACTACGCGGTGACGGTCGGCGGCGCGCTGCTGGTCGTCCTGCTCGCGGTCGCGGCCCAGGGGTTCTTCGCCCTGCTGGCCCGGTACGCGCTCCCGCCCGGTCTGCGGGCGCAGCAGCGGGCTGCGGGCCGCCGGTCGTCGTGACCGCGGGGCCGGCGTTCCGTCCACCGCGCTTCCGGGTTCCTGGCCCGATTCCTGCTTCCAGTACCGGTTCCCGCCCGGCTCCAGTCCCGGCGGTTCCGTTCCTGGCGGTTCCGTTCCTGGCGGTTCCGTTCCCGGCGGTTCCGTTCCCGGCGGTTCCGTTCCTGTCCGTTCCTTCCCGAGTTGCCCACCCCGAGAGGACACGTATCACCATGTCGACATTCACCTCAGCAGCCGGCTCCGCGGCGCCGAAGCCGACGAAGGCCACCAGGGAGGTCCCGGTGCGACGGGCCGCCGCGCTGGCCGCTCTCGCCGCGCTCGCCCTCACCGCGACCGCCTGCTCCTCCTCCGGCGGTGACCCGCTGGGCGGTGGCGCGTCGACCTCCGCGGCCGGCGGCAGCGCCTCCGCGGGTGCGGTCCCCGGCGGGACGGTCGTGGTCGGCTCGGCCAACTTCCCGGAGAACGTGCTGCTCGGCTCGATCTACGCGCAGGCCCTGCGGGCCAAGGGCGTCAAGGTCGAGGAGAAGTTCAACATCGGCAGCCGCGAGGTGCTCTACGGGCAGCTGCAGAGCGGCAACCTGTCCGTCCTGCCCGAGTACAACGGCGCCCTGCTCGCCTACCTGGGCGGCAAGACCGCCGACCCGACGAAGGAGGCCGTCAACGCCGAGCTGGCGAAGACGCTGCCCGCGTCGCTCGCGATCCTGGACTCCTCCCCCGCCGAGGACAAGGACACCCTGAGCATCAGCCAGGAGTCCGCCGACAAGTACGGGCTCAAGACCATCGCCGACCTGGCCGCCAAGGCGGGCGAGTTCACCATCGGCGGCCCGCCGGAGTTCAAGTCGCGCCAGGAGCAGCCGCTCAAGGACGTCTACGGCCTGACCTTCAAGGAGTGGAAGTCGACCGGCGAGACCACGGCCAACGCGGTCAAGGACGGCTCGGTGCAGGTCGGCAACGTCTTCTCGACCGACCCGAAGATCACCCAGCTGAAGCTCGTCCCGCTCGCCGACCCGAAGAACCTGTTCGGCGCCCAGAACGTCACGCCGCTGGTCAACAAGGCCAAGGTGGACGCGACGGCGACCGGTGCGCTCAACGCCGTGTCGGCGAAGCTGGACACGACGGGGCTGCTGGCGCTGATGAAGAAGGTCGCGGTCGACAAGGAGGACCCGTCGGCGGTGGCCAAGGAGTGGCTGAAGAGCAACGGGCTGTCCTGACCCTCGTCGGGTCGGAGGAACGCCGCCGCCGGGCGGGCCGGTCGCGAGGACGGCCCGGCCCGGCGGCGGCGTTCGGGCCCCCGTCCGGGGCGGCGGGTGCGGCGGGTGCGGCGGGTGCGGGGGTGCGGGGAGCGCCGCGGCCGGAGCGCGATCCCGGGCCGGCAGATCTTCCCTTGAGCGGCGCGAACATGACAGTGTGACCGCATGCGCACTCGTCTCCTCGCCGCCACCCTCACGGCATTCGCCGCGGTGAGCCTCGCCGCGTGCTCCAGCTCCGGCTCGGACTCCGGCACCACCGCCGCCGGCACCACGGCACCCGGCACCCCCACCACGTCGGCCGCCGCCAGCGCCTCCGGCCCGGCGCCGGGGACCACCGACACCTCCGGAACCGGCGCCACGACCGGCGCCACGACCGGCGCGTCCGCCGGCTCCACCCCGGGCGCCACGGCCGGCAGCACGGCCGGAACGACCGCCGGGGCGACCGGGCCCGCGACCGCGAACCCGCCCGCCCCCGCGTCCACCGCTACCGCACCGGCCACCGGCTCCCCCGCCGACTCACCGGCCCCCGCCGACCCCGGCAACCCTCCGGCCGCACCCAAGCCGGCACCGCCCACCGACGCGGGACTGCCCGGCAAGCCCGCCGCGGACGTCACCGCCCAGCTGGTCGCCGCCCTGGAGGCGATCGACCCGGCGATCGTCGGCGGCAAGCCCGAACAAGCCGTCGACCGGGCCCGCAACCAGTGCCAGGCGATGTACCAGTTCCCCAAGGACACGGCCAAGTTGATCGAGCTGGCCAACCAGCGCTTCACCGATCCCGCCCACCCCCAGGGTTTCGGAGCCGAGAAGGCGGAGAAGATCCTCGACGCGCTGCGCACCACCCTCTGCCCGCCGGCCTGAGTCCGTTCCGGTGGGCTCCTGAATGGCCCGGTGTCCTGAGCGCCGGGCCGCCGTGGCCGCGCGCGACGACCACCGCGCGGCCACGGCACCCTCACCACCGGCTCAGACGAGGCTCCAGGCGGTGTCCTTGTCGTCGGACGAGACGAAGTTCATGGGTCCCTCCTTCCCAGGGATCGACGTGCGCGCGTGTAGGTGAACGTGTGCGTGTAGGTGTGCGTGAGCGTGTACGACTGCGCGTACCGGCGCCAGTGTTCGACGTTCGGCGTTCGGCGCGCGGGCGCACACGGGTGGAACGAACCGCGGAACGGTGGGCGCGCCCGCGCTCCGGCGGACGGGTGGAAGAGTGCCCGAAAGACGGGCCGTAAGGCGCGAAGGTGTTCGGTCCCGCCGACGAGCCGGGCGGACCGGACGGACGGGGCGGACGAGCGCGAGGCGAACGGACGCGGTCCGGCCGCCGGCCACCGGAGGCGGCGGGCGGGGACCCGGGAGCCGGGGGCTCACTCGTGCGGGCGGCAACCGCCCTCTCTGTCGAGCTTCCAGTCGAGGTCTCGCATGACTCCGATGATGTCCGAGCCGCCGCACCGGCCACAACCGGATTGTTCGACGGTTGACCGTTCCTCGGCCAACCTCAGCGCTTCGCCGACGAACTGTTAGGACTCTTGACAGACGAGTGGTCTAGTCCAACCATAGGCATGTCGATCCGACCGGGATGCACTGTGGGGGTGTGACCACCGGCGGCTGAGGCATTGCCCTGCCCTGCTCCGCTCCGCCCCCAGGCCCCGTCACGGCGCCCGCGCGTTCGCGCACGCCGCCCGTCCGTGCCGCGAGTCCACGGGGTTCGCACGCCCCCCGCGCACCGTTCCGCCGTACGGCCGAAAAGCTCCCCTCCCGGCCCCGTACGTCTCCCGGTACGCCCCCGCACTTCTCCCTGCACGTCTCCCTGCACGGCCACCGCGCACGTCGGCGGCGCAGCTCCGCACGCTTCACCAACGTCCTGCCCCACCACGTCTGTTGGAGAAACCATGCGTCTACCCAGAACACTTCGGGCCGCCCTGACGGCCTGTGTCACGCTCGTCGCGTCCGCCGGCCTGGTCGCCGGCGCGGTGCCGGCGGGCGCGGCGACCGCAGGCCCGGCGGCCACCGCCGAGGCAGCCGCGGCGACCCCGCTGCCCACCCGGGTGTTCGCCCCGTACTTCGAGGCCTGGACCGGCCAGAGTCCCGCCACGCTGGCCGCGCAGTCCGGCGCCAAGCACCTGACGATGGCGTTCCTGCAGGCCGCCACCAAGGGCTCGTGCACGCCGTACTGGAACGGCGACACCTCGCTGCCCGTGGCGCAGTCGTCCTTCGGCGCCGACTTCGCCAAGATCCGCGCCAACGGC
The DNA here is from genome assembly GCA_000719695.1 of Streptomyces sp. NRRL F-6131. Lineage (GTDB taxonomy): Bacteria > Actinomycetota > Actinomycetes > Streptomycetales > Streptomycetaceae > Kitasatospora. The sequence continues at coordinate 10,751 of JOHN01000072.1, forward strand.
GGCGACGTCATCCCGTCCTTCGGCGGCTACACCGCCGACAACACCGGCACCGAGCTGGCCGACAGCTGCACCGACGTCAACCAGATCGCCGCCGCGTTCGAGAACCTCATCACCACGTACGACATCAGCCGGATCGACCTGGACATCGAGGACAACTCGCTGACCAACACCGGCGGCATCGACCGCCGCAACAAGGCGATCAAGCTGGTCCAGGACTGGGCGGCCGCCAACGGCCGGCAGATCCAGTTCTCCTACACCCTGCCGACCACCCCCACCGGCCTCGCCTCCAGCGGCCTCGCGGTGCTGCGGAACGCCGTCACCAACAACGCCCGGATCGACGTCGTCAACATGATGACGTTCGACTACTACGACAACGCCGCGCACGACATGGCGGCCGACACCCAGACCGCGGCCAACGGCCTGTACAACCAGCTGGCCAAGCTCTACCCGACCAAGACCCCCGCCCAGCTGTGGGGTTCGATCGGCATCATCGAGATGATCGGCGTCGACGACTTCGGTCCGGCGGAGACCTTCACACTCGCCAACGCGACCACCGTCTACAACTGGGCGGTGTCGAAGGGGATCAACACGCTGTCCTTCTGGGCGCTCCAGCGCGACAACGGCAGCTGCCCTGGCTCCACCGCCCGGGACGACTGCTCCGGAATCGCCCAGAACACCTGGGACTTCACCAAGATCTTCGCCCCGTTCACCAGCAACACCCAGCCGGCGAACGACTTCTCGGTCGGCGTGAGCCCGAACTCGTCCACGGTGGTGGCGGGTTCGTCGGCGAGCGCGACGATCAGCACGGCAGTGGTCTCCGGTTCGGCACAGAACGTCAACCTCACCGTGACCGGCGCCCCGGCGGGCGTCACCGCCACCGTCAACCCCGGTAGCGTCACTGCCGGCTCCTCGGCCACGCTCACCGTCCGACCGTCGGCACCGCCGTGGTCTCCGGTTCGGCGCAGAACGTCAACCTCACCGTGACCGGCGCCCCGGCGGGCGTCACCGCCACCGTCAACCCCGGTAGCGTCACTGCCGGCTCCTCGGCCACGCTCACCGTCCAGCCTCGGCCCGTGGACCTGCCAGCCCGGCGGCAGCGTGGTGAGCACCCCGGTCCACTCGGGCTCGTACGCGCTGCAGGCGGCGGCCGGGCCGGCGCAGACCGGCCAGTGCGCCCAGACCGTCACCCTGGCGCCCAACAAGGCGTACACGCTGAGCGGGTGGGTCCAGGGCAACTACGCCTACGTCGGCGTGAGCGGCGGCGCCACCGGCTCCACCTGGACCAACGCCTCCGGCTGGACCAAGGTGACCGTCCCGTTCACCACCGGCGCCTCCGGCACCGTCACGGTCTACCTGCACGGCTGGTACGGCCAGGGCAGCGTCTACGGCGACGACTTCTCGATCGCCTGACGGACGGCCGGGCGGCCGAGCAGCTGAAGGACGGCGGGGCGGCCGGGCGGCCACCCGTCGAGCCGACGGCTGACAACTGACAGATTTCAGATGACAGATATCAGCTGACAGATTCTGTCAACTGTCATTCGTCAGTCATCCCGCCCACTCCGCCGCCGGGGTGCCACGACCACCTGTCGTGGCACCCCGGCGGAACGCGGCGGCGACCGCACCGGCCCGGTCGCCCCTACGCGACGGCCGGCTCCGGGGCGTCGGCCGGGGTGGTCTTCGCGGGCCGCATGAGCAGCAGGTAGGACGCGGCGGACAGCAACGCGCAGCTGAGCACGACAACCGCGAGCAGCACGGCGGACGGGCTGCCGCCGAGGCTGCTGAGCGGGGCGACGATCGCGCCGCAGAGGAAGGTGCCGGTCCCGAGGAGGGCGGAGGCGGAGCCGGCCGCCTGCGGGGCCACCAGGCTCAGTGCCCGGGCGGCCGAGTTCGGCAGGACCATGCCGAGGCTGGCCATCATCACGAACAGCGAGGCGCAGACGGCGACCAGTCCGAGGTCCCAGACGGCGGTGACCAGGACCAGGGCCACCCCTGCGGCGATCATCGCCGCGAGTCCTGTGCGCATCAGCGCGGCGGCGGGGAACCGGGGGGCGAGGATCCGCCCGTTGAGCTGGGTGGCACCGACGATCGCCACCGAGTTGAGCCCGAACAGCAGGCTGTAGGTCTGCGGCGACACGTGGTAGACGTGCTGGAGCACCACCGAGGAGCCGCTGATGTAGCCGAACAGCGCACCGAAGGCGAAGGTGCTGGTCAGCAGCAGGCCCAGGAACGGCACGTTGCGCAGCAGCCCGCTCATCGTGCGCAGTGTGGTGCTCAGGCCGCCGCCGCGCCGGGCGGAGGCGGGGAGGGTCTCGCGCAGGGCGCCGAAGGCCACCAGGGTGAGCAGGAGGCCCAGGGCCGCCAGGGCGCCGAAGGTGCCGCGCCAGGAGGTGAAGCGCAGCATCTGGGCGCCGAAGAGCGGCGCGAGGATCGGGGCGAGGCCGGATATCAGGGTGATCGAGGCGAGGAAGCGGATCATCGCGACGCCCTCGAAGCGGTCGCGGGCGACGGCCCGGCCGATGACCAGCCCGGCGGCGCCCGCGGCGCCCTGGACGAAGCGAGCGGCGATCAGCACGGTGAGGTTGGGCGCGATCACGCAGACGACGCTGGCGAGGGTGTAGATGACGAGGCCGGCGAGCAGCGGCGGCCTGCGCCCGAAGCGGTCGCTGAGCGGCCCGAAGATCAGCTGCCCGGCGGCGACGCCGAACATCGAGAAGGTGAGCGTGAGCTGGACGGCGGCCGGTTCGGCGACGAGGTCCTCGGCGATCGCGGGCAGGCCGGGCAGGTAGAGGTCGGTGGTGAGCGGGCCCAGGGCGACCAGGCCGCCGAGGACGCCGATGGTGGCGCGGCCGGGTGTGCCACCGGAGGGGGCGGTGGCGTCCATGTCGGTGACGGCCGCGTCGGTGACGGACGGGTCGCCGACGGCCGGGTCGGTGGCGGACGCATCGGTGCCGGTCGAGGCGGTGGCGGCGGCACCGGGCCCGGCCTCGGCGGGGGTGGCGGGGGCGGTCGACGTGTCACCGGCAGAGCCGGCGGTCGGACCAGGCATGGGGCTCCTCTCGGAACGAGCACGGCGATCGTGCTCGCTCCGTCCTACCCCAGCGCCCCGGGCCGCCGACAGTCGGGGGCCGCCGCCCGGCCCATTCCGGTGCGCGCGGACGCCCCCCTGAACCGCCGACGAGTACCCGGGCGGGTGCGCCTCGGCGCGGGAGCGCGAGCACGTGGCGTCAGCGCGAGCGCGTGGCGTCAGCGCGGGAGCAGCGCGGACGCGTCGGTGCGCGGGCGGCAGGTGGTCAGCGCGGGAGCCGCTCGGCGCGGAGGGCGGCCTGCACGGCGGCGCCGTCCTGCCAGGCGTAGAGCTGGTTGCCCGTCAGCGTGACCTTGTAGTGGCCGCAGGAGCCGGTGACCTTCGAGGTGATCCCGTCCGGGAACCAGCCCGCCTTCAGCGAGACCGGGGCGAGGTGGTTGCCCTTGGCGGGCGTGTTGGTGGTGCAGCCGGCGGGCAGCCGCCCTTCCGGGAGGGTGGCGCGCAGCAGGCGGTCGTCGCCGGTGGTGGACATCAGGTAGCGGACGGAGGAGGCGTTGTCGGGCAGCCAGGCCGGCATCGAACGGCGGTCGGCCTTGGCGTCGCTGCCACTCGCGTAGGTGGACTGCTCCTGGTGCCGGCCGTCGTACCACTCGGCGACCCTCGGCCCGACCGCCACGGCCGCGACGGCGACGGCCATGCCCGTACCCACCACTCCGATTGCGACCTTGCTCGCGATGCCGTTCATCCCCGCGTGTCCTCTCCAGCGTCGTGCTGCTGTGCGTCCGGTCCCGTTCGCCCCGTCGGGGCGGGGACCGGCTCCCCGTTGTCTTCCATCCTGAGGTGCGCCGGGGGTCCCGGACGTCACCAGGAGGTCGTGGTCTCCCGCCGTCCTTGGGGGGTACGCCCTCCACCTTGAGACGTACACGTGTCCGGCCGGTCTCGGGGTTCACCCCGGGTCGAGCCTGGCCCGGGCCTGTCGGGCGCGCAGCCCGGCCGGGGCCGCCCGGGTGCCGGTCCGGCGTGTCGGTCACCCGGTTGCCCGACACGGCCCGGTACGCCTTTACCGCCCCCGTGACCGGTCCGCGAAGGGCTGGCGCGCGCGGTCCGTGGTCGGTCGTCAGACCGCGGCGGTCGCGGGAGCGGCGACCGGGAAGGGGCGGCCGTCCAGGGTCCAGTGCGGGTCGATCGGGCGGCCGAGGGCGGCGAAGACCTGGGCCGCGACGTCGGGGTGGCGGATCTCCCCGACCGGCGGGGCGGCGGGGATGCCGGGGCCGGCGCACGCGACCCAGGCGGTGCGCTCCTCGACCGTGCGGCCGCCGTGGCCGCCGGCGTCCACATGGCCGTGGTCGGTGACGACGATGACCGTCCAGGCCTCGTCGGCGTGGCCGGGCCGGGCGCGGACGGCGTCGAGGAGTCGTCCGAGCCGCTCGTCGGCGGTGCGCATCGAGGCCCGGTACTCCTCGCCGCAGCCGAGGAAGTGGGCGGTCTCGTCGACGGCGCCGAGGTAGACGAAGGACGCCTCGGGGTCGGCGTCGCGGAGCACGTCGACGGCTTCCCGGGTGACCTCCTCGTCGACGACCTCCCAGGCCTCGGGGGTGTCCTCGGCGGGGGCGACGTAGCAGAGGCGGCCGGGCGCGCGGAAGAGCGGTCCGCCGGACTCGCCGATCACCAGCGGGTCCCAGCCGGCCGCGACGAAGGTGCGGCGGCCGTCGGCCCGGGCCAGCCGGGTGGTGAAGTCAGGGAAGACGTCGAGCCGGTTGCCGCCGAGGTGGTTGCCCCAGACGCCGTGCTTGGCGGGCTCGACGCCGGTGACGATGGTGGCCCAGCACGGGCCGGACATGGTGGGCGTGGAGTCCGCGACCGTCACGGGCGCCAGGAAACCGGCCTCGGCGACCTCCGCGAGCCTCGGCATCGGGACCTGGTCCAGCAGGTCGTACCGGACGCCGTCGATCCCGACGACGAGGACCCGGGGGCGCGGCAGCGGCGGTATGGACATGGGCGCGGTGGTTCCTTTCACGGCGGTGCGGGTGCCGACCGCGTCCGCAGCGGGGCGGGCGTCGGCGACCGCGCCATGTTCCACGGCCTGCCGGACCGCGAGGTTGCCTGCCGGGTAACGCCGGATGTCCTGGCGGCGTCCGGACGTCGCGGGGGGTCGGGGCGGGCCTGACGACTGACAGATAACAGATGACAGATATTGAAATCTGTCATCTGTTATCTGTCAGCTGTCCGCTGTCAGCTGACCGTCGCCCGCCCGGACGAAGCGCCGGTCGGGGGGCCGGAGCGCGTCGGACGGGCCGGCCGCACGCAGCACCACGTCGAGGACGCGGGCCGGGGCGGCGGCGTAGCAGTGGGCGAACCACGGCATGTTGGCCTCGACCACGGCCCACCGCTCGGCCGGGTCGTACGGGTCGTACGGGTCGAGCAGCGTCCCGACATCGAGGGCGACGGCGCTCGGCAGGCTCGACCCGACGTCGGCGAGCAGCCGGTGCGCGAAGTCCATGGCCCCCTCGACGAGCGGCCCGGGGTCGAGCCGGCCGAAGCGGGCGTAGCGGCTGCCGGACCGCACGGCCCCGTCGAGGACGAACAGCCGGTACTCCGTGCCGAACGTCACCGGCTCGCTGACCAGGACCGGTGTGTCCGGGCCGAGCCGCGCCCCCCTGCGCGGCAGGTAGCTGCCGTCGGCGTAGACCGCGGGCGGCAGGGACTTGTCGGAGGGCGGCTTGACGAAGGCCGGCCGGCGCAGCGCCCGTGCCTCTGCGAGCGTGGCCAGTTCGATCCGGCGCCCCGTGAACTCCTCCGGCAGCCGGGCGAGCCAGTCGTCGGGCGGTTCGAGCAGGGCCAGTCCGAGCCGGTCCGCGATCCGGGCGGCGGCCAGCGGGCCGCCTTACCAGTGGACGGGGCGCCTGGCCAGCCGGTCGACGGCGGCGGTGCCGTCCAGGGTCGCGACGGCCAGTCCCCGCACCGCGGCCGCCTCGGTGAGCAGGCTGGTGGTGCCGGTGGCCTGGGCCGAGGTCAGGAGGACCGGGGGCGGGGCGCCCGGGCCCTGCGGGGTCACGGCTGCGGCCGGAACTCGTGCACCACCTCGATGCGACCGACGATGTGCCGGTTGAACTCGTCCAACTCCTCTGCGGGCACCCAGAGTTCGACGATGGTGCGACCGCCGACCCGGCGGACCGGATAGCGGTCGAGGAAGGCGGTCTCCACTTCGAAGCGGGTGACGTAGCCGACCCCGGAGGCGGGGACGTTCCAGTCGCGGGCGATGCGGATCGCGTAGTCCTCGTTCAGCACGGGATAGAAGATCGGCTGGTCGGGCAGGCGCGGTGGCCATGCCCGCCCGTCGGCCGCCTCCACCAGGGCCAACTCCTCGGGCCCGGTGGGACGCCAGAGCGTCGTGGTGGCCACAGCGGGCCCGGCCGTCGTGGTGGCCGCAGTCGGCGCAGTGGGCGCGGTGGGCGTGCTCGTGAGCTGGGTCGTCGGGCCGTTCATGGACACGAAGCTAGCCATGAACGGCCCCGACGGGAACCGATTTTCACGCGGCGCCGGGAGAACCGGCAGCCGGAACAGCCGGTGGCCGGTGCCGGCCGCCGCCGGTCAGCGGTAGGCGGACTCTCCGGTGATCGCCTCGCCGAGGACGAGGGTGTGGATCTCGCTGGTGCCCTCGTAAGTGAGCACCGACTCCAGGTTGTTGGCGTGCCGCAGGACCGGGTACTCGGTGGTGATGCCGTTGGCGCCGAGCACGGTGCGGGCGCTGCGGGCGATCTCCAGGGCGGTCCGGACGTTGTTGAGCTTGCCGAAGCTGACGTGCGCCGGGCGTGCCGCGCCCTCGTCCTTGAGCCGGCCGATCCGCAGGGCGACCAGGTAGGCCTTCTCCACCTCCAGCATCATCTCGACGAGCTTCTGCTGGGTGAGCTGGAACCCGGCGATCGGGCGGTCGAACTGGATGCGGCTCTTCGCGTAGTCGAGGGCCGAGGTGTAGCAGTCGCGGGCGGCGCCGACGGTGCCCCAGAGGATGCCGTAGCGGGCCTCGTTCAGGGAGGAGAGCGGTCCGCGCAGGCCGGTGACGCCCGGCAGGACGGCGTCGGCGGGCAACACGACCTCGTCGAAGGCGAGTTCGCTGGTCACCGAGGCGCGCAGGGACAGTTTGCCGTGCACGTCGGTGGTGGTGAAGCCGGGCGTGCCGGGTTCGACCAGGAAGCCGCGGACACCCTCGTCGGTCTGTGCCCAGACGACCGCGACGTCGGAGATCGAGCCGTTGGTGATCCACATCTTGGAGCCGGAGAGCACCCAGTCCGCGCCCTCGCCACCGGCGCCCTTGCGGCGGGCCCGGGTGCGCATGTTGGCCGGGTCGGAGCCGAAGTCCGGTTCGGTGAGGGCGAAGCAGCCGATCAGTTCGCCGGCGGCGAGGCCGGGCAGCCAGCGCTGCTTCTGTTCCTCGGAGCCGAACGCGTGGATGGCGCGCATGGCCAGCGAGCCCTGGACGGAGACGAAGCTGCGCAGGCCCGAGTCGGCGGCCTCCAGTTCCATGCAGGCGACCCCGTAGGCGACGGCGGTCGAGCCGGTGCAGCCGTAACCGTCGAGGTGCATGCCGAGCACGCCGAGGGCGCCGAGCTCGGGGGCGAGTTCGCGGGCGGGGAAGACCCCGCGCTCGAACCATTCGCCGATGTGCGGGCGGATCCGGTCGTCGGCGAACTTCCGCACGGTGTCGCGGACGAGCCGCTCCTCGTCGGTGAGCAGGTCACCGACGGCGAGCAGGTCGGCGGGGTCGATCCTGGGCGGCTTCGCCATTGAAGCTCCTTGTAGTCTCGGCGGGCGAACCGGGTGCGTCCCGGGCGCGAACCGGGCGCACCCCGGACACGAACCGGGCGCGGCGCGGCGTTGGGTACCGGCGAGTATTCCGCACCGAGCCCCTCCCGGGACCGCCGGAAACGAGGGAGTGACGATGTACACAATCCGCCCGTTGACGGCGGAGGAACTGCTCGACTCGGCGGTCCGGCTGGGCGAGCTGCTGGCGGACACCGTCGACGCGGGCGCTTCGGTCGGGTTTCTCGCTCCGCTCGACCCCGGTGCGGCGGCCGACTGGTGGCGGGCGCTGGCGCCGGACGTCGCGGCGGGGCGGCTCCTGCTCTGGGTCGCGTACGCCGGGGCGGGCACCGACCCCGGCGGCACCGCGGGCGCCCGGGTCGCCGGCACGGTGCAACTGCGCCCGGCGACGACCGCCAACGGCCGGCACCGGGCGGACGTCGCCAAGTTGATGGTCCACCGGGCGGACCGGGGCCACGGGCTGGCGGGTCGGCTGCTGGCGGCCCTGGAGTCGGCGGCCGCGGGGCACGGCATCCGGACGCTGGTGCTGGACACCGAGACGGACAGTCCCGCCGAGCGGATGTACGCGGCGGCGGGCTGGACCCGGGTCGGCACGGTGCCGGACTTCGCGACCGACCCGGCGGGGGCGCCGTGCGCGACCACCATCTTCTACAAGGCGCTGCCGCTACCCGGTGGGGCCGAAGAGCGGGCCGACGCCGGGGACGGGGCCGGCGACGGGGACGGGGCCGCGGTCACCCCGGAGGGCCGGCCGGTCGCGTCGCCAGGATGACCGCCTGCGCGCACGGACGAGGCGTGAGGGGTGGACGGTGGGACGTTGGGCCGTGGTGGTTCAGGAGACCGAGGGCATCGGCGACGACCGGATCTGGGTCAGCAAGGTGCTCCGGCTGACGCCCGGCCCCACCCCGACCTGAACCAACCTGAACCAACCTGAACCGGTCCGGCCTCGGCCCCACCTCGGCCCGGCCCGGTTCGGGGCCTGGTTCAGGCGACGCCGCAGAGGCGGAGCACGGCCGTCGTCGCGGCGGCCGCGACCACCACGGCCGGGAACGGCGCGCGCCGCAGCGCGAGGGCACCCGCGACCAGGACACCCGCCGGGCGGGCCCAGCCGGCGAAGTCGTGGCCCCGGGTGAGCGCGCCGGTCGCGATCAGGGCGACGAGCAGCACCGCGGCGGCGACGGCGAGCAGCCGGCGCACCCGGTCCGAGACGGTGAGCCGGCCACCGAGCAGCGGCCCGGCGAGCCGGAACGCGTAGGTGCCGCCGGCCAGCAGCAGGATGGCGAGCAGGGACATCAGTGGACCTCCTCGGCGAGGGGCGCGGAACGGTCGGGGGAATCGGCGCCCGCGGGATCCGTACCGGCACCGGCCGGCGCGGCGGCCTCGGCGCGTTCGGCGGCCTCGGCCGGTTCGGCGGCCCCGCCCGGTTCGGCCCCGCGGGCCGCGAACAGCAGCCCGGTCAGCGCGAGCAGCACCGGCAGGCCGGCCGAGACGAACGGGGTGGCGGCCACGGCGACGGCGGCGCCGCTCAGGGCGGCGGCGCGGGTGCGGCGGTCGGTGAGCGAGGGCAGCACGAGGGCGAGCAGGACGGCGGGGAAGGCGGCGTCCAGTCCGAACGCGTCGGTGTCGCCGATCAGACCGCCCGCCGCCGCGCCGACGGCGACGGAGGTGTTCCAGACCACGAACAGCATCACGCCGCAGACCCAGTACGCCGCCCGTCGCCGCTGGGGGTCCGACTCGAGCATGGTGAACGCGACGGACTCGTCGGTGAGCAGCTGCGCGCCGAGCAGTCTGCGCCACCGCGGACCGTCGAGGACGTCGGCGACGGCGAAGCCGAAGGGAAGCAGGCGGGCGTTGAGGACGAGACCGGCGACCAGGGCGGCGACCACGCCGCCGCCGGAGAGCACGATGCCGACGGCGGCGAACTGCGCGCCCCCGGCGTAGACGAGGACGGACATGGCGATCGGCACCCAGAGCGGGAGCCCGCCGGAGACGGAGATCGCCCCGAACGAGACGCCGACCAGGGCGCCGGCGAGGCAGACGAGGGCGATGTCACGGAACGTGGAACGTTCAAGGGTTCGAAGGAGCGAACGCATGTCCAGTAGAGTGAACCCGAAGGGTGTCGTTCGTCAAGACGAACGCTTGGACTTGTGGAGCGAACGCGCATGAGTGGCAGCACCAGCAACAGCGGCGCCGGGTCCGGCGCCTCAGGGAACGAGCTGATCGCGCTGATCTCGGCGTCGATCCGGCGCGAGCGTGAACGGGCCGGGCTGTCGATGGCCGAACTGGCCCGCCGGGCGGGGATCGCCAAGTCGACGCTCTCCCAACTGGAGTCGGGTGTCGGCAATCCGAGCGTCGAGACGCTCTGGGCGCTCGGCGTCGCCCTGGACGTGCCGTTCAGCCGACTGGTCGACCCGCCGCGCCCGGTGGTCCGGGTGGTGCGGGTCGGGGAGGGCCCGGTCACCCACTCGGAGCGGGCCGACTACGCCGCGACCCTGCTGGCCTCCTGCCCGCCCAACGCCCGCCGCGACATCTACCGGATCGAGGCCGAACCGGGCGAGACCAGGGCCTCCGACCCGCACATGCCCGGCACCGTCGAGCACCTGCTGCTGGGCGCCGGACGGGCGCTGGTCGGACCGACCGAGGCTCCCGTCGAGCTGGGCCCGGGCGACTACGTGAGCTACCCGGGCGACGCCCCGCACGTGTTCCGGGCCCTGGCGCCGGGCACCCTGGCCGTGATCGTGATGGAGCACGTCTGACGGCCGGCCGACACTTGGCCGGTGACGACCGCCCGACGCGGCCGCCGGCCGTCGGCGGAACCCGCCGCGGCCGGTCAGAGCTTCAACAGCCGGTCCAGGAACGGGTTGCCGAACACCCGGTGCGGGTCGTGGCGGTCCAAGACGGTGATCGCCTCGTCCCAGCCGGCTCCGCCGCCGGCCCGGTGGCTCGCCGGGATGATCCGGTCCAGCATGTCGGCGTCGGCCCAGGCGGCGTCCTCGGTGTAGGCCCAGCCCTTGGACCACTCGACGCGCAGGCCCGCCCGGGTGCCGTCGAAGGAGCGCAGCAGGGCCTGTTCGAGGTCGCGGCCGAAGCGGTGCAGCCCGGGTGTCCCGGGGAAGCCGAGCACGTCGACCCAGACGGCGGTGTCCCATTCGGGCCGGTCGGGGCGCGGGCGCAGCGCGGAGAGCAGCGGCGGCCGGGCGCCGGGCACCCCGGACCAGGCCGGGTCGTCGACGCCGGTGACCCGGATCTCCACCGCGCCGTTCACCGGGAACTCCCCGCGGGTCCGGTAGTCGTCGAGCAACCGCCGGTACTGGTCGGCGAATTCGGCCACCACCCACTGGAGGTCGGCGCGCCGGGCGAGGATCGCGTAGCCGTTCGCCGTGACCCGCAGGGTGGTGGGGCGGACGTACTGGAGCAGGGTGCGGGAGGGCCCCCACAGGTCGGAGCGCAGGCCGCCGGCGAGCAGGTGGGTGAGCACCTCTCCGGTGAGCAGGTCGCGGATCAGCCCGCCGGAGAGGAGGACGTCGGTGAGGTCTCCGGTAAGTCCCACCTTGGCGATCAGGTACTGGAGTTGGCCGAACAGCGGGGCCGATCCCCAGGCTCCGGAGACGAGTTGGCCGGCCAGGGTGGCGACCGGTTGCGGAATCGAGTCGGAGAAGGGGTAGTTGTAGGGCTCGTCGACGGCGCGGGAGCCGAACGGGCGGGTCGCAGCGACGGTCCAGGTCTTCAGCCACGGGCGGTCGGTGTAGGCGAACCAGATCGCCTCGGCCCGACCGTCCCGTTCGACGAAGTCGGCGAAGGTGCGCGGGCGGGAGAGGCCGCCGAGTCCGGTCGACGTGCCGGGGCGGGCGAAGAGTTCGCTCGCCGGGATGTCGAGTCGGCTGACACAGCGCAGCGGCCGGTCCGCGCCGGCCCGGAGCACCACCTCGGTGACGAACGCCCGGCCGAGGTGGACCAGGAAGGCGGCGCTGTCCGCCTCGGACCGGTCGAAGGTCCGCAGGGTGTACCGGTCGGTGGCCGGGTCGAGGACGACGGCGGTCAGCCGGGTGACCTGGTTGCTGACCGAGCCGTAGCCGTGCCCGTCCGCGCGCAGTTCGCCGGCGGCGGGAACGGCGGTGCCGTGGCCGCCGATCGCGAGGACGCCGCCGAGGGTGAGCTCACCGGGGGCGGGGACGGCGGTGAGGCCGAGGCCGCGGTCGGCCAGGTGGGCGAGCAGCGCCTCCATGCTCGCGCCGGTCTGGGCGCGGACGGTGGTGGCCGACTCGGCGGTGAGCGCGGTGAGGTGGCGGGTGGTGTCGAGCAGCAGGACGCGGGCCGCCCCGGGGGTGCCGTCGGCGACGGTGAGCGGCGCCCAGGTGTGCCGGTGGCCCTGGGCGCGCAGGCGCCAGCCGTGGGCGCGGGCCCAGTCGGCGAGCGCCGGGACCTCCTCGGGGGTGCGCGGGGCGCAGGTCCAGAGCTGGTCGGTGCGGACCTCACCGGACCAGTTCTGGTAGACGCGCTGGAACAGCTCGGTGCCGGCGGGCAGGTCGGGCGGGGCGGGGGTGGCGGCCCGGGCGCTGTCCGGTCCGACGGTGCCGCGCACCATCCAGCCGGCGGCGCCGAGGGCGGCGGAGACGCCGAGGAGGCGGCGACGGCTGAGGGTCCGGTCCTGCGTCGGCCCGTCCGGACGGTCGGCGGCGGCGGTGAGGTCGGCCGCGGGGTCCTCGGTGAGGTCGGTGGTGGGGTGCGCGGTGAGGTCGGTGGTGGGGTGCGCAGTGAGGTCCGCGGCGCGATCGGCGGCGGTGACGAGGTCCGCGGCGCGATCGGCGCCCTGGTCGTGGTGGTGGCCGTCGTGGTGCTGGTGGTGTGCTGCCGTCATGCCCGCCCCTGTGTCCGGTGGACTTTCGTCCGGTGTCTCCCCCGATTCCGGGTGAGCGTACGAAGCAGCCGTTCGGACGCCGCGAAGCGGCTCGTGATCTTCACTCGAAGGAGTGAACCTTGCCAGGTTTCGCGGTCGGCTCATAGGTTGATCGTGATCGCCTTGCCCGATCTCCCCCGGAGGCCCCACCGTGTCCGCGCCCACTCCCGCCCCCGTCCCCGCGCCACTGGCCGTCGCCGTCGCCCAGCCCGCCTGCGCCGAGTCGGGCCGTCCGGACACCGTGGAGATCAACGTCGAGCGGCACGCCGCCGCCGTGCGCGAGGCCGGGGCGGTCCGTCTGGTGGTCTTCCCGGAGCTCTCGCTCACCGGCTACGACCTCGCCGCGGCCTCCGTCGACCCGGCCGACGCCCGGCTCGCGCCGCTCGTCGCCGCCTGCGCCGGGACCGGGGCCACCGCCCTGGTCGGCGCACCGGTGACCGACCCCGACGGTCGCGAGTACATCGCCACGCTCGCCGTCACCGGGACCGGCGCCCGGGTGGCCTGCCGCAAGACCCATCTGCACGGCGCCGAGCACGACCGCTTCACCGGCGCCGAGCAGCCGTCCGTCCTGGAACTGGACGGCTGGCGGCTGGGCCTGGCGATCTGCGCGGACGCGGCCGCCCCCGAGCACGCCGAGCGGCTCGCCGCGCTCGGCGCCGACGCCTATGTGGCCTCCACCCTGTACGGGGCGGGCCCGGAGGCGGTCGCCACCAAGGAGGCGCGGTACCCGGCGCGCGCGGCGGACAACGGGCTCTGGGTGGTCCTGTCGACCTTCGCCGGGCCGACCGGCTCGTACGCCGCGACCTCGGGCGGCTCCGGGGTCTGGGCACCGGACGGCACCCGGGTCGCCAAGGCGGGCGCCGAGGCGGGCGAGGTCCTGACCGCCGTCCTGGGACAGTGATGGGATCGCCGGGTCCGGAGCGGTCGGAGACCACCGGCCCGGACCCGGACCCGGACCCGGACCTGGACCTGGACCGGTAGGAGGCCGCAGGGTCAGGACCGGCGGAAGGCCGCAGGGTCGGCGCGGAAAGCGGAAATACGCGGGGCCCCCGCGCGGCTGTCGTCAGCGGAAGCCGAACCCGGGCCGGACCGGGACTCCCCGGTCCACGGGGCTCCGTCCGGCCGGGACCGTTCAGGAGGTGCAGCGCACGATGGGTGACGAGCAGTACCGGATCGAGCACGACTCGATGGGCGAGGTGCGGGTGCCGGCCGCGGCGAAGTGGCAGGCGCAGACGCAGCGGGCGGTGGAGAACTTCCCCGTGTCCGGCCAGCGCCTGGAACGGGCGCACATCGCCGCGCTGGCGCGGATCAAGGCCGCCGCCGCGCGCGTGAACGCCCGGCTGGGCGTGCTGGAGGAGGAGACCGCCGACGCGATCGTCTCGGCCGCCGAGGAGGTCGCGACGGGCCGCTGGGACGACGAGTTCCCGGTGGACGTGTTCCAGACCGGCTCGGGCACCTCGTCCAACATGAACACCAACGAGGTGATCGCCACCCTGGCCGGCGAGCGCCTCGGCCGGCCCGTCCACCCCAACGACCACGTGAACGCCAGCCAGTCGTCCAACGACGTCTTCCCCTCCTCGATCCACATCGCCGCCACAGCCGCCGTCAGCCACGACCTGATCCCGGCGCTGGAGCACCTGGCCGAGGCACTGGAGCGCAAGGCCGCGGAGTTCGCCGGCGTCGTCAAGGCCGGTCGCACGCACCTGATGGACGCCACGCCGGTCACCCTGGGGCAGGAGTTCGGCGGGTACGCGGCGCAGGTCCGGCACGGGCGGGAGCGGCTGCTGGCCACCCTGCCCCGGGTCGCCGAACTCCCGCTCGGCGGCACCGCGGTGGGCACCGGCATCAACACCCCGCCCGGGTTCGCGGCGGCGGTGATCGAGGAGGTCGCGCGCGTCACCGAGCTGCCGCTGACCGAGGCCCGCGACCACTTCGAGGCGCAGGGCGCGCGGGACGGCCTGGTCGAGCTGAGCGGGCAACTGCGCACCGTCGCCGTCGGGTTCACGAAGATCGCGAACGACCTGCGGTGGATGGGATCGGGTCCGCGCACCGGCCTCGGCGAACTCAACCTCCCGGACCTCCAGCCCGGTTCGTCGATCATGCCGGGCAAGGTGAACCCGGTGCTGCCCGAGGTGGTCCTGATGGTCTCCGCCCAGGTGATCGGCAACGACGCCACGGTGACGGTGGCCGGGGCGAGCGGGAACTTCGAGCTCAACGTGATGCTGCCGGTGATCGCCCGCAACGTCCTGGAGTCGGTCCGGCTGCTCGCCAACAGCGCGCGGCTGCTCGCCGACCGCGCCGTGGACGGCATCACCGCCAACGTCGAGCGGGCCCGGGAGTACGCGGAGTCCTCGCCGTCGGTGGTCACTCCACTGAACCGGTACATCGGCTACGAGGAGGCGGCCAAGGTCGCCAAGCAGGCGCTCGCGGAGCGGAAGACGATCCGCCAGGTGGTGCTGGAGCGCGGGTACGTCGAGCAGGGGCGGCTCACGCTCGACCAGCTGGACGAGGCCCTGGACGTCCTGCGGATGACCCGGCCGTAGGGGCCGGTCCCGGTCCTGCGTCGGCGGTCCGGCGTCGGGGCCCGGCGTCGGGGGTCCGGCGGGGGTCCGGCGTCGGACACGTGGAGGTCCGACGCCGGACACGCGCCCGGGGCGCGGAGGGCGGCCTCGCCGCTCCACGCCCCGGGTGTCGGGCTCACGTCGGACGTCAGCCCCTGGCTCGGCCGGCCCGGCCGAGCCGCATCGCGGCTCCGTTCGACGTCATGGTGGCCATCGAGATGGCGGCGAGCCCCAGCAGGAACATCACGCCGCCCGCGATCACGCAGGTGACGATGTTCTTGCCCCGGTTCACCTCACCCGAGACGACCCACGGGGAGATGACCGTCCACGCGCCGAGCAGGGTCGCCGCCCAGGCCCGTGCGTGGGTGCGCTCGTAGGCCGAGCCGTAACCGGCCATCAGCACGCAGTAGGCGAGACCGACGATCAGGCAGGTGACGGTCAGCGTGTTGAACGCGGTGAAGCCGACGATCCATGGCGAGGCCGCCAGGAACAGACCGGCCACGATGGCCAGGGCCTCGACGCCCTGGGCCCGCGGGGTCAGGGTGACCCGCTCGTAGTGCTCCCGGAGTTCGACGATGTCCGGATGGTGCTCCATGCCCACCGGGATCTGGGTAGACACCGATACCACCTCCTAGGTTTGGAACATGGAGGGCGCTAGCCCAGTACCATTCTGGCGCCGTTCGACCGTTTTGCACCTTTTGGCCAGGGAAGCTACCCTGCTCGACCCGCCGGGCCACCCAGCTCGCGGCCGGCCCGGCCCGCACGGCCCCCACGGTCTGCCCCGCGCGCCCCGGCCGATCTCCGCACGCCCCCGGCCGCTCCGCACGCCCCGCGCGCACCACCCCAACGGGTGACCTCCGTCTCAACCCCGTCCGCCGCCATTGCGTATGCAACTCGTTGCATAGCAGGATGCCGCTCATGGCACTGGAGCACGCGATCCTCGTCTCGCTGCTGGAACGGCCCGGCTCCGGCTACGAACTGGCCCGGCGCTTCGACCGGTCCATCGGCCGCTTCTGGACCGCCACCCACCAGCAGATCTACCGGGTGCTGCGGCGGATGGAGACGGACGGCTGGATCTCCGTCGAGGAGGTCGCCCAGGACGGGCGGCCGGACAAGAAGGTGTACTCGGCGGCCCCGCCCGGCCGGACCGCGCTCGCCGCCTGGCTGCGCGAGCCCGTCGAACCGGAGACCGTCCGCCACGAGCTCGCCGTCCGGATCCGGGCGGTGGCCTTCGACGACCCCGCCGCACTGATCCCCGAGGTCGAGCGGCACCGGGACAGCCACGCCGCCCTGCTCGCCCGCTACCTGCACGGCGAGGGCCGCGACTTCCCGGCACCGGACGCACTCGACGCCCAGCAGCGGCTCCAGCACGTGGTGCTGCGCGGCGGGATCGAGTACGAGCGGATGACGCTCGCCTGGCTCGACGAGGTGCTCGCCACCCTGCGCGAGCTGGCCGCGGACGCCTCGGCGCCCGCGTCCGCGTCCGGGCCCGCGTCCGGTTCCGACGCCGGTTCCGATGCCGAGGCCGACGCCGGTGTCGGCACCAGCGCCACCCACTGACGTTCCACCCTCCACCCTCGATCCCCCGGGAGCCCGCGATGCTCTTCAACCCGCGTACCTACGACCCCGCGCAGTTCGACGAGCCGACCCGCCGGCTGCTGCGCGCGACCGTGGACTGGTTCGAGTCGCGCGGCAAGAAGGCGCTGATCGACACCTACATCGACCGCGCCTGGTACGCCGACTTCCTCGAGTTCGCCGCCAAGGAAGGCCTGTTCGCCGAGTTCCTGACGCCGTCCGCCGCCGACCCGGAGAAGCGCTGGGACACCTCCCGGATCGCCGAGCTGAACGAGATCCTCGGCTTCTACGGCCTCGGCTACTGGTACACCTGGCAGGTCACCATCCTGGGCCTCGGCCCGGTCTGGCAGAGCGAGAACGAGGCCGTCCGGGCGCGCGCCGCCAAGCTGCTGGCCGAGGGCCACGTCATGGCGTTCGGGCTCTCCGAGCGCAGCCACGGCGCCGACATCTACTCGACCGACATGGTCCTCACCCCGAACGGCGAGGGCGGCTTCACCGCGACCGGCTCCAAGTACTACATCGGCAACGGCAACGTCGCCGGCCTGGTCTCCGTCTTCGGCCGCCGCTCGGACGTCGAGGGACCGGAGGGCTACGTCTTCTTCGCCGCCGACAGCCGCCACGAGGCGTACCACCTGGTCAAGAACGTCGTGAACGCCCAGATGTACGTCAGCGAGTTCCGGCTGGAGGAGTACCCGGTCCGCGCCGAGGACGTCCTGCACACCGGCAAGGCCGCCTTCGACGCCGCGCTGAACACCGTCAACGTCGGCAAGTTCAACCTCTGCACCGCCTCCGTCGGCATCTGCGAGCACGCGATGTACGAGGCCGTGACGCACGCCCACAACCGGGTGCTGTACGGCAAGCGGGTCACCGACTTCCCGCACGTGCGCCGCGAGTTGACCGACGCCTACGCGCGACTGGTGGCGATGAAGCTGTTCGCCGCCCGCTCGGTGGACTACTTCCGCACCGCCTCTCCCGAGGACCGCCGCTACCTGCTCTTCAACCCGATGACCAAGATGAAGGTCACCACCGAGGGCGAGAAGGTCATCGACCTCATGTGGGACGTCATCGCGGCCAAGGGCTTCGAGGCGGACACCTACTTCGACAAGGCCGCCAAGGACATCCGGGGCCTGCCGAAGCTGGAGGGCACCGTCCACGTCAACCTGGCACTGATCCTCAAGTTCATGGCCAACTACCTCTTCGCCCCGGCCGAGTACGCGCCGGTACCGACCCGCCAGGACGCCGCCGACGACGAGTTCCTGTTCCGGCAGGGCCCGGCCCGCGGCCTCGGCGCGATCCGCTTCCACGACTGGCGGGCCGCCTACGACGCGCACGGGCACCTCCCGAACGTCGCCCGCTTCCGCGAACAGGCCGACGGCTTCTGCGCGTTGCTGCTGGAGCACGCGCCGACCGCGGAGCAGCAGGCGGACCTCGACTTCCTGCTGGAGATCGGCCAGCTGTTCGCGCTGATCGTCTACGGCCAGCTGGTGCTGGAGCAGGCCGAGTTGACCGGTCTGGACGCGGACCTGCTGGACCAGATCTTCGACGCGCTGGTGCGGGACTTCTCCGCGCACGCCACCGAGCTGCACGGCAAGGCGTCCACCACCGAGGCCCAGGCGGCGTGGGCGCTGGCGCACGTCCGCCGCCCGGTCGCGGACGGCGAGCGGACGGCGAAGGTGTGGGGCATGGTCGAGGCGCTCTCGGGCGCGTACGAGATGGCGGAGTAGCCGCCCCTTCTCTCGGCGTGCACCCCGGGGGTGCCGGTCGGCGGACCGGCACCCCCGGGGCCGTACTGTCGGCGGATCGTCAGAAGGTGAGCTTCCAGCTGTCGATGTAGCCGACGTCCTGCGGCCCGACGTCCTGGACCTTGAGCTTCCAGGTGCCGTTGGCGGCCACCGCGGAGGCGTTCACCGTGTAGGTGGTCTGCACGTTGGGCGTGGAGTCGCTGCTCGAGCCCTTCAGGCGGAAGGCGGTGCCGTTCGGCGCGACCAGGTCGATGACGAGGTCACCGCGGTAGCTGTGCTTGATGTCGACCCCGACCTGGAGCGCGGACGGCGCGTTGCCGGTCCGGCCGGTGACGGCGACGTCCGAGGTGACCGCCGCGCCGTTGTCCGGGATCTGCACGTCCGCGGTGTTCTCGAAGACGGTGCCGGTGGGCGGGGTGGTGCTGCCGGCCGCGAGGGTCCAGATCGCGTACGCGATGGCGTCGCTCATCCGGTCGAGCGCGGTGTCGTTGATGTTGGCGGTGGTGTCGCAGGAGGAGTGGTAGCAGCGGTCGAACGGCTGGCCCGCCGTTCCGCCCCACTTCGCGGCCTGGGCGCTGGTCTTGGTGTAGTCGGCGCCGCTGAACAGGCCGCCGACCCGGATCCCGACGTTCTGGAACGGGGCGTGGTCGGAGCGGCCGTCGCCCTCGAAGTCCTGCTCGGTGCTGATGCCGAGGCCCGCGAAGTAGTCGCGGAACAGGGCGTCGAGCGCGCTGTCGTAGCGGTAGGTGAAGTAGCCGGGGTTGGGTGAGCCGATCATGTCGAAGTTGAGGTAGGTGTCGATCTTCGAACGGTCGGCGGTGGAAAGGCTGTTGACGTAGTTCTTGGAGCCGACCATGCCGTACTCCTCGGCGCCCCACCAACCGAACCGCAGGTGCTTGGAGGGCGTGAGGCCGGCCCGGGAGACGGCGAGCGCGGTCTCCAGGACGCCTGCGGAGCCGGAGCCGTTGTCGTTGATGCCCGGCCCGCCGGTGACGGAGTCCAGGTGGGCGCCGGCCATGACGACGTGCGAGGTGTCACCGCCGGGCCAGTCGGCGATGAGGTTGTAGCCGGTCGAGCCGTTGTAGCTGAAGGTCTTCAGCGTGGTGCTGTAGCCCGCGGCGTCCAGCTTGGCCTTCACGTAGTCGATCGAGGCTTTGTAGCCGGGCCGGCCGTGGGCGCGGTTGCCGCCGTTGGCGGTGGCTATCGACTGGAGTTGGGCGAGGTGCGCCTTGACGTTGGCCACCGGGATGTCGGGGGCGGCCACCGGTGCGGGAGCCTGGACGGCGGGGGCCACGGGGGCCGGCGCCGTCGGGGCCGCGGCAGCGGCCGGGGCGAGGAACGCGGCCGCGAGGGTGACGGCGGCAGCGGCGGACAGGGCGGATCGGCGCAGGCGGGATCGCCGAGGGGCGCGCTCGGTCAATGGAGGCTCCGGTATCTGGTGGGGCAGAACGGAAGCGCGTCATTTCGCGGACGGCACAGGGGTGCTGAGGGGGCGTGGGGCCCGACCGCACCGCAAAGTTGACGCGACCATGATGATTGAGCGAACCCGCGGTCCCGTCAAGAGGGAGGATGGCGTCGATGGGCGGCCGGGGCGCCGAACGGGCCGACGAGTGATGGCTGACAGATTTCAAAATCTGTCAGCTGATATCTGTCATCTGTTAGTTGTCATCTGTCAGCCGTCGGTCGTCAGTGCGACTTTTCCGGCCGGCCGGCGCCCCCGGGCCGTCCGCGGTCAGAAGTCCGCCCGCGACTGCTCCGGCGTGCGGGGCAGGACGGCCCGCACGACCGCTCCGCCGTCGTGGTTGCCCGTCGTGAACCGGCCGCCCAGCTCCTCCGCCCGCTCGGCCATCGAGCGGAGCCCGAGCCCCGACCCGGCTCGCCGCCGTTCACGGGCGCCGTCGCCGTCCCCGCCGCCGTCCCTCGGATCCACCGACCCGATCAGGTCGACCGGTCCGGTCAGGTCCGCCGGTCCGGTCAGGTCCACCGGGTCCGCCGGGAACCCGCGCCCGTCGTCCCAGACCTCGACCACCACCGCTTCCGGCCGCACCCGCAGCGTCAGCCGGGCCTGGCCGGCCGCCGAGTGGCGCAGCACGTTGTGCAGCGCTTCCCCGCTGATCCGCAGCGCCGCCACCTCCACCGCGGCCGGCAGCGCGGGCGGCGGGTCCGGGTCGAGCACGAGCGCGATCCGCACCCGCGGCCCGTCCAGCTCCGCGACCAGCCGCCGCAGCGCCACCGCGAGCCCCTCCCCCGCCAGCGCGGCGGGCGCCAGCCCCTCAGTGATGCGCCGCAGTTCGTCGATCGCCTGCCCGATCCCGGCGGACACCGCCCGCAGCGAGCGGGCCGCCGGGGAACCCTCCGGCACGGCGGCCCGCGCGGTGTCGACCCCCAGCCGCAGCCCCGAGAGCGTGGGTCCGAGCCCGTCGTGCAGGTCGTGCCGCAGCCGGCGGCGTTCCTCCTCGCGGGCGAGCACGATCTGCCGCCGCCCGCGCTGCAGTTCCTCGTACATCCGGAGCGAGGCGATCGCGGGTGCGGCCTGGTCGGCGAGGAAGCGGAGCACCTCGTGGTCCTGTGCGTCCAGCTCGGGCTGCCCGGCGCGCGGCGGCGCGTAGAGGTCGCCGATCACCGCCCCCTCGTAGCTGAGCGGGAACACCTGGCTGTTCTGCCCGATCGTGCCGACGGAGGCGAGCTCGTGCGGTCCGGTGCGGGTGTGCAGGACGACGCGGGCACCGGGCAGGCCGAGGGCGGTGACCACCGTGTCGCACAGCAGAGGTGGCGCGTCGGCCGGGCTGACGGCGCGGCTCAGCCGTTCGGCGAGGGCCCGCACCACCTGGTAGGGGCGGGCCCGGTCGCCGTAGTAGAAGCGGTCGACGGCGCGCACGACCCAGCGGGTGGTGGGTCCGAGCAGTCCGCCGATGGCCAGGGCGCCGGCGGCCAGCAGTTGCGCGCCCGTACTGCTGGCCTCGGGCAGGGCGCGGCGCAGCAGCAGGGCGATGCCGAGGTAGCCGGCGATCAGCAGGGCGGTGAGGGCGAGGACGCTGAGCATCCGGCGGGTGGCCCGGTCGAGGTAGCGGGAGCGGTCGCGGGTGAACGCGTAGCCGACCGCGCCGAGCATCCAGAGCGCCGACCCGGCGAAGTAGGCGACCGCCGCGACGCTCTCGGACCCGCCGATCCGCAGCGCGATGTTGGTCGTGACCAGCCAGACGAGGTAGGGCACCAGGACGGCGGTGACGCTGCGGTGGGGCCGCGCGGAGCGGCGCCAGCGGACGGCGGCCACGACGAGGCTGGTGATGACGATGCCCCAGGCGATCCGGGTCGCCTGCCACTCGTCGAGCGGCAGCCTCCCCGGTGGGACGAGGACGTCGCCGAAGTACGGCAGCGGGCTGCCCAGGCGCACGGCGCAGGCGTGCAGGGCGCTCCAGACGGCGACGGCGGCGACGAACGCGCGGCCCGGTCCGCCAGGCAGCCGTCCCTCCGGCAGCCAGAGCGGGAGGGCGAGGGAGACGAAGATGAACAGGGTGACGGAGGCGAGCAGCAGCGCGGCACCGAGGGTCTGCACCGCCGGTCCGGCGTCGGCGGCGGCGCCCGCGAGGAGGGTGAAGCGGGAGAGGCAGCCGCCGAGGCCGGCGGCCAGCAGGCAGCGGCCGAGGCTGCGCCCGACCGGCGCCTCGGTGGTGGGGACGGCGGGGACGGCGGGGACGGCGGTGGCGGCGGTGGTGGTGGCCGCGGAGGCGGGCGCCGGGGCGGGGGACGGGACGAGGGACGGGTCACCGGGACCCGGTCCGGCGCGGTGGGCGAGGATGAGCAGCCCGGAGAGCGCGAAGGCGAAGCCGAGGAGGACGGTCTCGCCGTCGTGGAGGTAGAAGGGCGTGGCCCAGACGGCGTCCTGGTGGGTGACGGCGAGCAGGACCCAGCCGAACCCGCTGAGCAGGGTCGCCGCGCAGGCCCAGGCGGCCGGGGTGAGGCCGGTCCGCCCGGGTGCGGCCGGGGGTCCCGGCGGGTTCGCGGGCGCCGTCGGGCGCACGGCCACGGGGGACGCGGCGACGTGCCGGGTCGTGGTGGTGGCCGGGGTCGCGGCCGGTTCGCTCATGTGGGCCTCCTCCCCCGCATCCTCCGCGTCCTGGCGTCCCGGAGGCGCGGGACGGCGGTCCGGTCCCGGCCCCGGATGCGCACCCGGGTCCCGCGCGATCGCGGCCCCGGCGGGGGGGCGGGGGGCCGGGGCAGGGCGGGTGCCCGGGCGGGTACGGAGACGGGACCGACGGATGCGGGCGCTCCGGCGGGGACGGGCGCCTGTGGGCGGGCGGACGGACGGCGGGTTCGGTGGGTCAGCCGTCGCCGAGGCCCATGTCCCTGGCCCGGGCCACGGCCTCCGCCCGGGTGGCGACGTGCAGCTTCTCGAAGATGTGGGTGACGTGGTTGCGCACCGTCTTCTCGGCGACCACCAGCTCGCGGGCGATCCTGCGGTTGTCCAGCCCGCGGGCCACCAGGTCGAGGACCTCCGCCTCGCGGGCGGTGAGCGCCGGGAAGAGCTGCCCGGCCTCCCGCACCCGCGCACCGGCGAGCAGGGTGGTGATCCGCTCGGCCACGTCCGCACCGAACACCGCACCACCGGCCGCGACCGTCCGGACGGCGTGCAGCACCTCCTCCCGGCCCGCGCCCTTGACCAGGTAGCCGCGGGCGCCGGCCTGGAGCGCGGCGAGCAGGCTGCCGTCGTCGTCCGCCATCGTGAGCATCAGCACCGGCGGGGCCGGCTGGTCGGCGGAGAGCCGGCGGGTGGCCTCCAGCCCGGAGCCGTCCGGAAGGGAGAGGTCCATGACGACCATGTCCGGGCGGTGACGGGCGACGGCCTCCGGTACGTCGCCCGCACGCTCGGCCTCGGCGACGACGACGATGCCGTCGGCGCTGTCGAGGGCGGCCTTCAACCCCTCCCGGAACAGCGGGTGGTCGTCGACGATCAGGACCCGGACGGGCCCGGCCACCGGCTCCTCGTCCGGCTGCGGTACCCGTGCCTGGGGGTCTTCGGCGGGCTGCTCTTCATCCACCTGGCCGACACTACCAGCGATGCCCAGGTGACTTTCGGTGACAGCGGCGGCCGTGGGGCACCCTCCGGGGCACCGCGCGCTCAGCGTGCACCGGCGCCCGACCGGCGCCTGACCGGCGTCCGACCGGCGTCCGACACCTGCTCCACCGGCACCCGACACCCGCTCCACCGGCGCCCGACCGGACGCCCGTCGGCGTTCCCGACGTCCGCCGGGCCACGGGGACGAGACCGCTGCCCCATGCGCCCGGGACGACGGGCGGCCGACACTGGGGAAAGCACTCCCGGCCCGGCGACCGGCCGTCGGTGGACCCCATCCCCACCCGTCCCTAGGCGGTGCCATGATCACGGTGATCCCTCCTCGCCCCCTGCCGCGCACGCCGGTCGGGGCCGTGCCGCGCCGGACACCCGCCCAACGGCGACTCACCGGCGCCGCGGTGCTCACCGTGCTCTGTCTGGCGGTCGCCACACTCTGGGTCTGCTACGTGCTGGTCCACCTCGGCGCGGCGGGCGTCGAGGGCCCCCGGGACCAGCTCGCCATCCTGCTCTACGCGCTGCCCACCGCCGGAGCGGGGATGCTGCTGCACGCCCACCGTCCGGGAAATCCACTCGGTTGGGTGATGCTCGTCTACGCACTGACGTCGATGCTGCCGAGCGCCGCCGCCGCACCCGTCTGGGTGGAGGTCACCGACCCCGGGCTCGTGGGTGCGGCGGCCGTGGTGCGCGCGGTGTGCGACACCGTCAGCCAGACCCTGTTCTACGTGCTGCCGCTCTGGCTGCCCGCAGCGCGGCTCACCACCCGCCGATGGTGGTGGTACATCGGCGCCGTGACCCTCTGGGTGCTTCCGGACTGCATGTCCTTCCTGGACCGCACGACCGTGTTCGGCCGCCCCAACCCGCTCGCCGAGAGCGCGGTCTCCAACGCCTTCGGCTCCGTCTCCGACCACCTCGACCGCCTCTACGACCCGGTCAACTACCTGCTGATCGGCATCGCGGCCACCGTGCTGCTGGTCCGGCTGCTCCGCCGGACCGCGCCCCGGCACCGCGCGCACCTGGCCGGGCTGCTCGGCGCCTACCTGCTCTGGGCGGGCATGCAGGACTACTACACGCGGCGGTTCTCCTACGAGTACTGGCTGAGCTATTCGCTGTTCACGGCAGCGGGCGCGGTGTGGGCGGTGGCGGTGGCGTTCCTGGTGGTGCGCGACGGCGGGTGGCGGCTGGACCGCGCGGCCCGGTCCGTCCTCACCGGGCTGCTGCTCGCCACCGGGCTCACCGTGGTGTTCGTGGTGTGTGCGGCGGTGCTGTCGGGGTGGCTGGTGCCCGGCCGGGGCGCCGCCGCCCTGCTGCTGATCGCCCTGGTCTTCGGACTCGGCGCCGGTCTGCCACGGGCCGCCCGCTGGGCCGTGGGCCTGGTGGACCGGCTCTACTACGGCGAACGCGCCCAGCCCTACCAGGTGCTGCGGACGCTGGCCGGACAGGTCCGGCAGGTCGTCGATCCGGAGCTGCTGCCGTCCGCGCTCTGCGGCACGGTCGCGGCGGAACTTCGGCTGCCGGGCGTGGCGCTGGCCGTCACCACCCGGGCCGGACGCCGGCAGCTGGCCGCGGTGGGGCGGCTGGACGGGCCGGTCCAGGACTTCGCGCTGGTCCACCACGGCGCGGTGATCGGGGAGTTCACGGTCGGACTGCGGCCGGGCGAGGAGCGGCTGGAACCGAGCGACGTCGACATCCTGCGCTCGCTGGCCGACCAGGCCTCGCCGGCCGTCGCCTCGCTGCGGCTCCAGGAGGACCTCCGGGCCAGCCGGGAACAGATCGTCGCGGCGCGCGAGGAGGAGCGGCGCTGGCTGCGCCGGGACATCCACGACGGGCTCGGACCGGCGCTGGCCGGGCTCCGGCTTCGGGTCGACAACGTGGCCTCGACGGCCTCCGCCCTGCCCGCCTCCACGCCTTCCGCCTCTGCACCTCCTGCCTCCAGCTCCGGCTCCGGCTCCGGCTCCGACGCGCGGGTCGACGCGCGGGTCGACGCGCTGGCCCAGACCCTGCAGGGCATCTCCGGCGATCTGGCGATGACGATCAAGGAGGTGCGGCGGATCACCGACCGGCTCGGTCCCGCACCGCTCGGCGAGTTCGGTCTCACCCGGGCCGTTCAGCACCTGGCGGCCTCGTTCAGCAGCGACGGGCTCACCGTCAGCACCGCGCTGCAGCCGGACCCGCTGCCGGAGCTGCCCGCCGCCGTCGAGGTGGCCGCGTACCGGATCACCGCCGAGGCGCTGAACAACGTGCTCCGGCACGCCCGCGCCCGCAACGCCGAGGTGTCGCTGCGGGTGGACGAGGCGAACCTGACACTGACCGTCCAGGACGACGGCATCGGTCTCGGCGACCCCACCCACGACGAGGCACCGGGCGGTGGCCCGGTGGGCACGGATCCGGCGGACGGCGTCGGGCTGCGGTCGATGTCGGACCGGGCGGCCGAGATCGGCGGCCGCTGCACCGTCGGCCGCCTCCCCCGGACGAACGGGACACGGGTGCTGGCCGTCCTTCCTCGGCGCCCTTCGCAGGAGCGGGGCCCGAACAGCTGACCGAGGAGAGGGCCGGCGGCTGACAAATGACAACTGACAGATTTCAGATAACAGCTGACAGATAACAGATTTCAGATTCTGTCAGCTGTTATCTGTCAGTCGTCGATTGCCGGTAGTCGGCCGTCGGTGGTCGGCCGTCGGTTGTCGGCCGGTGACTGGCCGCCGCCCCCAGTAAGCACCCCGGGCCCCGATGCCGCCGGCGGCATCGGGGCCCGGGAAGGGCGGAGGATCAGGGAGGGTTCCTGGTAGGGCGGAAGCCGGAGAGGACGGTCAGCCCTTGCAGTCCTTCTCGCCCGGCTTGCAGCGGCGCTCGTTGTTCGCGGTCTCGCTCGCGGGCGCCACCTTGGCCACCGCGCCGGCGACGGCGCTCCTGATGACCACGGTGGCTGCGGCGAGGCCGACGAGGACGGACGCGACGCCGAGCGTCTTCGATGTCGTGTTCGTTGCCATGGTGGTGCTCCAGACTCTTTCTTCCGAGCGGTCCGGGTGATCGACCGCTCTGCCCTCCACTCTGGTCGGCGCGGCGCCCCGGGCACATGGGGCCGCCGTCCCGTTCCGGTCCCAGAACGGGACGGCGAACGCGACGGCGGGCATCGGTGGAGCTCAGGGCGACAGCCCAGGGCAGCTCAGGGCAGCTCCGTGCGGCTCCGTGCGGCTCAGGGCGGCTCGGGCAGGACCAGCACCGGCTTCACCACCTCCCCCGCCTGCGCCGCCGCGACCGCCTCCTCGACCGCCGCGAACGGGAACGTCCGTACCAGCCGGTCCACCGGCAGCCGTCCCGCGCGGAAGAGGTCGACCAGCGCCGGCAGGAACCGTCCCGGCACGCTCGCCCCCTGATTCACCCCGACGATCCGGGGCGCCCGGGCGAGCAGTCCGGGGACGTCCAGGCCCACCTCGCTGCCCGCCGGCGGCGCGCCGACCACCCCGCACGTCCCCCCGACGGCCAGCGCCTCCACGGCCTGGCGCAGCGCGCGGATGCTGCCGCTGGTCTCCAGCGTGTGCTCCGCCCCGCGCCCGCCGGTGAGCGCGCGGACCGCCGCGACCGGGTCCTCACTGCCCGCGTCGACGACGTCGGTGGCGCCGAGCTCCAGGGCCAGCGCGAGGCGGGCAGGGCGGAGGTCGACCGCGATGATCCGGGCGGCGGGCGTCAACCGCGCCGCCAGAACGGCGGCCAGGCCGACCGCACCCGCGCCGAACACGGCCAGTGTGTCGCCCGGTCGGGGTCGCAGCACGTTGAGCACCGCGCCCGCGCCGGTCTGCACGCCGCAGCCGAACGGGGCCAGCAGCTCGAACGGCACCGGCGGGCCGGGGACGGGCACGGCGTTGCGCTCGTTCGCCAACGCGTGGGCGGCGAACGAGGACTGTCCGAAGAAGTGCCCGTGCAGGGCGGTGTCCCGGTGGCGGCCGGTCCCCCGCAGGGTCGCGGTCCCGTCCAGCCTGCGGCCGCCGAACAGGTTGAGAGCCGCCCAGTGGTCGCAGCGCACCGGCAGGCCGGCCAGGCAGGGTCGGCAGGCCCCGCAGGAGTCGAAGGTCAGGACGACGGTGTCGCCGGGCCGCACCCGGGTGACGGCGCGGCCGACCGCCATCACGGTGCCCGCGCCCTCGTGGCCGAGGACAGCGGGCAGCGGCGCCGGCGTGTGGCCGGCCCGGACGCTCAGATCGGTGTGGCAGATCCCCACGGCCCGGACCCGGACCAGGACTTCGTCCTCGAGCGGATCGTCCAGCCGGACGGTCTCCAGCCGGAACGGCCCGCCGGTCTCCCGCACCACGGCGGCGGTGGTCTCGATCATGTCGGACCGGCTGCGGATCGAAACGTATCGGTGTCCGGATCCTCGTCGGCGCCGGACCGGTTGGGGGTGGCCCAGGGGCCGGACGGCGTGAACAGCCGCTCGGCGGTGGCTCGTTCGTAGGGCATGCCCGCGGGCATCGCGAGCACCTCGAGTTGGAGCCCCAGGGCGTGCGAAAGTACACCCAGCGGTCGCCGTCGATCGGTCCGCCGTCGGCGATCGTCTGGGGTTCGCCCAGCACCTCGACACCGGGCTGTCGGCGCAGGTAGGCGACGGCGAGGTCGACGTCGTCGACGGCGATCGCGAGGTGGTGTCCGCCCCAGTCGCTGTTGGCGGGCGGCTCGCGGCGCTGGTCCGGGGCGGCGTACTGAAACAGTTCCAGGTTGCTGACCGGTCCGAGCCGAAGCATCGCGATGTGGGCCACCGCCTCACGGTGGACGCCGAGTTGGCGATGCATCCAGTCGCCGTCCCCGGGTGGTGCGGCGACCGGTCCGAGGCGGTAGAGCAGTCGCGCGCCGAGGACGTCGGTGAAGAAGGCCACCGCCCGGTCGAGGTCGGGGACGGTGTAGGCGACGTGGTGGACGGCGCGCGCACCGGGGATTCCGGGGCGGTCGGGCAGGCGGGAGGGGTGGGGGGTGTCGGTCATCGCTTGCTCCTTCCGGAAGCCTTCGGAGCCGCAGGGGCCACGGGGACCGCAGGGGCCGCCGGGGCCGCGGGAACCGCAGGCGACTCACCGGCCGTGGTGACCACGGGGCTCACCGGGGCCGCCGTCCACGCGTGGGCCTCGTGGGCGGCGTCGCGCTGGTTGGCGACGGCGCCCATCAGACTGAGGCCGCCGTCGACGGTGAGCGAGATCCCGGTGGTGTAGGCGGCGTCCGGACCGGTGAGGTGGACGATCGCGGCGGCGACCTCCGCCGCCCGGCCGGGCCGGCCCACCGGGATGGCGGGCCGGGCGAGGCCGGTGAGGTCCCGGTCGTCGAGGACGCCGTTCATCCGGGTGGCGGTCTCCCCGGGGCTGACGGCGTTCACGGTGATGCCGTACGGCGCGAGTTCCAGCGCCATCACCTTGGTGAGTTCGCCCAGCCCGCCCTTGGCCGCGCAGTAGGCGGCGCCACCGGGGATCGGGACGAACTCGTGGACGGAGGTGACGTTGACGATCCGCCCGCCGCGACCCTGCCGCACCATCCGGCGGGCGGCCGCCTGGGCGCAGGCGAACGGCCCGGTGAGGTCCACCGCGAGGATCCGCTGCCAGTCGTCCAGGGTCTCTTCGAGTGCGGGCGAACGCCGGTTGATTCCGGCACAGTTGACCAGAATGTCGAGTCCGCCCAGCTCCTCGGCGGCTCCGTGCACGGCCCGTGCGGCGGCGGCCGGGTCGGACAGGTCGAGCGGCAGCAGCAGCGTCCGCCCACCGGCCAGCGCGGCCGTCCGTCGGGCGGCGGCGCGGTCGGTGCGGTAGCCGACGGCGACCGCGTGCCCGGCCCTGGCCAAGGCGACGGCGGTGGCCCTGCCGATGCCGGAGCTGGCCCCGGTGACGATCGCCACCGAGGCCGACTGCCCGCCGCCGGAGGGCCGTTGGCGGTACGAGGTTTCGCCCGTCACCCGGTCACCTCCGGAACCGTCGTCGCGCGGACCTGGTAGCCGGCCCGGGCGAGGCTCGGCGCACCGAGGTAGCCGTAGAGGGCGGTGGTCGGACCGGCCGGACCGGTCCGGAAACCGTGCCACTCGCCGGCCGGGACGAAGACCAGATCACCGGCCATGAGTCGGACCTCGGTGGTCGCCGCGAGGTGGGTGCCACCGCCCGACAGGACCAGGAAGAACTCGTCCGCGTACGGGTGCCGGTGCAGCTCGTGACCGGCGCCGACACCGAAGGTCGAGGCGGCGACGGTGAGCCGGCGGGCGCCGACCGACTCCTCGGTCGCCAGCCAGCGCACCGCCATACCGGCCGACCCGGCGAGTGGCTCGGCCGGCGGCTCGGTCGGCGACTCGGCGAGCGGGGCGTCAGGCGGATCGGCGGCGGCGCCGCTGCCGCGCGCGGCGGGAACGGTCGGGCGGCCCGGCGCGCCGTCGCCGTGGAACCGGGCGGGCCACCGCGGCGGGACGAGCGGGACGGGATAGGCGCGCGCCACCGGCCGGTCGCCGGGCACCGCGACGGGCCGGACGGTCAGCACGGCGGCGGGCGCACCGGGCAGGGCGGTGAGTCCGCAGGAGCTGCCGGGCGGATGGTAGAGACCCTCGCCCGGACCGAGTACGCGCCCGGCCGAGCGGATCCCGCCGGAGAGCACCAGGGTCACCGATTCGCCGACCCGGGAGGGGTGTTGTTCGACGCGCACACCGGGCGGCAGGGTCTCGACGGTCAGCCCGCCGTGCGCGGACGGCAGGTGCTGGGGGTCGATCAGCCGACGGAACGCGGGGGCCGTCCGGGGAACGGCGGCGGGTACGAGGATCACGCGAGGCCTCCTTCGGCGGTGGGGTTCGGGATGGCAAGGGCTTGCGGGACGCGAGCAGGGGCGGGGGTGGGAGTGGGGACAGGGGCGGGAGTAGGGACAGGGGCGGGGGCGGCAGCGGTGGATCCCGGGGCCGCGGGGGCCGGTGGGCCGTCGGCCCGTCCGAAGTCGAGGAGGACCTTGGGTGGACCGTTACGCCCGCCCGCCAGCATCCGGAACGCCTCCGGCGCGGCGGACGGCGGCAGTACGGCGGCGATCAGCGGTTCGGCCGCCAACGCCCCGTCCCGGAACAGTCGCAGCGCACGGTCGTAGTGGTCCAGGCCGTGCCGGACGCCGATCACCTCCAGTCCCCGCAGGGCGAGTTGGCCGGGGGCGAAGTCCGGACAGGGGCGGCCGGCCACTCCGATCACGGCGAGCCGTCCGCCCGGTTCAAGCAGGTCGAGGCCGAGCGAGAAGGCCTCGGCCGCGCCCGCCGCCTCGACCGCGAGGGAGTACCGGGCGGACCTGGTGGCCCGCGCCTGTTCGGGGCTCAGCGCCCGCCGCGCACCGCACCGCACCGCGAGCCGCCGTCCGGCCGGGTCGATGCCCACCGCGTCCACCGATCCGCCCATCCGGGCGGCGAGTTGGACGGCGAGCAGGCCGATCGTGCCGGTACCGAGGACGACGACGCGGTCGCCGATCCGGCAGCGGGCCCGTTCGAGGCCGGCCACCACGGTGACCGCCGGTTCGGTCAACACCGCCGCGAGGTCGGGCACTCGGTCGGGGATCCGGGACAACGAACGCTCCGGCAGCACCACGTACTGGGCGGCCGCGCCCGGCCGGCCGTAGAGACCGACCTCGGTGAGGCGTTCGCAGAGCGGGCGGCGGCCCCGCCGGCACATTCGGCAGAGGCCGCAGTGGACCATGGTGTGGCCCACCACCCGGTCGCCCGAGGTGAACTCGGTGACCGCGCAACCGACTTCGACGACGGTGCCGCACCATTCGTGCCCCGGGACGAGCGGGTAGCCGGCCCGTCCGTCGTGGAGGTAGGCGGCGGTGCCGTGGAGCAGTTCGAGATCGGTGCCGCAGAGGCCGACCAGGGACGTGCGCACGGTGACCTCGTCGGGCCCGGGCGGCGCCGGCCGGGGTACCCGGGCGAGGACCATCCGGTGCGGCGCCTCGAACCGCAGCGCCGCCATCGTGCCGTGGGGCGCCGCCGCACTGTCGGACCGCGCCCCACCGTGGGGCCGCGACGTGTCGGCCGGCGGCGTCCGGTCGGCCCCCGCCGGGTCGGCGGGGGCCTGGGTGACGCTCTCGGTGGGGCCGGTCGTGAGGGGACCAGTCGCGAGGGGACCGGTCGTGAGGGGACCGGTCATGGCCGGCTCCGCCGTTCGGCACGCCGCCGGGCCAGGGACTGCCTGGTCGCGGCGGTGCGGCGCGGCGCGTCCAGGGCGAGGCAGAGCACCTCGGCGCCGAGCGGACCGGCCTCCAGTCGCAGCGGGCGGCCGCGGGTCGCCAGCAGCAGATCGCCGTCTACGGCCAAGTGGTCCGGCTCGTCGGCGGTTTGGCCGACGAGCAGGGAGCCGCGCACGACGAACAGGACGGTCTCTCCGTCGGGTCGCCCCGGCAGCGCGTGGTGAGCGCCGGGGCTGAGCCGCAGGTGGTCGAAGGTCTCGCAGCCGCTGGCGAGCATGGAGCGGCGCGCCAGGCAGCGCAGACGGACGCGCTCGCCGTTCGGGCCGATGATGACGGCGGCCGAGGCCGTGGCAGTGGTGACGATCACTTCGGCTCGCCTCCCTTCGGGCTCGGAGGGGTGTCGGGGTGGTCCGGGTGCTCGGCGGCGCCGCGGTCCGTGGCCCGGCGCTCATGGGCAGGGAGCTCGCGGGGCGAGCGCTCTGCGGTCGGGCGCTCCCCGGTCGGGCGTTCGACGGTCGGGCGTTCGGCAGCCGGACGCTCTGCGGTCGGGCGTTCCGACGCCGGGTGGGCGATGGCGCCGCCCGGGTGACCGGCGACGGCGAGGATCGCGTGGAAGTACTCGAGACCGGCGGTGCCGGCGGTGAGCACGGTGCGCGCGCCGAGCGGCAGGGTCAGGGCGGTGCCCTCGACCAGCGGGATTCCGGAGTCGGCGACCGTCGACGCCCCGGCCTCGGCCCCGGGCACCGTGGCGGTGCCGGAACCGGCCGTGATGTAGAGGGCGCGTTCGACGCCCTCGGCGACGACCTCGACGCTGCGGCCCGGATCGAGCCACTGCAGTCCGACGGCGCGGAGCGGTCCGGTCAGTACCCGGCTGGGGTCGACGGCGCCGCGTCGGCGGAGGTCGGTGATGACGGTGCCCGTCATGACGGGACTCCTTCTGCTGTCCTGCGGTCCGTGCTGGGCCGTTTCTGTTCTCCACCGTGTGCCGCCCGCCGTCCCGGTCGCACGGGAGCCCGGTCCCGTCCTGCTCCCGGCTCGTCGGCGGGCCCTCGCCCTCCTCGTTCGGCGGGCCTCGCGGGCCTGTCCCGGGGGCCGGCGACAGCGGGTCCGGACGCCCGGTTCACGCCGGTTCCGGCTGCGGGGTCGGGGACGGTGTCGAGGCCGGCTCGTGTGCCGACACCGGCGCGGTCTCGAGTGCCGCGTCCCGGGTGGACGGGCGCGTGGGGGTCACCGCCCGGCTGTGCGGGACGGCGGGCCGCCCCACCAGGCCTCCCACGGCGGCCCGCAGCACCGTGCGATCCACCGGGGTCAGCAGTCGACCGTCGGCGCAGTACGGGCGTCCCAGGTCGGCGAGGAGCAGCAGACCGGGTCGGGCGGCCTCGACGACCGCCGTGACGAGCCGCTCGACGTCCACTCCGCGGGGCAAGGTGGCGGCCGATCCGTTCCGGGCCAGCAGTTCCCGGTGGGCCCACCCGGTGGCCCGGTCGGCCAGGCCGAGCCGGGCCGCCACGTCGGCGGCGAGCAGCAGGCCCAGGGCGTCCGCGTCGCCCGGTGCGAGGGCCGGGCCGGCGGCGGACCGCACGGCGATGGCGAGGCTCCGGCCGTATCCGAGGGCGAGCGCGGGGCCGGTCTCGTCCGGGTCGAAGCAGACCAGGGCGGCGCGGGCGTCGGCGCACAGGGCGAGCAGTGCGGTGACGGTCCGCGCGTCGTGACGCGCCTCGGGACCGAGGAGGCGGGCGAGCGTCCGGTGGTGGGACGGACAGACGGCGAGGACGTGACGGACGACGGCGACGAGTCCGGCGCGGGTCCGTGCGGCGGACCCGGCGGCGAGTTGGTCGGCCCGGACCCAGGTGAGCGCCGCGGCGGGTGCCGGACGGCGCAGGACCAGGGCGGGACCGCAGGCCGCGGCGAGGTCGGTGGGTACCCGGACGTCGGCCGGGACGGCACAGGCATGCTCGCCTCCGACGGCGATGACGGCGGTGGCGGCGGTCACGGCGGCGACGGAGACAGCGGTGGGCGCGGACACCGCCCCGCCGGGCGGTGCCGGGGTGCCCGGGAGCGGCCCGTCGCGCAGGTCGTGCAGCGTGGTGGGCGCCTGGGCGGCGGCGAGTGCGCGAACGCGGGCCAGGTGGCCGGCGGGCGCGGTGCCGTCGGTCACGACCAGGAACCGCTCGACCGCCAACCCGGCCAGCCGGGCGTTCAGTTCGCTCCAGGACGACTCGCCGCTGCGAACGGCGAGCGTGACGTGCGCGGCACCGACCTGGATCCGCCGGTCCAGCTGGACCGGCTGGACCGGCTGGACCGGCTGGACCGGCTGGGCGCTGCGACGCATGGGAGCCTCCTCCCGATCCGGGTTCGAGCTCCACGTTGTGCCGCCCGCCGCCCCGGACGCCTGAGGCTGCGGGCCTGTTCGCGCCCTGCCCCGCCGCCCGGGACCGGCCACGCGCACCACTCACCTCGGTGGCCGTCGGATGACGGCTGACAGATGACAGAATCTGATATCTGTTATCTGATATCTGTCAGTTGTCATCTGTCAGCCGTCGACCGTCAGCGCGCACCCCTCCGCCTCCGGTCGGCGCTCCGGCAGCGCCGCACTGACCCGCTCCGGCAGGACGGTCAGGCAGAGCAGTTCCGCGCCGAGCGGTCCGCCGTGCAGGTGCACGGACTCGCCGCGCGGGGCGAGGACCAGCGCGCCTCGGTCGAGCAGGCGAAGCGGATGGGCGGGGCAGTCGAGCAGCGCGACCGGGCCGCGCAGCACGTACCAGGCCGCCTCGGTGAACTCGCGCCCCGCGAGGTCGTAGCAGGCACCCGGGCCAAGTTGAACATGTTCAAACGCCTCGCACTCGCTGTGCAGCATGCCCCGGCGAGCGAGGCAGCGGGTACGGATCCGTTGGGCCCCGGGCCCCAGCAGCAGTCGGGGAGCGCCCGGGCCGGTGACGATCATCGCCGTCCACCGCCCCGCACCACGAGTTCCGCGTGCACACACCCGAGCCCGCCCTGGCCGGCGGTCAGGCCGACCGCCGTCCCGAGCGGCAGCGTGAGTGCCACCCCGGGGCGCAGCGGCACCCGCACGTCCCCGAGGGCCGCCCGGCCGCCGCCGTCGACGACGAACACCGTGTGCTCGACACCGTCCGCCGCAAGGAATTCCCGTTCTCCCGGGCCGAGTTCGACGTGCCGCAGCAGTCGCAACGGCCCACCGATCACGGCAGACGGGTCCAGCGGACCGACCCGCCGCAGATCGCGGACCACCGTACTGCCGACCACACCGCCCCGCACCCCCGACGCGGCCGGATCCACCGCCGCGCGTTCGGCGGGCAGTTCGATCACCAGCCACTCCAGCGGTCCGACCCCGGTGTTGCGCAGCCCGTGCCGGGTGCCGACCGCGGTCAGGACGGCGTCACCTGCCCTGACCGGGTACCTGCGGCCGTCGAGCGTGACCTCTCCCTCTCCCGCCAGCAGCACGTACACCTCGCGGGTGCGGGTGTGCAGGTGTTCGCCGCTGACCCCACCGGGCGGGACGCGCGCCCACTCCACGGCCTCCCAGTCCCCGGCCAGTCCGATGCAGCGGGCCAGGCAGGTCCACTGGGTGACCCCGGCCGCGCCGTGCACCCCGTGGACGTCCGCCGGTGCGACGGTGTCGGCGACGACGACCGCGCTACGCACCCTCCCCACTCCCCCGGACCTGCCTCGCCCCGGACGTCCCCGCC
>JOHN01000073.1 GCA_000719695.1 Streptomyces sp. NRRL F-6131
ATCAAGGCCCACTCGGCATCCGTCACGTCAAAACGCGCCACAACTCCGAGTTCTACCAGACACACCAGCCCGCCATCAGACCAAGCCAAGATCCGAACCTTGAACAGCTCCTAGGACCCGGGGGCTATCTCCTGGGGCGGCTGAGCAGGCCGACGATGAAGGGGATCGCGAGGAGGGAGAAGAAGAAGGTGCTGATTCCGTCGCGCGAGACGTTGTAGAAGACAATGATTCCCAAGATCACCGCGAGGGACCCGATGCAGCCGCACCCCTGGCGCGTCCGGGCGGCCGCCCGTTGAGATTCCTGCTGGGCCCAGTACCTCCGGGTCTCCTCCATGTACTGCCGGCGGAAGGCGATCTCTTCGGCGCTCTGCGGCGGCGCGGCCCAGGTGAAGTTGACGTCCCCGTGAACATCCCGCATCTGGTACACCGGGCCTTGGAAGTACCCGCCCGAAACATGGTTGTAGATGTTCGGATCCTGATCGTCCCTGTCCCCCATATGGACCTACGGTAGAGCGAGTTTGGCGTTACGTCAGCCGTTCGGACCGGGGGTGCTGGGTGGATACGACAGCAGTGGAACTACTGGCGGCACTGGCCGGTGGCGCCGGCGGGCAGGCCGGACGGGAGGCGTGGACGGGGCTCGGGGCATTGGTGCGGCGTCCCTTCGAGCCCGCTCCCGGGGTCAGCTCGGGCGAGGCCGAGTGGGTGGCCCTCGGGCACGCGCCCGGGGAGGTGGCGCGCGCCCACGAGCTGAGTACGGCGCTGGCGGTGCGGGCCGCGCTGGACCCGGACTTCCGTGCCGAACTGGTGCGTTGGCAGGAGCAGGCGCGGTCGGTCCGCACCGGCGAAGGCGCCGTGAACAACTCGATCAGCGGCGGCACTTTCCACGGATCCGTGTCGATCGTGCAGGGCAGGGACTTCTCCGGCGGGCTGGAGTTCAGGCGGAGCGAGTGAAGGCGAGGAACGCCTCCCAGGCGGCCGGGGTGAAGGCGAGATGGGGGCCGGCTTTGTCCTTGGAGTCACGGACGAGGACGGCGGAGGTGGTCTCGGCGACCTCGACGCATTCGCCGCCCTCGTTGCTGCTGTGGCTGCTCTTCCGCCAGGCGATCTCGACGCAGGCGCCGCCCTCGTTGCTGCTGTAACTGCTCTTGAACCACACCAGTTCGCTGCTCATCGCTCTCTCCCTGAAGTGAGGCTGTTCTAGCGCGCGTTCAGGATAGGGAGCCACGCCCGCGGCGGCCACCACACAACCCGCACAGCGCCGTGGCGGCACCCCCACAGAAAGCGGCCGTCCACCGTGAGGTGGACGGCCGCAACGCGTCGAGCAGGGAGACTGGGCGTCAGACCGACCGCGCGAACTCGACGAACGCCTCCCAGGCGGCCGGCGAGAAGGTGAGGTGGGGACCGGACGTGTCCTTGGAGTCGCGGACGAGGACAGTCGACGTCGCGTCGGCGACCTCGACGCAGTTGCCGCCCTCGTCGCCGCTGTGGCTGCTCTTGAACCACACCAGTTCACTGCTCATCGTTCTCCCAGAATCTTCTCGATCAAGGACAGGGACTCCGGCGGAGTGTGCGCCTGCGACCTGAGCGTGCCGTACCGCGCGTTCAGGATCCGGACCTCACTCTGATCCGTGATCAGCCTACTGCTCGTCTGAATTTCGATGTAGCCCATCTGCGAACGCCCCTTGGGGGTGATCAGCACAAACGGTCCACCCATACCAGCGTGCTCCGTACGATCCAGGGGCAGGACCTGAACCACCATCCCTCGGGTGGTCCCGATCTCCAGCAACCGTCGCAGTTGCTCCGCGTGCACATCCCAGCCGCCAAGCGGTCGACGAAGGACGCTCTCGTCGATCACCCAGCTGAACATAGCGCGCGGCCACTTTGTGAGGACTTCCTGCCGCGCCATTCGGGCCGCCACCCGCATTTCGATGACATCCTCCGACAGCAACGGCTGGCGCATCGAGAACACAGCACGCGCGTGGGCCTCGGTCTGGAGCAGGCCCGACAGGTCCCACATGCTCCAATCATTCAGTTCCTCACACACAGCTTCCAGGCCAGCGAAGCCCCGGAACCACTCCGGGTGCCGCACACGCGCCTTGGCCTTCGCCCGCACGATGTCGTCCGCCGTGACGATCAGCAGCCCGCCGGCGTCCAGGACCCGCTCCGACGCCTCCAGCAACTCCCGCTGCGGCGTCCGCTTCCCCTGTTCCACCGCACCGATCAGGCTCTCGGTGTAGCCGACCTGCTTCGCGAACTCCTTCTGCGTCAGCCCCGCCCGCTCGCGCAGCAGCTTGATCTGCTTGCCGATGGCGCGGAGGAAGTCGGACACCTCCGAGAGGTCCTCCTCCAGCTCCGGCCGAACGTCACCGCTGTCTCCGCCGCCCCGAACCTCAGCCATAACGGCCTCCCCTATTTCCCGGTCACGCCCGACCGTCGCCACACAACACTTTCCGCACGCATACAAGCACGCACAGTGCCCGCTTGATGCGTCGTCAGCGTAAGGCCGGGGGGGCAGGCTTTTCCCCATGAAGTCCGAAATCCCCCTCGACGACGGTTCGCCGCGCGCCCACACCGCGCTCCTCTCCTCCACCCCCAAGGGGGCCGCGACCGGCCGTCGGGTCGCCAGACAGCAGCTGACCGCCTGGGAGCTCAACTCCCTTTGCCCGGAGGCCTTTCACTCCGCGCTGATCATCATCGCAGAGCTGGCCGCCAACGCGTCCACGCACGGGCGCACCCCGGGGCGCGGGTTCGAGTTGCACCTCTCGCTCGCCTCTGTGCGCCGGTCGCGCGCCACCGTGCTCCGCATCGAGGTGTCCGACTGCCGGGGCGACCGCCGACCGGTCCTGCCGACGTCCGCCTGCTCGGCGGACGCGCAGTCGGGCCGCGGGCTCACCCTCGTCGACGCGCTCGCCGACCGTTGGGGCACCCTCCCCCGGGACCCCAACGGCAAGACGGTGTGGGCCGAACTCGACCTGCCCGCCCCCGAGTCCGGGACCGAGGTCGCCCCCGATGTCGCTGCCTGACGAGACCCTGCGGCCGCCCGCCCAGCACCCCCCGCACAGCCCGGTCGCCGCCACCGCCTACACCGTTCTCCCCCTCGCCCTCCTCCTCGCGCTGATCGCCTGGATCTACCCCGTCCTCGGGCACCACCGGGAGCCGCACCGCCCCGCCGCCCCCACCACGACCGGCAGTCCCCACCCCTGACGCCCACCGGGCACAGCAGGCGGCCCCCGCCCGGGAGTCCGGGCGGGGGCCGCAGGAGCCGGGGCGGCTACACCCTGGGCGACACGAACCGGGTGCCGGCCCAGTCGGGCGCCACGGACGTGCTGGACCACTGGCGGAGCCCCGCGGCCGTGCCGGACTCGCTGATGTCCGAGGGCTCGACGTAGCCCGGGCGGCCGGTCTTCGGGGTCAGCAGCCAGATGACCCCGCCCTCCACCAGCGGGTTGCCGGCGTCGGTGAGGACGTCGACGAGGTCTCCGTCGTCCTCGCGGAACCAGACCAGGGCCGCGTCGGCGACCTCGCCGGAGTCCTCGTCGACGAGGTCGTTCCCCGTCGACTCGGCCACCGCGTCGCGGAGGTCCGCGTCGACGTCCTCGTCGTAGCCGATCTCCAGGACCACCATGCCCGGCTCGAGCC
Source organism: Streptomyces sp. NRRL F-6131 (assembly GCA_000719695.1). Classification (GTDB taxonomy): domain Bacteria; phylum Actinomycetota; class Actinomycetes; order Streptomycetales; family Streptomycetaceae; genus Kitasatospora. The sequence continues at coordinate 3,640 of JOHN01000073.1, forward strand.
CGAGCCGCGTCGCGATGGTCGTTGCTGTCGTCATCCCGAACTCCTCTGCCACACAAAGACGGTCGATCGAGCGCCCGAGCCATGGTGGCGGCTACGCCGTCCCGCCGGGCGCGGATGCCACGCCCCGACAGAAAGTGTTCGATCTTGCCCGAAGAGGACTGTCGCCGCCCTACGGAAGCCGCGCGTCGACCTCGATCTCGATCTTCATCCGGGGGTCCGCCAGGTCGCAGACCAGCATCGTCGCCGCCGGGCGGACCTCGCCGAAGTACCGGCGCAGCACCGGCCAGCAGGGTTCGAAGTCCTCCCGCCGCGGCAGCAGGTAGCGCACCCGGACCACGTCGGCGAAGGTGCAGCCGGCCTCGGCCAGGGCCGCGCCGATGTTGCGCAGGCACTGTTCGGCCTGCTCCTCCACGCCTTCGGCGATCGTCATCGTCCGGTAGTCGAATCCGGTGGTGCCGGAGACGTAGACCGTGTCGCCGTGCACCACGGCCCTGGCGTAGCCGATCTGTTCCTCGAAGGTCGAGCCGCTGAGAATCGCGCGCCGCGTCGCTTTGTCCGTCATGCGGCGAACGCTAAATGAGCCGCCACGATACGTCCAATACCCGAAAATCCATCTTCTGATATCTCTGGGAATATGAACCGCGACCGCCCCGAACAACTCCCCCTTCCCCAGTTGCACGCTTTCACCGTGCTCGCCGAGGAACTCCATTTCGGCCGCGCCGCCGCCCGGCTCGGCATCGCCCAGCCGCCGCTCAGCCAGCAGATCGCCCGACTGGAGAGCAAGGTCGGGCACCCCCTGTTCGTCCGCGCGCCGGGGCGGGTCGCGCTCAGCCCGGCGGGGCGGGAGCTGCTGCCGTCGGCGCAGCGGGCGCTCACCGGCCTGGCGGACGGGCTGGCCGCCGCGCGGGCGGTCGGCGAGGGGCGGGCGGGGCGGTTGCGGATCGGGTTCTCGGCCTCGCTGGCGCTGACCGTGCTGCCGGGGCTGCTGCGGACCTTCCGGGAGCGGTTCCCGGCCGTCGAGCTGGACATCCGGGAGATGACCACCGCGCCGCAGCTCGCCGCCCTGCACGAGCGCGGTATCGACATCGGGCTGCTGCGCGAGCCGCCGCCCGCCGAGGAGGAGGGGGCGCTGGGGTTCCGCGGCGTGCTCACCGAACCGTTCGTCGCCGTGCTGCCGTCGGACCATCCGCTGGCCGCTCAACGCGTTGTGCGGGTCGGCGAGTTGGCGGATGAGCCGTTCGTGCTGCTGCCGCGGGCGGTCGGGCCGCGGCTGTACGACCGGATCACCGAGGTGTGCGGGGCGGCGGGGTTCGCGCCGAGGATTGTGCAGCACGCGGTGGAGTGGCAGACGGTGTGCGCGCTGGTGGGGGCCGGGCTGGGGGTGTCGCTCGCGCCGGCGAGCATCCGGCGGATCCGGCTCCGCGGTGTCGCCTTCCGGGCGGTCGAGCCGGGCACCGTCCGGACGCGGGTCGCCGTCGCCTGGCGCCGGGAGGACCCGAACCCGCTGGTGGCGCGGCTGCTGGAGGTCGTCGGCACTTCCTAGGGCTCACGGCGCGGGCGGGCGCAGCAGGGCGAGGACGGCATCGACGGCGGGGCGGGGGCCGGGGGTGGCGTGGGCCAGGGCGTGGACGTCGCGGGTGAGTTCGACGCCGAGGACCGGGCGCAGGGTGACGGCGTGGCCCGGGTCGTGGGCGCGCGCGACGAGTTGCGGGACCAGGGCGACGCCGAGGCCGTGCGCCACCATGCGCAGGACGAGGTGGTAGTCGTCGACGGCGTGGGCGATCCGGGGCACGAAGCCGGCGAGCGCGCAGGCGCGGCGGGCCAGGGCGGCGCTGCCGTCCTCGCGGGAGCCGACGATCCACGGTTCGTCGGCCAGCTCGCGGAGGTCGACGGCGGGGACGTCCCCGGCGCGGCCTTCGGCCGGGTGGCCGGTGGGCAGGGCGAGCAGGACCGGGTCGGCGGCGAGCGGGTGGACGGTGAACTCCTCGGGCGCCGGGGGCGGTTCCGGGGTGAGGTTGTAGCCGTAGCGGACGGCGATGTCGCAGCGGCGGGCCCGGAGGGCGGCGAGGGCCTCGGGCGGTTCGAGCTCGTGGAGGGAGATCCGCAGCTCCGGGTGGCGCTCGCGGGCGGTCACCAGGGCCGGGAGCAGGTGCACGGCGGCGAAGGTCGAGAAGCAGGCGACGTCGACCGGGCCGCGCGGGGTGTCGGCGGCCCTCAGGTCGCGTTCGGCGGTCTCCAGCGCTCGCAGCACGATGCGGGCGTGCGCGACCAGGCGCACGCCCTCGGGCGTCAGCCGCACCCGGCGGCCGGCCCGCTCCAGCAGCGGCACCCCGGCCTCGCGCTCCAGGACGGCGAGCTGTTGGGAGACGGCGGAGGAGGTGTGGCCGAGGGCCGCGGCGACCTCCGTCATCGTCCCGCGGTCGGCCAGCTCCCGGAGCAGGAGGAGCCGCGCCGGATCCAACATCAAGCATTCCTAACAGGTCTGTGAAGCACTGTGTGGTGGACCTACGTGATCCTTCCGGGTCATCCTGCCGTTACCCCGTCCGCACGAGCGATGGCAGGGCCGGGGCGAACGACGGGAACGGGGGAACCACGGTGATCGACACGCGGCTGATCGAGCGGTACGCGGCGCGGGCCTGGCCGGCCGCCGAGGCGCGGACGGAGGACGGCTGGCTGCTGCGCCACACGCCGGGCGTGCCGCGCCGCCGTTCGAACTCCGCCCTGCCGCTGGCCGCCGGGGGCGCGGCCCTGGCGGACGCGCTGACCCGGGTGGAGGAGTTCTACGCCGCCCGGGACCTGCCGGTCGCCGTCCAGGTGGCGCCCGCCGAGGAGCACACCGCGCTGGACGCGCTGCTCGCCGAACGCGGCTACCGGCGGGACGCGGCGACCCTGGTGTGCGCCGCGCCGACCGGCACGGTGGTCGCCGCCTCCCGGCCGGCCGACCCGCTGGAGGTGACCCTGGCCGAGCAGCCCACCCCTGCCTGGCTGGAGGCCTACGCGGCGCTGGACGGCCACGGCACCGTCCGGGAGGCCGCCGACCGGCTGTTCCACCGGATCGACGGGCCCGCCGCGCACCTCGGGGTGGAGCGCGACGGCCGGCTCGTCGGCATCGGGCTGGTGGTGGCCGCGCCCGGTTGCAGCGGGGTGTTCTGCATGGCCACCGACCCCGCCCACCGGCGCCAGGGCATCGCCGGAACGATCCTGCACGTCGGCGCGCGCTGGGCGGCGGCACGCGGGGCGGAGGTGCTGTACCTCCAGGTGACGGCCGACAACCTGGCCGCGCGCGGGCTGTACGAGCGTGTGGGGTTCGAGGTCTCGCACAGCTACCACTACCGGGTGAAGCCCTGAGGCCGACGACCGCCGTGACCGGGTGGTCGATCGTTTGTCGACGACCTGTCAACGATCCTCGCCGAGGCTCCCCTCAGAACGACCGCACGGCAGCGGTCGACGAACGAGAGGAAGAACCATGGCACAGCGGAAGGCTCTGATCAGGACGGCCCTGGCCGCCGCCGGCATCGCCGCGATGGTCGCGACGGCCACCCCGGCGAGCGCGAACACGGGCGAGGGGCAGGCCTCGGTGCAGACCGCGGCGCGCAGCACCCAGGTCTCGATCACCAACTGGTCGAGCTGTGAACTGCACCTGCAGAACGCCTGGCTGGACCACGGCGTCTGGTCCGACGGCCTGGCCCCGGCGGCGTTCATCGCCGACGGGACCACCAGCCGCTGGCAGTCCGAGAGCAACGGCTTCCTCACCGGCACGGAGGGACACGTCATCTACGACGCGTCCAACTGCAAGGTGAGCCTGCTCAACGGGAAGCGCGTCCAGCTGCACTGGAACAACCCGTACACCGGCAGCAACTCGTACGACAGCTTCGGCTCCGACCCGAACTTCCGGTTCGGGCGCAACGGCGGCGACGGCAACAACGCCAACGTGTACTGGCAGATCATGACTCCCTGACCGGGGCTCGCCCGATCGTCCCCGGTGGTCGCCGGGGACGGTCGGGACCGTCGGGCCGGAGCGGCTCAGGAGCCGGCGGGGCAGGAGGCCTTGCGGCGCTTCTCGAAGTCCTTGGCGGCCAGCAGCTTGTAGTCCCAGTCCCAGCCGCCGGCCGCCCACGTGCCGGCGGGCAGGCCGAGCAGCACCTCGCCGGGGACGGTCACGGTCAGCGCCTTGTCGCGGACGACCTCCACCGTGTAGCGCTTGTCCGCGACCACCTGCCCGGGCCGGTCGCCGGTGCTCGTCCAGCCGGGCGGCAGCTCGCCCAGGTTCACCGTCTCCACGACGGAGCGGCCCTCGCGCGGGCGGACCTCCTGCTTCTCCGTGCCCGGGAAGACCTTCACCCGCACGGCGTGCAGCCGCTCGTCGTGGCACATCCCGGTCCGCACGACCAGCCGCCCGGCGTCCAGGCGCACGCCGATCAGCCGGTCGGCCTGCGGTTCCGGATCTCCGCACCCCGCGACCGCCGCGACGGCCACCGTCACGGCACCCGCCGTCAGCACCGCCCTGCTCCACCACTGCTTCATGAGCCCCCGCTCTCCCTTCGGCCGCACGGGAAGTCGGCCGCGTCGACTTCCTGCTCCGCGTCCTGCTCCGCGTCCTGCTCCGCTGTCTACTGGGCCGCCTGCCGCGCCACCGACTGGGCCGCGGCGGCCGGTTCGTGGTCGAGGACCGCGTCGACCTCCACCTCGACCAGCCACGCGGGGTCGATGAAGCGCGACACCTCGACGAAGGTGCAGGCGGGGCGCACCGCGGCGAAGCGTTCGCCGTGCGCGCGGGCGGCCTCGCGCCAGCGGGTGACGTCGGTGAGCATGATCCTGGTCCGGACGACGTCCGTGAGCTGTGCGCCGGCCGCCTTCAGGGCGGCCTCGGCGATGTCCAGGCAGCGGACCGTCTGGGCGTGGACGTCGCCCGGGCCGACGGTCGCGCCGTCGTCCCCGATCGGCGCGGTGCCGGCGACGGCGACGTACGCACCCTTGCGCACCGCCCGCGAGAAGCCGATCTCCGGCTCCAGCGGTGAGCCGGAGCCGACGTTCTGCCGCGTGCTGTTCTCCATCGGGCCATCATCCCAGGGGCCCGCACCGCGCCGACCCGCCGGGGTGATCTTGAGCGCTCCGGCGGACCCCGCGTCAGCCGGTCACCGCCGCGCAGCCCTTGGGCGCGCACGGAGGGCGAGCCGCGAGGGGGCCGGGGGGCGGGCGCGGGCGGCGGACTGACGCTCACTTACCGTGCAGAAACTTTGCAAAGTGCACTTTGCAAAGTTTCTGCACGCAGCGTGAGGCCGCCGCGTGAGGCCCACGCGTCGGGAAACCCCGGCGGGAAGCGCGACGGAAGGCGCGACGGGAGGCGCGACGGGAGACGCGCCCGGAAGCGCGACGTGGGCGCGTGCTCCGCCTCGACCGGCGGGAGCACGCGCCCACTGCACCGGAGGCAGCCCGGGCGCCGCGACGGGGGTACCGCGGCGTCCGTGCTCCGGTGGTCCGAGGGGGTCAGCCGGCCGCCGGTGCGGTCCGGCGGCCGGCGACGGCGCGGAGCAGCACGGCGAGGCCGACCAGGACGATGCCGAACCAGACCACGCTCTTCACGCCGGTGTGGTCGGCGAACAGGCCGCCGACGAGGGCGCCGAGGGCGATGCAGGTGTTGTAGGCCATGGTGTTGAGCGACATCGCGGCCTCGAAGGTCTCCGGCGCCGCCGCGAGCGTCATGTTGATCTGGCTGAGCTGGACGACACCGAAGGCGACGCCCCAGAGGATCATGGCGGCGATCACGCCGAAGTCGTTGGAGCCGACGGTCAGCAGCAGCACGAGGGCGCCGATCAGGACCAGGCCGCCCGCGACGAAGCTGCCGCGCAGGCTCTTGTTGACGCTCTGGCCGCCGACGAAGTTGCCGATCGCGCCGCCGACGCCGAAGACGATCAGCACCACGGTGATGAAGCCGACGCTCGCCCCGGCGCTCTTCTCCAGGTACGGCCGGACGAAGGTGTAGGCGCCGAAGTGGCCGAGCACGAAGAACACGACCATGAGCAGGACCACCCGCAGCGGCACGTTCTTGACGGGCAGGCCGAAGACCTCGCGGACCGAGACCGCGTTGGCGGACGGCAGTGACGGGATGGTGGCGGCGACGGCGAGCAGCACCAGCGCGCTGAGGCCGGCCCAGATCAGGAAGGTGGTGCGCCAGGAGCTGGCGCTCTCCAGCAGGGTGCCGAGCGGAATGCCGACGACGGTGGCGATCGAGATGCCGGACATCACGACGGCCGCGGCCCGGTTGGCCTGCCTCTCGGGGACGATGCGCATCGCCATGCTGACGCCGATGGCCCAGAAGACGCCGCTGGCGAAGCCCATGCCCATGCGGGTGACCAGGATCAGCGCGTAGTTGGGGGCGACGGAGGTGATCAGGTTGCCGACGGCCAGGACGCCGAGCAGGGTGGTCAGCAGTTTGCGCCGGTTGACCCGGCGGGTCCAGGCGACGATGAACGGCACGCCGAGGCCGGCCGCGACGCCCTGGGCCGTGACCATCAGGCCGGCGGTGCCGACGGAGACGTCGAGGCTCTCGCTGAGCGGGGTGAGCAGGCCGATCGGCATCAGTTCGGTGGTGAGGAAGACGAACAGGCTGGCCGTGATCGCGGCGACACCCAGCCAGCCCCCGGCCGTGGCGCCGCCCTTCTGGAGCGAAGGCGAGGCGTGGGTCTCTTCTTGTGTGGTCATGTCATATCTCCGGATGGGGTCCGACCTGGGGGGTGATCGTGCGGGGGGCGTCGTAGCGCCTAGCCGCTGTGCTCCTCCTCCAGGGCGCGTTCGCCGGGGCGGAGGGAGGTGGTGCCGGGAGGTGCGGCCGCCGGGGCGCTCGCGGGCTTCCGCCGGGGCGGACGTTGGCCGAGCACGACCGCCAGGAAGATGACGGCGATGCCGAGGAGCTGGAGGAGGGAGAGCGTCTGGTCCTTGAAGAGGTAGCCCAGCAGTGTCGCCACGACCGGGCTGCCCAGGGCGAGGAAGGAGACCGCCGTGGCCGGCAGGAGCCCGATGCCCCGGAACCAGACGATGTAACTCAGCACCGCGCCCAGGGAGATGAGGTAGGCGAAGCCGAAGACGTTGGAGCCGGTCAGACCGTCGGGCATGGACTCCAGCGACAGCCAGAACGGCAGCAGGACCAGGCCGCCCGCCGTCAGCTGCCACCCGGTGAAGGTGAGCAGGCTGACGCCCTCGGGCCGGCCCCACCGCTTGGTCAGGGTGATGCCCGAGGCCATGCAGAGCGCGCCGCCGACCGCGGCGAGGACGCCGACGCCGTCCAGCGTCACCGCGCCCTTGAAGACCAGCAGGGCCACGCCTCCGGCGCCCAGGACGCAGGCCAGCGCGTGCAGGCCTCTGACCCGCTCGCCGAGGAAGAGCGCGGCCAGGATCACCACGAACATCGGCTGGGCCGACATGATCACCGCGGCGATGCCGCCCGGCAGCCGGTAGGCCGCGACGAACAGCAGGAAGTTGAAGGCGCCGATGTTCAGCACCCCCAGCACCAGCGCGCGCAGCCACCAGACGCCGACCGGGAGCCGCCGCCCGAGGGCCAGCAGGAACAGGCCGCCGGGCAGGGCCCGCATGGTGGTGGCCAGGAGCGGCCGGTCCGGGGGCAGCAGCTCGGTGGTCACCAGGTAGGTGCTGCCCCAGACCGTCGGCGCCAGGCCCGTCACGGCCGCCGTGGACAGATTCTGTCTGCTCGTCATCACGCCTCACATCCGGTGGGAGACACCGTGGGATTCACCGTGGCCGCCGACGGGCGGACCGCCGTCCGCCCGTCGGCCGGGCCGGCTCAGTCGAAGATCGGGTCGCGGTCGCGGCCGCGCTTCAGCTCGAAGAAGCCGTCGGTGCTCGTCACCGCCAGGACGCCGTCCCAGAGCTTCCCGGCCGCCTCGCCCCGGGGGGCGGGGGTGAGCACGGGGCCGAAGAACGCGAGCGGCTGCCCGTCCGGGCCGGGCACGTGAATCACGGGGGTCCCGACCTCGGAGCCGACCGGGTCCATCCCCTCGTGGTGCTCGATCCGCAGCTTCTCGTCCCAGCCGGTGTCGTCCGCCGCCCCCACGAGGTCGACGGGCAGGTCGGCCTCCTTGAGGGCGGCGGTGATCATGTCGTGGCCGAGTCCGGCCTTCTCGTGGTGGATCAGCCGGCCCATCGCGTTGTAGAGCGGGCGCAGCACCGCCTTGCCGTGCTGCTCCTGGGCGGCTATGCAGACGCGCACGCAGGCCCAGCCGTCGATCATGCCCTGGCGGTACTTCTCCGGGACCTCGCGGCCCTCGTTGAGGACCGACAGGCTCATGATGTGGAACCGGGTCTCCAGGGGACGGACCTGCTCGACCTCCAGCAGCCAGCGGGAGGTGATCCAGGCCCAGGGGCAGCGGGGGTCCACCCAGACATCGGCGATGGTCGTCCCGGCACGGTCCGGCGTGGTGCTCATGGCGGTCGCTCGTCCTTTCGGTGTCGCGGCGCACGGGCGCGCGCGGGCCGGCCTCGGCGGGGTTCGCCCAGGTACGGGAGGTGACAGGGGGCAACGGCGGTACGGCGTCCGGGCAGGCCGGAGGACGTCGTTCGGGTGCCCGCCCGGCGCGGTCGACCGGCGTGGGTGCGCGCCGTGTGCGGTCGCCCCCAGTGTCGGGCCGCGCGCATCGATGAGTCCAACACATGCTTGTCACCTGATGCATCGCACATCACGATGGATCGATGGAGCTCCAGCAGATGCGGTACGTCATCGCCGTGGCCGAGACCAACAGCTTCACCAGGGCGGCCCAGCGCTGTCTGGTGGTGCAGTCCGCGCTCAGCCACCAGATCGCCCGCCTGGAGAAGGAGTTGGGCGCGCGGCTGTTCGAACGCACCAGTCGCCGGGTCCGGCTGACCCCGGCCGGCGCGGCCTTCCTGCCCGCGGCCCGGCAGTGCCTGGACGCCGCGGAACGGGCGGCCACCGATGTCGCGGCGGCCGTCGGGGAGGTGCGCGGGCTCCTCAAGGTGGGGCTGATCCCGACCGTCGCCGCCGTCGACATCCCGGCCGTCCTCCGCGAGTTCCACCAGCGCCACCCCAAGGCCCGGATCAGCCTCGGCGTGGGGGCGAGCGACGAACTGGTGGAGCAGGTCCGGCAGGGCGAGATCGAGGTGGCCTTCCTCGGCATCCCGGTCACCGCCCACCCGCGGGGCGTGATGGCGCGGGAGCTGGCCCGGGAGCGGCTGGTCGCCGTGGTCTCCCCGGACCATCCGCTCGCGGGCGAGACCTCGGTGGACCTGCGCCGGCTGGCGTCGGAGGTGTTCGTGGACCTCCCGGCGAAGACCGCCGGCCGGGCCCAGTCCGACCTGGCGTTCGCCGCGGCCGGTCTCAGCCGCGAGGTGGCCTTCGAGGTGACCAACGCGGACTACCTGGCCCGGCTGGTCGGCGCCGGTCTGGGGGTGGCGCTGCTCCCGCCCACGTACGTCGCGGGCCTGACCGGCATGGTCACGATCGAGGTGACGGACGCGCCGTCCCGCGCCGAGTACGTGATCTGGGGCCGGGAGAGTCCGCACCCGGCGGCGGCGGCCTTCCTGGAGCTGCTGGGCATCACGCAGGAGTGAGCGGGCCGGCGGGCCCACGCGGCCGGAGCCTCCCCGAGGGGAGGGAGGGCCCGGCCGCGTGGGGGTTCGGCGACGTGCGGACTCAGGAGAGGCGGTGCACGGTGAAGTCGACCGCCACGTCGAGGACGGGCTGGGTGGTGGTGAAGACCCGCTTGTGCGTGAAGCCCCCGTCGGCGACCAGCTTCTCGAAGTAGGCGACGTCCCCCATGGTGCTGAAGAAGAGGACCATCCGCCCCTGCTCCGTCAGGTGGCCGCGGGCCTCGCGGAAGAAGCGGGTCAGCGCCCGGTAGCCGGCGTCGGTCCCGGCGACGTCCGCGTAGTCGGCGGCGGCGAACCACTGGAACGGCGGGTTGAAGACGATCAGGTCGAACCGGCCCTCGACCGCGCCGAAGACGTCGCTCTCGCGCGCCTCCACCCGGTCGGCGACCTGGTTCAGCTCCGCGTTGACCCGCACGGCGGCCACCGCGTCCGGGTTGAGGTCCACCGCCAGGACGTCGGCGCCCTTCTTCGCGGCGATCAGGGCCAGCGAACCGCTGCCGGTGCCCATGTCGAGGACCCGGTCGCCGGGCCGGACCTCGGCGAAGACCGCGCCGCCGAGCATCGGGGACACCGGGCAGGGCGTCATGACGGAGGCCGGGACGCGCAGGGTCAGGCCCAGGAACGGGACGGTCACCTCGCCCTCGTCGCCGCCCAACTCGCCCAGGGCCCGGCGTAGTTCGGTGATCTCCTTGACCTGCTGCTCGGGCACCAGCGGGCGGTAGGACTCGGCCTCGGACGTGGACTGCTGCTGAAGCGTCATCTGTCGTATCCATCCAGGTGTCGTACGCGCGCGAACGCGTCCGGTCGGTGGGGGTGGGGGAACACGGGTGGGACAGGGGTGCGAAGAGGGGTGCGAAGAGGGGTGCGACGATGGGTGCCGGCGGAGGTGCGGGCGGAGGTGTCAGGAAGCGGCGGCCCTGACCCGGGCGTGCGCGGCGGCCAGCCGGCCGCCGACCTCGGCCGTGCTGATCAGCACGGCCGTGTTGGCCCGGGACGAGCGGCCGTCGGTGGCCGCGTCCACCGCCCGCATCAGGTACTTGGTGATCGCCTGGCCCCGGACACCGTCCCGCTCGGCGGCGGCCATCGCCCCGGTCAGCGCGGCGTCGACCTCGGCGCCGTCGATCGCTTCCTGGGGCCGGACCGGTGTGGTGACCAGGAAGCCGCCGGGGTTGCCGAGCGCCCAGTGGTTCTCGATCGCCCGGGCGATCAGCGCCTCGTCGTCCATCCGCACCGGGCTGCGGAAACCGCTGGACACGCAGTAGAAGGCCGGGAAGTCGTCCGACCGGTAGGAGACCACCGGCACGCACTGGGTCTCCAGGTACTCCAGGGTCAGACCGAGGTCCAGGATCTTCTTCGCCCCGGCGCACACCACCGCCACCTTGGAGCGGGTGAACTGGACCAGGTCGGAGGAGATGTCCATGGTCGTGGCGGCGCCCCGGTGCACGCCGCCGATGCCGGCCGAGGAGAAGAACGGGATGCCCGCCAGCTCGGCCGCCACCACCGAGGAGGCGACCGTCAGCGCACCCGCCCGGCCCTCGGCCAGCACGACCGGCAGGTCCCGGCTGCTGACCTTGGGGATGCCGGGCGTCGAGGCGAACCGGTCGATGTCGGCGTCGGTCATGCCGACCACGATCCGGCCGCCCTCCACGGCGATCGTGGCGGGGACGGCGCCGCCGGCCCGGACGGCCTGCTCGACCTTGCGGGCGGTCGCGGCGTTGTCCGGGTACCGCAGCCCGTGGGTGATGACGTTGGACTCCAGCGCCACCACCGGGCGGCCCTCGTGGAGCGCGTCGGCCACCTCGGGGCTCACCGCGAGCGGGACGGCCCGGTGGGCGGGAGCGGTCGTGGGGGTCACGGCCGCCCCCTCAGAGCGCGTCGGGGCGGTAGTCGGGCACCTTGCCGAGGATGTCCCGGCGGTTGACGATCTCCGGGATGTAGACCTTCTCGGTCCACTGCTCCTCGGCGATCGACTCGACCGCGATCGACACCACACCCTCGTCGCAGCCGAAGGCCTCGGTGATCGCCTTGGTCACCGCCGAGAACAGCTCGGCCTGCTGGGCGTCGCTGAGTTCCATCGGGAAGTGCTTGATGTTGACGTGCGGCATCACGGTGTCCTTCCGCAGGTGCAGGCGCCGGTGGACGGCCGTCACGAGCTCGTCGACGTCCGGGGCCCTGAGCAGGGAGTAGTGGTCGGCCTTCAGCTCGACGACGGTCGGCGGCTCCGCGGAGTAGCCGGTGCTGCCGTCGAGGAAGGAGTACTCGTCCTCCCGCGCCTTGAAGACGGTGATGGGCGCGGAGATCCGGCGCTCCCGCAGCTCGCGGAAGGTGTAGCTGAACTCGAAGGTCGTCCCGACGACCCGGACGATCCGGCGCACCAACTCGGCGTCGAGGTGCGGGAGGTGCTCGCCGACGAAGCCGGCGAAGCTCTCGTCGTCCACGGCCGCCGCGAGGCAGCGCTCCAGCAGCGGGCCGCCGATCGTGCCCGTGAAGACCGACAGGAGGATCGCCACGTAGGCCCGGCTGCGGTAGTCGGCGACCCGTTCCTCGGGGCGGGTGCCGGTGGTGCGGACCTTGGGCGAGCCGGGAGCGATCAGGAAGACGTGGTCGACGCTCTGGCCGGACCGCTCCAGCTGGTACGCGGTCTCGAAGGCGACCCGGGCGCCGAAGGAGTAGCCCCACAGCGTGTACGGGCCCTGGGGCTGGACCTCCCGGATCGCCCGGACGTCCTCGGCCGCCATCTCCCGGATCGTCGGGTAGGGCACCTCGCCCCGGTTGATGCCGTGCGCCTGCACCCCGAGGAACGGCCGGTCGGTGCCCAGCCGTTCGGCCAGCAGCCGCAGGTTCATCGGGTAACCGCCCAGGCCCGGCCAGCAGATGACGGGGCGGGCGTCCGGCGCCGGGGAACCCGCCCGGGTCAGCGGCACCAGCCGGGAGGTGGCAGAGGTGGCACCCGTCGGCCCGCCGGAGAGCCGGCGGGCCAGGCCCTCCACGGTCGGCGAGGTGAAGATCACCTCCAGCGGCAGGGCGGCGCCGAAGGTCCGGTTGATCCGGTTGATCAGGGCGACCGCGAGCAGGGAGTTGCCGCCGCAGGCGAAGAAGTCGTCCTGCACGGAGACGCTCTCCTGCTTCATCGCCTCCTTCCACAGCGCCGCCACCCGGCGTTCGGTCTCGTCCCGCGGGGCCACGAAGGGACGGTCGGCCGCCCCCGCGTCCAGCCGGTCCGAGGCGGCCAGTGCCTTGAGGTCGATCTTGCCGTTGGCGGTGGTCGGCAGCGCGTCGAGCACCACCACCTTGTTCGGGATCATGTAGTCCGGCAGGTAGTTGACGAGGTCGTCGCGAATCAGCTCGGCGGGCCCGCGCATGTGGACGGCGTCCTCCCGCATGCCCTCGTGCCGCCGCTGCTCCCGGCTCACCCGGCCGCCGACGAAGAAGTACGAGGCGCCGACGGGCCGGCCGATCCCGCGCAGGATGCCGTCGATCCGCCGGGCCGAGGGCAGGTCGTCGCCGCTCCGCGAGCTGTAGCCGGAGGACATGAAGCCCAGGTCGAGGTCGTTCATCGACAGGCGTTGGAGGACGCGGCCGAGGTCGACGTAGCGCCGCCACTCCTGCGGGCTGCGGCTGACCACCGAGATGCCGAAGGCCGCCCGGCCGTAGACCGCCTGGTTGATCGCGATGACCTGCTTGCGCAGGACCAGGTCCGGCGAGACCGGGCGCAGCCGGCCGTCCTCGTGGAGGTACTGCCCGGCGGGGAGGTCGACGCCCTTGCCGGGGTGCACCTGGACGTACAGGTCGACGTCCCGGTCCGCGTCCCGGTCCGCGTCCCGGTCGGTGCGCGGGCCCCGGTGGGTCACCCAGTCGAAGCTGCCGAGGTAGTGGTCCTGGTCGGCGACCCGCAGGGCGGCCTTGACCTCCGGGCTGAACGGGGCGGCCGCGATGTCGAGCCCGTACGCCGGCAGGACCTCCTCCAGGAGTCCGACGATGTGGCCGGCCTCGATCTCCAGGACCTCCCTGATGTTCTTCTTGTAAACGGGCTCGATGGCGCCGCGCCGGCCGAGGAAGTGCATCCGGATCCGGGGGCTCCCGGCCGCCCGCGGCCCGGCGACGCGGACCAGTCGGTGGTCGATCGGGTGGTGGTAGTACACGCCCGCGGGGACGTCGGGGAAGCCGGTGATCTCCAGGTACACCTGGGTCGCGTAGAGCGAACCGGGCGAGGCGTAGGCGTACTTGGGGAGCAGCCGCTCCGGGCTCAGGTGCTGCCCGAGGTTGCGCAGGACGGCGCCCAGCACCCCGGTGTCCAGCTCGGCGAGCGGCCGGGCGCGCCCGGCGGCGGGGCGGCGGGCCAGCAGCGCCAGCAGGTCGGCCTCCGAGACGGGGGCGTCGCCCTCGTAGAAGCGGTAGGTCTTGCGGGCGAAGGCGAGCGCGCGCTGGGCCGGGGTGGCGGTGCGGCCGGGCAGGTCGAGGGCGGGGAGGCCGGCGAGTTCGGCGGCGGGCCGCACGCCCGGGTTGGAGAGCTGGGCCTTGACCTGGAGCTTGCTCTCCTTGGACTGGTGGTGTGCGCCGTGGCTGCCCTGATCCATCAGGGCGGCTTCCCTCGGGTCGAGTTCGACGCAGGCGATCAGGTTCTGGAAGCCCGTCCGCGGGTCGTCCTTGACCAGCACGGCCGCGTGCCGGACCCAGTCGTGGGTCTCGATGGCGAGCCGGATCTCGTCGAGCTCCACCCGGAAGCCGCGCAGCTTGACCTGGTTGTCGGCGCGGCCGGTGAACTGGACGGTGCCGTCGGCGTTCCAGTAGGCGAGGTCGCCGGTCCGGAAGAGCCGCCCGGCGCCGAACGGGTTGTCGGTGAAGCGCTGTTCGGTCAGGTCGGGCCGGTGCAGGTAGCCGCGGGCGACCTGGATCCCGCCGATGAACAGCTCGCCGATCTCGCCCACGGCCAGCTCGCGGCCGTCCCGGTCGAGGACGTGGTACTCGGTGGCGTCGACCGGGGCGCCGATGGAGATCGCGTTGGGGCCGTCGCCGACGGAGGACTTGGACACCGTGAACGACGAGGAGTTGATGGTGCACTCGGTCGGCCCGTAGAGGTTGACCAGCTCGCACCCCGGCAGGGTCTCCAGGTGGGTGCGGGCCAGGGAGCGGGACAGCGCCTCACCGCCGGTGAAGACCTGCTCCAGCGTGTCGCAGGCGGCGAAGCCCTCGGTCTCCAGGAGCGCCTGGAGCAGGGTCGGCACGCACTGGACGGTCGTCACGGCGTGCGCGTCGATCGCCTCCACCAGCCGTTCGGCGTCCCGGTGGATGCCCGGTCCGCCCACCACGGCGACGGCGCCGACGGCCGGCGCGAGGATCTCCCACTGGGCGGCGTCGAAGCTGATCGGCGTCTTCTGCAGGACCCGCCGGGTGCGGTCGATGCCGTGCGCCGCCCGCAGCCAGAGCATCTGGTGGGCGATGCTCCGGTGCTCGATCATGACGCCCTTGGGCCTGCCGGTGCTGCCCGAGGTGTAGATGACGTAGGCCAGCGAGTCCGGCGCCGGGTCGGGGAGGACGGCGGGGGCCGGCGGGTGCTCGTCCTCGACCCGGACGACCACGGTGCCGGCGGGGGCCAGCGCGGTCAGCCGCTCGACGAGCCGGCCCTGGGCGACGATCACCCGCACGCCCGAGTGCTCGATCATGTAGCGCAGGCGCTCCTCCGGGTACTCCGGGGCGAGCGGCAGATAGGCGCCGCCGGCGAAGAGGATCGCCCAGACCCCGGTCAGCACCTCGGGCGAGGGCTCGACGAACAGCCCCACGCACTGGTCCGCGGTCACGCCGAGGCCGCGCAGGTGCCCGGCCAGCGCCCGGCTCCTCCGGACCAGTTCGGCGAAGGTCAGGTGGTCGTCACCGCTGATCACCGCCGGGTCGTCCGGGCGTTCGGCGGCGGTGCGCAGGAGCAGTTCGGGCAGTAACGGACTGTCGGCCGGGCTGCGGCCCGACGCGTCGGCTGTCATCTGAGTCCCCCTGGGTGTGCGGATGTGCGGGTGGGCCCGGTGGTGGGCGGATCACCGGGCGGCGGCGGCCCGGCCCCGGCGCAGCGCGTCGGCGACGTCGAGCATGCGGCGGGTCTGGTGGGCGAGTGCGGCGAGGTTGTCCTCGGTGACGTTCTCCGCGAGCCGGCCCGGCACCGCCTGCCGGCCGGAGACGGAACTGACGCCGTAGGGGTTGCCGTTGCTGGGCGCCGTCATGATCTCGTCGGTGACGCCGGGCGGCACGATGACTCCGCCCCAGTGGTAGAAGACGGCGTTGAGCGAGAGGATCGTGGCCTCCTGGCCGCCGTGCGGGGCGCCGGTCGAGGTGAACGAGGCCATCACCTTGCCCTGGAGGCCGCCGCGGGCGTTGAGCGGCCAGGCGAGTTCGATGAAGTGCTTGAGCGGGGCGGCGATCATGCCGAACCGGCCGGGGCCGCCGAGCAGGATGACATCGGCCCAGGCGAGGTCGTCGACGTCGGCGGTGGGGACGGCCGCGATCGCGGCGGCGTTCTCCCGCCAGGCCTCGGTCCACTCGGTGAACTCGGGGGCCAGGGAGCCCTCGACGTACTCGGGGACCCGGCGCAGCCGGACGACGGCGCCGGCCTTCTCGGCGGCCTCCGCGGCGGCCAGGGCGAGTTTGTGGACGTTGCCGGTGCCCGAGTAGTAAACGATCGAGATCCTGGTCGGCTCCGTCGGCGAAGGGGTGTCGGCGGTGGACACGGGGGTGCTCCTCAGGTCGGTGGCGGGTGGAGTGGGTGGACTCGGCGGAGGGTGGAGTCGGGTGGACCCGGCGGCGGGCGCGGCGGGCCGGAGCGGCGGGGTCCGGGGGTCCGGAGCCCCGCGCGCTCCGGCGGGGGCGGTCACGGTCGGGCGGCGGGGCGGGCGGTCACGCCGGGACGTCGGTCCCGAAGTAGCGGTCGCCGAAGTCCCCGATGCCGGGCAGCATGAACGCGTTCTCGTTGAGGCGCTCCTCGATGGAGGAGGTCACGATCCGCACCCCGGGGTGGCGGTCGTGGACGGCCTTGATCCCCTCCGGGGCGGAGAGCAGGTTGACGAAGAGGATGTGCTCCTCGGGCACGCCGTGGTCGCGCAGCACGCCGATCGCGGCCAGCGCGGTGCCGCCGGTGGCGAGCATCGGGTCGAGGAGCAGCACGTGGCCGCGGTCGATGCCGGCGGGCAGCGCCGCGTAGTACAGCCGGGGGAGCTTGGTGACCTTGTCCCGCTGGATCAGGATCTTGCCCAGCCGGGTCTCCGGCGCCATCACCCTCAGCTCGGCCTCCATGCTGTCGCCGGCCCGGGCGACGGAGACGCCGTAGACCGGGGTGGCCGGCACCAGCCCGTGGTAGGTCCGTCCGACCGGGGTGCGGACGTCGTGGGGCTCGTAGGGCAGCAGGTCCAGCGCGGCGTCGAGGAGTCCGCGGACGATCCGGCCGGCGGAGCCGACGAAGTCCTCCCGCCGGGCCTCGCGGTCGCGGACGATCGTGTGCAGGGCGCGCAGCCGGTCGGTCTGCGGCAGCAGGTGGGTCACCCGGGTGACGCCCCGCAGCGGTTCGGTCCGGGTGGTCATCAGGACGCGCTCCGTCCGTCCTCCGCGGCGACCCGGGCGAAGGCGGCCCGGGCCTCCTGGACGAAGGTGCGCACCTTCTGCCGGTCCTTGCGCCGGGTGGCCGGGTCCTCCAGGCCGGTGTGCGCGTCCACGGCGGCGGGGCGGACGGCCTCGATGGCGGCCGCGACGTTCTCCGGGGTGAGGCCGCCGGCCATCATCAGGGGCTTGGGGGAGATCCGGACGAGCTCGGCGCTGACGGACCAGTCGTGGGTCAGGCCGGTCGCGCCCTTGGCGCCGGTGGCCGGGTTGAAGCTGTCGGTGATGAACATGTCGACCCACTCGGCGGAGGTCTCGACGATGCCGCGCAGCTCCTCGATGTTGTCCGTCTTCACCACGAGGCTCTTGAGGACGTACAGGTCGGGGGCGAGGGTGCGCAGCCGGCGCAGTTCGGCCGGTGCGACGTCGCCGTGCAGCTGGATCGCGCCGACGCCGATCTCGGCGCAGAAGGCGGCGATCTCCTCGGCGTCGGTCAGGTAGGTGATGATGACGCCCTTGTTGCCGGGCTGGATCGCCTTGACGATGGCCGCGGCGTCGGCCTCGGAGAGATCCTCGTTCTTGGCGGGAAGGCGCAGGGCGAAGCCGAGCCAGTCGGCGCCCTCCTCGATGACGAGGTCGGCCTCGGACTGGTCGATGATGCCCGCGACCTGGATCAAGCCGTACATGTCTGCCTCCTGGGGCCGGGCCGCGGCGGGGCGTGCCGGGCCGTCTGCGGTGGGATTTTCGGCGGGGCCCGGACCGGCGGGCCGTCCGGTGACGGCGGGGGCCGGTCGGCGGGGCCGGGTCAGCGGGTGCCGGCGGCCTTGGCGAGCTCGGCGACGACGAGCCGTGCCACGGGGGCGGCGGAGGCGGGGTTCTGCCCGGTGACGACCCGGCCGTCGCTCTCGGTGTGGGCCTGGTACATCGGGGCCTTGGCGTGCAGCGCCCCGGCCTCCTTCAGCCGGTCCTCCAGGAGGAAGGGCATGACCTCGACCAGGCCGAGCGACTCCTCCTCCTCGTTGCTGAAGGAGGCGACGCGCTTGCCGCGGACGAGCGGGGTGCCGTCCGGCAGGCGCAGGTTGACCAGCGCGGCCGGGCCGTGGCAGACGGCGGAGACCACGCCGCCGCGGCCGTGGATGTCCATGGCGATGCGGGCCAGGTCCGGGGAGTCGGGGAAGTCCCACATGGCGCCGTGGCCGCCGACGTAGAAGATCGCGGCGTACTCGGCGGGGTCGACGTCGGCCGCCCGGCGGGTCGTCACCAGCTTGGCCTTGACGGTCTCGTCGGCCAGGAAGCCGACGATCTCCGGGTCGTTCTCCTCGCCGTCGAAGACGACGGCCGGCGGCTCGCCGCCGCGCACGGAGACGAAGTCGACCTCGTGGCCGGCGCCGACGAAGACGTTGTAGGGGTGGGCCGCCTCGGAGACGCTGTAGCCCGTCCGGTTGCCGGTGTCCCCCAAGGTCTCGTGACTGCTGACGGCGAGCAGGATCTTGGCCATGGTTCCTCCTGGAGTCGCTGCGGAGTGCTCGCCCCGAACGGCGGGGCGGGTGGTCGGGCGCGGTGCGGCGGGGGTCAGGCCTGGTGGATGAAGTCCTGGATGAGCTTCACGAGTTCGACCGGCTTCTCGAAGATCACCATGTGGCCGCTGTCGATCTCGGTGTAGCCGGCGCCGGGGATCGCGGCGGCCAGCTCGCGGGAGTGCTCGGCGGGCACGGCGGCGTCCGGGTACGGGGCCAGCACGAGGGTCTCGGCCCGGACCTTGCCGACCACGTCGCGGATGTCCACCCGGACGAGCAGCTCCAGCTGGCGGATGCGGCCGTCGGAGGGGCTCAGCTCGGAGCCGAGGTTCTCGACGTCGCTCAGGCTGGGCCGGCTGCGGATGTAGCGCGGGCTGAAGGCGGTGGTGCTGAGCACCCGGCCGAAGGCCTTGGCGTCGTGCTTCTGACTGAGCGTCAGGCCGATCAGGTTCTCGATGTAGAGGTCCGACTTGACCAGGCCGCCGATCGGGACCAGACGGCGCACCAGCTCCGGGTGGAGCGCGGCGGTCGCGGCGACGACGGCCCCGCCGAGCGAGAAGCCGACCAGGTCCACCGGACCGAGGCCGGCGTGCTCGATCACGGCGGCGACCTCGTCGGCGAGCTGCTCGACGGTCAGCGGGGTGCCGTCGTCCGTCGCGGTCTCGCTGCCGGACAGCTCGGGGACGACGACGGTGTTGCGGCGGGCGAAGTCCTCGACGAGGTGGCCGAAGGTGACCTGGCCACCCTTGCCCACGCCGTGCACCAGGACCAGGGCCGGCCCCTCGCCGGTCACGGTGTAGTGGATCTGCGAGTTTCCGACGGAGATCGTGGGCATGACGGATCGCCTCCTGTGACGTCGTGAAAAGAAGTGCACGAATGCGCGAACACACGGATGATCGGGCGGGCGCGATCGGGGATTCGGAGCGGAGCGGCACGGACCTGCGTACGGACCTTGTTGTGCGGACCTTGACCTACGGACCTGCGCGACCTGCCCGCGGAAATGCGCACGGAAATGCGCACGGAAATTCGCGCGGGGCATTCCGCGGGGGCGGCCGGACCGATGGTGCGGGTCCGCACGGCGGAGCAGCGGGGCGATGACGACGCGGACACGACATGCCGGAGAGCAGGAAAGGAGCGCTCTCGAGCTCCCGCCCCCTCGATCACTTGAGGGAGAATTTATCTACTTCCAGCGATCCGGTCAAGCTCCTGGATCACCTGCGGGTGATCCGGCATCAGCCAAGGGTGTGCGGCAAAGACCATGAAAAGCCAACGCAATGGGAGAAATCAGACACCCGGAGTGCGGGCCGGACGGCACCGTCGACGAGGGACGGCACTCCGCCGCCGGTCACGAGCTCATGCCGATGTCCCGGATGTCGGGATCTTCCGCTGCTCGGGCACTATCATTCTTTCAGACCCCGTCCAGTGGAGAATGCCCGTGCCCGACCGCTTGTTCGACGGAAATAAGTTGCGCAACATCCGCGTCGTCAAAGGAATGTCGCAGACCGTTCTGGCAGCGGGGCTTCATGTGAAAGTGAACGCCGTCTATCGCTGGGAGAACGGCCTGGCCGCTCCCCCGCCGGAGCGATTGCCGGCGATCGCCGCATTCCTGGACACCGACCTGGACGAGCTCTTTCCGCGGGCCGAACCGCCGAACCTCGCCGACCTGCGGTGCGACGCCGGAATGACCCAGGCGGACACCGCGCGCCACACCAACACCGCGTCCCCCATGCCGGTCCGGGCCGCCGAACAGGGCAAGCGACCGCTGTCCGACCGGGCGGTGACGGCCCTGGCCGCCGCCTACGGCGTCACCCGCACCGCGCTGCTCGCCGCCCAGCGGCGCTCCTTCGGGCAGCCCGACGGGCCGGCGGAGCCGCCGACGGACGACGGCGCCCGGGTGGCACGGAAGTTGGAGTCGCTGCGGACCGAGGTCTACGGCGGGGTCGCGCCCTCGGACGCGCACCTCGCGGCCGAAGGGAACCGCCGGAGCGACTCCACCGCGCTCAGCGAGGCACTGGTCCAGGCCCTGCGGGCCGGTGAGGTGGCCGAGCCTCCGGAGGAGGCACTGGACGCCCTGGCGCTCGCGCTCGACGTGCCGCCGGTCTACTTCCGGCAGGACGACCCGGAGGTCGACGCGCTGATCCTCTCCACCCGGGCCGTGCGCAACAGGTTCACCGTGATGGTCGCGCGCGGCGCCGGCCAGGACCTGCCGAAGGAATCCTGGGACCAGCTCAGGGACTTCATCAGTGGGACGATGGCGGAGATCTTGGCCGATGACGAGAACGGGCGCCCGGTGTGACCCGTCCCGCCGGGGGCTGCCGGGGCGCGCGACCGGGGGGATCGGCCGCGGCACCGGAGGAGGCCCGGCCGTCGGCTCCCCCGGCGCAGCCCCGCTCGTGCCGGCGGCCGATGAGCCGCGCCACGTGGTCGGCGCGCAGCTCGATGAACGCGTCGCGCTTCAGGGACCGCGCCACCGGGAGCGCGCCGTCCGGCGTCACCCCGCGCGTCCGCAGGAGGTCGGGCGAGCCGACCAGTCCGGTGCTGTCCCCGGCCCACAGGTGCACCAGCTGATGGACCTTCAACTCGACTTCGTGGGAAGGGGACCGACCCGCACGGTGGAGGATCAGGTCGACCGGACGGGTGTCGTGCCTGACCAGCAGGCCGCAGGCCCCGTCGAGTCCGGTCAGATGGGCCGGGATCGGTCGCAGCACGATCTGCCGGCCGCTGGCCGCCGCGAGGTTCCCCACCAGCTGGTCGAGGTCGAAGGGGTCCGGGACGGGCATCGCGGCGACGAGGCGTTCACTGTCCTGCTCGGCCTGGCGGTGCAGCAGGCTGGCTCCCCGGTGCCGGTACAGCCCCGAGAGGATGCCGGACGCGTCGCGATCACGACGCGGGACCCCGCTCATTTCGGGGATCCCGTACCGCCGATCCCTCTTTCCAGAATGTCGCACCGGGTGTGTAAGTAGCCTACTCTGAGCATTCTACATTCCCCCTTCTGTGCACGACTGATGACGGCATCGCACGGGACCGCGGACACGTCCGGAATCGATCTCGCAGATTCGATCGCAAAATGTGCGACGAGCGCGACGCGACGGTACAGGGCTATCCGTCGCGGCAGTTCATCGTCGAGTCTCGGACCACGAAGTCCGCCCTTACGGGCAGGCTTTCGGCCCGGAATCCCCCGCATCCAGCGATGGCTGGGCATGAGATGCGCACACCGGCCCGGCGAATTGGGCACAGCTCCGATGCCCCCGTTTGTGCCTGTTCTGCAATGCTCCCTCCCGCGGGGCGCCGGCCGACCCCCAGCCCGGCGTACCGAGGTGCGAGCGTGCCGAGGCTACGATAAATCTCAGACATCCACCATGGTGCACGGTTTACGACATCTGGCCGAAACTGGGCGGGTTCCGGGCGGCCGACTCCGGCCCCGGTCCGGCGGTCGGCGGCGGGCCCGGGACATCGGGTCGGGCGGCGCCGCGGAGCCCGTCCGGCATCGTCCGATGTCACACGACAGGTGCGCCGCGCCGCGCATCGCCCGACCCGGGCGCCACACCGGAAAGCCCCGTTCCGATCGTGCGGACGGGGACCGGAACCAGGACACGGATCAAGTCGTGATCGATTCACGGGATTCACCACGGCGGCCGGATCCCGACCCGATGGATCCACCCGCGCGACGCCCGGGCGGCTTTCGGCCGGCGAATCCCCGGCGGCCCATTGATCCTTTTCGGAATACGCCGGTCAGGCCGTCACCTCTTCGCGCGTCACGGCTTCCCGCGTCACGGCTTCCGCGGCCTCCGTCGGCGGACCGCCGGCGAGGCGGGCGAGGGCGAGCGCGGCCCGGTCGTCCGTCCCCGGGGAGAAGACGTGCATCACCAGACCGGTCTCGCCCGGCGCGGCGGGCACGTGCAGGGCCTCGAAGTCCAGGGTGAGGGTGCCGGTGACGGCGTGGTGCAGGCGCTTGCGGCCGGCCGCGCACATCACCACCTCCCCGGAGTCCCAGATCCGGCGGAACTCCGCGCTCGCGTCGGAGAGTTCGGCGATCAGACCGGCCAGCTCCGCGTCGTCCGGCCAGATGCCGGCCGCCACCCGGAGCTGGCCGACGGCCTCGGCGGCCCGGTCCGCCCACTCGGGGTGGACGGTGCGGGCGGCGGCGTCCCGGAACAGGAAGCGCGCCTGATTGCGGTCCCGGCGAGCGGCCGGCACGGCCGGGTCGCCGGAGCCGCCCCGGTCGCCGGAGCCGCCGGAGCCGCCGCTGTCGCCCGGCCCGCCGCCGTCGCCCGGTCCACCCATGTCGCCGAGCCCGCCGATGAGTTCGGCGCCCAGTCGGTTCGCGGCCACCACGTCGAGCCGGTGGTCGGTGACGAACGCGGGCATCCCCGCGCCGAGGGCGTCCAGCAGACCGCGCAGCAGCGGACTCACCCGCGGTGCGGGCAGCGGGAGCCGACGGGCCCCGGCCAGCGTGTCCAGGTGGCGCCGCTCGGCCTCGGACAGCCCCAGGGTGCGGGCCAGCGCCTCCAGCACCTCGGTGGACGGCTGGGTGGAGCGCCCCTGTTCCAACCGGACGTAGTAGTCGACACTGATCCCGGCCAACTGCGCGAGCTCCTCCCGCCGCAGCCCGCGCACCCGCCGACGGCCACCACCCGTCAGACCCACCAGCTCGGGCGCGACCCGGCCGCGCCGGGCGCGGAGGAACTCCCCCAGCGCGGGCCTTCGGTCGACGGAACGGGCGGTGCCGGGGGGACGGGCGGCGGCGGAGGTCTCCATGCGCTCCAGTATGGGTGGCCCTCGCATGACCAGGATCGCGAGTCCGCCGGAACCGGAGGGACCTGGCTGCCGTCGGCGGCCCGCGCGAGGGTGGAGCCATGAACACCCACGCCCCGCAGCAGCGGCCCCAGCGCGTCCTGATCGTCACCGCCCACCCCGAGCCGCGCTCGCTCACCGCCGCACTCGCCGACTTCGCCGTCGACCGGCTGCGCGCCGCCGGGCACGAGGTGCGGGTCTCCGACCTGTACGCGATGAAGTGGCACGCCGCGATCGACGCCGACGACTTCCCCGACCACCCGGCGGACACCCGGCTGGAGGTGCTCGCCGCCCAGGGCGGGGCCACCCGCGCGGGACGGCTCGCGGCGGACCTCGCCGAGGAGCAGGAGAAGCTGCGCTGGGCGGACGCGGTGGTCCTCCAGTTCCCGCTCTGGTGGTTCTCGGTACCGGCCGTCCTCAAGGGCTGGATCGACCGGGTGCTCACCTTCGGCTTCGCCCACGGCCCCGACGTCCCCCCGCCGTACAGCGAGGGCGCGCTCGGCGGCAAGCGCGCCCTGCTCGCGGTGAGCGTCGGCGCCCGCGAGTCGGCCTTCTCCGACCGGGGCGCGCACGGACCGCTCGCGGACCTGCTGTTCCCCCTGCAGCACGGGGTGTTCTGGTTCACCGGCATGGCGGCGCTGGAGCCCTTCGCCGTCTACGGGTCCGCGAGCCTGCCGGAGGAGGAGTTCGCGGCCGCCGCCGAGGCGTACGGGCGACGGCTGGACGGCCTGTTCACCGAGCAGCCGGTGCCGTTCCGCCGCCTGGACGGCGGCGACTACGGGCGCACGGACATGCGCCTGCGCGAGGGCCTGGAGCGCCCGGGCACCACCGGCCTGGGCCTGCACCTGCGCTGACCACGGGCACGGGCACCGGGACGGGCACGGCGCGGACGCGCGGCCGTACCGGGTCGGCCGACGTCCGCGCCCCGTCGCCCGGCCCCGGCCGGGCGAGCCGGGGCCGGGCGACGGGGTGTCAGGGGCGGTCGTCGAGGAGGGCCTGGCCGAGGGGGGTGAGGGTGTGGCGGACGCCGGGGCCGGTGCGTTCGGTGGTGAGCAGGCCGGCGGAGCGCAGGACGGTCGCGCCGTCCGGTTCCTCCGCGGCGGCCGACGCCCAGACCGTGCGGTAGGTGGCCAGGTCGCGGGTCAGCGGGTAGTGCAGGACGAGCGGGTGGTCGGGGCCGCGGTTGTCGGTGAGGGCGAGCGGCTCGGGCCAGAAGAAGGTGGGCACCAGCACGATGCCGGTCCCGCGCAGCGGCACGTCGGCGTCGACCGGGCAGGGCAGCGACAGCACCGGCGACTCCCAGCGGATGTCGGGGTGCAGCGAGCCGAGCAGGCCGTCCAGCCCGGTGTCGGCCGCGACCAGCGCCCGCCCGGTGCGCTCCAGGTGCGCGGCGGCCAGCAGTTGCGACCAGTACGGGGCGACCGCGAAGGCGTGGTACTCGCTGAGCCGGCGGTGGACCAGGCCGCGCCACTCGCGGTCGCCCCGGTGCAGGTCCCGGATCCAGCGGGGCGCCCCCGGGCGCAGGTACTCCAGGGCGCCCAGGTCGGCCGACCACAGCTGCCGGGGCAGGGACCAGGTGTGGTCGAGGCTGTTCGCCAGGCTGTCGGTGCCGGCGTGCAGGAACGCTTCCGGGGCCTCGGTCGCGCCGGCCGCGGTGGCCAGGTCGAACAACACCCGCAGTTCGGGGCGCAGCCGTTTGCGGGTCCTGCTGCGCCACCCCTCCAACGCCACGCCGCCCACGTCGCGGGTCTGCACCAGCGACAGGCTCAGTACGGTCTCCGCGAGCGGGTCGGGGGCCCGCGCGATCCGTACCCTGGTCAGGTCGTCGTGGGTGAAGTGGATACGCAGCAATCCTGTCCCTTCCGTCGGCTTCCCCGGCGTGGAGCGGAGGTGGTGCCCGGTCGCGTCCCCCGATCGGGCTTCCGCCCCGATCCGCTCCCGGCCCCGCTGCGGGCTCGTACCCACCGTATGCGTCCTGCTGACACGGGTCGCCGACGTTGCCCGGCTCTGACCGGATCGTGGCACGCCGCGGACAATGCGCGTCCGAATTCGATGGAACCCGAAGGGTCTTGGGACCGACCTGAGCGACGACCGAGACTGGCCGTCGGGGGCGCCCGGGGAGGCCCCCGACCAGGGAGTTCAGGAGTTCAGGAGTCCAGGGGATCTGGAGTCCAGGAGATCTGGAGGTCAGGAGTGAACCCGATCATGCGATTCACCCGTCAGTCCGTCGTCCGCTCCGGTGTCGTCGCCGGCACCGTGCTCGCCGCCGCGTCCGTGCTGGCCGCTCCCGCCCAGGCGGCCCCGGTGTTGCACGGTTACGTCAACGTCCTCCAGGGCAAGTGCCTCGACATCCGGGGCGCCTCCACCGCCGAGGGCGCGCTGCTGCAGGAGTTCGACTGCAAGAACGACTCGAACCAGCGGTTCTGGACGGACACCGCCGCCGACGGGGCGAGCGAGCTGCGGGTGCAGAAGTCCGGTCTCTGTCTCGAACCGGTCACGCTCAACGCGTACAGCAGCATCGTCCAGCGCCGCTGTTCCGGTGCCGACACCCAGCGCTGGGACCTCGCCCCGCACGGCCCGGGCACGGTCGTCATCAAGAACCGGGCGACCGGCCTGTGCCTGGAGGACTGGTACGCGACGACCGGCGCCCGGCGCGACGTGCACATGTGGCCGTGCAACGAGAGCGCCTTCCAGCAGTGGTCGGTGCGGTGATCCGCTGAGCCCGGTGGGCGGCCCCGGGCGGCGGGGCCGCCCACCGGACGGTGTCGGATCACGTCAGGGCGACGGCGTCAGACGGCGGTGCCGGGGGCGGTGGTGGCCGGGGCGGTGGTGGCCGGGGCGGTGGTGGCGCCGGCCTGGACGCCGAGGGTGCGTTCGGCCTTGGCGACGGCGGCGCGGTAGTAGAGCGAGGCGAGTCGGGAGTCGCCGGAGTCGCGTTGGAAGTAGCCGAACGCGAGGGCGACGTCGTTGAGGCGCTCGATGCCCAGGTAGCCGTTGAGCTGGATTCCGGCGAGGGTGCCGTCGAGGCGGACGGCCGGCGCCTCCGGGCGGTCGCCGAGGGCGACCGGGGTGACCGAGAAGGTCACGGCCTGGCCGGTGTCGTCGTTGAACGTGATGCTGTGGCAGTCGGCGAAGGCGGCGCCGACGGTGGCGAAGTCGGCGGCCAGCCGGTCCGGTTCCTCGGCGGTGAGGGACTCGGTGATCATCGGATTGCCGCCCGGGCCGTCGAACTGGACCTCCTGGTGGGGGCTCTGCGCGGCGCCGCGGGCCTGGTTCCGGTTCAGCAGGGCGCGCAGGGCGTCGCAGCCGGCCACCGGGGACGCGCCGGCCTCGGGCGAGGCGCCGGCGTCCGCCGGGACCTCGGTGAAGTCGGGGCCGAGTTCGGCGGCGGCCAGCAGGGCGGACCGGAGCTGGTCGTCGGTCGGCAGCTGCGCCGCCGGGGCGACCCGGACGGCGGGTGCGCCCGCGGGCGCGGCCGCGGGTGCCGGCGCCGATCCGGTGGCGAGCTGGGCGGTGCCCAGGGTGAGCACGGTGGTCACGGCCGCCGCGGTGAGCGCGAGGAGAGGCCTCGGGAGGGACATGCGGGCCCCCGATCGATGAGGTCGGGCAGGGACAGGCGTCCAGTGTCCCACCGGCCCCCGATGACCGCCCGCCCGGAGCGCGGAACCGCAGGTCAGGAGGGGTCCGCGGGCTCCTCGGCCGGGGCGGGCGGCAGGGTGTCGACGGTCTCCGCGAGCCACCGCACCCAGAAGGACTCCAGGCCGATGCCGGCCCGCAGCACGGCGTGCTGGAGCGGCTCGGCCCCGGCCTCCTCCCCCGGCGGGAAGTCCCGGCGCTCGATCGCCTCGTAGTGGGCCAACTGCGCCCGGTGCAGGGCGAGGTGACGGCGCAGCTCGGCGTCGAGCCCGGCCGTGCCGACCACCGCGGCGGCCCGCAGCCGCAGCAGCAGCGGGTCGCGGATCGGCCGGGGCTCCTCGGCGGCGGCCGTCCAGCGCGCCAGTTCGGCGCGGCCGGCAGGCAGCACCTCGTACTCCTTCTTCTGCCCGCGCACCGGGCCGGCCTGCGGGAGCGCCCGGATCAGCCCGGTGGTCTCCAGCCGGCCCAGTTCGCGGTAGATCTGCTGGTGGGTGGCGGACCAGAAGAAGCCGATCGACTTGTCGAACCGCCGGGTCAGCTCCAGGCCCGAGGACGGCTTCTCCAGCAGGGCGGTGAGGATGGCGTGCGGCAGCGACATGGCTCGATCCTAGGGTCCGTCGCCGGGGTCGCCCGCTGATCGCCGGAACGCGGCCGCACCGCACCGGCCCCGGGGCGGTCGGTGCCCGGGGCCGGTGCGGTCGTGCGGTCGTGCGGCGGTGCTGGGGTGCTGGGGTGCTGGGGTGTTGGGGTGCGGCGGTGGCGGGTCAGAGCGCGGCGGCGAGCTCGGTGCCCTGCTTGATGGCGCGCTTGGCGTCGAGTTCGGCCGCCACGTCGGCGCCGCCGATGAGGTGCGGGGTGACGCCGAGGGCGCGCAGGGCCGCGTCGAGGTCGCGGCGCGGCTCCTGGCCGGTGCACAGCACCACGGTGTCGACGGGCAGCAGCTGCGGCTCGCCGTCCAGGGTGAAGTGCAGGCCCGCGTCGTCGATCCGGTCGTAGCTCGCGCCGGCGACCATGGTGACGCCGCGGTGCTTGAGCTCGGTGCGGTGGATCCAGCCGGTGGTCTTGCCGAGCCCGGCGCCGACCTTGCTCGTCCTGCGCTGGAGCAGGTGGACGCGGCGCGGCGGCGTCGGTCGCTCCGGGCGCGCGAGGCCGCCGCGCTCCCGGTACTCCGGGTCGATGCCCCAGTGCCGCTGGTGCACGGCCGGGTCGAGGCTCGCCGCGTCGCCCGCGTCGGTGAGGAACTCCGCGACGTCGAAGCCGATGCCGCCCGCGCCCAGGATCGCCACGCGCTCGCCGACGGCCGCGCCGTCGCGCAGCACGTCGAGGTAGCCGAGGACGCTGGGGTGGTCGACGCCCGGCAGGTCGGCGGGCAGGCGCGGGGTGACACCGGTGGCGAGCACCACCTCGTCGAAGCCCTCGGCGGCGAGCGCGTCCGCCTCCACCCAGGTGCCCAGCCGCAGCTCCACCCCGAGGGTGTCGAGCCGGTGGCGGTAGTACCGGAGGGTCTCGGCGAACTCCTCCTTGCCGGGGATCCGGCGGGCGATGTCGAGCTGCCCGCCGACGGTGTCGGCCGCGTCGAACAGGGTGACCCGGTGGCCGCGCTCGGCGGCGGTGACGGCGAAGGCGAGGCCGGCCGGTCCGGCGCCGACCACGCCGATCCGCTTGGTCAGCCGGGTCGGCGAGAGCACCAGCTCGGTCTCGTGGCAGGCGCGCGGGTTGACCAGGCAGGAGGTGATCTTCCCGCTGAAGGTGTGGTCGAGGCAGGCCTGGTTGCAGCCGATGCAGGTGTTGACGGCCTCGGGGCGGCCCTCGGCGGCCTTGGCGACGAAGTCGGGGTCGGCGAGCAGCGGGCGGGCGAGCGAGACCAGGTCGGCGTAGCCGTCGGCGAGCAGCCGCTCGGCCAGCTCGGGGGTGTTGATCCGGTTGGTGGTGACCAGCGGGACGGACACCGAGCCCATCACCCGCTTGGTCACCCAGGCGTAGGCGCCGCGCGGCACCGAGGTGGCGATGGTGGGGATGCGCGCCTCGTGCCAGCCGATGCCGGTGTTGATGATGGTGGCGCCGGCCTCCTCGACGGCCTTGGCGAGCCGGATCACCTCGTCGAGGGTGGAGCCGCCGGGGACGAGGTCGAGCATGGAGAGCCGGTAGACCAGGATGAAGTCCGGGCCGACCCGCTCGCGGACCCGCCGGACGATCTCGACGGGGAAGCGCATCCGGTTCTCGTAGGAGCCGCCCCACTCGTCCTCGCGGTGGTTGGTGGCGGCGGCGATGAACTCGTTGACCAGGTAGCCCTCGGAGCCCATGATCTCGACGCCGTCGTAGCCGGCCCGCCGGGCGAGTTCGGCGCAGCGGGCGAAGTCGTCGATGGTCGCCTCGACCTCGTCGGCGGTGAGGGCGCGCGGCGGGAACGGGCTGATCGGGGCCTGCACGGCGCTGGGGGCGACCAGGCCGGGGTGGTAGGCGTAGCGGCCGAAGTGCAGGATCTGCAGCGCGATCCGGCCGCCGGCGGCGTGCACGGCGTCGGTGACCACGCGGTGCTTGTCGGCCTCCGCCCCGGTGGTGAGCATGGCGCCGCCGTCCCAGGGGCGGCCGGCCTCGTTGGGGGCGATGCCGCCGGTGACGATCAGGCCGACGCCGCCGCGGGCGCGCTCGGCGTAGAAGGCGGCCATCCGCTCGAAGCCGTCGGGGGCCTCCTCCAGGCCGACGTGCATGGAGCCCATGATCACGCGGTTGGGGAGGGTGGTGAAGCCGAGGTCGAGCGGGCGCAGCAGGTGCGGGTAGGGCGGCGGGGTGCTGGCGGTCGTCGTCATCGCGGCGTCTCCTGGCGGGCGGGCGGAGCGGGTGGTGGGGCGGGCGTGGCCGGGGGGCCGGTGGGCGTGGCCGGGTGGCTACCACACGGTAGGTGAGGCGGTGACCGCTATGCAACCAGTTGCATAAGTGATGCAGGAAACACTGCCGGATCACCGCCGGAGCACCGCCGATCCCCCGGGGGTGCGCGCCCGCGCCGCCGCCCGGCACCGACCGACCGGCCCCCACTGACGGAGCGTCAGCCCACGGCGTATGGTCGACGGGACGACACCAGGGGCCGCGGGAGCCCCGGCGAGGAGGGGGAACGGTCGTGCGGGGTGGATCGGTCGCCGTGGTCGGCGGCAGCATCGCGGGGAGCGCGTTCGCACGGGCCGCGGCCCGGGGCGGCGCCGAGCGGGTCACCGTGCTGGAGCGCAGCCCCGGCCGGTTGGAGGACCGCGGGGTGGGCCTGTGCGTCCTGCTGGACCGCTACGACGAGCTGGTCCTGGCCGGCCACCTCGACGACGGCATCCGTCACCACCCGCTCACCACCCGACACTGGGTGGCCAGGGACCCGGCGGGCAGCCCGCGCGGACGCGTGCTGTGGGTGCAGCCGCTGGCGATGCACTCCTTCCACTGGGGCGTGCTCTGGCAGGGCCTGCGCGAACGCGCCCCGGAGAGCGTGGAGTTCCGCCCCGGGACGGCCGTCACGGCGGTCGGCGGCACCGACCTCGCCGAGCCGGCCTGGGTGGAGACGGCGGCCGGCGGGCGGGAACCGTTCGACCTGGTGGTCGGCGCCGACGGCCACCGCTCGGTGGTGCGCACCGCGGTCTGCCCGGAGGCCCTGGCCGAGTACGCCGGGTACGTCGCCTGGCGCGGCAGCTTCGACGCCCGGCTGCTCGACCGGCTGCCGGGCGGCGCGGCCCGCTGGCCCGAGGAGGAGGTGATCACCGCCTGCTACCCCGGCGGCCAGGTCGTGCTCTACCGGATCCCGGGACTGACGCCCGGCTCGACGCTGGTGAACTGGGTCTTCTACGCCCCCGTGCCCGGCTGGCTGCGACCCGCCGGGGGCACCGACCCGCTCGGCTTCGCGGTCGGCGCGCTCGACACCGCCCACCGCGGCGAGCTGGCCGCGCTCGCCGAGCGCGTCCTGCCGCCGTACTGGGCGGGCGTGGTGAACCTGACCCCCGTCGAACGGATCCTGCTCCAGCCGATCCACGACCTGGAGACCCCCCGCCGCACCGCCGGGCGCCTGCTGCTCGCCGGGGACGCCGCGACGCTCGTCCGCCCGCACACCACCAGCGGCGCGGCCAAGGCGCTCCAGGACGCCTGCGCCTTCGAGGACGCCTGGCGGGCGGCGGACGACTGGGCCGACCTGCTGCCCGGCTACGACCGCGAACGCGGCGCGGCGGGGCGGGCCCTGGTGGACCTCAGCCGCCGGCTCGGGCGGGCGCAGGTCACCGGGGCACCGGACTGGTCGGCCATCGACGGGCCGGGGATGGTCGCGTGGTGGCGCGACCAGCTGGGCGCCACCGGCGGATTCGGCGGCCTGGCGATGCAGCGCACGCCGAACCCGCCCCCGGTGGACGGCGGTTGACCGCGGGGGTGGCGAAGCACCGGTCGGCCACCGGGCGTTGACCCGCTCAGTCGACCGCCCGGTGGCCCGCTCGTGGTGCCCCGGTGCTCCGGTGCTTTGGCGTTCCGGCGCCCCGGTACCCCGGTGCTCCGGTACCCCGGTACCCCGGTGCTCCGGATCAGACGTTGACGCCGTAGTCGGTGGCGATGCCGCGCAGGCCGGAGGCGTACCCCTGGCCGATCGCCCGGAACTTCCACTCGGCGCCGTTGCGGTACAGCTCGCCGAAGACCATCGCCGTCTCGGTGGAGGCGTCCTCGGAGAGGTCGTAGCGCGCGATCTCCTGGCCGTTGGCCTGGTTGACGATCCGGATGAAGGCGTTGCGCACCTGGCCGAAGTTCTGGAACCGGGCGTCGGCGTCGTAGATCGACACCGGGAACACCACCTTGGCCACGTCGGCCGGGACGCCCGCCAGGTCGACCTTGATCTGCTCGTCGTCGCCGTCGCCGCCGCCGGTCAGGTTGTCGCCGCTGTGCTCGACCGAACCGTCCGGGCTGCGCAGGTTGTTGAAGAAGACGAAGTGCTGGTCCGAGACCACCTTGCCGAGCGCGGTGCAGAGCAGCGCGCTCGCGTCCAGGTCGTAGTCGGCGCCGGTGGTGGTGCGGACGTCCCAGCCGAGTCCGACGATGACGGCCGTCAGGCCCGGCGCCTCCTTGGTCAGCGAAACGTTGCCGCCCTTGGCCAGCGAAACTCCCACGATTGCCCTCCTCGGTTGCTCTCCCTGTCGACGAATCTACAGCACTGTAGAGATCACGAGAATCCGTCGGCGGGCACATCCCCGGATCCGGCCAGCAGCGCGGCCACATGATCCGGCAACAGCCGGGCCCGCCCGGCCAGCACCTCCACGAACGCCGCCGTCAACGCGTCCGGCCGGGTCCGGGTGTACGCCACCAGCGGCCGCCGCACCGGCGGCTCCGGTCGGCGCACCAGCCCGTCGAAGCCGGTCGGCACGATGTTCGCCGGCACCAGCGCCGGCCCCAGACCGGCCGCCGCGAGCAGGGGCGCCGCCGCCGTCTGCTCGGTGCGCACCGCCGCCCGGGGCCGGAACCCGGCCTCCGCGCAGGCCGCGTCCAGCAGGTCGGCCAGGCCGTTGCCGGGCGCGTAGTGCACCCAGTCCCGCCCGGCCAGCGTCGCGAGCGGCACCCGCTCCGGCACCGCCGGGTCCTCCTCACCGTCCGCCGGGAGCACCAGCACGAACTCCTCCACCCCCAGCTCCCGGATCGGCCCGTCCCAGTCCGCCGGCGGCGTCCCCACCGCCACGTCCGCCTGACCGGCCGCCATCGCCGCCCGCAGCTCCTCGGTGTGCGCGAACTCCCGCAGCCGGATCCGCACCCCCGGATGCGCGGCCCGCCAGGCCCGCAGCACCGGCGGCAGGATGCCCAGGCTCACCGAGTACACCGTCGCCAACTCCAGCTCCCCGCCCGCCAGTCCGGACGCCTGCCGGGCGGCCGCCCGCAGCCGCTCGGCGTCCGCCAGCGCCGCCCGCGCGTGCGGCAGCACCGCCCGCCCCATCGGCGTCAGCCGCACCGCCCGGGGCAGCCGTTCCAGCAGCGCGCCGCCGACGGCCCTCTCCAGCGCCCGGACCTGGTGCGAGAGCGCCGGCTGGGTGACGTGCAGCGCCTCGGCGGCACGGGTGAACGACCCGGTGTCGACGACGGTCACCAGGTACTCGAACTGTCGGAGCGTGGCCATGCAGCCAGTTTATGGATTCCTTCGAAAACAAGCCTTGGACGCATCACCGCTGGTCGACGCAGCCTTGACCCATGACCGACAGCACTCTCCCCCTCGCCTCCCGCCGCGTCGTCGTGGTCGGCGCCGGCTCCCGCACCGGCCGCGCCCTCGCCCACGCCGCCTCCGCCGCCGGAGCCGAACTGATCCTCGCCGGCCCCGACCCGCGCAAGCTGGAGTGGACGGCCGGCGAACTGTCCGGCCCCGCGCGGGTCGTCCCCGTCGACCTCACCGACGAGGAGTCCGTCGCCGCCCTCGCCGCCACCACCGGCCGCTTCGACCACCTGGTCTCCACCGCCGCCCTGCCCGCCAACGGCCCGCTCGCCGAACTCCGCCTCGCCGACGTCCACCGGGCGTTCGCCGCCAAGGTCTACGGCCCGCTGCTGCTCGCCAAGCACCTCGCCCCGCAGGCCGCCACCGACACCCCGGACGGCGCCTCCTTCACCTTCTTCTCCGGCGTCGCCGCCTGGCGCCCCGCCCCCGCCCGCACCGTGATGGCCACCACCAACGGCGCGCTCGCCTTCCTCGTCCAGGCCCTCGCCGTCGAGATCGCCCCGGTCCGCGTCAACGCCGTCTCCCCCGGCATCGTCGACACCGGTGCCTGGGACCGACTGGGCACCGACAAGGCCGCCTTCCTCCGCTCCGTCGCCGAACGCAACCCCGCCCGCCGCACCGGCACCGTCGCCGACCTCGTCGGCGCCGTCCGGTTCGCCATGACCAGTCCCTTCGTCACCGGCACCATCCTCCACATCGACGGCGGCGGCCGCCTGGTGTGACAGAACGCCGGCGCCGGGGGTGAGTGGTGACCCACCCCCGGCACCGGCGTTCTCGGGTCCTACCTCCTGGACCTACTCGCCCTCCTCCGCGAGGGTCTGTTCGATCCTCCCGGTGAACACCTCGCTACCGCCGTCGCGGAGTCCGTGCCCGACGAGCCTTCGGCCGAGGTCGTCGTGGGCGACGAGCTGGCTGAGGGCGTAGGCGGGATCGGTGAGGTCCGGGGCACAGTCCGGCAGGCCCAGTTCGGCCATCCGGGCCTCGACGAAGGCCGACCAGGCGGCCGGGTCGTCGACGTAGAAGTCCCAGCGCCCTTCGACGCTGAGCCGGACCACGTCGGCGGCCTCCGGCTCCGTCTCCTCCGGCTCCGTCTCCTCGGGCCCGTCGCCGTCGTCCGTGGCGAAGAGGTCGTTGAACGGGTGTCCCCACCCGTTGTGCTCCATGACCGCCATGGCATAGGCCCTGGCAGCCGCACGCACGGCCTCCTCGGCGCTCACCGCGTCCACCGGATCCGGATCGGTACCGGCCATGACGGACGCGTGTCGCTCCAGGGACTTGATCAACAGCCCCACCGAGTCCTGAACAACCGACATGGTCACCTCCTCCTGCCCTGCCGCCCCTTGGGCTTCGGCGCCTTCCGCTGCTTCTGCTGATCCTTCCACCTGAAGTGCCCGGTCCGCGCCGGCTGCCCGTCGGAGTCGAAGTAGTCGACGTGCACGTGGTGGTCGGAGCTGCACGGGCCGCGGAACCTGCACCGACCGCCGCGCGCACACGTGTTCCCGGAGCGAAGGAGTTCGGGATGGTGCACGAGGTGGGCGCCGACCGGCGGAAGTCGTAGGTGCCGGCGTTGCCACCCGGCATCGGGTCGATCTGCAGGAAGCGGCCGAGGGCCGGGCTGTAGAGGCGGGCACCCATCAGGATGTCGCCGTCCTGGGCCTCGGCCGAGCGCTGCTTGCCACCCAGCCGGCCGTAGCGGACGCTCGACGGCCCACTCCTGCTTGGTGTCCCCCTTCGCCTGGGCGGCGACACGGTCGTTCGCCCAGGAGGTGCTGGTGGCGCCGGTCGCGGTCTTCCGATCCGCGACGTACGCTGACCAGGATTCGGGGACTGTTCCCGGAGGGCCGTTCTGGAGGTCCCATGCGCCAACGGCACAGCTTTCATCTCGACCGGGGCGAGCACTCCGTCACGGTGAACGTCCGGTCCGGGTGGATCACCGAGACCGAGGTGCTGGTGGACGGCAAGGAGGTGGCGTTCCACCGGGTCCACGGGCACGGGGTGTACCCGCTGACGCTCGCCGCGCAGCTGGCCGAGGAGCCCCCGCTGCCGCTGGCCGTCCGGCTGGAGCGGACCGGGACGGCGGAGCGGCCGCTCAGCTGCACGCTGGAACTCGGCGGCGACGTACGGCCGATGACGGAGCGGACCGGGCACTGAGCCACGGCCCGCCCGCTCAGGGAAGGTCGGCCGCGATCGCCTCGACGGCCGGGCGGGCGCGGTCGGCGTCCGCCGGGACGAGGCCGATCCGGGTGCGCCGGTGCAGCACGTCCTCGACGTCCAGCGCGCCCTCGTGGGTCAGCGCGTACGCGATCTCGGCGCGGCTGACGTCGATGCCCGCCACGACCTGCGCCCCGTAGCCGGCGCCCAGGTGCTCCTCGCCCACGGCCAGGACCTCGCGGGCCGCGCCGCCGTGCCGGGCGAGCAGCGAGGCCGCGACCTCGCCCTCCGGCGCGGGGCGGCTGTCCCGGTGGCCGGGCGCGCCGACCAGCGGCAGCCGCGCCGTCCAGCAGGCGCGGGCGGGCAGCTCGCGCAGCCGGACGGCGGTGTCCACGGCGTCCTCGGCCATCCGGCGGTAGGTGGTGAGCTTGCCGCCGACGACGGTGATCACGCCGTTCGGCGACTCCAGGACGGCGTGCCGGCGGGAGATGTCGGCGGTGGCGCCGTCGCCGGTGTCGATCAGCGGCCGCAGCCCCGCGTACGCCCCGCGCACGTCGGCCCTGGTCAGCGCCGTCTCCAGGGCGCCGTTCACGGTGTCGAGGAGGAAGGCCAGCTCGGCCTCGGTGGGCTGCGGCTCGTCGGGGACCGGGCCGGGCGCGTCCTCGTCGGTGAGCCCGATCGAGACCCGGCCCAGCTGCTGCGGCAGCGCGAAGACGAACCGGCTGGTGGAGCCGGGCACCGGCACGGTGAGCGCGGCGAGCGGGCGGCCGAGCGCGGCCGCGTCCACCACCAGGTGGGTGCCCCGGCTGGGCCGCAGCCGGATGGACGGGTCCACCTCGCCCGCCCAGACGCCGGTGGCGTTGACGACGGCGCGGGCGTGCAGGGTGAACGACGCGCCGGTGAGCGCGTCGACCAGCCGGGCGCCCGTCCCGGTGACCTCCTCGGCGCGCACCCGGGTGAGCACGGACGCCCCGTACTGCGCCGCCGTACGGGCCAGCGCCACCACGAGCCGCGCGTCGTCGACGAGTTGGCCGTCGTGCGCGACCAGCGCGCCGGACAGGCCGGTGCCGCGCAGGCCCGGCACCAGGGCGCGGGCCCGGTCGGCGCCCACCCGGCGGACCCGGGGCAGCAGGCCGCCCGGCGTGCCGGCGCTCAGTCGCAGCGCGTCACCGGCGTGGAAGCCGACCCGGACCAGCGCGGCCTGCCCGGGCCGGAACAACCCGTCGAGCAGCGGGACGAGTTGGGGCAGCGGCCGGACCAGGTGCGGGGCCGTGCGGGACATCAGCACGCCGCGCTCGACGGCGCTCTCCCGGGCCACCCCGATCCGCCCGGAGGCGAGGTAGCGCAGTCCGCCGTGGACGAGCTTGGAGCTCCACCGGCTGGTGCCGAAGGCGAGGTCGCGCGACTCGACCAGGGCCACGCAGAGCCCGCGGGCGGCGGCGTCCAGGGCGACGCCGGCGCCGGTGACGCCGCCGCCGATCACCAGCAGGTCGACCAGC
Source organism: Streptomyces sp. NRRL F-6131 (assembly GCA_000719695.1). Lineage (GTDB taxonomy): Bacteria > Actinomycetota > Actinomycetes > Streptomycetales > Streptomycetaceae > Kitasatospora. Next base: position 40,635 of record JOHN01000073.1, read on the forward strand.
GGGCGGTCGGCGAGCGTGCCGAGCTCCAACTCCCGGCGGCGGGCGGTGAGTCGGGTGGTCCCGGCGAAGGGCCCGGCGGTGGTGGGCATCTGCGGCCTCCGTGGCGGTCGGTCTGCGGGCGGAGCGGGAACGGCGCGGGCGGTACGGGGCGGGCGCGGGGACGGCGAGCGGTTACGGCGGGCGGTTACGGCGGGCGGTCACGGCGGGCGGTTACGGCGCGAGGTACCCGTCGAGGGCCCGGGCGAGCTCCCGCCGCCAGGCCGCCTCGGGCAGCACCGGAGCCACCATGCGGTGCGACTGGACGGTGGACTGGGCGATCAGCAGCACCATCGCGGCGAGCTCGACCGGCTCCCCCGCCCGGATCGAGCCGTGCTGCTGCCCCTGGACGATCCCGGCCCGCAGCGCCTCCAGCAGCCCCCGCTGGCTGGTGCCGAGGCGGTCGACCACGTACTCGAAGAGCGTGTCGGAGTCGGTGGAGCGCAGCAGCGCGCCGAGCACCGGGTGGTCGCGCAGCCGGACGGCCACCTCCACGACGCCGTCGACGAACGCGGCCCGGTCGGTGCCGGTGAGCCGGACGGCGTCCCGGGTGGCCGCGATCTCGCGGGTGAGCAGGGCGCCGATCACCGCGCGCACGTCCGGCCAGCGCCGGTAGACGGTCGGCCGACTGACCCCGGCGCGACGGGCGATCTCGGCCAACTGGGCTCGCCCGACGCCGAGTTGGACGATCAGCTCGGCGGCGGCGTCGAGGATCGCGTCGTCGGTGCCGCGCTCCTGGGGCTCGTGGCTACGCTCGTTACTACTTGACATGATGTGTAAAACTGTAACGCATGACCCCCGAGAAGCAAGCGGCACCGGCGGCCCCCTCCGGTGCGGCCACCCTGCCGCTCCCCCCGATGAAGTGGGACGCCTGGGGCGACCCGGCCCTCGCCAAGGAGCTGTCCGCCGACATCAAGGGCCTGCTCGCCGCCGCCCTCGGCGTCACCGGCGACGCCGCCCCCGGGCCCGACGCCTCGGAGGTCGCCCTGCGGCCGTCCGCCCTCACCCCCGACGACCTCGCGGCGCTCACCGCCGTCGTCGGCGCGGACCACCTCAGCACCGCCGACGCCGACCGCCTCCCCCGGGCCGGCGGCAAGTCCACCCCCGACCTGCTGCGCCGGCGCTCCCGCGACCCGCAGGACGCGCCCGACGCCGTCGTGCTGCCCGGCGACGAGGACGAGATCGCCGCCCTGCTCGCCGTCTGCACCGAGCGCCGGATCGCCGTCGTGCCGTTCGGCGGCGGCACCAGCGTCGTCGGCGGGCTGGAGCCGGAGCGCGGAGCGTTCGCCGCCGTCGTCTCCCTCGACCTGCGCCGCCTCGACCAGCTGCTCGACCTCGACGAGACCTCCGGCGAGGCCCTCCTCGGCGCCGGCCTCACCGGCCCGGCCGCGGAGGCCCTGCTCGCCGAGCACGGCTTCGAACTCGGCCACTACCCGCAGAGCTTCCGCTTCGCCACCATCGGCGGCTTCGCGGCCACCCGCTCCTCCGGGCAGAACTCGGCCGGCCACGGGCGGTTCGACGACATGGTCCGCGGCCTGCGGGTGATCACCCCGACCGGCGCGCTGGACCTCGGCCGCGCCCCGGCCTCCGCCGCCGGCCCCGACCTGCGCGAACTGTTCCTCGGCTCCGAGGGCGCCCTCGGCGTGATCACCGCCGTCCGGGTCCGCATCCACCCCGTGCCCGCCGTCAAGGCCTACGAGGCCTGGTCGTTCCCCGACTTCACCACCGGCGCGGCCGCGCTGCGCGCCGTCGAGCAGCAGGGCACCGGCCCGACCGTGATCCGGCTCTCCGACGAGGCAGAGACCATGATCAACCTCGCCATGACCGAGAAGATCGGCGGTGAACCGACCGTCACCGGCTGCCTCGCCGTCACCGTCTTCGAGGGCACCGCCGAGCAGGTCGCCGCCCGTCACCAGCTCACCCGCGCCACCCTGCTGGCGGCCGGCGGCACCTCGCTCGGCGAGGCACCCGCCCGGGCCTGGGAGCACGGCCGGTTCAACGCCCCCTACCTGCGCGACTCGCTGCTCGACGCGGGCGCGCTCTGCGAGACGCTGGAGACCGCCGCCGGCTGGCGCGACCTGCACGCCCTCCGGTTCGCCGTCACCACCGCACTGACCGAGGCGCTGCCCGGCGCGCTCGTGCTGTGCCACGTCTCGCACGTCTACCCGACCGGCGCCTCGCTCTACTTCACGGTCGTCGCCGCCCTCGGCGAGGACCCGCTCACCCGGTGGGCCACCGCCAAGCGCGCCGCCTGCGACGCCATCGTCCGCTCCGGCGCCACCATCACCCACCACCACGCGGTCGGCACCGACCACCGCCCCTGGATGGCCGACGAGATCGGCGACCTCGGCGTGCGCATCCTGCGCGCCGTCAAGGCCGAACTCGACCCCGCCGGCATCCTCAACCCGGGCAAGCTGATCCCGTGAACGGCCGGAGAACCATCGCCCGCGTCGTTCTCCTCACCAACCCCGCGGCCGCGGCCGGCCACGCCGAACCGGCCGCCCGCCGCGCCACCGCCCGCCTGCGCGACCACGGCATCACCGTGGACCCGCGGGCGGGCGGCTGCGCCGACGAGTCCCTCGCGCTCGCCCGCGCCGCGGTCGCCTCGCCGGACTGCGACGCCCTGGCCGTCGTCGGCGGCGACGGCATGATCAACCTCGCCCTCCAGGCCGTCGCCGGCACCGCCACCCCGCTCGGCGTCGTCCCCGCCGGCACCGGCAACGACCACGCCCGCGCCCACGGCCTGCCCCGCGACGCCCCCGAGGCCGCCGCCGACGTGATCGCCGCCGGCCACACCCGCACCGTCGACCTCGGCCGGATCACCGCCGCCGACGGCACCACCCGCTGGTTCGGCTCCGTCCTCGCCAGCGGCTTCGACTCCCTGGTCAGCGACCGCACCAACCGGCTGCGCTGGCCGCGCGGCCGGATGCGCTACCACCTCGCCATCGCCGTGGAGTTCGCCAACCTCCGCCCGCTCCCCTTCCGGGTCACCCTCGCCGACGGCACCGAGATCGACCGCGACCTCACCCTCGCCGCCGTCGGCAACACCAGCAGCTACGGCGGCGGCATGCTCATCTGCCCCGACGCCGACCCCGCCGACGGCCTGCTCGACGTCACCCTCGTCGACGCCATGCCCCGGCACCGCATCGCCCGGTTCTTCCCCACCCTCCTCAAGGGCACCCACATCACCCACTCCGAGGTCACCACCCACCGCACCCCCTCGCTGCGGATCTCCTCCCCGGGCATCACCGCCTACGCCGACGGCGAGCTGATGTCCCCCCTGCCCGTCGACATCACCGCCGTCCCGGCCGCCCTCCACCTGCTCACCCCGGAACGCTGATCCGGATCGGCCCGGGATACCGGAACGGCCCGGGACGCTGATCCGGATCGGCCCGCACGGCGCGGAGCGATCAGTAGACTGGCCGCCCTCGACTCCGTCCGACACCAGGCCTTGTGGGGGGCACCCGTGGACGTGCGCATTTCCGTGACCGGTGGGGAGACCGTCGCGGAGGCCGAATCGCTGACCGACTGGCTCCGTGGCGAACGGGGCCTGGCCGCCGTGGGCCTGACCGGGAACGCCCCCGAACCCGGGGCGATGGGGACGGTGCTGGACACCGTCTCCGTCGCCCTGGGCGCCGGCGGCGGCCTGTCCGTGCTCGCCTCCTCGCTGCGGACCTGGTTCGCCCAGCCCCGGCGCAGCGACGTCCGGCTGAAGATCCGTCGGCCGGGCGGAGCGACGGTCGAGGTCGACGCCAAGCGGGTGCGCGCCGGAGACCTCGAGGCGATCCTGCGCGCGGCCCTGGAGGAGCCGGCGGACGACGCCCCCGAGCAGGGCTGAGGTGCGCCTTCCCGACCCCCTGCGGTCCCGGATCGTGCTCGTCGGCGCGAGCGCCTACACGGACCCGGACCTGCCGGACCTCCCGGCGGTCCGGCGCACCGTGACCGACCTCGCCGCCCTGTTCACCGACCCGGTCCACGGCATCGTCCCCGAGGAGCACTGCACCGTCCTGCTCGACGACGGCGACCTCTCCCGGGTCGGCCGGCAGCTGCGCGAGGCCGCGAAGGCCGCCGAGGACCTGCTGCTCGTCTACTTCGCCGGACACGGACTGGTCGGCGGGCGGCGCCACGACCTCTACCTCGCACTGCCCGAGAGCGAGTACGAGGACCCGGACTTCACCGCGATCGAGTACGACAAGCTGCGCACCGCCGTGCTCAACAGCCGCGCCACCACCAAGATCATCGTGCTGGACTGCTGCTTCTCCGGACGCGCCGTCACCGATGCCATGGCCGCCGCGACACCCGGCGACACCCTCAACCGGCTCGAAGTCGCAGGCACCTACGTGCTGACCTCCGCCCAGCGCGACCAGGTCGCCCTCTCCCCGCCCGGCGAGGAGCACACCGCCTTCTCCGGGCGGCTCATCCGACTGCTGCGCGACGGCGTCGCCGGCGGCCCCGAGTTCCTCACCGTCGACGACCTGTACCAGCGCCTCAGCACCCTCATGCTCGCCGAGGGCCTGCCCGTCCCGCTCAGCCGCGCCACCGAGAACGCCAGCCTGACCGCCCTCGGACACAACCGCATCCACGCCGACCTGGTCGCCCCCGCGCTGCGCACGCGGCAGGAGGAGGCCGAACAGCAGGCCCTGGAAGGTGACTGGGCCGGCGCCGCCGCCGCCCTGCGGGAGGTCGTCGCCGAACAGACCCGGCTCCTCGGCCCGGAACACGAGGACACCCTGCGCTGCCGCCGCTCGCACGCCCACTGCGTCGGCGGCGCCGGCGACCCGGCGGAGGCCGTCCGCCTGCTGCGGCCGCTCCCCGACGCCCACACCCGGCTGCTCGGCGCGGAACACCCGGAAACCCTGCACACCCGCCAGTTCCTCGCCGTCAACCTCGGCGAGTCCGGCCACCGCACGGAGGCCATCGCCGTGTTCCGGGTCCTCCTCGCCGAACGCAGCCGCGTCCTCGGCGGCGAACACGAGGACACCCTGCGCACCCGCCACATGCTGGCCCGCAACCTCGCCCTGACGGGCGCCACGGAGGAGGCTACGGCCCTGCTGCGGCAACTCGTCGCCGAACGCGACCGGGTGCTGGGCACCACCCATCCGCACACGGTGAGGGCACGGAAGGACCTGGCGGTGCTGGAGAGGGGCAGGCGTGGGGTTTGAACGGTTCACGGACCGCGCAAGACGGATCACCGTCATGGCGAGGGACACGGCACGCGAACTGGGTCACGCCGATATCCGTCCCGAACACTTCCTCCTCGCCATCGCCGCCGAGGGCCGGGGAGTGGGCGCCGAAGCCCTGGTGCGGCTCGGCATCCCCCTCGTCGGCGTCAGTGGCGCGGTCCGGAGCATCATCGGCACCGGTCCGCACACCGCTCTGGAGCACCATCCCATATCGGCTGACGCCAGGAAGACGTTCGAACTCGCCCTCCGGGAGTCACTGGACTTCGGCCACTCCCACATCGGCACCGAACACATCCTCCTGGGCATCATGCGGGAGGGCGAGAGTGTCGCCGCCCAGGTGCTCTCCTCCGTGGGTGTGCGGATCGATCAGGTGCGCGAGGAGGTCCTGCTGCTCCTCGCCGCGCAGGAGGTCCAGGGTCCGCCGGCCGCCACGACCATGCTCCTGGACCTCGCCCGCAACCTCGGCCGGGAGACAGCCGACGTCGTCGGACGCCGCGCGGACATCGACCGCGTCCTCCAAGTGCTCAGCCGGCGGACCCGCAACGTCGCGCTGCTGGTGGGTGATCCCGGAGTGGGGAAGAGCAGCATCGCCGCCGGGCTGGCGCAGGCCGTCGCCCGTGGGGAGGTGCCCTCGCGGTTCCGGGGCCGGGCCGTGCTCCGGCTGGACGTGACCGCGCTCTTCACCGATCCGCGGCAGCACGGACGCTTCACCGAGGTGATGGCCGAGCTGGTGCAGGACGTCCTCCGGTCGACGGACGTCGTGCTGTTCCTCGACAACGCCCTCTCCGTGGTGCGCACCCGGGAGGGGCAGGCCGAGGCGCTGGCCTTCTTCCGGCCGGTGTTCGACCTGCCCGGCGTCGCCGTGGTCGCGGCCGCGACGTCCGCCGACCACCGGCGGTGGGAGCGGGACTCGGGCCTGGACCGGACGGTCCAGCCGGTACCGGTGTCCGAACCGGAGCCCGCAGAGGTCCTGGAGATCCTGCGCAGTGCCCGGCAGCGGCTGGTCGACCACCACGAAGTCGTGATCACCGACGAGGCGTTGGCGGCGGCCGTCCGCCTCGCGCACGGCTACCTCCCGGGGCACGCCCTGCCGGGGGCCGCGATCGACCTGCTGGACGAGGCGAGCGCGTTCGTCCGCGCCCGGCCGGCGGCTCCCGGCACCAAGCCGAGCGTCACCGAGGACGTCGTGATCCGGACGGCCGGTACCTCGGCCGCTCCCCAGCCACCGGTGCTCTCCCCTCCCGTGCCGCACGATCCGACCGTGTGGTCGATGAGCTGACCCGGCGCTACCCCAGGGCGAGGGCCTCCCAGGCGAGGCCCTCGCCCCAGGCCGGGTCGTGGCGGGCCCAGGCGGTCATGGCGGCGATCACCGGTTCGGGGGCGTCGAGCAGCACCTGGAAGTGCCGGTCGGCGCCGCCGTCGCGGTGCTCGAAGGTGTAGTCGCCGCCGTGCTCGTGCCACACCTGCACGTAGACGTCGGGCTCGCCGGGTATCCGCTCGACCACCAGGAAGCGGTCGCGCTTCGCCCCGATCCGTCGCACCAGCCCGGCCAGGGCCTCGGCACTCGGCCGGGGGTGGTCCCGGTCGTCTTCCGTCCGCACGGTGATCGCCAGCATGGGCCGATCCTGGCACGGGCCACTGACAACGCCCGCCGCCCGCCGATCGGAGCGATCGGCGGGCGGCGGGCGGCTGACGGCGGGCGACCCGCCGTCAGCCCTTGGGGGCCGGGGCCGGCAGGGAGCCGGTGAGGAGCGGCCATTCGCGGTGGAAGGCCGGCAGCGGGAGCCTGCCCTCGATCAGCGGGGTGCCGAAGACCTTGAGGTGGGCGAGCAGCGCCCCGGTGAGGTCGATGCCGCCGTGCAGGCCCCAGTTGCCCTGGAGCTGGGGCGTGCCGCCGGGGACGTCGACGGCGAGGGAGCCGTCGGCGCGGGCCTGGAGGTAGGGGGCGACGGTGGCCTCGACGCCGACCGCGTCGTAGAGGCCGACGCTGACCTCGGTGCCGAGGGTGGCGCGGACGGCGGCCTTGCCGTTGAGGCGGACGTGGACCGGGGAGACCTTGGTGTCGGGCGCGTCGGCGGAGGAGGTCCAGCCGCGGCCGCCGGTGTAGTCGGCGCGCACGGCCCAGGTGCCGGTGGCCTCCTGTTCGGCCTCGACGTGGACCTGGCCGTCGGCGCCGACCTCCAGGTAGCAGGTGAGGCCGAGGTTGACGACGACCGGCAGGCCGGCGACGGTCAGCACCGGGCTGGCCTGGAGCTTGGCGAACGGGACGCGGACCGGGGTGGCGGTGGCGCGGTTGAAGTCGCCGGTCACCTTCCAGTGGGCGCGGGCGCCGAGGTCGAAGCCGATGGAGGCGGTGCGCGGGGTGCCCGGGCCGGCGCCGTGGTAGGCGAAGCGGACGGCGGGGTGGAGGCTGAGTTCGCCGGAGGCCTCGGCGGTGACGCCGCCCGGCAGCGGGATCGGGGCCTTGGCGTCGACCTCCAGGGTGCCGGAGGCCTCGGCCTTGGTGGTGCCGTTGTCCCGGCCGACGGTCGCCGTGACGTCCTTGACCAGCGGGACGACCTTGATGGTCCTGGGGTCGACGGCGACCGTGCCGTCGGCCTCGGCGGCGCCGAGCAGTTCGGGCAGGGTGGCCGGGCGGGTGGTCAGGGCGAGGGTGTTGCCCGCGCCGGGGCGGACGGCGGTGACGGCGAGGAGCGCGCCCTGCGGCGCGGCCTCGGTGGGCGGGCTGGCGAGCAGGCGCCCGGCCTGGACGGCCTGGGTGAACGGCGAGGAGGAGGGGGCGGGCGAGGAGGCGGACGGCGCCGGGGCGGCGGAGGGGGCGGCGTTCGCGGAGGGAGCGGCGCCCGCGGACAGCACGGCGGTGCCGGCGGCCGGGTCGTAGGCGGTGAGCCGCAGGTCGGTGGCGGCCGTCGCCGGGGTGGCGGCGGAGCCGTCGGTGGACGGGGTGCTGATGGCGACGGTCCGGTCGCCGGGCAGGGCGGCGGCGACCGGCAGCGGGGAGGTGATCGCCGGGGACGGTACGGCGGCGGCCGGGGCCGGGGTCGTCGGCGCGGCGGCGGACGGCCCGCCGGTGGCGGGGGCGGTCGCCTTCCCGGACGGCTTGGCGGCGGCCGAGGCGTGCGCGGTCGGCGTGCCGACGGTCCCGCTCGCGGCGCCGTCACCGCTCCGCGGCCCGGCACTCGCCGGGCCGGTCGCGGCGACGGGGACGGCGGACGGGGCGTCGACGCCGACCGACACGGTCCGCGACCCGTCGGGGGTGGGCCCGCAGGCGGCGGCGCCGAGCAGGAGCAGGGAGACGAGGGCGGGCCGGACGGCCGTACCGAGGGGACTCTTCACCAGGGCTCTACCAAGGGTCTTCGACGGCTCGCTCGACACGGCGGGCGCGCAGGGGCGCACGACCGCCCGGGAAGCGGCCGGGGCGAATGGTTGCAGGGAGGGGGCGCGGCCCGCACAGCCACGCGGATCGCCATGTTACTGACGGGGAATTAACTTGTCGAAGACATGTCCGATGGATGAACGGACAACAAACCCGCCATCAGGGCCTGTTGCCGCGCGGGCCGTTGGTGCACGTCCGGCCCCCGACCACCGGCCTTCGGCGGGGGTCACGGCCGCCGCAATCCACCACTCGGCGGGTCCGCGCCCCCGCCGGACGGCGGGCCGCCCGGCATTCCCCGGCGGGAATTGTCGACCATGACCGGAGCTCGCAGGACGGGGGTCGAGCGACAGCCACGAGGGGAACGAGGGAACGACATGACCGACACCGGAACCGCCCGGCGGATCGCCGACCGCTACGTCGCGCTCCGGAACGAGCCCGACCCGGAGCAGCGGCGCAGGACCGTCGAGGAGCTCTGGACGGCGGACGGCGTCCACCTGCTCCAGCCGCCCGAGGAGATCCGCGAGCGCGCGGCGGAACTCGGCTTCGCCGAAACCGTGTTGGAGGCGCGCGGCCACGACGCACTGGAGCGGCGGGTGACCAGCGGCTACGAGCAGTTCGTGGCGGGCGGTGAGTACGCCTTCCGCGGGCAGGGCGAGGCGATCCGGGTCGGCGACGCCGTCAAGTTCACCTGGGTGCTGGTGCGGCCCGGCGAGGACGAGGTGCTCGGCGGCGGGGTGGAGGTGCTGATGCTGGACGGGGACGGCCGGATCACGGCGGACTACCAGTTCCCGGGGCTCTGATCGCCCGGCTCCTGCTCCGCGTAGGCCCGCAGGGCGGCGGCCGTCGGCTCGTCGACCGGCAGGAAGGCCTCCAGCCGCAGTTCGGCGAGCGTGACGTCGACGGCGGTGGCGAACGTGGTCACCGTCGTCATCAGGTGCAGGTCACCGAACGGGCTGCGCAGGTGCAGCGGCACGGCGAAGCCCAGGTGGTCCCGGCCGGCCGTCGACTCGTCCAACGGCGGCACGTAGCCGAGCAGTTCGGCGTGCAGCTCGGCCAGGTGGGCGGTGGCGGACAGGATGTGCCGGGACCACGCGGCGAAGTTGACGATCCGCGGGGCGAGGCCGGCCGGGTGCAGGGCGAGCCGGTAGGCGTTGGCGCCGGCACCGAGCAGCTCGGGCGCCGCCCCCTCGGTGAGCAGCCCGAGCGCGGCGTTGGCCGCCACGATGCCGCCGCTGCGGTCCACCACCACGGCGGGGTAGGGGAGATGGCCCGCCAGGATGTGACCGAGCGCGGAGCGGACCGGCGCCAGCTCCGGCCCGTCGAGCGGGCACTCGGCGTACACGGGGGCGTAACCGGCCGACAGCAGCAGTTCGTTGCGCTCGCGCAGCGGCAGGTCGAGCGACTCGGCGAGCCGGACGACCATGCCGCGCCCGGGTGTCGAGCGGCCGGACTCCATGAAGCTGAGGTGGCGCTGGGTGGTCCCGGCGCGGCCGGCCAGTTCGAGCTGGCTGAGACGGCGGCGGGTGCGGCGTTCGCGGAGGGTGCTGGGAAAGTCCACGACACCAAGTTGTAGCCGGGACGGGGCCGTCGGACCATTCCCCGGAGGGAATGCGCGGAGGGGATCCCGGACCGCGCCGGTCCTGCGAGAAGGCCCTGGGCCGCTGTCCTCAGACCCCCCGCCGCGCCACCACCGTGCGGTCGTCGATCGCCGCCAGCAGCGCGGCGTGGTCGGCCTCGGTCCGGTCGGCGTAGCGGACGGCGAAGTCGGCGATCGCCTCGGCGAAGGCGTCCGAGCGGCCCAGGTAGCCGGCGACGGCGAGCCGGTCGCCGGAGCGGGCGTGCGCGCGGGCGAGCGTGCGGCCGCAGAGGTCGGCGTACTGGCGCAGGTCGGCGGGGGTCATCGCGCCGACGTCGGCGGAGCCCTTCATGTCGCGCAACTGGCGGCCGTAGTAGTGCCGGCCGGCCGGGCCGGTGGTCCAGCCGAGGAAGATGTCGCTGGCGGCCTGCATGAGGTGCTGGCCGGTGACGACGCGGCGACCGCCGTGGACCACCGGGGCCTCGGCGGACGGCCGGGCGAGGGGCAGGTGCTCCTCCAGGACGGACCGCCCGGCCTCCTTCAGCTGGAGGAACAGCGGGTCGCGCTCGTCCCGGCCGAACAGCAGCAGGATGTAGCAGCGGGTGCCGACACTGCCGACGCCGACCACCTTGCGGGCGACGTCGGCCAGTTGGAAGCGGTCGAGCAGGACGCGGCGGTCCTCGGCGAGGGTGGCGCGGTAGTCGCCGTAGACCTTGCCGACCTGGCGCAGCTCGTCCGGCGGCACCGGCTGGATCAGCGGCGGGTCGCTGACGATCCGGCGCCGGCCGTCGTCGCCCTTCTCGGTGAGCTTGCCGAAGGCCTGCAGGTTGGTGCGGCGGCGGGCCTTGTCGAGGTTGGCCTCGAGGCGCTTGCGGCGGCGTTCGCGGACCAGCGGGAGGAAGTCGGCGGTGTCGATCCGGGCGTACCAGACGTCGAGTTCGCCCAGGTCGGCGAGGCGGCGCATGGCGACGGCGTAGCCGGTGGCCGCGGTGAGCGCGGCCCGGCGGACGTGTTCCTTGCCGTGGCCGTTGTCGCGGGCCGCGACGGCGACGCTGGCGGCAAGCCGTTTGACGTCCCACTCGAAGGGGCCGGGGTAGGTCTCGTCGAAGTCGTTGACGTCGAACAGCAGCGCGCGCTCCGGCGAGGCGTACACGCCGAAGTTCAACAGGTGTGCGTCTCCGCAGAGTTGGACGGTGATGCCGGTGTCGGGGACGGCCGCCAGGTCGGCGGCCATGACGGCGGCGGCGCCGCGCAGGAAGGCGAAGGCCGACTCGGCCATCCGGCCGTAGCGGATCGGGCCGAGGTCGGCGAGCCGGTCCTCGGCCTGCCGGGCCAGGACGTCCAGCGGGTCGGGCCGGTCGGCGGCGGGGATCCAGGGGCCGTGCGCGGAGCGCGGGACGCGCTCGCGGGCGGCCCGGCCGCGCCGACGGCGTTCGGTCGGACTGGTCATGCGCGGCTCCTCGGTGCGTCCGTCCTGCGGGACCGGTGCTGGGTCCTCCTCGCGACGCTAGAGCAGGCGCGGCGGCCCGGCACGTCGGCGCCCGGCGGCGGGCGGCGGGCGGCCGCCGCGGAGCGGCCGCGACCGGCCGGGCGGGCACGACGGGGCGGGCGGGAGCGACGGGGTGGGCGGGCGTCCCGGTCGCCCGCCCACGCTCCGCCGAACGGGTGCGGCGGCGGTCACTCCACCACGAAGTCCGCCATCATCGCCATGTCCTCGTGCTCCAGGTTGTGGCAGTGCACCATGTACGTCCCCGGGTAGTCGGTGAACCGCACCAGCACCTCCACCGCCTCGGCCGGCCGCAGGTCCACGGTGTCCTTCCAGCCCGCGTCGTAGCGGCCCGGTTCGTGGCCGTTGCGCGACAACACCTGGAAGGCGTCCAGGTGCAGGTGGACGGGGTGGTGGACGTCCGAGAAGAACCGCCAGAGCTCGGTGCTGCCGAGCGCCGGCCGGGCGATCGCGCGGCCGGGCTCGTAGGGCTGGTTGTTGATCGTCCAGCCCGCGTTGCGGCTGCGCCGGAAACCGAAGACCCGGGTGGTGACGGCGGCCGCGGGGTCGAGCCGTTCGAGGGTGCAGAGCCGCCCGGGGACGGCCGAGTCGTCGCTCACCGGCCGCGAGGAGACCTCGAAGAGCATGACCTCCTCGGTCCGCCCGCTGCCGAACCGGTTCATCAGCCGGACGGCGGTGCCGGCCGGGTAGCGGGAGAAGTCGACCACGAGGTCGAAGCGCTCGGCCGGGGCGATCTCGACCGCGTCGTGCGCGATCGGCTCCTCCAGCAGGCCGCCGTCGCCGCCGATCTGGACGAGCGCGTCGCCGCCGGACGGCTGCGGGTCGAGTTCGAGCCGGTAGAGCCTGGCGTTGGAGGCGTTGAGCACGCGCAGCCGGTAGCGGGCCCGGTCCACCTCGACGCGCGGCCAGGGGGCGCCGTTGACCAGGACGACGTCGCCGAGGACCCCGTTCATGTAGTCGTCGGTGACGCCCGGGACGGCGAGCGCGGCGTCCACGGCGGGGTAGGCGAAGGAGCCGTCGGCGGCGAAGGAGCGGTCGGCGAGCATCAGCGGGAGCTCGCGCTCACCGCGCGGCAGCGGCAGGGCGTCCTCCTCGTCGTCCCGGACGAGGTGGAAGCCCGCCAGGCCGCGCCAGACGCCGGGGCCGGTGAAGCCCATCCGGTGGTCGTGGTACCAGAGGGTGGCGGCGCGCTGTTGGCACGGGTAGGTGTAGGTGCGCTCGCCGGTGACGGTCCGCAGGAGGTCCGCGGCGCCGCCCGTACCGTCCGCGCCGGGCATGCCGCCCATACCCGCCATGCCCGCCATGCCCGCCATGCCGCTCATCGAGTGGCCGGAGCCGTGACCGGCGGCGGCCCCGGCGGCACGGTCGCCGGACGAGCCGGACGAGCCGGGCGAGCCGGGCGAGGTGGCCGCGCCGGACGAGCCGACCGGCAGCAGCAGGTCGACCGGATAGCCGTCGCTGTCCGCCGGGGTGTGGCCGCCGTGCAGGTGGACCACCGAGGGCACCGGCAGCTCGTTGCGGTGCCGGACGACCATCGCGCGGCCGGAGCGGGCCACCAGGGTCGGGCCGGGGAAGCTGCCGCCGTACGTCCAGGCCTCGGTGCGCAGGCCGGGCAGGATCTCCAGCCGGGCCAGCCGCTGGGTGATCTCGTAGTGGTCGGCGGTGGCGTCGGAGCGGACCGGGGCGAGGACGGCCGGCACCGGCAGCGGCACCTGGAACGCCTCCGGCAGCGGGACCTCGCTGCTCAGCAGCCGGCCCGGACGGGCTTCGGCCAGCAGCCGGGCGGTCGCCGGGAGGGCGAGGCCGCCGACGGCGCCCGCGCCGAGCAGGGCCGCGCCGGCGCCGAGGAACCGGCGGCGGTTCACGGCGTCACCTCCACCGCGTCGGCGTCCCCGCCGGCGGGCCGGGGCAACCGCCCGGAACCGTCACCGTCACCGTCCTCGGTGGCCGCAGGAGCGGCCGGGGCGGCGTCCGGCACCGGGGACGGCGGCGCGAGCGGCAGCCGCCACGCGCCGACCAGGCCGAACAGCAGTCCGCTGACCAGCAGCACGCCCAGCGTGACGTGCACGCCGACCGCCCGTTCGTACCCGGTGCCGCTCTGCGCCCCGAACGCGGCCAGCAGCAGCACCGCGGCCCCGAGCGGCCACCACGGTCCGCGGACGCCCGCCGCTCCACCGCCCCGGCGGACCAGCGCGGCCACCGGCAGCTGGAGCAGCAGCAGACCCCCCAGCGCCGTCGCGGTCGTCTCGTGCGCGAGGAGCGCCTCGTAGTGACCGTTCAGGAAGCTGCCGGCCAGCGCCGCCTGCGCCAGCCCCAGCACGCCCGCCCCGGTCGCGGTGGCCCGCAGCAGCAACCGCGGCAGGCGGACCGCCGGGGGGCCCGCCGGTGACGGGGCCGAGGAACGCCCCCGGGGGAACGACGGCGGGCGGGGCGTGCGGGCCACGGGGGGACTGCTCAACGGTCGGCTTCTCTCTGCCGGGCGCCGCGGCGGGTGGGCACGCCGGGTGGCGGGCATGCCGAACGCGCTCGGCGCGGGGGTGGGTGGGGTGTGACAGCGCTCCGGGCACGCGGCACCTGGACGGACGCGGCCGTGAGCGTAACCGATCACACCTCACTGTCGGTGCGGGGCAAGCGCTTTCGGGCCGAGGACCACCCGCTCGCGGCGGTTCGGCGCGGCTTTGTCACCCGAACGGCCGGTGCGCCGCCCCCGCGCGCACCGGCCGTTCGCGCCCCGCCCGGTCTTCGTGCGCCCCGCTGCGGAGCCCCTTGACGCGTGCGGTGGCGGCCCCGGGCCCCAAGCACCCGGAAGGGCCCCGGCCCACCGGCGACACCCCCGTCGTCGCCGGTGGACCGGGGCCCGGTCCCGAGGGCGGCCCCTGGCCCCGCCGCCCCTCCCCCCTGCTGCTGCTCCGGTCCGCCGCCCTACTGCTTCCCGCCGCTCGTCGCGATCGGGCCGGACCGCAGCAGGGCCCGGGCCGGGAGGGCCGTCGCGGCCAGACAGAGCACCACCGCCCCCGCGGCCAGCGGCAGCGCCGTCCCCGGCGGCACGTACGGCGTGGTGCCGGCGATGCCCCGGGTGATCGGCAGCAGGGTGACCCAGCCGATCACCGCACCGACGCCCAGACCGGTCGCGGCCACCAGCAGCGCCTCCCAGCGCATCATGTGGCGCACCTGCCGGCGGGTCGTCCCGGCGAGCCGGAGCAGCGCCACCTCGCGCCGCCGGTCCAGCACCGTCATGACCAGGGTGTTGGCGGCCGTGACGGCGGCGAAGCCGCCCAGCACGCCGGCCATCACCGTGTTCGCCCAGGCACCCATCTCCTGCGACTTGTCGGCCTGCGCCGCGAAGCCCGCCCGGTCGGTGACGGTCAGATCCGGGACTCCGAGCGCCCCCAGCCCCCGGGCGACGGCCGCCCGGTCCGCGCCGGGCGCGTCCGCGACCAGCACCTGGTGGTCGTACGCCGCGGTGACGTGCTCCGCGACCGCCGCCCGGGGCAGCAGGACCTGACCGAAGCCCAGCCCGCGCTCGTAGGTGGCGACCACCAGCGGTCGGACCGGCGTCCCGTCGCCGAGCCAGAGAGGGACGTGCTCGCCCACCCCGACCCCCAGGGCGTCCGCCAGACCGGCGTCCAGCGCCACGGTGTCCGCCGAGCGGCCCAGTTCGGCCGGCGAACCGGCCCGCACCCCGAGGTCGAGCACCCGGGGCAGCCGGGACAGGTCGCCGGAGACGCCCAGCGCGGTGGCCGAGTCCAGGTCGCCGCCGCTGCGGAAGAGGACGCCGGTGCGCAGCACCCCGACGGCCGCGTCCACACCCGGCACCCGGGCCGCCTGCTCGACGACCCCGGCGGTGGCGGACGTGGCGGACGTATTGGCCGGGGCGGACGTGGCGGCGCCGGCGGTACCGGCCGGGGCGGCGGGCGCACCGGCCGGCAGGCCGGGACCGGTGGAGCCGAGCACGTGGTCGGCGGTGATGCCGACGCGCACCTGCTCACCGGTCTCGTGCCGGATGGTGCTCTGCATGAACAGCAGGGTGCCGCAGAAGGCGGTGACCATCGCGATCGGCGTGATCGCCGAGGCCAGCCGGCGGGCGTTCGCCCGGGTGTTGTCGGCCGCCAGCGAACCCGGCGCGCCGCCGGCCCGCAGCGGCACACCGAGCACCCCGGCCGCGGCACGGGCCACCCACGGACCGAGCAGGGCGACCGCCGTGAGGAAGCACATCACCACGCCGAGCGCGGTGTTGGCGGCGTCGGCGCCGTTCAGCCGGGCGGCGACCCCGGCGAGCGCGATGCCACCGGCGGCGAAGAGCAGGCCCACCGCGGTGCGGATCCACCCCGGCCGGGACGGTTCGACGGCCGCCGCGCCCAGCGCCTGGCTCGCCCGCATCCGGGCCGGGCCACGGGCCGCGAAGAACCCGGCCCCGAGGGCGGCGAGGGTGCACAGCCCGACCGCGGCGAGCATCGGGACCGGACCGACGGACAGCTCGACGTCCTCGGGCACGGCCCCGCGCTCCACCATCCCGTCGAACCACCAGCGGGCCAGGCCCAGGCCGGGCAGGATGCCGAGTCCGGCAGCGAGCGGGGCGACCAGCATCGCCTCGGTGGCGATGGTGCGGCGGATCTGCCGGGGCGTGGCACCGACGGCGCGCAGCAGGGCGAACTCACGGGCGCGCTGCCCGGTGGCGAGGGCGACGGTGGAGACCACCACGAACACGGCGGTCATGGTGGCGACCCCGCCGAAGGAGCCGCCGATCCCGGCCAGCACCTCCCGGGCCTCGTTGATCGCCGGCTGGTCGACGGTGCCGCGGCCCTTCCCGGTCAGCACCTCGGGGCCGTCGCCCACGGCCTGCCGCACCTGGGCCGCGAGGGCCCCGGTGGTGACGCCCTCGCGGGGCTGGACGACGATCGCGTCGACCCGGCCGGGGTGACCCGAGAGCCGGTCGGCCTGCTGGTCGGCGAACCAGGCGGTCGGGCCCGCGGACTGCCCGGCGGCGAGGCCGGAGATCCGGTAACTGGCGCTGCCACCCGGCGCGGTGAGTGCCACGGCGGCGCCCGGGGCGAGGTGCGCGGCGCGCGCCGTGTCGGCGTCCAGCACGATCTCGCCGGCGCCGGGGGCGCGGCCCTCGACCAGGACGTCCTGCGGGCCGGCGACGCCGAGCGCGGCGAAGCCCCGCCCGGTGAGCGGCCCGATCGCGCCCTGCAGCGGGAACGCGGTGTCCGGGCGGGCGGACGCGACCCCCGGCCGTTCGGCGATCCGGCCCACCAGCGCCGCGTCCACCCGGGCCCGCTCGGGGACCGGCTGCTCCTCGGTGTCGGTGTCCTCGGCGGTCCGGACGGTGATCCTGACGGCCGGGTCGGCGGCGACCACGACGGGGGCGGCCGCGTACCGGCCGGGCGGGACGGAGGCGGTGATGCCGGTCTGCAGCAGGGTCCCGCAGGCCGTGATCACGGCGGCGGCGAACAGCAGTGCGACGAAGGTGCCGACGAAGGAGGCGGGGCGGAAGCGCACCGAGGCGCGGGCCAGTCCGTTGCTCATGCCGCCACGCCCAGCGGGCGCGCGGTCAGGGCGACCATCCGGTCGGCGACCGTCTTCGGGTCCGGCCGGTACAGCTCGTCGGCCAGCACGCCGTCGGCCAGGAACAGCACCCGGTCGGCGACCGAGGCGGCCACCGGGTCGTGGGTCACCATGACGACGGTCGCGCCCATCGTGTCCACCGCGTGCCGCATCAGGCCGAGCACCTCGTGCGCGGTGCGGGTGTCCAGCGCGCCGGTCGGCTCGTCCGCGAACACCACGTCGGGCGCCGTGATCAGCGCCCGGGCGATGGCGACCCGCTGCTGCTGGCCGCCGGACAGCTGCCCGGGCCGCCGGCGGGCGTGCTCGCCGAGGCCGACCTGGGCAAGCAACTCGCGGGCCCGGGACCGGTCCTGGCGCTCACCGGCGAGCCGCTGCGGGAGCAGCACGTTCTGCAGCACCGTCAGGGAGGGCAGCAGGTTGAAGGACTGGAAGACGAAGCCGATCCGGCCGCGGCGCAGCTTGGTCAGCCGGTTCTCGCTCAGCCGGGTGATCTCCTCGCCGCCCAGGTAGACCTCGCCGGCGGTCGGGCGGTCCAGGCCGGCCGCGCACTGCAGGAAGGTGCTCTTGCCGGAGCCGGAGGGCCCCATCACGGCGGTGAAGGTGCCGCGGCCGAGCGCCAGGTCGACGCCGCGCAGCGCGTGCACGGTCTCGCCGCCGCGGCCGTAGCTGCGCCGGACGCCGCGCAGCTCGATCGCGGCGTGGGCGGCGGACCGCCCGGTCGGCTCGGGCTGGGGGCGGGAACGGCGGGATGCCATGGTGGGGCCTTCCTTCGTGGATCGTCGCTGGTCGTCGACGTGTTCCAGGCTAGGAAGGCGGGCGGCGGCGAACCATGCAGGCCGCTGGCGGACCGGGGGTGGGGTTATCCCCCCGGCCGGCCTGTGGGTGGCACCTCGTCCGGGCCGCCGGCGGTGTCGGCGGTGCCGGCGGGGTCCGCTGCGGCCGGCCGTGGGCGGCTTCCCCGGGGGCGCGTTTCCGGGGGTGGCGTTCCCGGGGGTGGCGTTCCCGCGGGTGGGGTTCCCGCGGTCGGCGGATCCGCCGGACCGTCAGACGGGCTCTCCGGGCAGGGCCTCGTAGGCGGCGCGCAGCTCCGCGACGACCGGATGGGCCGGGTCGAAGGAGGTGCCGTCGATCGCGGCGATCGGCCGGACGCCGACGCCCGCGTTGAGGGCGACGGCGGCGACGAAGCGGCCCAGGTCGTCCGCGGTGACCGGCTCGCACCGCTGCGGTCCGGGGTGGGCGCGGGCGAGCAGGGCGGCGGTGACACCGGGCAGCGCGGCGGCGTCCGGCCGGACCAGGTCGCGGCCGTCGTACAGGGCGAGGTTCCAGGTGGCGCCCTCGGCGAGGCGGCCGGCCTCGTCCAGCAGCAAGGCGTCGTCGTAGCCGGCCAGTTGGGCCAGCCGGCGCTGGTGGAGCAGACCGAACAGGCCGACGTGCTTCACCTCCGGCAGCTCGCGCCGGTACACGGCGGTGCGGACCCGCAGCGGGCCGGGCGCGGCGGTGGGCGCGGGGCGGGTGGTGACCAGCAGCCGGGGCGTGGCCGGGGCGGCCGGACGCTCCAGGCCCAGCGCGGGGTCGAACACGGTGACGCGGACGATCACCGGCGCGCCGTCGGCGGGCAGCACCCGGCGGATCCGGGCGCGGACCTCCGACGGATCCAGCTCGGCGCCGAAGACCGTGCGGCAGTCCCGGACCAGACGGTCCAGGTGGAGCGCGAGGCCGCGGGTGCGGCCCGACTCGGCGCGCAGGGTGGTGAAGTGGCCGTAGTTGAGCAGGCCCAGGGCGGCCAGCCGGGCGGGGTCGGCGGGCCCGCCGTCGATCTCGATCTCTGCCATGGCGTCGAGTCTCCCAGGGGCTGCCGGACGGGGGTTCGAGGGTGGGGCCGGCGGGCCGCCGTGCCGGGTTCGCCGTGGTCCCGGGTGCGCCGTGGTCCCGGGTTCGCCGCCGGGCCGGATGCGCCGCCGTCCCAGCGTCCGGGGTGGGCCGGGTCAGGGGGCGGCCGGGGTCCGGGGGCCGGTGCGGGCGGGCCGTCCGAGCTGCTCGATCCGGTGGGCGAGCCCCTCCGGCTCGCCGGTGTCGGACCAGCGCCAGGCCTCCGCCCACCACTGCGGGCCGCGGACCAGCGGACGGCCGGTGAGCGCGAGGTGCAGGGCGATCGTCGAGCGGGCGTAGCCGTGCACCCAGCCGTCGGTCTGCCGGTAGGCCGCGGTCTCGTCCAGCCGCAGCCAGCGGCCCTCGCGGCCGGCGGTGAGCAGCGGCGTCCAGACCTCGCCGGCCGGGTCGCGCGAGGGGCGTTCGGCGACCAGCAGCACCAGCCGGTCGCCGTCCTCCTGGACGCGGTGGGGCGGGAGTTGGGGCATCCGGGTGAAGCCGATGGCGTGCTTCCAGGAGACCACCCAGAGGCCGCGGCGCAGGTAGTAGTGGACGGCGTGCCGCCAGGCCCAGTGCGCCTCCAGCCCGTAGCCGGGCAGGCCTTCGGCGGTGGCGGCGCGGTAGACGTGGTCGAGCGCCGCGGCGGCCAGGCCCCGGCCGCGCGCCGAGGGGCGCAGGTAGAGCGAGGAGACGGCCAACTGGCCCGCCCCCCTGGTCCAGTTGTCCACGGCGACGGTTCCGACGATTCCGGCGGTCGGCAGGGCCCCGGCGGTCGCGGCGGGCCCGGGTCCGTCAGGGCTGTCGAGGCGGCGGTCGAGCAGCCAGTAGCGGCGCCGGTAGAGCTCGCCGCCGGGCCACTCGCGGCCGCTCTCGCCGAGTCGCTCGCGCAGTCGGCGTTCCTCGGCCGGGCCGATCGCGCCCGGGTCGACCAACTCGCCCAACTCGCCCTCGGCGCGCGACGCGAGGTCCCAGAGCGCGAAGTCGCGCCCCTCTCCCTCCGCCATCGCCCGTACGCCGGGCGCCGCCCCCACACGTTCCTGCGCCCGCTCGACGGCCGCATCCCAGGACCTCACCACGGTGTCCACGATAGCGAGCAATCGGCACCGAGCGTAATTCGATGGACACCGAACGTCAGATCGGATACGAATTCCCTTGTTCGGACCGCTCGCCGGCGAGGAGGACGTCGCAGCCGTGCCCATCGACCACATCACCCGTCCCGCCCGCGGGGGCCGGGGGCCGCCCGGTCGGCCCGCCCGGTGGTAGGGGAAACCCGACCACAGGACTCGACCTGACCGTCATGACCTCGCTGACCTGCGCCGCTGCAATGAAGTGGTGCTGATTCACCGCGTCCGTACCCCACGTCCGTCCGCTCTCCGCTCCGCCGATCACCCGGCTCCTGCCACCGGGACCGGTACCGGCGGCGGCACCGGCTCCCGCCCCGGTGCCGCGCCGCGCCCCGGCGTCGGGGTCGGCGTCCGTCGGCTCCACCGCGTCCCCCGCCCTCCCGGCGGGCGGCGGGCGCTGTGGTGCGGCGGGTGGGCGCTGGCCGCCGGCTGGGCAGGGGCGTTCCCGCTCACCTCCGGACTGGGGCCGCACCGGAGTTGGGGACTGTGCGCGGCAGCGGGGTACCTGGCGGCGGCGGTCGCCGTGCTCGCGCTGCCCCGCCGCCGGGCGCGCGCGGGGTCGGTGGCCGTCGCGCTCCTCGGTGCGGTCCTCGTGCCGCTGCTCGTCCTGGTGGTGGGCGGGCAGGGGCAGAGCGAGGTCGCCGTCATCGAGCGGTCGGGCGAGTTGCTGCTCCGGCACGGGACGCCGTACCTGGCCGAGCCGCGCACGGTCGCCGAGTACACGCCCTACCTCCCCGGGATGGCGCTGTTCGGGCTGCCCCGCGCCCTGTTCGGGGCGGACGGGTGGCCGGCCAGGCTGGCCGGCGACGCCAGGCTCTGGTGCGCCGCCGCGTTCCTCGGCTGCCTGGCCACCGCCGTCCGACCGGCCCGGTCCGGGCCTGCGGCCGCGTCCACGTCCGGCGTTCGCGTGCCCGTGGCCGTGACGGCGCCCGGCGCGGTGCTTCCGGTAGCAGCGCTCGTCGCCTCGCCGCTGGTCGCGCTGCCGCTGTGCGTCAGCGGGGTCGACCTGCCGATGACCGGGCTCTGCGTCCTCGCCCTGGCCTTCGCGGCCCGGGCCCGGGCGTTCGCCTCCGGGTGGGCCCTCGCCCTGGCCTGCGCGCTCAAGTGGACGGCCTGGCCGGCGGTCGCGGTGGTCGTCGCGCTGTTCGCCGCCACCGCCGGACGGCGCGCAGCGCTGCGGGCCGGCGTGACCGCCGCCGTCGGCACGGCCGTCCTGGTCCTGCCGGTCGCCCTGCGCTCCCCGGGGCCGCTCGTGCAGCAGGTGTTCGCCTTCCCCACCGGGCGCGGCGCGTTTCCCACCCCGGCGAGCAGCCCCCTACCGGGGCGATTGCTCGCCGACCTCGGCCCGGCCGGCTGGTACACGGCGGTCGGTCTGCTGCTGCTCGCCGGATCCGCCGTCGCCGTCTCCCTGGTGCGCCGGCCGCCCCGGGCCGCCCGCGCCGCCGCCGACCGGCTCGCCCTCGGTCTCGCACTGGCGTTCCTGCTCGCCCCCGCCGGCCGGTTCGGCTACCTGGCGCTGCCCGTCGTCCTGGTCCTCCTCCCCCGGCTGCGGCCCACCGCCGCCCCGGGCGGCCCTGCGGTCCCCCCGCTCGCCCTCCCCCATGCCCGCGCCCTCCCCCGAGTCCGCCCGCAGTCCCCTTCGCCC